>NZ_PVRE01000010.1:0-39208 GCF_002998605.1 Bacillus sp. MZGC1
GCATTTGCTAAGCGTACCTTTTGCAAATCGTTATCCGTGCTGTCATTTGAATCTATAATAGATGTTTATTTTCCCATTTGGATCAATTACGATACGATCGATCAGCTTTTCAAACACATGTTTTAAATCTTTTTCTCTATCTTCAAGTTCTTGAATGACTGCTTTCATTTCGATGATTGAATTCTTCTCATTTTGTACATGTTGCAACGAAAATAAACTCTGTTCAAGATTTGTTATTTTGGCCTGAATGTCGTTCCGTTTACTTTGAAATTCGGCTTTTGTAATCATTTGATCTTCTAAGTACAGTTCTAACAATCTTTTGTTTTGTGTCTCTAAAGATTTCAATTCTGCCTTTATGGCTTTAATTTGTCTTTCCTTTTGCTCAAGAGCATTTTTCTTGAAGTCGTGTGAAATGCCCTCTGAAAATGTAATGAGATTTTCAACCACAAAATCTCGAAGTTCTTCATATTTGATCGGAACATGATTCACACATCCATCTTTCCCGGCCCTTCTGAAATTACTACATTTTAGGTATTTCCAATAAGTCCGCTCTCCATTTTTCTTGTCTCGATGAGTTTGGATGATCACCATTTTAGACCCACATTTCCCACAAATAATTAACTTTCTCAACTCATTCCAAGGTGTGAATTTTCTCTTTTTATTGACTGTTTGTTTATTGTTAGCTTTTTCCCAATCTTCTCTAGAAACAATTGGCGGGCAGAAATCTTCATAAACAGTCCATTTTTCAGGCGGATTTCTAATGAATTTCTTTCGTCCATCTACCTTTATCGTCGTATGTCTATTAGCAATGTGAACTCCACAATAGATAGGGTTTCTTAAAATTGTCTGTACCGTTGTGAGCTGCCAGTTACTTCTTTTCCTGGGCGGAGGTATTTCACCAGCTTTACACTTCTCCTGCAAAGCGTATGTAACTCTTTTCTGGCCTAATCCCTCGTTGTTATATAGGTGGAAGATCAATCTTATGACATCTGCTTCGTTTTCATTAATAACGAGGTATTTCCCCTCTTTCATATAACCATACGGCACTCTTCCAGAATGCTCTCCTCGTCTGGCCTTTGCTGCAAGTACCCCGCTTATGTTTACGGACATAGATTTAGGTAACTGCTCTGCGAAAAGGGCCGACATTTCAAATTTCATCGAAGCTTTGCTTTCGTACAGGCTATCATAATCTTCTTCTAGCGTCACGACACGAACACCGTTAGATACTAAAATCTCTCTAATATAGAGGGCATCTTTCAAATCCCTGGCAAGACGTGTAATGGATTTGAAAATAACCATTTTTATTTCTTTCTTTTCAGCCAATGAAAAAATGTATTTCATTGCTGCCCTATCTTCAAGGACGGTACCGCTGATACCATCATCTAACAAAACAGAACGGTCATCCCATTCATAGTTGTGTTGCTCGATCCAATATCGACAAACGTCAATTTGGTTTTCCTTAGAACTTATTTGCTCGTCGCGGTCTGTCGAAACCCTTGTATAGACCTTATAAGGGTAATCGTCATATTTGATGATTTCTCCAACTGATTCTTTGCGGAAATGCATATAACACACCCCAATTGTGAATTGTTCTTACTAAATTATAACATCCCGACCATCAATTCCGTAATATTCTTAATTTGGAAAAATCATTATTTTCCATCTTTCTAATTCAATAATATGGTAGACTTATTTGGAAAATATTTGTTTTGGAGGGTTTGAATTGAAACGCATTTTGCTTTTTTTCATACTTATAATAAGTATTACTACATTAAGCGCATGTAGCAGTAGCACTACAACTTCAAAAGAAAAAGATTCTGAGGCCATTGAGATTGAAGAAAATAATGAAACTAATGACGATTATAATACGAAAAAAAACTTTAATTTCACAATTGATGAATTCGTGAGTGCATATAATGAAGTTGCCCTATCTTTTGAAAATGTAAAAATTAACTTTGATGAAATTGGAGATTATAAACTCTCTGATACAGCAGAAGGGCAATTTTACAAAAAAGAATTATTAAATGAATTTTATGACTCAGATAGTACTTTCATTTTAGATGCATCGCTTGATTTAGATAAAAATTTCTATCGCCTGAACATATTTACAACTGGATCAGGAAATATATCATCTGAACAGGGAATGAAAAATACATTAGCTGTGCTTCATATACTAGGAATTGATTTTAAACACTTAAATAATTTGTTAGACAGCGAAAAAAATTTCCTTAATGTAATCGACGGAGATTACTATGTTCAGTTTACTAGAATTCCAGATATGTCATTAATATTAAATATTGAACCAAAATAAATTCTTTGGTTTAGTATTTTTTAAAATTATTATATCCCCTCCAAATCGCCTTGAAGGGGATTTTATTTACATTTATAATCGAACATACATTCTTTTTATAGGAGGGTATGCCGTGACCGATCTTGAGAGAAAGTTGTATCGAATCATCTACAACATGAGCAGATTCAGAAAGAATCCCTCCATAGAGGATCTGAAAAGGAAAACGGGCAAGGATGAGCTGACGATCCGAAAGGCTGTTAAAAATCTAATATCCCGAAAAGAGCTTGAATGGAATAAGGAGAAGCAAGAATGGCGGTTTAAGTAATGTAAAAAAGCCGTCCAGGTGGACGGCTGATAAACATCATTTGTTAATATTTTTCTTTAAATCCTCAATTTCATTTTTGATGGATTTATTTTCTTTCTTGAGTTTTGAAACCTCAACGACTGTAAATAACAAAGTTGCAACTATAAGTAAAATCAAAATATACTCAAACATGTTAAATATCCATATAGTAGTCATCAAAGCCAAATGTTGCTGCAATTCCGATAACCGGTACTAGTGCTGCTCTGAAACCCCATCTGTGTTTTTTATAAGTTGATTTCGTTAACTGCTTGCGCTTGTAAAGTTGATTGGCGATATAGCGACCAGCAGCATATCCACTCCCCACAATTGCTGTCATCCCAGTAATTATACCGATCACAACAAGTATAGGATTATGTACTGTGGCTTTATCTTCTTTGTCGAAAAGACTGTCGATTTTAAAGATGTCATTGTCAGTTAGACCAAGATCTAACGCGCCTTGATATAATTCAGGATCGTTTTTTGTAAATGATTCAGACGGTGTTTTTTGTTCATATTGTGGTTGATTAGCTTTTGCATCTGCAAACTCTCCAAGCGTACAGGAGATACCCAACGCAGCTACAATGGACAAAGATGTTCTTTTTATCCATTTTTTATTCAAATAAAACCCTCCCTTTGTAATCACAGGTTAAGCATAACTTAAAATATACAGTAATTTCCATAGTCGCAAATAACCGATTATAGAAGGTGGATTAGTAATAAAGTATGTAATTTATGACAAATGAAAAAAGCCCCTCCAATAAGGAAGGGCTTCTCTGTTTACTTTTGTTTAACTTCAATATATTTAGATGCAGCTGTGATAAAAAGACCTGATTTCAGTTTATACATTTTTGACCCGTTGACCGTAACGGTCTTATCAATCGTAAATGCTTCACCCGGCTTTACTTTTTTGTGCTTTGCTGACCAGTTCGGCTTATCATAGACCCATAGCCACCCATCAGCATTCGGCTTCACCACAGCCATTTTAATGCCTTTTGGCGCCGTTTCTTTTTTAGAGCTTGTTTTAGATGATGATGACACCTTTTTTAAACCGACGGCCGCCGCGATACCTTCTGCGTGTCCCTCGGCCAATAGGTTCAGGAACGAATCTTGTCTTAACAGTGCTGCGTCTTCTTTTCGATCAATAAAAAGGTTCTCTGTCAATATTGCTGGCATTCTTGTTTCTCTTAACACAGCTAGATTTTTAGACTTGGTCCCTCGATCTCGGTCTCCTAGTTTTCCTTTGATTTTGTTATAAATCGCATCATGCACAATTGCTTGCTGTTTGCCAGTGCTGGATGATGCTGATAGTTTATCAAAACGGAACGTCTCAAAACCCGTTCCTCCGCCAGCATTTATGTGAATAGATGCAAAATAAGCAGCACCCCAATTATTTGCAAGCCTAGCTCTTTGAGACAGATCAACGTAAACGTCAGTTGATCGTGTGAGCTTAACTGATGCCCCATAAACCTTTTCAAGAATCGCTTTAGTTTTCTTTGCAATCTTTAATACAAGATCCTTTTCTTTTAATCCGTTTGCTACTGCGCCGGGATCGTGCCCGCCGTGACCTGGATCAAGCATAATTTTTTTTGTCATATTCAATCTCCTTCATTTTTTATATAGAAAAAAGCCGCCGATTACTCAGCAGCTTTCTTTTCCTCTTCTTCTTTTTGGCTGTCAGACTCGATGACATGAAGTCGGTCTGTAATAGAAGCCGGAATTTTTACGCCGATCTGTGCAAGGTTTTCCACGATGGAAAGCCCTTCGTTGGCGATATAAAAAAGCACTGTCCCGAAAGTCAGCACTCCATTTAAGCCCATGATCTGATCAATGATGTTAGCAACAATCACGACAACAAAACTAAGCATTTTACGCACGTAACCGAACCATGCCGTACGGCTTCGTAGCTTACCGATCTTCCACGCTTTGATGATGCCCGTCAGAACATCAATAACACTTAGCAGCACGAGCAAGTCTAAAAATTTCACTCCGCCAAATAAATAAGTCTTCGCTAAATCCAAAGTTTCAAAGTTAATAAACACTATCGTTTCCTCCATTTCGTTAATCACCTCCTTTAAGAAGGCAAAATAAAAAGCACCTGTTAAGATGCTGTTGTTCCTAAATCCGCAGAAGCAGATGGCTTATCGAATGAAACGCCAGTGATCTGCTCAAACTCTTCTTTTGTTATTACTTCTAATGCGACATATTTCCGCATGATCTCAAGAGTGTAAACGCCCCAATCCCAAAATACTTTTATATCGGCAGCCGTTGGATAAATCATGATGCCCCGCCTTTCTGCAACTGCGAAAGCTGTAATGTAAGGAGAGCGACTTGTTTTTTTAGCGTCGTTACATCATCTCCGTCTGTTAAGAGACGTTTCCATCCTCGAAAGCCTTGTGCATGGAACGTGCCAATCCAAGTCATATTATCAAATGACCTTGTAGCAATAATCCTTTTGTAATTAACTTCATTTTGTACATATGATGTTTCTAAAACTTCAATGTAATAGAAACTGGAATCATTCTCTACAGGCAGATTTATCAGATTTGCTCCCATATAAAAACCCGTTGGCAGTAAAAAAATATCAGTACCGTTTGGCAACCTTGCAACTTTACCGTCGTTAGGTGTAAGCCTGTGCAGCTGGCCGTTATTCCAGTTACTTTTTTCTGATTCCGTTACGTGAATCTTTTTGTTTTCAAGGTGCGGATCAACGTATTCTTTTGCCGCTTCCAGCGCCGCCGCTACTTTATCTTTTGCACCAGCAGGTGTTTCCGCGTGAGCATCCGTGTATTTATTGGCTGCCTTAAGCGCAGCATCTACTTTAGACTGCGCGCCTTGTTTTGTTTCGATCTTTTCCAAGTCCTCAAACTTGTCTCTCAGATCATCAATCGTTTGTATAGACTCTTCGTAAAGCTCATTTATCTTTGCTCTTAAAGCCTCGAACTCGTCCACATAATACTCAGTGATTGGCACAATATCTTGATCTATAAGAGACTTAGATATATGGAAAGAGAATTGATGCACGGACATAGATTGATCATTTGTATAGTACAAATTCAGCTCAGCTTGAACGGTACCATAATGCCTGATCTCTTGATCTGACAAGATGTATTCTGCTTGCCCTTTGATACGATCAGTAATTGTTACGTCTCTAATGAATCGGCTGCCATCTGACATGACTAATACAAGTTTTCCTGTGACAGCTGCAAGAGGCAAAGGTACGCCATCTTTCGTGAGCTTGAAAATTAGCCTTGCTGTCTGTCGATCCTGCGTCCAAAAATTTATGCTGGTTGATACACTTGAACTGGTATATGCGTTTACATCAAAATCAAGTAGACCATTTTTGCGAATCATGTTATCACCTCTCTCACGTTACATTTTCAATTGTTTTAATTGGATCAACACTATTATCCTTCAAGCTGCCTTCTGCGCCAGCTCCTTTAAGTCTGTTTCCAAAATGCTGAATCCGTGAGCACTTGCTAGTCATATACATCGCGTATCTGCATTTTTTTCCGCGCACTTTGTTAAATCGCACTGCCGAATTGGTGACTCCATCCATCAAGATAATTCCGTAATACGGGCTTGAGGATGATGTTCTTTTACCTGCGTTTTGAATATCGCTGAAATCAACGTTTATGTCCTCTGAATCACCTGAAACAGAAACCCCCGAAAATCCAACTTCACGTAAAGTTGTGTAAGTTATATCGATATTTTTACAGCCTAATTCCACACGCACGCCGTTTCCTTCGATGTCTCGTCCAACGTTTAGATCAGCTTTACCATTGCTGCAGCGTGTTAAGAGTACTCCGTGATGCTTAATGTCTCTAAATTGGTTGTTAGACACTAAAAAGCCATCCACATCTGATAAATGGATAGCGTGCTTGACCTTTACGCCATTGATTTTATTGTCGGAAACATCCACGTCGTCAATTTTTTGAATCCCTTTACGGCCATATACTTGAATGGCATGACGCACTTTGATATTGGTGAAAGTGTTATCTTTGACTGAAAAACGCTTAACCTTGTTAACCCTATTCGTAGGATTGCCGTTTGCGTCTTGCGTGTAAACCGATTCAACTCTAGGAATCATAAGTCTCACACCTGATGCACAATTTTTAAATCGGTTTCTGCTTACTAAAACGTCTTCCCATTTGTTCCCTGAAATTGCGTACTCGGTCGTGTCTTCAAAATCGTTGTTTTCGATACGAATATCAGAATACCAAAAGCCATCAGTGCTGGTGTGAGAATCTATCCCCCTCGCATATCCTCCTAAATTCTCGGATCTACTAAAATAGCAGTCTCGAATAGTGACATGCTTGCTCACGGTTTGATCATACGCTCCAAAGGCGCCGAAGTTGCCCGCCGATCTCATTAAGTCTAACTGAATCGCAGCAGAAAACCATCTGTCGCCTTTATAATCAGCGAAACCTTTATACCAGACATTTTCAATTAACACATGCTTATTGCCTGCACAGTCAAAGGCATGACCACCGCATACATCCTTGATAGTGATGTCCCGTATGATAATTCGCTCAGCATGAGCGAATCCCAAGACTGAACATTGTTCCTTGATCTCTCCCCCCGCGCTGTCAAACACCCCTTGACCGTCGATCAGTAGGTTTCCGTGACCGTTATATCCTTTTGTCTGATCATCTTTATCCCCATTTACAAGCATTGACCCTACAAAACCACGTTTAATAACGGCACCAGCTTGCAAGGTCAAGTGAGTGTTTTTATAGATACGTGCTGTCTCCATTAATTTGTATTTTCCAGGAGGAACAACAATGTGCACAGGATATAATTTTGCAAGACTAAGAGCTGCCTTGAATCCTGCGGTAAAACTTCCGTACTTTTTAATAAACCTTTTTAGATTCAAGGAAACGGCAGCTGCTTCTATTTCTTCTTCAAGTAATTGAAAGTCATAGTCTAATCTGTCTTTTGCTGTAGGATGAATAGATGCATCCCTAGCGACTCTAATATCAACTACTTCCTTTACGTCTTTTCCATCGTGATTCAACACTAAATTAATCAGCCTTGACCACAAGTTATCAATTCTATTTGCGACGGAAAATAACCCGTGCATAATCTGATTAGACGAATGCGCTTTTTTACTCTCTTTATGTGATTGTAATTCACTTGCGTTCTTATTAAGCTCATTCTCAACCGTTTGCATGTCGCCACGCAATTGGGATTCATAGACTGAATTTCTTGTAGTATCGTAATCCTTTTTAAGCCGGACCAATTTATTCACTCCTTTCGATTCCAAAAGAAAAAACGCTTCTAATTGAGCGTTCTCATCAACTGATCTATATATCTTTTTTGCTGCTTAATCTGCCGCGCCTGACTTACTTGATAATCCTGAATGTCTTTTCGGAAGTTAGCGAAAGTCATTTTAGGGCTGTCATATGGGTTGAGGGGATTATAAGTGACAGACACTAACCTTACATCATCCTCAAACGTGATCCCATTTGCTGTATCAGCAATGACATGTATAGTGTCACCCTTCCAAAAATCCTCTTCTATTCCTAGTAGTGCTGGCTCATAGATATACTGATACTCTGCCTCAACGACCACGTCGGGATATGGATTTACATGCTTTTTCAAAGCAGATACCATGTTGCTTGGTTTTTTTACTGTGTCATCTCTAATCGGCTCACCCCAGCGCGGCTTACCCTCGATCAAAAATTTATCTTCATCAGGATGAATGTATAGGATAGGCTCGAATTCATATTCAGGCTCTTTTTCCTTTTCATCCTCTTTCGTTTTTGAATCAGTTGATTTAGTATCACTTTTCTTATCCTTCTTTTCTGCACCGTAACCCCATGCACGCGTTGATGTATTTTGATCATTGATCTTTAATTTAAAGCCCGGCATATTGTATCGGCTGTCAAAAGTGTAATCTACTACCCTTCCCATTTTTTTATATACGTAGATGACGTAGTTGTTTACATCAAGCTCTATTTCATAGTCATCAACAATCTGATCCATTAATTCGATTCTATTCTTTTCGCCGAAGCCGTCTTGATCAACCGTATCAAATGCTGATTCTTTTTCTTTCAGAACATATTGAAAAGGTGTTTCAGAAAGTGCAATGTCTAGGGCTTCTTTGATGTTCAGTTTCTTTGACGTCTTTTCTTCGACTCTGTCATTTACAAGAAGAACAGTATACACATGATTGGCCGTTACCTTTTTCTGCAGCACGTTTTTTCTACTTTGATCAAGCTCAATATCTGTAATGTAATATTTTTGATGGTTGTAAACTTTTTCATCTAAGTACAGTATGTTCCCTGGAACAAGTAAATCAAATTCAGTTCCGTTATCCTCAGTCCGCAATAGGGTAAAGGTGAAACTCTTCTTACCTGTTGTATCGTCTTGAAGCTCCAACACAGCACCAACGATTTCCACAAGCTCTTTGCCGTCTTTGGTTGAAACATGCAGCTGCCTAAAATCAATATCAGAAGGTAATCCGTCGTTTAACTCTACGTCCTTACCCTGGTACTCTTTGCTTGGATACTTCGGTTTTTCTGGTTTTTCTGGTTCACTCGGTTCATCCGGCACATCTTCAAAGGTGTCATATTGTGTGAGCTTATAAGTAAAGATGATGCTGTTTAATTTTGTTGTATAGTTTATGTCGGTAGCATATCCGCCTTTTGAAACTGCTGCAGTAGCCTTTTTATAATCTTTTTCGCCTACCACATCTTTATATCGACTCAAACGGGTGTACAGGCTCCCAAGATCTGCTAAGCTCTCTGCGTATGATGGATACTTTCTAAACTTAGCTTGTATCCTGGTGACGTTCCCTTTTTTGTCTTGTTCGCTTGTCCACATGAGAACATATTTACCGTTATATGTCCCCTTGACTCCGAAGAGATTATGCGCCTTTTGAGACAGGTCACTTTTTCCGAAACCACTTTCTAGGCACCCTTGAGCAATGACAAGACTAGCTAGGACATTATATTTTTTATATACTTTCTGCGCTCCTGGTGCTAGTTTCTTTATAAAATCTGCTGCAGCCATGACAACCCCCTTTTACGGAAAATAAAATCTTGTATCGAATACAATTTCAAAGTCATTTGTATTCTGTATCTCAAACTCATTCATACCTTTATCTAAGGACGGCAGCCTTCCCGACGTTTTCAATCTTTTATTACCGACAACGGTATACTGTTTCAGGTTTCTAACCTGCTGGGACTTTTTCAGATCGGCCTCTATTTTCAATCTTTCGTTATTCGTGTGATTGATGATTGTCACGTTTTTTCCCTTTGCGTTTAGCAGCACGTTGTAATCATGCTGCAGTGGGTTAATAGGTAAGCCAGGATTAAATACACTGAAACGCTTTTTGTTTTTAAAACGGTACTGCAGATCGTCCCGCCTTTGGATTCCCATTCCCGAAAACCATCTTTCACTAGAAAAGTTTTGCGCGCTTAAAGACGTGCCCTTTGACTCTGCTAGTCCTGTAATGTTGTTAAAATCCACTTGGAAAGATACCTGGTTTTTTTGCTTGTCTTTAGGGATCGTAAAGCCTCCGTCACACGTAACCGCAAAACGCCTCCCAGGAAGAAGATCACATGAGATGTAATACCAGGAGGGCTGAACAACGAGATCATAAAACTCGTGTCTATACTGATAAAAATTTGCCGCGATTTTAGCATCAAGCAATATCTCACCCTTGATAGACCTTTCTTTGTACACTATGTCGCGCGGATGCTGCGTCGGTACAAGTCCGTTAAACCTGGTCAACTGTACAAGCTCCCTGTCAGTGCTCGGCGCGTCAGGAGCAAAGCTAAGCAACTTAAAATAGGGCAGTAACCCCGACAAAGGTTGCTCCCCCATTCCGTCTCTGAAATCAAAATACAGATCCATTTATCTTTTCAGCCCTCCTTTATAGGCGTTCTGCTCATATTTTTGAGCACTCTTTTTATCCAGTATGGATGTGTCACCTTGTTCAAAAACGATGTCTGCCAAATGATGACCGCCAATAATGACAGGCGCAGGATGGATTTTGATTGTTTGCCCTGCAGTACTTACGCTTTCATTGTTGGTCTGTAGATTATTTGATAGAAGACTAATAAGGGCATCTAGCTTTTGATTTAGAATAGGCGTATCAATTTCGTTTTTTACAGTCAATTCGGCGCGCATCGTGTTTATTTCATCTGCTGCCCCCTGGATGTTAAACGCCATTCTATTAATTTCAGATTTAAAGGACGTCATAGCACCTTGCGCCATTGCTGCTGTGCTCTTTTTCACGTCCTGCGCCTTTTCTCCAAGCCCAATGATAAACCCATCGCCAAAGTTCACACCTTCTGCAATGGTCTTCTTTGCAGGTGATTTTGATTGTATGGAATCTTTCAGCGAACGTATTGCAACTTTACCGATAGCCCAAGCAGCTTTCCAAATTGTCCCGCCGGTGCCTCCCATACTACGAATACCGTTAGCAAAACCTTTAGAAAAATCAGCACCCGTGCTAGTTGTCTTAACACTAGATAAGCCTTGTTTTCCTGATTGTGCTACGGTGCTACCCGAATTACTAGCATTTCCGGCTTGGCTTCGGATGCCCGATGCAAATTCAACGCCTGCTTTTTGTCCGCCTCCGCCATCAGTTGTTTTGGCAAGTTGGGCTGTTGCTGTTGCGCTCACCGAAGATGCTGCAGTCGTATTGGCTCCCTTTGTGCTTGTTATGCCCGCACTGTGACTGCTCCCTTTTGTAACACCTGCTTGGGTTGCCTGGGTCGTATTTTTATTAAGGTTAGATAGCGCCGTTTGATTTACACTGCTTGCTGCCGTGCTTGTGATGCCACTTGTTGAACTTATCCCCGCGCTAAATGATTGACCCTTTTGTGAACCGGATGTATTAGCCTCTGCATTGCCTTCACTTAGCTTTTGCCTAAGTGCTTGCTGCAGCACTGATCCGCTGTTAGATACGTTAACTTTTGACGAATTAATACCTTCACTAAACGATTGACCTTTTTCTTGTCCTGCAATTCTAGGGATGCCGTTTTCTTCTCGCAATTTTTGATCCAGTGTTTGTTTAAGGATCGACCCACTTGCTAACGTGTTAGGCGTGGCAGCTGTTAAGCCATCTGCGAATTCATCGCCCATTTTCTTTCCTGATTCACGGGCAGATGTTGCGCGGTTGAATTCGTTTTCTATCTTTTCAATCGCTTCATTTGCTTTGCTCGCTGACTCTTCTGTAGAACGGCCCAATCCCTCGTTAAACTCTATAAGCGCTTGTTTCGTTTTTTCTAATGCTTCTTCTTTGCTGTCTCCAAGTTTTTGTAAGAATGCTACTTGTTTTTCGGCCCATCGTTCTTGGTACTTTGCTTCACTTTCTTCCATTTCAACAAAAATCCCCATTGAATTACTGGAATACTCTTTTTGCTTTTCAAGGGCTTTTCCTGTTTCCAAGTCCAGCAGTTTCCCGTCTTGAGCCATTTGATCAAATAACGCTTTTGAATTGTTTTTATACGCTTCTAGGTTCTTAGCAAGATCCCTTTGGTAATCGGCATTCGTTTTCGCTTTTAACGCTTTGTATCTTTCAGCATTTTTTGCATCTTTTACAATAGCTTCATCCAAGACTTTAATTCTATAGTCTCGGTCTTCTTTCGCTGCTTTCTGACCTTCTTTGTATAGCTCTGTGATTTGATCATTGTAGCTTTTTGCGTTTTTAAAAGAGAGCTTGTTTTGACTCTCGGAAACCCTCTGTTGAATAGCCAATGCGTCTTTTTGATTGGCCGCAAACTTACTCGTTGCCTGTTGAAAGAATGAAATAATGCCATCAAATTGTTTCTTTTGTGAAGCATTCATATTTGATGATAATAAACCTGTTTCATCCTTCAATTTTTCAAGTTGGCGCATTTTCTCTCGTGCTTTTTGAACATCCTTGTCGATGTTACCAACTAATTGATCTGTCCAATCTTCTCCGATTTTCTTTGTCTCTTTTTCCTGGTCTTCAAATAGTCCTTTGAGAACTGCTATTGCATCAGTCTTAAATCCTTCTAACTCCTTAATAAGAGAAGTGGACATTTTTTGATAAGTAGACAATAGATTGCTTGCCATCTTCTCGGCTTCTTTTCCTGAAACCTGTGTCAGTTGGAACAGTTGTGATGTAGCTTTTTCACGTAGATTCACGTATGATCCGGCCGCTTTTTGTGTCGCTTTAGAAACGCCCTCACCATATAGAAGAGCCGATTCTTTCGCTTCTTCCTGGCGTTTCTTTTGGTTTTTCAACTGCTCGTTATACGCATATGTCGCTACAGCAATGCCGCCTAGTAAAGCCGTTCCCCCCACAATAGCAAGCCCCACTGGTCCAGTAAATGCTAAAAGCGCACCGATACCCATCGTCAGTGTTGCGACTGCTGTTGTGGCACCCAGGACACCCGTAGCAAACAATGCTGTTTTAGCAACCGTTTGAGCTGTGGCAGAATCCATTTTGTTAAACATGGAAACGATGTCTGCACCTTTTTCAGCTAGGTTACCAAGTGCAGGAAGTAGACTTTCAGTGAGCTTAATCTTTGCCCCTTCAACTGCAGACTGAAAAGCAATGATACTGCCCCGCGCATTATCAAGCATTGTGTCAGCCATTTTTTTAGCCGCTCCATCTGATTCTTTTAGCGCTTTAGTGTTTTCTTTCAATGCCTTGCTGCCCTTTTGGAGAAGAACTGCCCAATGTTTGTATGATTCAGCTCCGACGATGGTTTTTAAGGTTGCTGCTTGCTGTTCCTTCGTCATGCCCTTCATGCCCTTTTCCATCTCGGCAACAACTTCCGGCATACTCTTCATATCTCCTGCAGCGTCAAAAAATGAAAATCCTAACTTATCAATTACCTTCTGCGCCTTTTTAGCAGGTGTCGCTAACCTGATCAATGACGTACCAAAGGCTTGTCCTGCGATTGAACCTTGCAAACCTGCGTCACCAAACGCCATGACCGCGGCCGCTGATTCTTCTAGACCCCACCCTAATGAATTAGCATTAGGCGCAAGGAACTTCATGGCCTCTCCCATTTGCTCAACGTTTGTGTTTGCGTTAGCTGCACCGTATGCGATTACGTCCGATGCATGCCCCGCTTCCGATGCTTTCATAGCAAAAGCCTGCATCATATTAGAAGATATGTCGGCGGCGGCGGCTAAATCTAGTTGGCCTGCTGCTGCTAAATTCAGCATACCGGGCATGGCTGCGTAAATATCGTTTGCTTTAAATCCAGCCATAGCCAGGAAACTTTGTGCATCTGCTGCTTGACTGGCAGTGAAAACAGTTGTTGCCCCCAACTCTTTAGCCTGGTTTTTCAGTTTTTCGACTTCTGCAGCTGTACCACCTGAAATAGCTTTAACTTTACTCATTTGTGTTTCAAATGACATACCCACTTCCACTGCATCTTTTAGTGGGAGGACCAAGCCAGCAAAAGCAACACCTGTAGTCATTGCTACTGAAGCACCTTTGCTTCTCATTGTGTTGCCAACTGTATTCATTCTTTGGCCCATCTTATAAAGCGATGAGGATGTTCTTTTTATCTCAGCTTCCATCCTCTGAATTTTGTTGGTCGTTTGTGTTAACGCGTTTTGCGTTTTATTCATTTCAGCTGTTGCATAGTTCAACCTACGGGCAAGGGTTTGCGTTCCTTCCGCATCCTTCCCTTTCTTGATGGCTGAATCCGCATAAGCTCTTTCAAGTGCTTTGACCTTCATTTTATGCTGATCTAATTGCTGTGAAAGAGTTTTGACTTTCGTCTGTGATGTTTTCAGTTCATTGCCCCACACACCAACGGCAGTCCGATTTTTCTCAAACTCAGACTTTATGTTCTTCATTTGAGTTGAAATTGCTTTCATTTCGCCATTAAATTGGGACGAATTAGAATACAGCTTTACTTTAATGTCTTTGCTCAATCCCTCACCACCTTTTTACAGTCCAGGTATCTGATCAATGTATAAAGGTTTATCCGATGCTGTAGCGTTCTTACTTGGCTTTTCCTTGCTCGCTTCTTTCCTGCGTGCAAGGCGTTTTAGATGATAGACAATGTCCATTTCGTCTATCTGATTTTGAGTAAAGCCAATGTCCTCTAATGCGTTATACATATCTAGGACAGCATCGGACAAACTTACTCCCCCGGCTCTGCTTCCTCTGCAGTATCAGGATTCAGGATATTGCTCGCCTCGACGATATTTCCGATAACATAGTTTGCGGTTGCGTAGATTGTTCTACTTAAAAGGCGTGCATCAATACCTTGTTCAAATTCTTCTGCAGTGAATTTGTTTCCGAACACTTCACAGATAAACTCTGATTGTCCAATGGTATAAATTCTTTCAGGATCGTTTGACTCAAAGTCTTCTGTTACTTCTACCGCAGTTCTAAACAAGGCACCTGTGATAAAGCTAGGAGTGGAAAATTTCTTTTTCTTTCCGTTTAAATGCAAGGTGATTGTCAATGCTTCCATGTTATTGCCTCCCGATTACAAAATAAAAAAGAGCGTTATTAAACGCCCTTTTGACTCCGTTCATCTATAAATACTGCTAAATCTTTTAAAAATTTATCAAACTTCTCAGCACTTGAATCTCCATTAATAAATAAGAATTCTACATTTAAAGTGCTTTTTAGATATTCGGTTGGGTTTTCACTGATTCTTTTCTGTTTAATTTCATACCCTGCTATACCAACACGTGGAGAAATAGATTCTGTTTTCTTTTTCTTGTCGCTCATACGGTTACCTCCTTCATTTTCCAATGTCTACTGAACTTGTGGAATCCTCTGTTTCTTTTCCTTTTGCAAATGATGCACCGTCATATACAACTTGTTTAAACCATTCATCAGGGTCAAAGCCTTCGTCGAATTCAGCTTGTGCCTTCCAACGGTTTTTGCCTTTCTTATTTTGAAGAGTCATGAAACCTGCTTTAAATTTTGGTGTTTCAGGATCGGCTTTCCCTTCGGTAGTTTTGTGTTCATTTCCCAGCAATTCAGGAAGCCCCTTCAAGAACCAGTAATATCTGTGCCCGCCTGTGGATGTTTTCGCTCTAAACCCGAATGCCAAGAAAACCGCCTTGTCATCAGAACTTGCAAAAGAAATCCCATTTTCGACCTTGTGCCCGAAAATCTTATTTTGCACCTCAATAGGTAAATCTGCTAGTTCAGCTTCAAGATCAATGTCACCCATGTTGTTAAATGAATCGAACACGCCGTTATCAGCCCAAAACTTAGACTGTTCTGATTTTGGATCGACTTTGACGTTTACAGCTCCCGGCAGTCTTTCAGGCTTTGCATATGCAAGTCCTTTGTCATCATCCTGAATAAGCTCAGCGTAATGAAACATGTCTAATCCGTAGATTGTTTTACCCATCTGTTTTCCTCCTAGAAAAATGTTTTGACGTACCTCATGCCCCGATGAAAGATTTTTGTATCTGTTTCGTAAAGGTCGACGGAATCATATCTTCCGTAACCTAAATCTTTCATAAGACGGTCTATTTGTTTCGCTATTTCTGTTTCGTTTTTCCGTGTGTCTGCTTTTGAAAATATGCTTAACTGGAATCGAACCTCACTTGCTGCCGAATGGTTGTCTCTGTACGCCTGATCCCTATTTGTAATCTCTGAAAATACAACCCTTGGGAATGCGGCCACATCATCGGCCACAAGATTATGAAAACCACCCGTGACAAGCTGCTTTAATTCATTGTTTTTTATTAACGCTGCACTCAATTCTTTCTTTGCATCAAGGCTCAGGCTCATTTAATAGGTGCCGTGATAATTCTTTCCATGATCTTCACAGCTTGTCCCTCCCCTTCAATTGCGCTTTTTTCAATGAATGGATGCGGCGGCATTTTGGATGTGCCCCACTCTAAAAATCGCCCTCTATAAGCAACTTTTTTATTCGGTCCCACTGTTACAAACAGCTCACCGTCTTTTGATTCTCTTGCAGCTGAAACAGTGATGTTATCGACCATGTGAGGTTGATTTTTTGAACTTCTATTCACGTTGCGTTTTTGGTACGCTGCTATCACCTCGCCGCCAGCTTTAAGAGCGACCTTTTCAGCTTTTTCTACGTCGTCACCAATTTTATTGAAATATCTCGTTAAATCTTCGAACCCCTCAATATCCATATCAGCCATTTATGCCGACCTCATTACAAGTGACTTCAAGTCGCTTCTTTTTGTTTTCTATGTCGTTATAATCCATTACATCAAAAGTGCGATAGATTGGCTCTCCTGCCTCATCTGTTCCAGTTTGATGAAGGATTCGCATATTTTGCGTAACGTCTTCCCGGTATCTAATTGTGATTTTCTTCGGTGACTTGACGCCTAACGCACCTGCCACAAGTGTGTCTGACTTCGATCCGCTAAAACCTTCAATAGCTCCCCATGTCTCAAAGACATTTTCATAGGTTTCATTCCATTTCAGCTCGTCGTCCTGCATCCGTTTCTTTAGTTGGAAAATTAACCTCCGGTTCAATTCGCTTATTTTCTTCATCCTCTTCTACCTCCACATAGCGAAGTTGAGTTAGTTGATCCCGAATAGTAAAAGGGATGGATGAGCCGGAAACGCCAGACTCATACACCCCTCGATTTTCGTACCAATGAGCAACAAGCATGCCTGTTGCAAGCGCATATTGCTCGTTACCTTCAACATAGCGCCCTATACCATTTGTGATATATCCCTTTGCTGCAGTAATTAAGGTTTTTAGCAAGGCGTCATCTTGGTCGGTATCAATTTTTAAATATTCATCTTTCAGCGTTTTTAATTCCATTGTAGACCGCCTACTTATTCAGTATTTTCTTTACCCTCAAGCTCATTGACTCGCGTCTGTAAATCGGTGATCATGTCTTTTACTGCAGAATTGAGATTCTCCCACATAACACTGCCAGTGCCTATAGTACGAGAGTTAACAGATTTATCTGCTAAATGGTCATTTTTAATAGCCCCCGTTTCAATAACTGCGGGATCTCCTTTGTCACCTTTTGGCCCTTGCTCTCCTGGATCGCCTTTTTCGCCTTTCGGACCTTGAGGGCCTTGTTCACCAGGATCACCCTTTAACCCCTTCACATAAAGAGGATTTTCTTCGCTATTGTCTTTCACCGTAACTGCTGTGATAGGTTTACCATCAGGGCCCGCCTCTGCAGACGTAAATACTCCATTACTTTCATTCAAAAAATCTTTAGCCATGATTAATCCATTCCCTTCAATTATTTATTCTTTGCTCAGTTTGCTTTGCAGCTCTTTTATTTCGTCTTCCATTCCCTTGAGTCTAGTTTCAATAGACGAATTAAGATGCTCCGGCATGACGCTTCCCGTCCCGATGTTTACCGAACGAACCGCTTTTTCGGCCAGCATTTCATGTGTCACGGTTCCTGGCGCAGCTGATCCGCCACCACCTAGACTCACTTCCTCTCCGTCTTTGACGATTTTTCCTCCTGCAAACTCTAATACACCACTAATGACAGTTCGATCCCCGCCATCAGTGGTGTAATTTTTTGTCACTCGCATGACTTATTCACCTCTTTTTTTTACTCACTTATTGACAACTGACCGTATACTACCGCTTCTTTATCCCAAGCCACAACGTCCTCACGTTCAATTGCTCGTACTTTTGTTGTGTTTGTTTCAAATGATCCTGCAGCAAGATTCGTATAGTCGATTGACTGTTGCTGACGATCAAATAAAACGATAGCCTCTTTCAAATCTCCAATGATTACAGGTGCTTTCCCCTCTTTGGTTTTGAGAACCCTGTTTGAAATCACTACTACAGGACGACCGAATAGCATTTTGTTAGTCGGGTCAGTGGGTACATCTTTCAATAGATATTTGCCGTCCGCATCCTTCAATTGATCAAAGTAATTAAACCCGTCTTGGTTCGTCATGATGATTGCTCCAGCAGAAATGGCAGGATCAAGTGTAACGTTTAATGTTTTTTTAATATCGTCAAAACCTTTAAATTTCACCTTTTTCAAGCCTTCAAGGATAGCCAGGATAAGAGCGTTTCTTGTTGCGACTGATTTTTTAACGAACCATTTCGCGACATAAGCCATAATGGCTTGGTCTGTATCTTGCAGCAATGTATTTGAAAGAGGTAATAGCCCAGCATAATCAGTGATACTGTATGACAGCTTTGTAAACTTAGGTTGATCTGTTTCAGGAATTTCCCCCATTTCCTCGATGTCTAGGAATGGTGTCATGTCTGCATTTTTTTCAAGCATACGACTACCTGATCGTGTTGCTACCGGCTCGACCGTGACATATTGCTCAAGTTGATGTAATTGCTCTCGCTTTAATTCTTTAATGGTTCTTGAAATATCTTCGGGGATCAGGATTCCGCCATCTTCTTCGTTTTTTCCTGACATCGCTCTGAATTCAGGAATTTCTAAGAATTCACGTTCTTCATGTGTTAAGGATTTACCTCGAAGAGACTTCATGAACAACTTGGTGAATTTCTTTTGACGTTCTTCCTTATCCCCTTCGGCTCCTTTTCGTCCCTCCGGGTTGCGTTCTTGCTCCGGCACAAAATTTTCACCGCCAGGTAAATCAGGCACGTTCAGTGAACGTCCTTCTACCATCAATTCAATTTGATTCTTAAGCTCTCTCACTTCATCAAGAAGCTGACGCGCTTCATCGTTTTTTCCTTCTGCTAGTGCTTTATCTGCTTCTTCTTTCTTTTGCGTAAACTGCTGACGTAATTCAATTTCTTTTTTAGACATTTGTATTTTTCCTCCTTATTGAATGCAAAAAAGCCTCACTCTGGAAGATCAAGGCTTAATAGCTCCAATTCAATTTTTAAAGTTTCATCTGTTGGTACGCTTCGTTGTTCTTTCATTTCTTCTACTTTCTCTAAGCTGCGGGCACCTACCACAGCCTCGGTATCGCTATACGCAGGTGTCGTTACAAGAGATATGTCATAAATGCGGTGAATGTTGTTTATTCTTCGTTCGTATATGTCTTCATCTTCATTTATACGCCACTCGTCAGGCTCTTCTCCGTTATAATCCAACGAAAAGGCAAATGAACATTGATTAATAACACCGCTGCGTATATTCTCCATGAGATCGCGCGCATATGATGTGTCTGACGGTTTAAATCTGAATTTAAGACCTATGCCATCTATTTCTAGTTCAAGCCGTCCTGATTCCCCTGGAACGGTGTTTCTTGCTAGAGGAAAATCTTCTCGATGATTGAACAGTGCAACGACGTTTGATAAATCGGTAGATTCTAAAGCGCTCCTGCTGATAATTTCTTTGAACCATCCCAAACGCTCGGACCACTTTTCAAACTTCAAAGCATAGCCTTCCACATATTCGGCTTGCCCTTCACCGTCGGAACGGATCTCAATTGGCGTCGTGAGCAGCCGCACTTCTTTTTCTTTACTCATTCTTGCTGTCACCTCCCTTCATGGCAGAACCAGCTTTAAGCCTCTGGTATTCTTCCATAAAGTCAAGGAACACATAATTCAAGCTAGATAGATATTTTTCGCCATGTTCAATAGGATTTCTTTCAATCAAGTCGCGAATCTCATTTTTATTTAAAAGACCCGCTTCGCTCATGGTCTTAAAATACTCTGCTTGAGTTTTACTGTCGCCGCGCAGCTCACTATCAACATTGAATTTTACATAATGGCCCGCTTTTTGATCATTGTCAGTAAACAGCTTAATATTTAATTCCTGTTCAAAATTCACGATCCACGGTTGCAGTGTATTTTTTACGTATTCCAGGGATTGGTGCTCAATGTTTGAAAATGTGGCTTTATCAAGCTCATTGAGTTTATGCAAAGGAACTTTGTAAATCATTGCTATCTGCGCTTTGTTAAACTTCATGGACTCGACAAATTGAGCCTCTTGCAACGGCATCGCAATGGATTGATATTCTAGTCCATTATCAATAATGGCTATGTTTTCACCTTGGTTGACTCGCTTCCATTCTTTACGGACGTTCTCTTTTGGCTTTTCATCCAAGAAAGAAGGAACCTTTAGAATACCTCGCGGCGTGGCTTCATTTTTATACAGCTTGGCGTTGTATTTCGTTGCAGCTGCTTGAGCGCCTATATGCTCTCGTACTACACCAATAGGCGACTTGCCGTGTATGCCGTCCGTAGATAACCCTTTAAAGTGCAGCACTTGGTGTTCGTATAGTTCCTTCATTCTTCCGTTAACAGTGGTTTGATACCAAATCATCCCCGATTCGGGATGGATATACGCGTTTGTCGCATCCGGCCGCAACGGATAAAGATTTTCAGGAAAACCATGTGCTCCAAATTCAATCATCGAATAGGCATTTCCCCATGTTAGGACTTGCGTCATCATGAGTTTTTTCCACACATAAGCAGTCATGTAAGGGTTTGGCCTTGCGTAGATCGCATAGGCTGATGGATGATTAGGGTTTCTGTTGACTCCTTGGCCATCTTTTTTAAAGGTGTGAATCGGCAGCTTTGCGATGTCATCAGACAACACATTGACACATGCAAAAATGTCCGGCTGCACAAGTGAATTACTTTCACTTACCCTTTCACCGCTTGCCGTTTCTCTGCCTCCGAACAGATTGATCAACTGGCTGAAACCGTCTATTGTTGTTGAGCCGGATCGTTTTTCAAAAAACTTGTCTATAAACATTTATTTCACCTCTCTTTCTGCCGCGCGTGACTTGACAGCAGGTAGGCATAAAACATAAAAAATACACCCGTCAGAAAAAGACCGATGTTTGTATTTACCCGATACGCTGCCAGCAGAATAAAGATGCACCCTCCGATAAACAGTAAGTCGTTTAGTATTAATTTCAGAAATACAATAAATTTTTTCACTCTCTCACATCCTAAAAACTGAAATTTCCTGAAAAGTGTTTGTTTAAATCAACGTTTGCACCCATATCGTGATACATTGCCCTAGCAAAAGCATTCATAACGGCTGCAGCTGGATCTATTCTTTGCGGTGATTTCGCTTTGTCTAACATGATATTTTCTTGCGCGTCTTGTTTAATGATTGCATTGTTATACGCAAAAGTTAGAAGAGGATCGTTCCCATGAATGAGCTTGCCCTCGTATACCTTTTGCCTGTAATCCTTTGTAGGTAAAGAAAGATGTTGGATCCTTTGCGGAAGCTCCGTCATGTTAAATCCTTTACTCTCAAGTCTCTGTGCCAGATGTAGTGCATTCCATTTGTCATATGCAATTTCCATGACTCTCAATTTGTTGACGTGAGCAAATTCAATAATCCATCTTTCAACAAATTGATAATCAACCGCTTCCCCTGGTGTGAATGTCATCCAACCTTGATCACGCCATAAATCATAAGGCACTTTATCAGTAGCCATTTTCTCTTTTGCCTTTTCCTCAGGAATGAAGGAATGCTGGCCGACATAATAAAAACCATCAAGAACGCCAACCCACCCGACAGAAGTCAAATCCGTTGTCATAGATAAATCTATACCAAGATAGATCGCCATTTCCTTTAGATCAGGTATTTCACCATGACAGGCCCGCCATTTAGACATTTTCATATAGCCATTGTCTTTTTGGTCAACCCAGCGATCCATATTTTTTGTAAGAAAACTACGCATTTTTTCAGGGACTTCGAGAGCCGTTTCTAAATCTGATCTTAGAGACGTCATGCCTTCTTCATAAGTTGCAACGATTGGGTTTGCTTTAATCCAGTTAGATTCATCTTTAACATCATCACTAGGATCAAGCTCACAAATCAATACAAAATAATCTTCTTTTTTTGTATCTTTATCCGGGTCAAGTATTTTACTTGTATATTGATATTCTTTAAAACAGGGACCGTTTAAGTTATAACCAGCAGTTGTAATAATTACCATAAGAGGGCTTCGTCTCGCTACCATTCCACTATTGAGCACGTCATAAATCTCACTTGTTTCATGTGCGTGATATTCGTCTACAATTCCTAAAGATGGGTTTTTTCCGTCTCCAACCTTTCGGGCTTCCCTTGAAAGAGGTTGAATTATGGAATTTGTATTGTGTTTCTTAATCTTTCCGTTGGCATCCGTATATTTCCCCTCTAAAATCGGCGCATGCTTTAGTTGTTCAAGGATTGCTTGATATACTTCATCTGATTGATCTCTCGACCAACCTGCAATAAACACACGATGTTTTTCTTGAGTTGGGAAGATCTCATACGAAGCCATTATAGCCAGTAGTTGCGATTTTGCATTTTTCCTAGCTAACTGGATGTATACTTTTCTGAATCGTCTAGCGCCCTCTTTTTTGTAAAAGCCGTAGATATTAGCAGCGATGAATAATTGAAAGTCTGTAAGTTCAATTGGCTTACCTGCTAATATCCCTTCGACATGATTAAATTGCTTGGCCCATTCATAGAAATCAAGGACTGCTTCTGCGTCAAAATAATACGGGCAATCTTCATCTGCTAACCGCTCTACGTCTTTGATGAACCTCTGAACAGCCCACTTGTGCTTCTTTCCTGCTTTTATTTCCCCCGATTGGATCTTTTCGCAATATGACCATACGCGCTCAATTAAAAGCTCCGCGGTCATTTCTTGCGTTAGCATTACATGCGACCTCCAAAGCGTTCTTCTTCTTTTGTCTTAGGCTTGTCATCTTTTTTCGGAATGACAAGCTTGCAGCGTGAGGAAATGGTTAAGCCTAAATCACTTGATGCTTGTCTGCATTGTTTAAACAGTTTGTCCTGATTAATTAATAGATCACTGTATGCAGGATTCGCTATTTCAAATTTTTCACCCTCTGAATTTTCAGCCAGGGATGTGATCGGTGTCTCTAATATGATTTCTGTTATTTCCAAATATTGTTTTCTTGCAAATAAAAAACGGGCAAGTGCATCTACATCTAAATTTGTCATAATTCCGATGTTTTTGAGCTCGTCCGCTATCTTTTTGAATTCTCTTTTTAAGTCTTTTGGTAAATATGCTGGTGCTTTTACTTTATCATTTGGCGCCTTTACTTCTTGTTGCCTTCTTTGCTCAATCTCTTTCTTGGTAAGGTTTTTCTTGCCCTTTACCAACAATAAATCTACGGGTTGTCTAGGCCTCGCCATCCTCTCACCTCCTTTCAAAATTTCATTTAGGGAATTTCTCGCGATGTTGAGGGAGACGCGGTCTACAGTAAATCCTTTCTAGGGATTTAACCCTGGGGGGGTGCCTTCAACTTCAATGCGAAGCTTATTCATGTCTCTTTCTAAATCTGCTCGTATTGAATCCATTTTCTTATAATGTTGATCAAGTAGGCTTTTGTTCCTTGTCATCCGAATAGCATTATACAGCTTGCTGATTTTGTTTTGCTGCTTTCTGATTTCAGCGTTTGTGTAGTAAGATGTATACTCAGCTTTACACCCTGGACATACAAGCAAATGACGTTTAATACCACGTCCAATCTTCTTAATCCTAGAACAATATTTAACTATGAAGATGGTTCCGCACTGATCACATGTACATTTTTTATAATCCATTTCCAAACCCTCCATCTTCTTTGGCGGTCTTTCTGTTATGGCAGGACGCACACAACGGCTGCCAGTTAGAAGAATCCCAAAACAGTTTCTTATCTCCCTTATGCGGTTTGATATGGTCCACTACTGTAGCAGCAATCCGTTTACTATGTAACATGCAAGACTGACACAAAGGATGCTTTGCTAAATAGCCTTCACGCGCTTTACGCCATCGGTTATTATATCCGCGACGTGCCGATGATTCACGGTGCAGATCGTATGAAGGCTTCGATGTCTTATGCTGCTGGCAATATCCTTCGCGCGTTAGTTGAGGACATCTAGGTTCATTGCATGGTTTCAATGGCTTTTTCATTTCTGACACCACTCTCACTTGCTTTATGATTGGTATTTTTCAACTAATGATTTTTAATAAAATAAAAAAAGCCCCTCGAAAATAAGAGCGGCTTAAGTTTAATCTAAATAGACTTTTGAATTCTTCTGAATTCAGTAACAGCTGTTGCCTGTTTTACATTGTACTCTTCTTTACTTAATTTGATAAGCAAGTGATATCCCGTTTCATTTAAATAAAGACTTTCAAAATAAAAATAATCATCTGTTATAGTTAAACCACGCAAACGATCTATCTCTGCTTCATAGGGGTTTATTGTATGAACCTCAACTCCCCAACTAGCGTCAAATCCTCCTTCAATCTCGACTACATGGGCTTGCTTTTGACCAGATGGAATAGTTACCTGCAAAAAATCATAAACACTAGGCATTGTAAAACCTCCATAGTAATTGATAAAAATATATTCCCACCGTTTCTTCGATAATATACATACTTTCTGTAATAACAAAAAACGACCTCCGCAATGGAAGCCGCTCTCAATTTATCACCTAATACCATCATAACCGCTCTCAGACAAAATGCTTTGCCAAGATCGTGCCAAAAGTGTGCCATTAAAAAATCTTTATATCTCACCTTCAAATTCATAAACTGATCTCAACAATATCTCTAAGAATTTAATTATTTTTTCAGTGTCTTCCTTTGATGCTTTATGTGTTTTATGAGCAGCATCGTTACCATTTTTTCTAATCAAATCGAGCCACTTTTTTGTACTTTGAGGAACAATAGCATTAGTAACTAAAAATTCCACATACTCCACAAACTTTTTATTTTCTTCTGCTTTTTTTTCAATTGCTATGTTCATAATCATTTTTCTAGCCAAAATACTTGCACCTGTATAAGCGTGAACTGAAAAAGAATCACAGACTTCTTTATACAATTCTTGCAAATTATCCGGAAGATGCTTTATATCATTCATAATATTTTTTACTGGGTACTGTATTTTGTTTCTGCTCATATAAGTGGGGCTTTGACAACCAGGACATATTAATATTACAGCGCCCAACCTACCATCATGCAATGCATATTCTTTTGACGGATATGCATTTTGTGGTGCTACATAGGCATTGCAGTAGCCACAATCATATCTTACGTTGTCAATATATCTAGTACCATCCCAATAACCAGACTCCATGTCATTCATAATAACCCTTCCTTCTCTTATGTTATATATACTATTATCCACACAATCCACCAATTCACCATATCTATTATTGTGTCTAACTCAAGGAATTGCTGAACCCTTTGTCCCTCCTGCTTTTCAGCCATTTCCTTAAAATGAGTTGGACATTTTCTCGTTATGGTGAGTTGATAAAAATAATCTCGAAAAAAAGCCCACGTTTAATATAGAGGACTTTCAACTAACTCTATACACCTATTTCAATTTGATATGGTGCTTAGAATCCCATTCTCAAAATATAAATACTTATGCCCTTTATAAATCCACTGCTCCAAAGTATGATCTGCCGTTTTGGTTTTGTTTATCTTTTCAGGTTTCCCCCACCCTTCAATCAATACTTCTTCTGTAGTCATACCGACAGACACGCTTTGGGGATTATTAGTTCTTTCTTCTATCACTGTTGTTCTCTCTCTTATAGCAGAAATCTTTTCTGCTTCTTCCGCTTCCTTAACATTTTCTTGAATTTGATCATTTTTATCTTTTTGTAAAGTATCTATATGTTTTTTATTATTTTCCTGAATTTGAAGATAATCCAAAGCTGAATGACTGTTTTTATATTTTACTTTCTCTAACATCGCGTCAACATAAGCATAGTCATCATAATTATCTAAACTAACTTCAGCATTTTTTAAATGCTCCAGCTTTTTGTAAGCAGAAGCTATAAAGTAATAATCTTTTTTAAATTCATTTTGTAATTCCCCAGTCTTTTTAATAACATGATCAAATTCTTTATTTTTAATAAGATTAATGATTTTCTTGTCTTCACTAGAAAGATTATGCTGCTTTTTAGTCTTTTTTTCTTCACTTGATACTTCTTTTTTGTTATTACTACTGGACTTAGAACTACTCGAAACACTTTGATTAGAGCAACCAAATAATGTAACTATAAGTACAGATAAAACAAGAAATAATCTTTTCATTTGAAACCTCCCTATTATTTAAAATCAATTTAAACTAAATAAACCTCATTTAAAACTGGTTTTAGCTGTCGATAAATATTTAACATTCAGATAAGATCGTTAGAAAAAGCATCCCGATGGATGCTTTATTTGGTGAATATAAATCTATAAATCATTTCTTCGTCTCGTATGTCTTCCTGAAACTTTGACCTATCTAATGAGTAGAGATACCATTTGTCATGACTATCTGAAAAATTAGCTAATTCAGTTTTAAAAATATCAGGAAAACTGTATGTGTACTCCTCATTTGTTGCTGGATTTTTCAAATGAACTAGCAAAAGAGCACCTGACTTTGTAGCAAACAAATCATAACCTTTAATTTTATGTCTTATGATTTCATCAGCACCTGGAATATCAGGTTCATAACTAAGTTGCACCTCGCTATAATTTTTCAAACACTTAATTAATCCTTGATTCACTTCCATTTATATATCACCTCCATCTTTTTATCGACAGAAAACAAATAAATGAAATGGTTTGCAAAATTTGTCGAACAAAAAACGCGCTTTCGTTTGAACAGATGAGCCTATAAGCCGAAATCATCCATTGTTTTATCCATTGTGTCTTGTGTGATCCCGATATATCTCAGTGTAATATCTGGGCTTGAATGGTTGAATATTTCTTGCAGCAAGGCTACATCCTTGAATTTCTTATAATGCCAGTAACCGAAGGTTTTTCGAAGTGTATGCGTCCCTATACTATCAAGTCCAACATACTCCGCTGCCTCTCTCAAAATAATGTATGCACTGCTCCGGCTGATAGGCTTGTTGAGCCCCTCTCTACTTTTAAATAGATACTCTTGATCATCTTTGTCTTTAATATATTGATCTATCGCTTTTCGAAGCGTTTTGTTTATTTTGATTCTTTTTTCTTTACCTGTTTTTTGTTCTCTTAGTGACACATATTGCTTTCTTATATCTTTCACTCTCAATTGCAGCAGATCGGATATGCGCAAGCCTAGATTGATTCCGGCCACAAAAAGCAGCAAATTTCTTTTGTTCCGCTTTCCAAGATATTGCTTTATATAATGGATCTGATCAAGGTCCCTTATTGGCTGAACAAAGTTCATGATTTATCCCCTTGCTTATACACTTCTTCTCTCAAAGCAAAGGCCAGTCTATAATATGCTTTATTTTTAACACGATAGTAATTCCTTTGGCTGAGACCCATTTCAGCATAAATCTCGTAATCAAACATTTCTTCATCTTGCATATAGAGCATTACTAAGATGCGGCGCTCTTTTTGCGTAAGGCGATTAATTGCACGCTGAATCCGTTTCATGAACTGATCACGCTTGATTTCCCAATCCATCTTTTTAAGAGCTGCATCCTCGGTCGATGAATGAAATTGATTGGAAAAGCTAGGCGGCGTAATGGTATATGTTGTTGTGATCTTTGGAAGAAAGTCTTCTGGCGTTTGCAACCTAAGCATTTTATATTTTTCCATCATTTTTTCCATTTTGAATCTTGTTTTTTCCTCGTTGATCTGCGGAATGTCTAAACTTATTTGATTCAAGATAATTCCCCCTTTATTTTCTTCGCATGGCCCCGCCTTTGACTCGTTTTAAACGCTGCATGTTTTGCCCCATGAGCTCTCTTAAATCTTTGTCAGTGAGCTTCTGCGGCTGTTTTTTGGGTTTCTCCTTCTTCGTGTTCATCCTCCGTCCAGACAAATAAAAAACGGACACCAACCAGCACCATAAAAGGTGTTGATCAGTGTCCGCAGGCTCTCCGTCTTGGACTTTAGGATCTTTTATTTAATAACTGATTTTAGCACTCCAAGGTATCGAGTTATTTGTCCAATGACATATATAACTCCCCTCAACACTTCTCTCATCCTCAGAAATAGTGCCTGTATAAGCACAACTAGTTTGTGATCCTTCTTCACCATCCCTACGAATAACAAATATTGTTTTTCCTTCCTTATATATTGTTAGAAAGGTTTTTAAATCTTGTTCTCCAGGCTTTGAATAAATTGCATCAAAATTATTAGTTAATCCCCTACGACTCCAAATACCTATCCATCCACCTTCTTGTTCATACCATGTTTTACCTAAATTATCAATTTTCTCAATTTGTGTAGGGAGTATGCTTTCAAGTAAAGAAATATCAATGCTTGGGATTTTACAATTAAACGTATCAGAAAAGCAGTCCTTGGCGGCATCAGTAATAGTATTTATTTGCTGTGTTATTTGACTATTGCGTGAATTAAGCTCATCAACATCAATCTCTAGAAAGTAATCTTTTTTATCTAACACAAATAATAAATCACTTTGATACTTGATAAATTTTTGGTACAGTTCCCCAAGTTGTTCTAAAGTTGCTTGTTGCATTGAAACATCGAGAGAAACCGATTGAGGGGATGGAATATGACTGTAAGGAATAATTAAAGCAGTTCTAGGGAAACCCTTTTCCTCAGCTACTTTCTGTGGGAACTCTAAAGCATCTTTGATTAATTGTTCTGGTGTTAAGTCATGCAAAATCCCATCTCCTCCTTGCCTGTATACAGTTGCTTTCATATTATAAGAAGATGTAATCTTTTCTAATGCTTCGCGGAAAGATACTTGTGCACTTCCAGTAAATAATCCGTAATTAGCTTTACCAGACAGTGATGCTTTAATTTCCCTGAATTCCGAAGCTGATGAACTTTCAATTTCTAAAACCCCGATGAACTCCCCACCTGTAATTAACCCGTATACAAATGAATCTCCATAATGTTTTATAAATTCGTCCTTATCTTTCGTATAGGTATTTGCAGCTTCATTGTTAAATTTAATCTTGGAGAGATCAAGTAGATTCTGTTTGTTCGTAACATTGACTTGTACCATAACATAAACTGAATAGCTGTTTTGAGAAAATGAGTTTAAAAAACTTGTCCTAACAGAGCCACTCCCTACAGCACCATATTTTAGAGAAGCTCTAGCAGAAACCTCTAATGATTTAGTAAGTCTTTCTGTTTCGGTCAATAATTCTACTCTAAACAAAACCTCCTGCCCTCCAGCAGATATCACTTCTCTTACAGCATTTACATTATCAAGAGCAGGTGATGGATGAATTTGAAATGATGCTGTATTAATTCCAACACCTAAATTCATCCCATTTATATAACCTATTTCTGAGTCCATCTATTAGACCTCCTTTTAATTATCTATAATTAGAGTAAAATTAAAAATTTATACAGTTTTCTTTTTATACTCTCTTTCGAGTTATAGGATTAGTTTCTTATTTTATAACCCCTTTTTCCTGTTGCCTATCCAATTTCTCTATGGCTGAATAGATAATCGGGTATTTTCGTTCATTCGTTGATGATTTGTCGATATATGTTTTGCCCCATGAGTTCACGTATCTCTCTTGTGTAAGCTCCTGCCGTCGTTTTTTCGGCTTATCCTTCTTCATGGTGTGACTTCTCTCCGACAAAAAAATGAACACCAACCAGCACCCTTAAAAGGTGTTGATCAGTGTCCGCAGGCTCTCCGTCTTGGATTTATTCAATGTCATGTACAATTTTTTCAAGTAAAAAAGTTCCTTGCATTAAATTTATTGCTTCTTCAACTTTATTTAATTGCTGAACATCATCGTGAAATAGGTCCCTATGCTTTTTATAGATAAAAAACTTTTCTGAACAACAAATTGTTGGATCACGCAAAGGATCTTTTTCCCCAAATCCCAAACATACAGTCCCCACACGTGGTTCTCTTTCACACTTTTGCCACTCTTCCATAGCCGGAAAAGTGTGCCGACTAGATTGATTAGTTTTCAGCCATAAACAACAAGTACTTACATATTTAAGTTGTTCTAAGATATGGTCATCTCGATTATCATTATGTTTATATTTAAGTTCAGATGAAACAAGTGCTCTTAGAGATACTACTAGTACCATCAACTTTACAATTTTTCTGACACGCTCGACATCATTTTCATTATTATATAAATTAATTAATGGTCCAACAATTTGCGAATTAGTATCAAAGGCAATTCGATCCAAGATCTGTTTGTCACTATTAACAGGATCATACTCCTTAAAGTTTTCAATTTGACCAAAATAGAGCCCCGTCAGTCGATTTACTTCATAATCTTTTAGAGCTTCTTCAATGGCATGTCTGTTTTCAATAATAGTTCCATTAATCGCATTGATTATCGCTTGAACTCTTTGATCATCTTGTTTAACCTTTTCTCTTTCTAGGAATGCATTAACAACTGCAACAATTAATTCGGTAATTCCCACTATTTTTTCCTCCTTTAATCATTTAGAAATATTATTAGACTAAATGAGAGAAATATTAATTTTTCAAATGTAATCTTTTCTCTACTACAAGACAGGTGTGAAAACCGAAAGCATTTATATAGCCTGCAAGCTGTAATCATTTTCTTATTCTCTGCCCACTTCAACTCATCACCAAATAAATTTTATTTACCTTTCTTCCTACTAAACCGCTAGGCTGTTTATAGATGATGCAACAGTTCAATTTGCACGCCGTTTAAGCGTTTGTTTGCGATATTTATATATTCAGGATTCAATTCAATTCCGATAAAATTTCTACTATGCTTGAGTGCCGCTATGCCTGTTGTTCCCGAACCCATGAATGGATCCAATACAATTCCATCAATAGGGCAGCCAGCTAATACACACGGCTCTATCAGCTCCACTGGATAGGTAGCAAAATGAGCGTCTTTGGTTGGCTTGGTTGCAACGGTCCAGACTGAACGCTTATTTCTGATAGCTCGGAATGCTAAGTCACCATACTTTTCTTTGAATGAAGCACGGGGCTTGTCTTCTCTTCTCCCTTGTTGTTCCATTCCGAATGCACCCTTTGATCCTCTTGGTGGATCCGGAAACGGTTTATAAGCAGCTTCTTCTTTTATTGCTTCATGATCGTAATAATACTTTTGTGATTTTGAGAGAAGAAAAATATATTCATGTGAGCTTGTCGGTCTATCCCTCACACTCTCCGGCATGGCATTTGGTTTGTTCCAAACAATATCTTTCCGCAAGTACCAACCGTCTTCTTGGAGAGCGAAAGCCACACGCCACGGCAAGCCTATTAAATCTTTTGGCTTTAACCCGGCAACTTTGTTCGTAAGATTTATAACTCCGCTAGTTTGTCCGACAGATTGCATATGGTTAATACCTGGATGAGTACGGCCGTTCGCAATTCTTCCACGGCCGCTTCCCGCATAAGCGTCACCTAGATTCAGCCAGACAGTGCCATCATCCTTTAAAACTCTCTTAATCTCTCTGAATAAAGAAACGATTTTTTGAATGTATTCTTGAACGGTTTCTTCTAAACCGATTTGCTCAGTCATTCCGTAGTCTCTTAATCCCCAATAAGGCGGGCTAGTGATCACGGTTTGAATTGTATCCGGTGGTAGCGATTGAACAACTTTTATGCAATCACCTTGAAGTATCTGATTCAGGTCCATGCAGCACCCCCTCCCAGCTGTTAGTTTGCTTTCTCCCATTCTCTGAAACTGTAAGGATAATCAACATTTTCAATAAATTCGATTTCCTTTGCCTTTTGACGAATCTTTTGACAGCCCTCACGACTGTAAGCCCAGATTTCTTTGTAATCTCTGAGATCGCCATATCGACCCGTGATGATAAATTCCCGAAAACTGTTAACCAGCTGCCACATGTTCCCTCCGTGAGAAAATCCGTTTACTCGCCCCCGTCCCAATTCATACGGGTAAACATCTTCTCCTGTGTAATCATCAACGAAGAACAGTTTTTTCTTAAATCTGAAATACGCTATCCGATTCTTTGACTTACAGTAGAAAGTACGTCTATCTATGCTTGCTATGAGCTTGATCAGCTCGTTTATATCATTCATGCGTTTAAGCTGTTCAGGTTTTGGCATTTTCCGTTTCCTCCTAACTCTCTTAAATATTTTCCAGAATACGAACACAAGTTCTGTTTAATGGTGTATAATACTTTTATTCTTGTAAAAAGGTGGTGATATAAATGGAAGCGTATTTTGATGATAAGCTTAATGAATTTAAAAATTTTCTAATTAAGTTATTTGCACCTCTAGCTCCTATTTTTGCGTTTTTGAAATCAATACTAGATGAAATCAAGACTCTAGCAGGGGAGTAAATCCCTGCTTTTTTATTGTCCAAGTCCTCCCATCAACCCAGCAACAGTAATGATCCCCATAAAAGCCAGCAGTGTGAAAATGACAGGCCCGTTTGACTCACGCTTTGCCATGACAACATTTCCTTCGATGACCAAGTCAGGGCAACTTTCAGCAAGCACTGGTACAAAAAATGTGGGTACGCCTAGATATGCAGCTGCAGCATCTATTGTCATCGCTTTGTTTTTACAGGCTTTGACTGCCTGCGAAAGCTCGATATGTTTAGGTAAATTCATGGTATTTCCTCCCCCGCAGGGGATGAACCCCTGCTATCGTTTAGTTTTATAACTGAAATCAAATCTAACTCGGTCAAAACTTCCTTTAATCGTTTCAATGATTGTGTGACCGTGTTCGGGAGCCTCTATGTAATGCGCTGTGTTGTTGATCCCGTCCAGCACGATCACTTGTACCTTTCCTTGTTCAACTAATGTTGTGAAAGGCTCGTTTTTTGTTAATGAGATAGTCTGCGGTCTATTCACAATCTTCACTCCAATGTGATATAATTAAGGTTCCTAAGCTTAATTACTCACATTGAACTGATGTGAATTCTTACCGCTGAGACTCGACGGATTGATCTGTGCGCTTCCAACGCCAGTCTTTACGTTTGAGTCTCTTTTTATATGGTTTTGGTGGGTGCTGCTGCCTATAAGCTGCTAGTTCATCCTCTGACATAACCCATGCGCGTACCGGACCTGCTTTGTATGGATTGGCTACTGTTTCCAAAGTGTTCACCTCCTTATTCGTCACGCTGCGGAACGTTGAGATTATAGATTCTTTCTAGCTCGTCGTCAGTTAGTTTCTCGCAATACTCCCGCCCATAAGCCCCATTTGTAAGACTCAACCACTCGATCAAAAATTCTCTCTCTGCAACTGTCATCACTTAATGCCTCCCCTCTGTTTGAGGTGGCGCACGGCTGCTGTCTTGATCCGTTTTGGACAATCTTCATACCGCGCAATGACTTCCAGCTGGCGTGCTGTCGCTTTTTCAAATGGCAACAGGATGCTTTTTCTTTTCATGCTTGTACTCCTTTCCTAGCGCGCCGCCTTTACGTGGTTCGATCTTGCCTAACTCGGCTTGATCTATAATCAGCAACTGGATGTCATCGACATTGCGGGCTAAACGATTGGCCATATGTCTGATCGGCTCATGATCCTGCCACATTTGTCTAAATAAAATGATGTCTTTTTCATCCCATATGAAATCGCTGTGTGGGCAAGCGTAGTAAACCGGTTGTTGTTCAAACAGCTTGCGTAAATCTCTTTTTTTGTAGCTCATTGTGCATTTTTTGATATACATAGGCTCGTTTGCGCCGACGCCGTTAGGACGCTCCTTGATCTTTCCACGCTTGCTGAAATCAATAATCAGCAACAATACTTCTTCTGCCGGACGGTTAAATAACTCCGCCATTTCAACGACCGATCTTCCTTCGTACCAATAATCAAGAAAACGTTTAAGGCCAACAATCGTCCATTCAAAATTGAAATCTTCTAAAATGATTCTAGTAACGCTCATTTCGCAATTTCCTTTCTGCGACCGACCTCTTTGTGTACAACATGCACAGATGTCGTCAGATTCTTTTCTACGAGCCAATAAAGTGGGTTCAACCCATTTATTACTAGAATCTTTCTTTCGGCTCTTGTGGGCTTTCTACCGCCTTTTTTCATGATCGTTCCTCCTTGTGTTTTTTATGGGCTATTAAACTAGCAATTTCGGACGCTATTGAATTGCTGATGGTCATAGTTTTCTCCTAAAATGGCAATTCTTCGTCACGCTTATCAAAGGTGTCTTTAAACAAAATGTATTTAGACTTTTTTGTCATACGTGATACAAGTTTTGTGTCGTACATTTGTTTTAGTTTGTCCCCTGTTAAATTGGATGTGTAAATCGTTGTTTTATCCTGTCTAGCTGATGTGACTGCATAAAGTATCTTGTGAATAAAGTTGGTGGCTTCGCTCTTTGAATGTTCAGATCCCGTTTCAGCACCTACATCATCAATCACTAGATAATCCACATCACCTATAAGCCCTGTTACATAACCTTGTGTGAATTTGCTTTCTTTGTTGTTGAAAGAGTCTTGAATTGCAAAAGCAGCATCAGCAAGGTTTACAAACAAGCATGATTTGCCCATATCCTCAGGGTTGTCTGGATCAGGCGGCACATTCAGAGCTTTGAGTGCGGCATAAGCTAGATGACTCTTCCCCACTCCTGGATGACCTTGGAGAAAGATATTAAACACTTTTCCTTGCTTCAAATGACCAACAAGCTCCATCATGAGGCGTTTGTTTGCCGTTTCCTCAGGCTCGGTCACTTTGTAATTATCAAACGTCGCTTTAGCAATCGTTCTGTCTCGGAAGATGCTTCGCTTTTCAAGTGTGTTGAAATTCTTTGTTCGCTGGCTGAACTCTATCTGACTCTCTAAGTCTCTTTGAAGCTTTTTTTCATCTGCCTCCAGTTCACACCGTGGACAGACCACCTTGCCATTGAGGATCATCATACGAACAGGCTTTACGACATCCTTGTTACCTCTGGTGTATGTGTGTTTCTCACAAAAATCAGAATGGAAGGTCATTCTTGCGTTTAAGGGTCCCACTGCCACTGATTTGATGCTCTGCACGTTTTATCACCCCCGCACCTTCATTCAGATATCCTTCAAACTTTGTCCCGAACAACGTCGTTGGCTGCAGATATTTATTCATTTTGTCGTCTTTAAGCCATTGATTAGTTTTTGTCAGGATCACTGTTTTAAAGTCTTCAAATCTGAATCCGTCATTCCATCGTGCTTTAATTAATCTTTGTGTAGCAGCAGATGAATGTCGGAAAGATTTCCCTGTTACTTTGTTCAAAAGATTAATGATCAGCTTGAATGGAATTTCAGATTCTTGAGTTTTAGGATCATCGGTCGGGTTGCCCGACAATATATCTTTATTCTTCTTTCTTACTTCTTCTTTCTTACTTCTTCTTTCTTGTTCGTTACTTTGGGTTACTGTAACGTTACGTGTAACATTACCGCTAGTTTCTAGAGCAAGAGCCTTCTGTTTTTCCCTATGTTTGGCTACTCTTTTCCTAGTGTCTTCCCTGATTTTATTCATCGCATCAACATTTTGATGTTTTTCCCAATTACAAATACTTATATAGTGGTTGTCGTTAATCTCAATCATGCCGAATTGCTTAAAAGTATTGAGAGCCATTCTTACGACTCCTAAAGGTCGATTAAAAATAGCTGACAACATTTCCTCTGTGTATGGAACATTTTCGCTTAAATATATATATCCCGAGGCGTTAGTTTTACCAGCCTGAGCAAGTAATTTGACCCAGATAATTAAAAGTGTGTCAGATTCAGGCATTTGCTCAATTAACTTTATTTTTTCGTCATCAAACATATTGGTGCTCAATTTGACAAACTTGATTTCAGCCATGATTTAAAGCTCCTTTTGTATTTGCTGCTATCCAAGCTTCTACCGCTTTTCGTGAATATCTTTTATGCTGACGTGGAGCACCAGGTAAACTGGTCAAATCGAGAGTCGGGAAATCTGGTCGATTAAAATAAAGCTCGTCTGCTGTAGCAGCAGTGCATTTTAAAATGTTTTCATATACCTGTTTTTTTGTTAGCAGTTCATCTTTGGAAGCGATAATCATTAACATCTCTTCAATTTTTGGAATTAATGCGGCACTCACATTTGCTATAATGCTATTTGTAATTATTTCAAGATCAGAATCTTCAAATTCAAATTTCATTTCACTTTACACCTCACACCTCTTTTTATGATTAGGCTTGTCCTTTAAAAAAAGGTGAAACAAATGTTTCAAGCCTCTTTAGTTTTTTTGTTCTTTTCTTTTTTTACTGGTGTGTAATAAGGCGCCACAGCCTCAGTAAAAAGTTTTTCTCTGTCTTCTGTTCCAAAGAAAACTTCTCCGAGAAACAGGTTGCTTTTTCTCTTTTGCTTTTTCTTAGCCATAAAGATCACCTCGAAACATAATATGCAATGTGGACAATAGGACTGCCCTTCGAATTTTTGATCACTATAGGAAGCACTTATTTTAAAAAAAATAAGCCGGTGGCAAATTTAATTTTTCACTTAGTTGAACTAAAGAAGAGTGCGACGGATTAGCTTTCCCTTTTTCCAACTTACAAATATAAGAGCTAGAAAACCCTGTAACCAAGCCAAATTGACGTTGAGTTTCATTTCTTTCTGACCTTAGTTTTTTAATCTTTTCTGCAAAAGTAGAAGTTTCATGGACCATCGTTTTCACCTCCATAACGCTTCTTATAGGAAGCACAAGTAAAATATATCATCCTTCTGCTTTTAGTGCAACCATAAATTTCATAAATGTTTCTTATAGGAATCTTAAACATGATATAATTAATATGTTGTTACTAATCAGTGGCGTTAAATCGAGGTGACTTTATTTTATGGATAACAAGAAAAATGAGTTAATCGGAATAAACTTAAAAAGACTAAGACAAGAGTATAAACCCAAACTGTCTATTAGAAAGCTTGCTCAAGAAGTTGGTTTAAGTAACGGCTATCTATCAAAACTTGAAACGGGTAAAATCAAAAGCCCTTCTTTGGAAGCTTTGACAAAACTTGCAGATTTTTTCAATGTTGATCCCACTTACTTTGTGACTGATCCGAGCGAACTTGAAAAAATGGGTAAAGAAGCTGAGAAAGTAGTTTTCGCGAAAGAACTAACTCTTGAGAATATCAAAAATGCAAACATTATAGATGCAGATGGCAAACAAATAACAGATGATGAACGTAATTTCATGTTAGATGCCCTTAAAAATTACAGAGCTTCTAAGGCTAAATTTTTTGAAGACGATTCACCTGAAGAGGATTGATTTTGATCTTCTTTTTTTATTGCTTCTAAGATTTCCATTAATTCTTCATATTTTATAGCCATTTCTCTTCCCTCCAAGGAACATTTGTTCTGTTTATATTTTAATCCATATTAGAAATATTTAAAAGAATTTCCTGTTTTAGTTATTTTTGAAAACAGGAAACTTCCCCAGAAAACACGAAAGACGATACCTGATTATAGGTAGCGTCTTTTTCATATCTTATATTTACATTCCAGGTCTTACGTCTTTTGTTTCATATACTGTCTCTGGGTTGTTAGTGATAAGTGAGTGAATTTCCGAAACAACTATTGTTGCTCCTAGTGTAAGTGTTAAAACAATTACATTGAAACGTTTAGTCATGTATAGCACCCCCTAACTCTTAGAGTGTATACTTAAATCCAATTCTATTCAATTCATTTTTTGGGAAACTTGCCCTAAAATAATCTTTGGTTTTTGAAAAATAATGATGTGATAATAGCAATTTTTCTGTTGAAGATTCTTTTATTCCATCAAAGAAAAGCGCATATTTATTATATCTCTCATCTTTGTAATATTTGCTTAAATCTCCATCATGTTTTAATAACATGGAGAATTCACTTACTGCGAATTCGTCATGAATTCTTTTATTCCAGTACTTTTGAAGAAACGATATTTCTTCTTTATTTTCCAGAATTTCAGCCTGTCTATCAGGAAATTTCGAATAAAGTTCAATACATTTAAGATAATAAGAAATTGACTGTTCATAGGATTCTGGAAAATACGAAAGACCTAAAATGTGATAAGCAGTAATGTTGTGAGCTGTGCTGAAATTCCTATCCAAAATTCTGTTAGCGATTTTTCGTGATTGTATTAATTCTGTTTTTTGCTTCAAGTAAATATTGACTTGAATTTCATCTACCCTAGCACCGTATGCCATTTTTAGAAATGGATCATTAACCTGAAACAACAAGTCATTTATTTGATCAATCGTATAAATAGTTAAATCATAATGGCCGTTCAAATAATAGTAATAGACTTGTAAGACCTTCACCATAATTTCAGTTTCCAAAAAGGTGGTTTTGAAATTTCTCAGGTTATCTAAAAAAGTATTACTTTCGAATATAAATCTTGACTCTAACATTAACGAATATAAAGAACATAATTCCTGAGTTTTTGAATTTCTTTTATTTTTGTACTCCTGTGCAAGAACACTTGTATAATCGTACAATTGCTTGGAATAACAATATTCTAAAGCAGCAGGAAAATTTTTGGAACTAATGCCTTCTCTAAAATAATTAAAAATAAGTTCAACTTCGTTCTCTTTGTCAATGTAATTAATGATCTTATGAACAATCCAGAACGAGACATCCTTGCCATTTAAAAATTTGCTTAAATAACTACTGCTTATACCAAGTTTTGTAGCAACTTGTTTTTGACTTTCTTTAGACATTTCGATTGAGTTCCGTAAATACGTCCGTAAGTCTTTCGCGATTGTACTTGTCATATATGATCACCTTATCATTGTTAAATTTAACATATAGTACAAAAAAATATTGTCGGAAATTGTCGCAGAAGTATGAATTTTTGCTCTAATATATAAGTAATTATTTCTCTTAGTACAATTATAATCCTTTTGTGTAACTTATTAACAGATGACTTTTGGAGTTATTTTAATTGATCGAGGAATTAATTTGTAAAAGGCATGCTTAGCATT
>NZ_PVRE01000011.1:0-18414 GCF_002998605.1 Bacillus sp. MZGC1
AGGTTACCCACGTGTTACTCACCCGTCCGCCGCTAACATCCGGGAGCAAGCTCCCTTCTGTCCGCTCGACTTGCATGTATTAGGCACGCCGCCAGCGTTCGTCCTGAGCCAGGATCAAACTCTCCGAAAAAGTACAAAACCGAAGTTTTGTTTTTCGCCAGTTTGACTGACTACCTATGATGTATCATAGGATTTTTTTATAAAAACTCGAATTAACAGGTACGTTTTGTCTTGTTTAGTTTTCAAAGAACTTGTTTACCGCTTCAGAAGCGACTAGAACATCATACCATATTTAAATTGTTAATGTCAACAACTTTTTTGTTATAATGTTTTTTCGTTTCTTCGTCATCAGCGACGTATATTAATTTACCACCATACAGGATCAAAGTCAACAATATTTCTCATTAAATAATAAATTTTTCAATTACGACTAAGGCTGCTACGCCTGGGATGCCCAATAAACCACTGATTCCACTCGTTACAGGGTTAATAGAGACATGTAATCCTAGACTCTCTCCAAATAGATTGAGGCAAAATAAAAAAAGAGCACCTGCCACAAACTTTACTCCGATCAGCCCTAACCATTTGAAGGGGTTCGCTTGAACACCTGACATAAACAACAATAGTACAGCTATCAAAATTGACCCGATTACAATAACAGGTTCCATAATCCTCTCATCTCCTCTTCATATGAATAGTACAAGCATATGAGAGGACTATGTAAAATAGACCTGCTATCTCCAGTTGTTTAAACGTAAATTCCTCTTTTTCGCTTCTCTTAGATAGAAAAAGTACTTCGCTTGAGCAAGCTTTAATTCGAATAGAATGTCCGGTGAAGGCTCAACGCTATTTGCGACAAGCTTTTTTTGTCTGTTCCATTCTTCCTTTTGCTTAAAAAGCTGTTGAATTAATTTCTCATCGAATTCTTTTCGAATTGATTTTCTGCGAAGAAAACCCATGTACCGTACTTCTCCTTCCTACATCTCACGTCTGCCTTCTAGAGCTTTAGACAGTGTGACTTCATCCGCATACTCTAAGTCTCCACCTACTGGAAGTCCGTGAGCAATGCGAGAGAGTTTAATTCCTGATGGTTTCAACAGTCTAGAGATATACATGGCTGTAGCCTCTCCTTCAATGTTTGGATTGGTTGCAAGGATCACCTCTGTCACTTGATCGTCTTGCAATCTTTTTAACAGGTCAGGAATTTTAATATCCTCTGGGCCAATTCCGTCCATCGGTGAAATGGCACCATGAAGCACATGGTATAAGCCGTTGTATTCTTTCATCTTTTCCATTGCGATCACATCTTTTGGGTCTTGCACTACACAGATAACAGATTGATCTCTTCTTGTATCTTCACAAATATAGCAAGGATCTTGGTCTGTGATATGGCCGCATACCGAACAATAAGTTAAATTACGCTTTGCATTAACAAGCGCCTTCGCGAAATCTAGTACGACATCTTCCTGCATACTAAGAACAAAAAAAGCCAGACGAACCGCAGTTTTCGGTCCGATTCCTGGCAATTTCATAAAGCTGTCAATCAGCTTTGATATTGGTTCAGGATATTGCATCTTCAGTTATTCCTCCTAGAATAAACCTGGCATGTTCATTCCTTTTGTGAATTGACCCATTGTTTCATTCGTTAACTCATCGACTTTTTTCAATGCGTCGTTTGTTGCTGCAAGTACAAGATCTTGAAGCATATCGATATCTTCTGGATCAACAACTTCTTCATTGATTGCTACATCAACAACTTCTTTTTGTCCATTTACTTTTACAGTGACCATACCGCCACCCGCTGTACCTTCAAGGACTTTTTCTGCAAGCTCTTCTTGAGCCTTAGCCATATCCTTTTGCATTTTTTGCATTTGTTTCATCATTTTTTGCATATTTCCCATTCCACCGCGCATATGAACACCACTCTCTTTCATTTTTATTAATCTTTAATTTCAATTAAATCGTTTCCTACTAACTTCTTTGCTTCTGCAATCAATGGATCCTCTTCAGCAGAAGTCCCCTGACCATCTGCCTGTTCATCCGGCTGATGATCTCTTAAAAATTCTTCTCTTATTTTACCCCATTGAGCGTCAGGAACGCCAACTAATTCCACTCTTTTTCCTAACATAGACTCTAATAGCTGCTCAAGGTTGGTTCGAACACCGCTTTTATCTTCGGCAACCATTTTACAGTGTATTTCAAACTTGAATTTTAAAACAAAGGCATGAGAAGCAGCAGCAACTGGTTCACTATCCGTTAATAGCGCAGCATGAGACACCTTATTCTGCTGTTTCAAGTGGGCAAGGAGTTCTCCCCATTTACCTTTAATTTTTTCTAGCTCTGGACGTTTTGCTTCTTTTAGAATCTCGTGAATTCGGCCGACAGGTGCACGGTATCCATTTTTGTTACTCGTTTGTGGTCGAGGTGCTTCCTTTTTTTCTTGAGGATGATGAGAATGAGACATTGGCACACCCTCAGCTCTTATCCTAGATAGCTCCTGTTCCAACCTGTCTATTTTATCCGTTAGCGCCGTTAAATCAGCGTTAGCATGAGCTTGTGGTATTCCAACCGTTGACTGACATAGCTTGACAACAGCTACCTCAAAGAAAATTCTTGGATGATTCGTCCATTTCATTTCTTGGTGACTTTTATTCAGCACTTCAATTGTTTCATATAGAAATTGAGGTGTCACACGATCCGAAAGCGTCACGAAATTTTCATCGACCTTTACCTTTTCAAGGACCCCCTCCAGATCTGGTGCCGTTTTATAAAGCAGCATATCTCTAAAGTAAAAGATCATGTCCTCTATTAATTTAGCAGCATCTTTTCCCTGCTGAAGTAATTCATTTAAGGTATCTAACGCTACAGCAATATTTTGATCAAAAATTGCTTCGGCTAGCTGACTAATGAAATGCTGAGAAACAGCTCCTGTAATGAGCAGCGCATCATCAATTGTCAGCTGCTCACCACTAAATGAGATCGCTTGATCTAAGAGGCTTAGTGCATCACGCATACCGCCATCAGCTGCACTAGCGATAATCTCGAGCGAGCCCTCTTGTACATTTAGGCTTTCTGCATCTACAATTTTCTTCATTCTTCCAACAATATCTTTTGTCGTGATTCGTTTAAAATCAAATCTCTGACAACGGGATATGATGGTAAGAGGAATCTTATGAGGCTCTGTGGTAGCCAAAATAAAGATACAATGAGCAGGCGGCTCCTCTAACGTTTTAAGGAGGGCATTAAATGCCCCGATAGAGAGCATATGTACTTCATCTATAATATAAACCTTATATGTAACCGCCGAAGGAGCAAATTTCACTTTATCACGTATATCACGGATTTCATCTACCCCGTTGTTTGAGGCAGCATCTATTTCAATCACGTCTGAAATCGAGCCGTTTGTAATCCCTTTACAGGCATCACATTCATTACAAGGTTCACTCACAGGTGACTTTTCACAGTTCACTGCCTTCGCAAAGATCTTGGCAGCACTTGTTTTACCTGTTCCTCTAGGACCTGAAAATAAGTAAGCATGAGAAAACTTCTTCTGCAAAAGGGCATTTTGCAACGTTTTTGTGATGTGTTCTTGTCCAACAACATTCTCAAAAACTTGAGGTCTGAACACTCGATACAAAGCTTGATAACTCACAAATACGCCCTCCTCCATTTATCATCTTTTTTATTATACATGATGCACCGATCAATTCAAAAGCACACCTTTATTTTCTAATAAACGAAAATGATGATTTCAACTATAGATTTTCTACTTTCTATGAATCAAAAACGTGTTTTCTAGATTTTCGAATTGTTCTGCAACACCATGGAGAACTTTTGTTCCTATTGTGATTAATGGAAAAACAAAAAGACTCTAAAAAGGTTTTTTGCCTATTTGTATAAACAAAGCAGCTGAGCTATTCTTTAAACAGCAACAAAAAACTCACCTAGATTAACTAGGTGAGTTACATTTAATATTGATTTACCGTGCACCTTCTGTCGATTCGCTACCCCAAGCGTTACTTAAACAGTTAGCTCGGCCCAGGCAACCCTGCGGCACATGAGAGGTTTCACTTAATGCTGCTTCCTTCCGGACCTGACATGGTTCATGAATTCCCATTGCGCAGGACCCAGACGTCAACACCACTTATTTAAGGCAGACCTTGAAGTAAACGAACCTTGAGAAGGGATTCGGCCTCGCTAGAGCGGATTGCGAGTACAGGGCACCGCTACCTCCCCGCTTAGCACGGCAAAATGAATATTAAATTGTTAGTGACGCAGACATAAGTATACCTTCTTATAGCTGAAATTGCAAACGACATCCATTCATTTACTTTTGGCTTGTTTCTTTCGCTGGCGGAGATTTCGGAAGAACTGACTTAACAGCTCACCGCACTCATTTTCAAGTACACCACCAATGACTTCAGACTGATGATTGAACCGTTCATCATCCAGTAAATTCATTAAAGTACCTGCACATCCACCTTTTGGATCGTATGCACCGAAAACGACCTTTTTCACTCTAGAAAGGACAATCGCTCCCGCACACATAGGACACGGTTCAAGCGTCACATAAAGTACAGCATCTTCTAAACGCCAGCTTCCAGTCGTTTTACACGCTTCATCAATAGCAAGTAATTCTGCATGTGCAATTGAACGCTGCTCTGTTTCCCTTAAATTATGAGCGCGGCTCACAATTTGGTCATCAACAACGATGATGGCACCGATTGGTACTTCTCCTATTTGTTCTGCTTTTAAGGCTTCAGAAATAGCTTCTTGCATAAACTGTTCATCTCTCGTCATAGCACGGCTCTCTTTTCATGTTTTTTAAAAGGATATTGAGGTTAACATATTAGCACAATCTTTTAAGGGGGTCTTACTTTGTCAAAGCACCAAAAGGCACTGCTTATTATCGACATGATTAATAATTTTGATTTTGAAATGGGACATGTGCTCGCTGATAAAACAGAGCAAATGACCAATAAGATTTTAGCTCTTAAAGATCATGCTTTCAAGGAAAATTGGCCAATCATCTATATCAACGACCACTACGGTCTCTGGAAGGCTGATATTCAAGCTGTGATGGAAACATGCAAAAACGAAAGAAGCGCCCCTATTTTAGAGAAAATGGCACCATCTAAAGATGATTACTTCTTAATTAAACCGAAGCATTCGGCCTTCTACGGAACTGCACTAGAAACACTCTTAAATGAATTAGGTGTACAAGACATCATTTTGACTGGAATTGCAGGAAACATTTGCGTTCTGTTCACTGCAAATGACGCATACATGCGAGAATACAACTTAATTGTACCTAAAGATTGTATCGCATCAAATGACGACAGAGACAACGAATATGCTTTAACGATGATGGAGAACGTTCTACTAGCAAAAATCACCACTGCTAAAGAGATCACGAATGAAAATCAAACATGATTTATCCATAACCCTCATAAATTGTTAGCAATAACAAAGGGGGCGTTGACTATTCAAATTTATGTTGTCAAAAGAGGAGATACTTTAAACGAAATTGCCATGCGCTTTAAAACAACAGTCAATGAAATCATCCGTACCAACGATATTGAAACACCAAATCAACTCGTCATTGGACAAACAATTGTCATTCCAATTAGAGGACAATTTTATGAGGTCAAACAAAATGACACACTTTATCAAATTGGAAGACGATTTCGAATTTCAGTGGAGGAATTGGCACGTGTGAATAGAATTCGGCCTGAAGCGATACTACCTATTCGCTTCTTGCTCTATATTCCTCAAAGACCGAAAAGGAACATTAATTCGAATGCTTACATTGAACCAAGGGGAAATCAAGTCAGTGAAAACTTAAAACAAGCAGCTAGAGAGGCCTCTCCATATTTAACCCATTTAGGCGCCTTTAGTTTCCAAGCGCAAAGAGACGGAACACTGAAAGAACCACCGTTAGATCAGCTACCTCAAATAACCGCTCAGAGCAGAACCGTTTTATCCATGGTGGTGACAAACCTAGAGAATGATAAATTCAGTGATGAACTTGGGCGAATTCTTTTGAATAACCAATCTGTCAAAGCCACATTTTTAAATGAAATCGTTCGTGTTGCTAAAAAGTATCAATTAAAAGAAATCCATTTTGATTTTGAATATTTACGTCCCGCTGATAAAGATGCTTACATTCAATTTTTAAGAGAGGCAACAACCCGCTTCCATCAAGAAGGATGGACAATATCTGTTGCACTTGCCCCTAAAACAAGTAGTCAGCAAAAGGGAAAATGGTATGAAGCTCATGACTATGAAGCCATCGGGAAGATCGTCGATCATGTTGTGTTAATGACCTATGAATGGGGATACAGCGGCGGCCCTGCACAAGCTGTCTCTCCCATTGGACCTGTCCGCCAAGTCATTGAATATGCACTGACCGTCATGCCGGCCAATAAAATTGTTATGGGGCAGAATTTATATGGCTATGATTGGACGCTTCCTTACGTCCAGGGCGGCCCCATTGCTAAAGCCGTCAGTCCTCAACAAGCGATTGCAATTGCCAGAGAGAATAATGCCTCCATTCTATACGACGAAACAGCACAAGCACCTTATTTTCGTTACACAGATGCCACTAATAAAGAGCATGAGGTATGGTTCGAAGACGCTAGATCGATTCAAGCAAAGTTCAATCTCATCAAAGAGTTAAACTTGAACGGAATTGCTTATTGGAAATTAGGTCTATCCTTCCCACAAAATTGGCTCTTATTATCAGATCAATTTAATATTGAAAAAAGAACGACATCGTAACCCATTCGCTCTATCTCTCGGAAGGGGTATGGTACAATATACATTGGTTTGACAACTTTATAGATAGAGGAGAACGCCTATGTATCCTGCCCCTTTTATTGCAGTGGAAGGCCCAATTGGAGCCGGAAAAACAACTTTGGCTACAATGCTTGCGAAGGAATTTCAATTTCCTTTAGTAAAAGAGATTGTAGAAGAAAATCCATTCTTAGATAAATTTTATGAAGATATGGAACAATGGAGCTTTCAGCTTGAGATGTTCTTTTTATGCAATCGGGTCAAACAGTTAGAATCTATTGAAGAAAACTATGTGAGTCAACAGCAGCCGATTGTCACTGATTATCATGTGTATAAAAATATGATATTTGCAGAAAGAACATTATCAAAAAAGCACATGGACAAATACAGAAAGATCTATCACTTGCTAACAGATGACCTTCCTAAACCAAATGCTATCATCTATATAAAAGCCAGCCTTCCTACCTTACTTGAAAGAATACAGATGAGGGGACGCTCTTTTGAAGAAGACATCGACCCAGCTTATTTAAAAACACTCATTGAAGATTATGAGCTGGCTATTGAACATTTAAAACAGACTGACCCAGGGCTTCCTATCATTACAATTGAAGGAGATCATACAGACTTCGTTTCCTCACAGCAAGATTACCAGCAAATTGTACAGAACATAAAGGAGCAAGTACTATGAACAATATCGAAATACCAAAGGATGCAGTGATCACAATCGCCGGGACTGTTGGTGTTGGAAAATCCACTATGACTAAAACGATAGCGGACAAGCTAGGCTTTCAAACCTCTCTTGAAAAAGTAGATGACAACCCATACTTAGAGCCCTTTTATTCAGATTTCCAAAGATGGAGCTTCCATTTACAGGTCTATTTCCTAGCCGAGCGTTTTAAGGAACAAAAGCGGATTTTTGAATCTGGTGGAGGATATGTGCAAGATCGTTCAATTTATGAGGACACAGGCATTTTCGCGAAAATGCATGCGGACAAAGGTACGATGTCTGAAGTAGATTATGAAACGTATACGAGTCTATTCGAGGCGATGGTGATGACACCTTACTTCCCTCACCCTGATGTACTCATCTATTTACACGGGGATTTAGATCATATTTTGAATCGTATTGAAGAACGCGGCAGAGAGATGGAAACTCAAACTGATCGAGCCTATTGGGAAGAAATGTACACTCGATATACGGAATGGATCGAACAATTCGATTTATGCCCAGTGATTAAAATTAACATTGAAGATTACGACTTACTTCATGATGAAAGCTCACTTGAACCCATTCTTCATGAAATTGCTTCTGTTATACAAAAAAATCGCTCTAAAACAAAATAAAAAAAACCGCTGCATTTCGCGAATGCAGCGGTTTGACAATTCCAATTTTTATGCTTGCGTTTTAATTCAACTAAGGTAAAAAATCAATATGGCGGAGGAAGAGGGATTCGAACCCCCGCGGGCTTTGACACCCCTGTCGGTTTTCAAGACCGATCCCTTCAGCCGGACTTGGGTATTCCTCCGTATCGACAAGAATTAATATACCATATCATTTTAATTCAAGTCAACATCTTTTCGAAAAAAATTTCAATAAGTTGTTTTGGTATGAGAATCTGCCCATAAAAAAGCAGCCATTAACGGCTGCTCTTGATCTATTTTGTATCCTGTCTAATCTCTTCAATAAACTGATTCATCTCTTCTTTAAACTCATTTAATGATTCAATAATTTTCGTAAAGTCTGTCACTTGTTTGGCTTGTTCATTTGTTGAGCTGCTGATTTGTGAGATGTTTTCAGACAAAGTGCTAATACTGTCTTGGATTTCCTTTAAGAAGGTATTAATGGTTTCAGCCGCTTCCTTTGAGCCATCTGATAATTTACGAACTTCATCAGCTACGACAGCAAACCCTTTTCCATTCTCGCCTGCTCTTGCTGCTTCAATTGCAGCATTTAGACCTAGCAAGTTTGTTTGTCTAGCGATCCCGCCAATGGTTTTGACGACTTCTTCAATATTTGCAGATTTCTCTTCCGCTCTTCCTGCCTGTTCGCTTATTTCTAAACTTGTGGCAGCCAGCTCTTGTGAATGCGCAGCAATTTGCTCGATTCCACCTTGGAGTTCTTTCGCTACATCATTGATATGCTCCATATAACCGCTTAATTTCTTTTCACGATGATGTGAAAATGCCACTAAAAAAGATCCAATTACTTTTCTATCTTCATCAAAAATCGGGTAACCTTTTACAGCAATTTCATAACCATATAAAGACTCTGGTAAATGACCATCATATTCTTGTCCTCTTAATGTCGTCGCCACGTTTTGGTCTTCTGGGTTCAATGGGTCCCCAACTTTCACGCCAAAATCTATTGTGTTAGACGGGTAGTAACAAAGCACCTTCTCTGTATCAGTGATGCCGAAAAGAATACTTTCATCTAGAACTTTTCTAATTAATTGAGCCATTTCAACATAATAGTCAAGCCTATTCAAGGTTATTCCTTCTTTCCTAGAAGCTTTTATTTTTTTATCGGCTAAATTTAGGAAAACTGTAGGACTTTTGGTAAAAAGAAATAAGATGCCATAGCGGCATCTTATTTCATCACTTCTTTATTTCCCATATAAGGACGCAGTACTTCAGGAATAATTACTGTGCCGTCCTCTTGTTGATAGTTTTCTAAAATGGCCGCCACGGTTCTTCCTACTGCTAAACCAGATCCATTTAACGTGTGGACATGCTCTGGCTTCGCTTTAGGCTCTGGACGGAATCGAATGTTTGCGCGTCTTGCTTGGAATGCTTCGAAGTTACTGCAAGAAGAAATTTCACGATACGTATCTTGGCTCGGAATCCATACTTCGATGTCGTATTTCTTCGCAGCCGTGAAGCCTAAATCTCCCGTACACATGCTCATGACACGGTATGGCAGGTTTAATAGCTGTAGGACTTTTTCTGCTTGATTTGTTAGTTTCTCTAATTCTTCATAAGAATCTTCAGGTCTAACAAATTTCACAAGCTCTACCTTATTAAATTGGTGCTGACGGATGAGTCCGCGTGTATCTCTTCCGGCAGATCCAGCCTCTGATCTAAAGCAAGCACTGAATGCTGCATAATTGATTGGCAACTGTTCCCCTTCAAGGATTTCGTCACGGTGCATGTTGGTAATCGGCACTTCAGCTGTTGGAATGAGGAAATAATCTTCTTCTCGGATTTTAAAGGCATCCTCTTCGAATTTTGGAAGCTGCCCAGTCCCTGTCATGCTAGCTCTATTGACCATGTAAGGTGGGAGCACTTCAGTAAAACCAAACTCATCGACATGTAGATCGAGCATAAAGTTATATAGTGCGCGCTCTAAGCGTGCGCCAAGCCCTTTATAAAAAACGAATCGGCTTCCTGTGACTTTTCCTGCGCGTTCAAAATCAAGAATGTTTAGCTCATCCGCTACATCCCAATGTGGTTTTGGCTCAAATGAGAAGGCCGGCTGTTCGCCCCATTTTCTCACTTCCACGTTGTCATCTTCTGTTTCCCCAACCGGTACAGTGTCATGAGGGATATTCGGAATAGAGAAGAGGATGTGCTGCAAGCTTTCTTCTACTGTTCTTAGCTCATCATCCAGCTTTTTAATCTCATCTCCTACCTCACGCATTTCTTGAATAATGTGATCGGCATCTTTCTTTTCTCTTTTTAGAACGGCCACTTGCTGTGATACTTCATTTCTTCGGCTCTTTAATTCTTCTGTTTTCCCGATTAGTTCTCTTCTTTTTTGATCCAGTTCACCAAACTTATCAAAATCCGCTAAATCTTCGCCTCGGTGTGCTAATTTTTCTTTGATTTGATCAAAGTCCGTGCGCAGTTGTTTAATATCCAGCATGTGTAACACTCCTTTTTTTATCGAAAAATAAAAAGAGCCCTCATCCCATGAAAGGGACGAGAGCTCTCGCGTTGCCACCCTGATTGAAAACATGCAGAAGCATGCTTTCCTCTTTCCTCTGTAACGGTATCACCGTAAATGCTTACTTCTCGTGTTTCAGCATTTCGCTCAAGGATGGATTCAGACTGCATCTTTCACCGATTCGCACCAACCATCGGCTCTCTGAGAAAGAGGGGCTTCTTACTATTTCCCGTCAACGCTTTTTCGATCTTTGATTGTGATTTTAATGTACTATAAGTTTTATCTCTTTTCAACCGTTTTATACAGCGAGCTTCGTTTTGTAAGACTTCACCATTTCAACAAACAGCTGTGTTAACCGGTGATCGTCTGTCAGCTCTGGATGAAAAGAACAGCCTAAGATATTGTTTTCTTTCGCCATCACAATCCTGCCATCATATTCAGCCATGATTTCTACGCTCACATCTGCGCTGATGATATGAGGCGCACGGATGAACACCCCTGTAAACGGCGCATCCAGCCCTTTTACTTCTAGATCTGCTTCAAAGCTGTCTACCTGTCTGCCAAATGAATTCCGTGCAACAGATACATTTAACAATCCAAGATGGGCATCTTCTCGATCTTCAATATGTTTTGCCAGCATAATCAAACCGGCACATGTCCCGAAAATCGGTTTCCCTTCTGCAGCGAACGCTTTAATCGGTTCAATGAATTGGTACGTATCCATGAGTCTCCTCATCGTCGTGCTTTCTCCACCAGGGATAATAAGACCGTCAACGGATGCTAGCTCTTCTGCTCGTTTAATGATCTTACCTTCTGCATCGCAGGCTTCAATCGATTGAATATGCTCTCTCACGGCTCCTTGAAGCCCTAGTACACCAATTGTTAGCATGTTCATTTGCGCTCCCTTAATTACCAGCCACGCTCTTGCATACGCTCTTCTGGCAGTAGATTTGAGATTTCAATTCCTTTCATGGCTGTTCCAAGCTCTTTTGAAAGTTCTGCAATGAGACGGTAATCTGTGAAGTGAGTCGTTGCTTCAACAATCGCTTTTGCAAATTTCGCCGGATTGTCTGATTTAAAAATACCAGATCCAACAAATACACCGTCTGCTCCAAGCTGCATCATTAACGCAGCATCTGCTGGTGTCGCAACGCCTCCAGCTGCAAAGTTAACAACTGGGAGCTTGCCGTCTTTTTTGATTTGAAGCAATAATTCATAAGGTGCTCCTAGGTTCTTGGCTTCTGTCATCAGTTCATCTTCACTCATTGCTGCTACTTTACGAATCTGAGCATTGACCTTTCTCATATGACGGACAGCTTCTACAATGTTGCCTGTCCCAGGTTCCCCTTTCGTACGAAGCATCGAAGCGCCTTCTGCGATACGGCGGGTTGCTTCACCTAAGTCACGGCAACCACAGACAAAAGGTACTGTGTATTCATTTTTATTTAAATGGAATTCCTCATCTGCGGGCGTCAGCACTTCACTCTCATCGATATAATCAACACCAAGTGCTTCAAGAACACGAGCCTCGACGATGTGGCCGATACGTGCTTTTGCCATGACTGGAATCGTTACAGCATTTTGTACTTCCTCTACGATTCTTGGGTCTGCCATACGGGCTACACCGCCGGCTGCACGGATATCAGCTGGTACTCGTTCTAGTGCCATAACTGCCACCGCACCTGCTTCTTCTGCGATCTTTGCCTGTTCAGCATTGACGACATCCATAATGACGCCACCCTTTTGCATTTCTGCCATTCCACGTTTCACTCGTTCAGTTCCCTTATTGCTCACAATAGTTTCCTCCCATTTGTCAATTCGATTGATTTACCTCTTTATCATACAAGCGAGACAGTATAACAATAAAGAGAATAGTATAACAATTCAATCAGCCGACAAAAAAGCCTAAACCCTTGTATATAAACGATTTCTGGCTAAAAATAAGTCATTTTTTCTTTGAAGTGTGATTTACATGCTATAATGCAACTATAACAATTCAAATTCATGTATAACAATTTTGCACTCAATGGAGGTTTCTCATGCATATTGATATCCATCGACATTCTGATACATCTCTTTCGAATCAGATTTACTTTTCGATCATTGATCATATCCAATCGGGTTTGCTTCAGCAGGGAGATAAGCTGCCAACTGTACGTGATTTAGCAAAGCAGCTGAATGTGAGTCTTGTCACGGCAGCAAAGGCATACACACGGCTGAAGGACGACGGATATTTAACGACTGTGCAAGGTAAAGGGACGTTTGTGGATGAGCTGCAAAAGCAGTCAGATATTCCGGTTCCGTCATCTACCTCTTTTGATTGGCAGTTATCCATTCCGGATTATTTACCACGGTCTCAATTTGCTCAGTATCACTATGTCGAAGAAGCGATCAACCTTTCTTCCTCTATGATTGATCCAGGGCTTTTGCCAAACCGGTATTTAGAAAAAGAAATGCAGCATGTACTAGCCAGACATCCTCAAATCATGTCGAAGTATGGGGAAATTCAAGGGGATCTTCAGCTTAGGCAAGTCATTCAGTCTTTTTTAGAAAAGCTGGGTGTGCCTTCTACTCCTGAAAATATCCTTGTAACTAGTGGTTCTCAGCAAGGGCTTGATTTGGTCGCACGTGCGTTTATCGGTCCTGATGATGTAGTTGTCATGGAAGCACCGACTTATCCAGGCGCCATTGATGTCTTTATGGGCAGAGGGGCAAGAATTATTACAGTCCCTGTTGATCATGAAGGCATGAACATGAAGCAGCTTCAAAGCATTTGTGATAAATATAAACCAAAGCTCATCTACACGATTCCTACTTTTCACAGTCCGACAGGGGCCAGTATGTCAATGAAACGCAGAAAACAACTTCTCTTACTGGCTCAAAGTATTGATTGTCTCATTGTAGAGGATGATCCTTATCGTGAGCTTTATTTCGAAAAGAAGCCGCCAGCACCTATCAAAAGTCTTGATCATGATGGACACGTCATTTATTTGCGAGGATTAAGTAAAACACTGGCTCCAGGATGCAGAATTGGGATTATCACCGCCTCAGGCTCGATATTTAATCGTTTATTAGCAGCAAAGGCCAATAATGATTTAGGCAGCCCTCTTCTCACACAAAAAGCCATTCTGCCATTTCTGACTTCGAAGAAGATGATTGATCATACGAAAAAGCTGAGAACCGCCTTGAAGGTGAGACGTGATTTAATGATAGATGTATTAACGAAGCATGCACCAAAAGATGTGACGTGGCAAATTCCTCAGGGCGGGCTCAATTTATGGCTTAGCTTTCCTTCCTGGGTCGATACACGTGCACTGCTGCATGAGGCACGTAAGCAGCAAATTACCTTTCTGCCTGGCTCTGTGTGCTATCCTGGAGAGCCGAAGCAAAACTATATCCGCCTCAGCTTTTCTTATGTGAATGAAAAAGCACTGACCGAGGGCGTGGAAAAGTTATGTGGTATTTTTCAGCAAGCCTTGTCCACTCCTCAAAATCAAAAACAATCGCTTTTCTTTTAACGATAAAAAAACTGCTCTCTATGCATGAGAGCAGTTTTTTATTAGAACCAACCTTTTACTGTGTCAACGATTCCGCCCCAAATGCCAGCGAAGAATCCACCCACACTACGCATTGCAAGGATGAACCAGTTTGCTTTTTCATCGCCTGTTTTCGTTATAAGCTCAACACCTGATTGATCTTTATTCAAATAGCCGTAGTCCTTCTCATCACCAGAATAAGAAGTCGTCAGCATGCCAACCTTCGTTCCTTTTTTAATAGGAGCTTCTAGTTTCTTTTTCTCGATATTTACTTTTGCTTTAAAGCTCTTTTCGTCGCCATTTTTTACTGGCACAGAGAAAGCTTCTTTCGTGACGACAGGTACTTCTTTGTCTTTGCCTTTATCGACTTCGATGTTTTCATGTCCTTTGATCTGTTGACCTTTTTTGTACATTTCTTTCATCGTGAAGTTTTTAAATGCATAGTCGAACAGTTTTTTCGCCACGTCGAAACGTGCTGTATGAAGATTACCTTTTGCATTCAAGATCACAGCAATGACACGCATGTCACCTTGTTTAGCGGTACCTGTGAAGCTAGAACCAGCTGAATCCGTAGAGCCTGTTTTCAGACCGTCTACACCTTCATATTCCTTCACAAGTCCTTTAAGCATGAAGTTCCAGTTAGGCATGTCCATTTCATCGTCTGTGCCTTCTCTGAACTTTGTTTTCGCGATACTTGATGTTTCAAGAATTTCTGGATGGTCTTTGATGAGATGCTGTGCAAGCAATGCCATATCTTTCGCAGATACTTCACTTTCTTCATCAGGACCTGTACCTTTTGGCTGTTTGCCATGTAAATCTTTATTTTCTAGTCCAGTTGCATTCACGAATTTGTAGTTAGTTAAACCAAGTTCTTTCGCTTTTGCGTTCATTTTTTCAACGAACTTCGATTCTGATCCAGCGATCACTTCTGCTAAGCCAATCGCTGCTGCATTTGCCGAATAAATAGCCGTTGCTTGATAAAGTTCTTTCACTGTATACGAGCCATCTTTTCTCAAAGGAACGTTTGATAAACTGCGGTCCTGAGAAATTTCGTATACATAATCATCTGGCGTATACGTTTGATCCCATTTCACTTTGCCTTCAGCAATCGCCTCTAGTAATAGATACTCTGTCATCATTTTTGCCATACTTGCAATAGGCAGTCTTTGTTCTGCGTTTTTACTATAAAGAATTTTACCTGTAGAAGCTTCAATTAGGATTGCTGCTTTCGCATTCACATTGAATGGATCTTCAGCTGCTTTTGCTTTGGACATTGGTGTAAATGCTGTCACAATCAATGCCAGTGCAAGGATAGAGACCATAAGCTGTTTCAACATCTTGCTGTTCAATCGTCATACCTCCGTATTCATCTTTTTTCGACGTATTTCATATATATTTAATCCACAAGGGCTTATTTCAACACAACAGTATAAATTTTATCACAATAAAGACAAAAAAAATAGACAGAGTCATAGACCCTGTCAAATGTAATTTGATTGTCACAATTTATCAAGAAATTGTGTAGTTTGGTGATTCTTTTGTAATTTGTACATCATGTGGATGACTCTCACGAAGTCCTGCACCAGTCATGCGAATGAACTGTGCATCTTCTCTAAGTGAGCGTAAGTCCTGTGTTCCACAATAGCCCATACCAGAACGGATACCGCCAACGAGTTGATACACTGTATCAACGACTGGTCCTTTGTATGGTGTACGGCCTTCAATACCTTCTGGAACGAATTTTTTATTATCTTCTTGGAAGTAACGATCTTTACTTCCTTTTTCCATTGCAGCGACTGAACCCATACCGCGATAAACTTTGAAGCGTCTACCTTGGAAAATTTCTGTGTCTCCTGGGCTTTCAGATGTACCAGCTAGAAGGCTTCCAAGCATTACAGCATGTCCACCAGATGCTAGAGCTTTTACGATATCACCTGAATATTTAATTCCACCATCTGCAATAATAGCTTTACCATGTTTTCTTGCTTCTGTTGCACAGTCATAGATTGCTGTGATTTGTGGTACACCAACACCTGCAACAACACGTGTTGTACAAATAGACCCTGGTCCGATACCGACTTTCACAATATCTGCTCCTGCTTCAAATAATGCTTTAGTTGCTTCGGCTGTTGCAACATTACCAGCAATGATATTAAGAGAAGGATACGTTTCACGGATTTTCGATACAGTGTTAAGAACACCTTGTGAATGACCATGTGCAGTATCAATGACAACGACATCCACATTGGCTTCGACTAATTTTCTCACACGAGTCATTGTATCGCCAGTGACACCAACAGCAGCACCAACAATTAAACGGCCATGTGCATCTTTAGAGGAGTTAGGGAATTCGATCACTTTTTCAATATCTTTGATGGTGATGAGACCTTTTAACGTTCCTTCGTCATCTAAAAGAGGTAATTTTTCAATTTTATATTGCTGTAGGATTTTTTCAGCTTCTTCTAACGTCGTACCTACAGAAGCTGTCACAAGTTCCTCTTTTGTCATCACGTCGCTAATCTTCATTGAATAATCCGAAATAAAACGAAGGTCACGGTTCGTAATAATACCAACAAGCTTTTGATCTTCTTCGTTATTTACAATCGGTACACCTGAAATACGGTATTTACCCATTAGGTGCTCTGCATCAAATACTTGATGCTCAGGTGTTAAGAAGAATGGATTTGTAATAACGCCGCGCTCTGAACGTTTTACTTTATCCACTTGTTCTGCTTGTTGCTCAATAGACATGTTCTTATGAATGATACCAAGACCACCTTGACGTGCCATTGCAATCGCCATTTGTGATTCCGTCACCGTGTCCATTCCTGCACTGATAATTGGAATGTTTAGTTTTAATGTGCTTGTTAACTCAACTGATAAATCGACATCACGCGGAAGTACTTCAGACTTAGCTGGAACAAGCAAAACATCGTCAAACGTCAAACCTTCTTTTGAAAATTTACTTTCCCACATTAGTAAATCCCCCTCTTTTCGGCAAAATATTATATGTAGATTATCAACTAGGAAACAGCATGTCAAGGAAGCAACAAACAGTTGCAATTTTTAGAAAATATAAAGAGAGTTGAGGAAGAAGATGAAAAGTTCAGGATGGAAGGATTTAAAACGTTTTTACTCACTCGAAACTTCCCAAAAGTTTCTATATCAACAATATGAGAAACGGAGCATTCAAGATGCAAACCAGCAAGCCTATAAAAACTGTGAACGGTTTATTTACTTTTTAAAGCATGGCCATACGTTCTATGAACAGGCAGCTATCGCTCCACTCGAACTGAAGCCCATTTTATTATTTTATGGAATGGCTCAGTTGCTAAAGGCATGTTTACTGACAGTTGATCCTCACTATCCTTCTCAAACCTCTGTTTTGGCCCATGGCGTAACATCGAGAAAGAGAAAGAAACAGCATTACCGCTTTAGTGAAGATGAAGTGAAAATTCAGCGAAATGGACTATGCATGCATGTGTTAAAGCATCTATTTCATTTAAATGGTCTTGAAGATGAGCGATTTACGATGATTCATCTCCTTTCAAAGATACCTGAAATGAGTCATATTCTGGAGTTTCAAAAGCAGCCCTCGACATTAGTTAAAGTGGAAAAGGTTAATGGGATGATGATTCAAGATCATATTCCATTGCTTTATAACATGTCTGCTGAACGCTTTATTGAATACTTTGAGTTCCATACAAGTTGGAAACTCAAGCAAAGAGAAGCCAAAAAGCTGACGTTTGATGTAGCTCTAGAAGAAAATCCAGCGCTCGCTACTCATCTTCATTATGATTTAGAAATGGATCAATGGTTTATTCCGTCAACTCGTGATTCATTTTTAGGGATTCCTGAGATCATCAGCCATTACTTATTAATGTATAACCTCAGTATGATTGCCCGCTACGAAACTGAATGGTGGTACGAGCTGCTGTCTCAATACATTAGTGATGATTACGTCATGATTGAACGCTATATGGAGATTGCCGAAGAGAAGTTCCCAGCTTATATCATGATGCTGTTAGAAGAAAACACAAAAAAGACCAATTCCGTATGGAACTGATCCTTAGAAAAGCTTGGCGGCGTCCTACTCTCACAGGGGGAGACCCCCAACTACCATCGGCGCTGAAGAGCTTAACTTCCGTGTTCGGTATGGGAACGGGTGTGACCTCTTCGCTATCGCCACCAAACCTGATG
>NZ_PVRE01000012.1:0-10050 GCF_002998605.1 Bacillus sp. MZGC1
AAATGCTTTTGCATCATAATACATGGGCTGAGCGTTCTTTCCTTTTCCTGTAGCAGCCATCATTTTTGTATAAAAAGTTGCAAGATGTTTCTCAATCGCTTCTGATTTTGCGTATTCTGTTTTTAGGGCATGATCTAATGTATGTACAGCCTCAATTGCATCTTTTCTTTTTTTGTTCGCATCATCTAAGTGCTCGTCTACCTCTTTGCTGGAAAATGTCTGCAATTCAATCAAATCACTAATATCGTCAAAAATAGCCGTAAGGGCTTCTTTTTGTTCCTTCACCATATCTTTATTGTTCTGAATGCCCTGCTTCAATTGAGCGTCTAAGAAGTGCTCGTCAATAAATGTACTACCGCCTAATGATTCATCATCAAGCTTTCCTTTCACTCCATCTAAAAAAGCCTTTTGCATATCGATAAAATCAAGATAAGTGTCCGTGTATAGTGCAAGATCATTATAAAAAGCTTTGATATTATCTGCACCTTTTCCAGTAAACTCGTCACCTAATCCCGATACACTTTTTAATGCTTTTTTCACAAGTTTCATTTCTTCTTGAAGCTCATGATAGGCCTTTGACCTTTGTTCTACAGCTGATAGTAAAGATGGAGCATCTAATATTTTCATATAAAAAAGACTCCTTTTATGGCGTATTCATTTACTAGAATACCATAAGGAGTCTTATACTTTAATCCAATTTATCTATTTTTAACCATTCAACCCCGGAGCTGGTCTGTAGAGGTTGATTCAAACCATCCATTTATGATCCTGCACCTCTTGAGGAAAGTAACACTATATCACTTTTAGCATCTGCCTGGGTATGTTGTAAAATAGGCATTCCAAGTATTGTACCTATCAGCAAAGCAGTAGTAATAATCACCATTATTTTTTTCATGATCATATGACCTCCTTTCCTATAAGCGTACAAGATTTTAAAGCCAATTCCAAGAAGTAGTTACTTTCTTCATAAAGATTTAACTTTTTATATATGGAGGCAACATCAGGAGCTAATGCCTCTAAATCAACATATGCTTTTCTTTCTTCCAAAAGATATAGCCCTTTCTTGATGTCCTCATAGCTTTCCCGTGGTGTTGTATAACATTTCTCAAGGATATTGAATTTCAAAATAAAGTTTGTGTTCTGCTGTTCTTTAGAAAAGGTTTTCCCCTCAGCAACCCAACTTATTGCCTGATCCAACTGATTTGATTTATAGCTTGATCTTGCAAATTCATACGCACATTGTAAGTAAGAAACAGGAGCTGACTGTTTTAGATCATCTGCGGAAATTGCTTTGTTGAAATATTCAATTGCTTCTATATGGTGGTCATCCTGAATTTTGAGAAATCCTAAATCATAATAAGCCAACGCTAACAATCTCTTATCATTCTTCTCAATCAGTCTATCGACACACTCCAAAAGCATTCTTTCAGCATTGTCTAGTCTACCATCATCAATCAAATTCAGTGCCAACAACATATTACAGTTTATGGTCTGTATGCTGTAGCCTTCATGACCTTTGTAGATATCCTTGGCTGTTTGTAGATGATGGTGAGAAAGGAGCGTGACCTTGTTGAAATAGTAGAGTGTGCCAATTTTATAATGGAACTCAGCCTTTTCAATTTCATCATGTACCTTGTCCAATTGTCTCTCAGCTACTCTGAATAGGACTAGAGCTTCTGAATAGTTATTCTTTGCACTCTCATACATACCTTTGAAAAGATAAAAGTAAAACCTTAGCATGTCATCTGTTTTGACTCTTTCACTTTCTGTTATTGTTGGTTGCCTCACTAAATCTTCCATAAGTACCTTAAATCTGTAATCAAGAATATTGAAATAGAGTAAAACATCTTGATTTTCTTCCATTTCGCCTAACATTTCTTGAATCTCATCCCTCAACTCTACTGCTTGTGAAACTTCCCTCTTTTTAATATGTAAATACCATTTGTTGAGTGTGTTTGCTACATCTACAGAGGAGATCAAACCTGACATCCCATTACCCCCTTGCTATCATTTCCTTTGTATAATTTTAACATGGCATTTACAACATATGTAAAGTCGAAGTGTTCATTTTAAAAGTTTTCGGTATCCCGCAAAATGCAAAAATACTTATCTATAAAAGGTATGTTTTATGTAGAGTGCATTAAAAGAGGAACGACATGGCAGTACAGAATTAAACATATGGATCCTGTAACACAAGAAGTAACAGAGCTTTCTAAAGGTGAATTTAGTACAAAAAGAAGCGCAAGTTGCTGCTTCAAAACATAAAGAATTGCTTAGAAGTGATATTGAAGTTGGTGGCGTAGAAATAACTTTAAAACAGTTTCTTTAGGAACACTAATTCTCTTTTTAAACATAGGTTTACACATCGTTTTCTTCTTTTCTGAATATAATTTGACCAAAATAAAAACCCCTGAAACCATTGGTTCCAAGGGGTTTTCTTTATTAATACTGAGACATATACTGATCGCGTTCCCATGGGTGTACTTGGGTGCGGAACATATCCCATTCGATTTCTTTTGATTCGATGAAGTGTTCGAATAGGTGATCGCCTAGTGCGTTGATCATGACTTCGTTTGATTTCAGTAACTCAAGTGCTTCTGCAAGTGTTGCAGGTAGGTCAGAGATGCCGTTTTCAAGGCGCTCTTCTTTGTCCATGACATAAATGTTTCTGTCGATTGGTGCTGGTGCGGCTAGTTTATTTTTGATTCCGTCTAGACCTGCTGCAAGTAATACGCTTAGTGCAAGGTATGGGTTTGCAGATGGGTCTACGCTGCGCACTTCTACACGTGTGCTGATGCCGCGTGATGCAGGGATACGGATCAATGGACTGCGGTTTTGTGCACTCCATGCAACGTAGCAAGGTGCTTCATATCCAGGTACAAGACGCTTGTAAGAGTTAACCGTTGGGTTTGTGACCGCTGTAAAGCTTGTTGCGTGCTTGACGATACCTGCGATAAAGTGTCTAGCAGTCTCGCTTAATTGTAAATCTGCTTTTTCATCAAAGAATGCGTTTTTGCCATTTTTGAATAATGATAGGTTACAGTGCATACCAGAACCGTTTACACCGAACAATGGTTTTGGCATGAATGTCGCATGAAGACCGTGCTTTCTCGCAATCGTTTTGACAACGAGTTTGAACGTTTGAATGTCATCACAAGAACGGATAGCGCCAGCATATTTGAAATCAATTTCATGCTGTCCAGGTGCTACTTCGTGGTGAGATGCTTCAATTTCAAAGCCCATTTCTTCAAGCTCAAGCACGATATCACGGCGGCAGTTTTCGCCTAGATCTGTTGGTGCAAGGTCAAAGTATCCGCCTTTATCGTTTAGTTCAAGCGTTGGTTCGCCTTTTTCATCTAATTTAAATAAGAAGAATTCTGGCTCAGGCCCAAGGTTGAAATCACTAAATCCTAGTTCTTCCATTTCCTTTAAGACACGCTTTAAGTTATTACGTGGGTCTCCATCAAATGGCGTCCCGTCCGGCTTGTAAATGTCACAAATAAAGCGTGCAACTTTACCTTTTTCTGCTGTCCAAGGGAAAATAACAAATGTATTGAGATCTGGGTATAGATACATATCTGATTCTTCAATACGTACGAAGCCTTCAATAGATGAACCGTCAAACATACATTTGTTATCGAGAGCTTTTTCTAACTGGCTCACAGGAATTTCAACATTTTTAATCGTTCCGAGAATGTCTGTAAATTGCAGACGAATGTACTTTACGTTTTCCTCATTTACTAATTTTACGATATCTTCTCTTGTGTATTTTGCCATTTCGTAAAACTCCTCCCCTACAAAAGGTAAAATTGTATAGCAATGCTTTTGCTAATTCGTTAACGGAAGAACCTTGACATATCCCCCTGCCTAAAGGTCGTTCCTTGTTGGAAACGTCCAGCCTGAATGAGTTCCTTCTTCAGTAGCTTCCTGAGTTCATCATCTGTCAAGTTGTGCTTGGCTGTGGTTTTCTCCTCGGTCTTTGTGTCAGACGCTGGATTTTCTGCCTCAGCTTTGGCAAAAAGTTTTTTGATTCCTGCCATGTTTACACCTTGTTCGATGAGGTTTTTAATTTCTAGTAATTTATCAACATCATGGAAAGAAAATAATCGGCGATTCCCATCACTTCTTGCTGGAAATACTAATCCATTTTCCTCATAATAGCGAATTTGCCTTGCAGATAATTCTGTTAGCTGCATGACAATCCCAATTGGGAATAAAGGCATTGAGCGGCGAATGTTATCACTCATCTCAACTGTCTCCTCCTCTTTGCTTAAATTTATTATATGTCATGTTATATTATGTGTCAACACTATGTTAGGAATATTAACATGGATTTTTTTATTGAGCAGGTATGTCGATAAAACCTTGTTCCAATAAGGCATCTACAGCACTGCAAATCGCATTTTTCACATGGGCATACGTGAGTCCGCCTTGAACGTAGGCTGTATAAGGCGGTCTGATCGGTCCATCGGCTGACAATTCGATACTAGCTCCTTGGACGAAGGTGCCCGCTGCCATGATGACATCATCCTCGTAGCCCGGCATATAGCTCGCATGCGGTGTGACGTGACTGTTGATCGGAGATGCATATTGAATCGCCTGGCAGAACGCAATCATTTTGTTAGGATCGCCAAATTCGACTGATTGAATCAAATCCGTTCTTTTCGCATTCCACGCTGGGTTCGTTTGGAATCCGAGCTTCTCAAGAAAACGAGCCGTGAACACTGCGCCCTTTAAGCTTTGAGCCACAACATGCGGTGCTAAGAAAAATCCTTGATACATTTCCTGGAGCGCATACAGCGATGCACCCGCTTCACTGCCGATGCCCGGAGATGTCATTCGATAAGAGCAAGCTTCTACCCATTTTTCTTTTCCAACGATGTAGCCGCCTGTTTTGGCAAGGCCGCCGCCTGGATTTTTAATAAGGGAACCTGCCATAAGATCCGCTCCCACATGACATGGCTCTTGTAATTCAGTAAATTCACCATAACAGTTGTCCACAAACACAATGATTTCTTCATTGATCTCTTTTACAAATGAGATCATTTGCTCGATTTCTTCTATTGTAAAGGAGGGTCTTGAAGCATAGCCTTTCGAACGCTGAATGCCGATGACTTTTGTTTTCGAGGAGATCGACTCTTTTACTTTGTCATAATCGACTGATCCATCTAGCCTTAAATCAATGGCCTTGTAATCAATCTGGAAATCTTTTAATGAGCCTGTCCCTTCTTTGCCGCGAATCCCTACAATTTCTTCTAGCGTATCGTATGGTTTTCCCGTCATATAGATCAATTCATCACCAGGTCTCAGCACACCAAATAACGCAATGGAAATCGCATGTGTGCCGGAAATGATCTGCGGACGCACAAGGCCGCTTTCTCCTCCGAAGACATCCGCGTAGATCTTTTCTAACGTGTCTCTTCCCATATCATCGTAGCCATATCCAGTTGTCGGGTTAAAGTGAGAGTCACTGACTTTATGCTTTCGGTAGCTTTCAAGCACCCGCCACTCATTTTGTTCGCTCTTTTGATCAATTTGCTGATGCACGTGTAAAATGTCTTGTTCTGTTTCTGCTGCTACTTTTTCTAAAATACTGCCGTGTTTTAATGTATGAAACATCTTGATTTAATTCCTTTCTTACAACATATACTTCTTGATTTGACCTAATATGGTCTGCTCCTCACCACTAAACCCGGTGATGTCATAAAGTTCTGCTTCTTTTTGAAATTCTAGTGATTCCACGAGCGTTTCTGATTTTAATGCGGAGATGAGCTTTCCTTCATACGCTGGAATCTTCACATGATATGGCTTTAAAAAGGTTTTTTTCAGTTCAGCCATGATATCCGCTTTTAACCGCTTCACATCTTCTTCGTGTCTCGCACTGATTAACAGATGACGATGCTTTGAAGATGGGATGAAATCCGGTCTGATTCGATCTTCTTTGTTATAAACCGTCAGCATTGGAATACGATCTGCTTCTAATTCCTCTAAAAGCTCATGAACCGTCCGTTCGTGACCTTCGTAATCCTCATTAGAAGAATCGATGACGTGAAGCAAATAATCAGCTTCCTTCACTTCTTCAAGAGTGGAACGAAATGCCGCTATCAGTGTTGTTGGAAGGTCTTGGATAAAGCCAACAGTATCTGAAATCAGCACACTGTAGCCAGATGCTAATGTCATCTTACGTGTCATTGGATCAAGCGTCGCAAACAGCAGATCCTCTTCATGACTATCTGCTTCTGTTAATTGATTAAACAAAGTAGATTTTCCAGCATTCGTATATCCGACAATGGCAATTTGGAACACCCCATTTTTCTTCCGGCGTTCCCGGTATCTTGTACGGTGTTCTTTGACTGTAGATAATTGCCCGTTAATTTCGTGAATGCGGTTTCGAATATGGCGTCTATCTGTTTCAAGTTTTGTTTCACCTGGTCCTCTTGCGCCAATTCCGCCTCCTTGTCTTGAGAGGCTGATCCCTTGTCCGCTTAGTCTCGGCAAGGCATACTGAAGCTGGGCAAGCTCTATTTGCAGCTTCCCCTCTCTTGTACGAGCCCTTTTTGCAAAGATGTCTAAAATCAATTGTGTACGATCAATAATTTTCACATCTAAGGCAGTTGCCAAAGCTTTTAGCTGACTTGGAGACAGTTCGTCATTAAAAATAATGACATCACATTCGAATTCCTCGCAAAGCACTTCAAGCTCTTCTACTTTGCCTTTACCGATATATGTTGCGCTGTCTTGTCTATTTCTCTTCTGCGTCATTACGCTGACAGCTTCACCGCCAGCCGTTTTGGTTAAGGAAGCTAATTCTTCCATTGAGTATTGAAAGCGTTCATCCGTGACATGCGGCAATTGACAGCCGACAAGGATCGCTTTTTCTGTCATTTCATGTTCATTCAACGTCAGTTGTTTCCTTTCTGTACTTAAGTTTTCAGTAGTACCATCATACCAAACACATCACACGTATACCACTATTCGGATGGTTTATTTTAGTATCTCTTTATAAAAAGGATACGCCATTTTAAGTAGGCGTATCCTCTTTCATTTGCAGATCGTGACTTTTAATGGTGAGCAAATCTTTTTTATCATAATGATCCACAAGCAGGAGTCTCATCGCTTGGGTTCGAATGGCCTTTTCAATCGTGTTTCGCACAAAGCGGCCGTTGCTGAATTTTGCAGGACTCGTGGTGCTTTTAATGTGCATTAAGTAATCTCGCAGCTTCCATTCAGCTTCTTGGGTAAATATATATTCTCTGTCAGCCATCATTCGTTTGGCAATGTCCATGAGCTGATCGACGGTATAATCAGGAAAGCTGATATTGATTGGAAATCTGGATTGCAGCCCAGGGTTTAATGATAGAAAATGATCCATTTCCTTAGAGTAGCCAGCAAGAATGAGAATGAATTCGTGCTGTTTGTCCTCCATATGTTTTACTAGGGTATCAATCGCTTCTTTCCCAAAATCCTTTTCGCCTCCGCGGGCAAGAGAATAGGCTTCGTCGATGAACAAAATGCCGCCTAGTGATTTTTTAATTAACTCCCTTGTTTTTTGCGCAGTATGACCAATGTACTCTCCGACAAGATCTCCGCGTTCCGCTTCAATTAAGTGCCCCTTTGAGAGGACATTCATTTCAAAGAAAAGCTTCCCGACAAGTCTTGCAACCGTTGTTTTCCCTGTGCCTGGATTCCCTTTGAACATCATATGAAGCGCTTGTTTGCCTACCTTTAACCCTTGTTCCTGCCTTTTTTGATTGACAAAGATCCAAGCATAAATCTCTTTTATGTTTCGTTTCATTTCATCCATACCGACAAGGCTGTTCATTTCACGCTCTATTTCCCGTAAGATGCTGTGCTTTGCCTCATTTTTCTGCAAGGCTTCTAAGTATTCTGCCTCTGAATCTGCATCAACCAATACTTGCTTTTGTCCGTTAAGTATAATATTGATTTGGCCGTTGTTTTTATATGTGACAGCTCGCTCCAACGTATTCACCTCTCGCTCTTCTCTCTTTATTCTATTCGGGTGGAGCTGTAATCGTGACAATCGCCCGCTTAAGCCCAAGTTTGCTGTCAAAATGACCCGAGATACCGAATATTGTAGGGATTTCTGCGGTTTCCCAGGAAATGATGTGCTATTTCCATTGTATTCATCCAATTTAGGCGGACAAACCAACAATTTGTTTTTTCTTAGAAAAATGTAGCTTTCTCATCACAAATTGTGCAGAAAAGAGTCTCAATGATTTCCGCATATTGTACAGGCAATTCTTCTATTTTCTCATAAAATAAAGACGAGGTGATGAATAGATGGTGAAAATTTTTATTGATCCTGGCCACGGAGGAACAGATTCTGGAGCTGCTGCAAATGGACTTTTGGAGAAAAATATAACACTGCAAATCGCGATTTTACTGAGAGATATGTTGATTAGTGATTATGATGACGTTTCTGTCCGCTTAAGTCGTTCAATTGACCAGTCCGTCACTTTGGCCCAGCGTACAAATGCGGCAAACAGCTGGGGAGCTGACTATTTCGTGTCTATTCATATTAATGCAGGCGGGGGCACAGGTTTTGAAAGCTTTGTGTATCCTGGCGTTTCAGCACCGACCACCACGTATCGCAATGCCCTTCATGATGAAATTGTTCGCTCAGTGGATTTTGCCAACCGCGGCAAGAAAACAGCGAACTTCCACGTTCTTCGAGAAACTTCTATGCCCGCTATTTTAACAGAGAATGGTTTCATCGATACGACAGCTGATGCCAATAAGCTCCGCAGCGCGACCTTCCTTCAAGGCATCGCTCGCGCTCATGCCACTGGATTAGAGAAAGCCTTTCAGCTGAAAAAAAAAGCAGGTAATCTTTATAAAGTACAGGCTGGGGCTTTCAAGGTGAAAGCCAATGCGGATGAATTAGCAGCCACACTTAAATCCAAAGGCTTTGACGCCTTCGTTGTATTAGAGGGAGGTATGTTCCGAGTGCAAGCTGGGGCTTTCCGCACAAAACAAAATGCGGATGACCTCGTCGCAAGACTAAAGCAGGCCGGTCACGACGCATTCGTTTTCCAATAAGCTGAAGCTGTTATAACGAAACAAACCGGCTCAAGTCTGCTGCTGAGCCGGTTTGTTATTTATTCATTTATGCTAAAATGTTCACGACAAATTGAGACCATGTTTCAAGTCGATCGAAGTATTCGGGCTTTTTCAAATCGGATGCTTTCATCCATTTTCCTGAGATTTGATCTGTTTCTTTCACTTCTACATGAGCACCCGGCGCTAATTCAAGTGCTGATAACAGGCCAATGTGCACACGGCCGACACTGTTGTCATCATCATTAATTAAACCAAGGGTTTTCATCTCAAGCTTGTCTTCTTCTTGAATAGAAAGTTCCTCGTCCAGCTCACGATCCGTATTTTCCTTTAGAATTTCAACAAAGTTTTTCCCTTCGATGAAATTCATGTGACCACCAAAGCCAAGAGACAACTTATGATGCAATCGAGTCTCTCCCCCGCCTTGAAGCCTTTCATATACATACACTTCGTCCTCACGCTTAATCACGACATAAGGAATCGGCTGCTTGAAGTCAGGATTTTCTTCCGCATCGCCTCTGCGCATCTGCTCGAAGTGCTCTTCGATTTCTTTCATAATGGTGTTGATTGTTTTCTCTTCACTATTCACACCATTAAACGCAAGCGTTTCGTTTTGGAACACGCGTGTGCGCGGTGCAACTAGTATGATTTCATCCATTTTTCCCATGCTCGGTAACCTCCAGTATGTAACGCATTGTATGAAATGGCAAAAAGCCAAAACGAGTGATGCGTTTTGACTTTTACGCCTTACTTATGATTCATCTCCAAAGAAGAAGTCATCATCTTTTAACGGCTCTACAGTTGCTTTTTTGTAGCCGTTCCCTTTCATTGAGAAGAAGTCATGCGACTTTGTTTTTGTATTGAGTCCGTTCAATACAATTGGATTGATCTCTTCTTCTTCAAAGTAAGGGGCAAATCCAAGGTTCATTAACGCTTTATTGGCATTGTAACGAATGAACTTTTTCACATCAT
>NZ_PVRE01000013.1:0-6385 GCF_002998605.1 Bacillus sp. MZGC1
CAAAAAAAAATAGTGGAAATTCATCTACTAATGCAAAAAAAAGGTCCTAAAGAAATACTTAGGACCTTTTTTGCTTTAGTAGATTCGAATAAAAGAAATAGGAAATCTAGAAGTTAAATAGAGCCAAGACATTTGATTTGTATCCATCCCAAGGTAAGTACAAGACCGTGGATACCACCTTTTGCTCCTGCTTTAATCAGATATTTAGCTGCTTTCATTTTCTGTCCTGAAGCTAATGCTTCTACTGCTGCTGTGAAAGCTGACACACCAAGTGCATCCTTCCACTGAGCTTTAATTTCTCTTGTTAAGCACTTGTCATATTTACTGGGTTCCATTTTTTTTGGTGCTTTTGCATACGTAGATACAGTATTAAAAGGTTCAACTGCAGCACATTCATATAAGTTTTTATTGGCATTATTGAAGTCGATATATTCTTGTGGTATATATCCAAACTTATTTTTTATTACTTCTAGATTAACCGTTGCATTACCGTAACTATCTATTTGAATAGCTTCGTTTTCAATAAAATCAATCATGTCTAAAAGTTCTTGTTCACTGATGTCTAACTTGTCCAATTCGTTAGGTGTAGCGGCATTAGCTGCGGGAATCAGATACACAGTCATTAATACAATAGATAGAAAAGCGCACATAATTTTACTTATTTGATATTTAATTCTAAAAACCTCCCTTTATTTTTTTGTATTGGGATTGCTTTGGCTTACTATAAACCACCGTTTCTATAGAAATCACTCCTTTTTTTGGGGATATTTTCATCCTAACATTTAATGATTTAGAGTTGGGAATTCATTGGAAAATTTCTTTTTTGGTTGCGGTGTCCGCAATCACTTTTTTTATTTTTTAGAGCTTCGTTTTGAGGAATATTTTTGTGGTAGAATCCGTTCACTGTGGAGGTGAATGTGATGACGATTGTAATTAATGTGATGGATTTAGGAGCATTCATTTTTTGTACTTTGATGTTCATTGTATTGTGGTTTGAAGAATCAGAAGAAGCCGGCTATTAAGTCGGCTTCTTCTTTACACGCTTGACGGAAATCGAGAGATTTTAGCACGCACACAGGGGTGTGTATAAGTGCGCCATTTTCATGGATGTCCTATTTCCAAAATTGCCACCACTTTTTTTGTTGAGCAGCAGCAATCATTTTTTTTGTTTCAATGGATTCTTTCAAAGCGAGCATGAGATTTTCATCTCGCTTTTTTTGTTGTTCTTCAAATTGTTCGAGTCGTTTTAGGATGGCCCGATTGAATTCCTCTTGTCTTTGAATGAGATCGGCGACATTGATATCTTGTAGCGGTGTAGCGGTATCCGATATAGACAAGTTTGACCGATATAAGGTCGCTACAAGTTTGGCTACTTCTTCTAGTGATTTACCACTTAATTTAGAGTGTGTGTATATATACTCCATAGCGGATAAATCGGACTCATTATACTGACGCCATCCCTTATTGTCTCTGGCGAAATTATAGCCGTTTTTCTCAAGCATGGCGGCGTATTTGCGTATCGTGACGCTGGAGACATTGAGCTTGTTTGCAATGTCTTGTGAAGAAAGGTAGGTTTCGGGTTTCATAGCGGGTTCACCTCTTTATGATTCATTCGCTACGGTATACGCTACGCCCTCTTAGATCAAAAGGCAAAATGTTTTTGTTTTGCGTAGCGGGTTGAAAGAGAAAAATTTTAATAAGTGTCGTTAGAGACATTCGGGAAAAGGTGAAAAGAGCATAAGGAAAAACTGCAACCATTTCATGCTTGAAATCACAGGGTGATTTGTTTCGTGGCGGTTGCAATTTTTGAAAAGAATGTGCCTAAAAATGAAAAACTGACACACCTTTTTTTAGGAGAAAAATGCGGTGATGTGTCAGAAACGGCAAATCTGCCACACCATAAAAAGGAAAAGTGAGAAGAGCATAAGGGGTTTTTGTCCCCACTTATGGTGTGGAACTAGGCAAAGCCTAGCAAAAAAATGACCCCAAAGAAGTGGTGGAAATCACTCCTGCAGCAGTGGCGATTTTTGAGGTAATCACTTCCCGATCACTACTGAAAAACGAGCCGGTCACTGGCGGATCAGTGATGGAAAATGATTGACCAGTTGTCAATCACTTGTCAAAGTGGCCCAGTTATACGCACCAAAAAATGTGCGTGTTTTTAGAAAAGCCAACGAGGGTTTTTTCACGAAAGTTTGGTAACGTTTTGTGTTTGAAAAGGAGCGCACTGCACACAAAGAAAGGTAACGTTTTGCAAAAAAACCAGTCGCAACAAGGGTTCAATAATGGGTGAATTAAGTTCGTGTTTGTTTTGTGTTGTTTCGGAAAAGTGTGCACTCAAAAGGAGCGTTACTGTTTAAAAAATGGAGTGAAAAACATACGGCATGAGTCAACGGTAAGCGGAACGAAAGTGAGCATTAAGGAGTTGACTCATTCACTACATCCAAAGCCTATTGATTCAAACAAACCCCGTTTGTTTGCGCCAGCCGAAGGGGCATCCCCCGAAGATCGGGGGTAGGGGGTTTGAATATTTGCGATCCAACGGGCTGACCGTTGGCGGGTTTGGGCAGAGCCCGAAAAGAGTCATTGGAGAACCAGTGCCCACTTATGCACCTAAAAGTTGCACGTGTGTTTTCTCTCCGTTCAAAGCAGAATGCCAGGGCATTGTACCGTTGGGAAATTGATGAAAAACTTTGGTGGAGATGGTAGAATAAGAGAGTGTTTTATTCAGATGATTGTTTGGCGAAGGTGCGAAGCGAGAAGGCGGCGACAGTCGCCTTAGTGGCAACGAAAAGCGGAGCACCGAGAGCCAAACGAGAACCCCCCCATGCTAACAGGGGGGTAGTAATGTATTAGAAAACTGGTGGAAGCCAATCATACCAATGGATTGGGCTGCTTTCATTTTGAAACGTTTTTATTTGGATGATAAGATGCATGATTAAATATATATAAATACCGAGGCTGTAATTCTAAAATGCCGTTGAGAGCGTTCAGATTCGATTCTGAACGCTTTTATTTTTGTTCAGGTAATTGAAATAGGGGAATGAGTCAAAAACGCTTATAGGGGCTTTAAATGCGTTTTTTTGTTTTGTCTGCTGAATTCATTTTAAAAAACGTTTGCGAGATACCGAAAATTTTCAAAAATGGAAACGCAAGCAAGTTATAGCCGTATTTCATGTGCTAGGATTTAACATAAAAAAGCGATGTATCGGGGGATTGATGGTATGGGAACTATTGCAGCGCCTGTGGTTGGTCAGAAGATTAATGAGTGGTATCGGCATATCAAAAGGTTGAATGTGACAGATGCAGAGATTCTCCGTAACGAAGTTAAGAATGAACTAGATTTGATGGAGGAAGACGAACAGGTTGTTCTTTATTTTCAGCTAATGGAATTTCGCCATGAACAGATGCTTGAATACGTAAATCCATCAAAAAATACTGTCAACAAAGCTGATTATTTGAGAGCTGTCGAAGGTGAAGGAAAAAGGCTTACTGGTATTATGGAGTACTACTTCAATTTTTTCAGAGGGATGTATGAGTTTTCTAAAGGGGAGTACATAAAAGCTATTACATTTTATCGCTATGCTGAAAGAAAACTTGATAAAGTAGCTGATGAATTGGAGCGTGCGGAGTTCTTTTTCAAAATGGCAGAAATCTTTTATCACATGAAGCAAACACATCTATCTATGTATTATGTTGAACAGGCGTATCATGCTTATAAGGCAAACAGTATATATCAAGTTAGGTTAATCCAGTGTAGATTCGTGATTGCGGGAAATTATGACGATCTGGTCAGTTATGAGAAGGCACTTCCCCATTTGAAACTAGCTTTACAGGAATCTATTGCACTTGGCCATGATTACATTACGACTAAGGGTTTGTTGAATTTAGGAAACTGTTTTAATAAACAAGATGATGTTGCGAAAGCAACAGTATATTACCAACGTGCATTAGAGTTAGGCGAGAAGATCGGTGCTAAAGAGGTAGTACAAGCTTGTTATGATTTGGCCATCATTTTCTTTAAGCAGGGACGAAAAGAAGAAGCTCTTGATTATTGTGAGAAAGGAAAAAGTTATGCTGAAAATTATGATGATTACATGTTTGTCGATCTTTTTAATGTGCTTCATGAGTTATATGTGACGGTTTCGCCTAGTGTTGAAGTCAATCAAAAATTTGATCAACTTTTATATAGTCGTGGTTATCCTTATTTAGAAGACCTAGCTTTAGAGGCTGGAAGATTTTATAATGACATAGAACGACTGGATGATTCTGTATTTTTTTACAGGAAGATGATCCAAGTTCAGAAACTGATTCAAAGGGGCGATTTTGAATATGAAGTTTAAAAAAATTATGGCTGCCGTTTTGATTTTAGCTGTGGCTGTTGCGCCAGTTTATGGTTTAGCGACGCAAGATAACAGCGTTTCTGTTGCTTCAAGGAATGCAACATGATGTATCGTATTCGATTTGGAACATGAAAATCGACAGACCTTTAGGGTCTGTTTTTTTGTTGTGCAGCATGGTCAAAAAATCAAAAAAAAATCTCCCCCTGCGGGGAAATTTGGTTTAGTCTTTGGTCTTTTAGGTTTTTGGATTTTGATCTTTTAAAAAGATGGCGGTTTCGCCAGCTTTTTGGGCGATTTTGACGGAGTCAGAATCGTGTCTTTTCTTATCTTGATACTATTAGAAACAACTCAATTTTAAAAAAGTGCTATAAATACAGTTGTGTCAAGGGTTAAAAGCGATTTTGACAGCACAAAACTCCATCTGCTATTATTGAGTTACCACACAACAATAATAGAATGCTAGAGAACTAGCGCAGAAGGAGTTTTTTGCTTTGTTTTATTCAGATGAATCAAATTATAGCATCCTTGACGACAAAACCGCAACAGGTAAAAAGCGGGATTGGCGAGGAAAAAAGGTGAGATCGTCGCTTGTGGCGGCTCATTATGACGGACTTGAAAAGCGTACCGGTGCACCTTATTACGGGAAAAAAGCTGAAAAAGTATGTAATTGTGCGGAATGTCTTGTGTTTAGAAGAGATGTTGAAACAGGCAGGCTACGATTATCAAATGCTTATTTCTGTAAAGTGAGGTTATGTTCTATGTGTGCGTGGCGAAGGTCGTTAAAAATTGCAAATCATAATAAATTGATCGTTGAAGAAGCTAATCGGGAATATAAGCCCGCATGGATATTTCTCACGTTGACAGTTAGAAACGTTGATGGGGACGATCTGAAACAGACTATTACGGATATGATGAAAGCTTGGAATCGATTGTTTGGATATAAAGTTGTGAAAACTTCAGTTCTTGGATATTTTAGGGCCTTAGAGATTACGAAAAATCATGAACAAAATACATATCACCCTCATTTTCATGTGCTAATTCCAGTGAAAAGAAGCTATTTCACTGGTAAACGTTATATCAAGCAAGCAGAGTGGACAAGCCTTTGGAAGCGTGCAATGAAGTTGGATTATACACCTATTGTGCACGTGCAGCGGGTCAAAGGAAAAAAGAGTATTGATGCGGAAGCGATTGAAAAAGAAGTGCGCGAAGCAATGGAAGAGCAGAAAGCCATTCTAGAGATTTCTAAGTATCCAGTGAAAGACACTGATGTGATACGTGGGAATGAAGTGACCGAGGAAAATCTTGATACGGTTTATTATTTGGATGATGCGTTAAATGCCAGGCGATTGATCGGCTACGGCGGGATCTTGAAAGAGATTCATAAGGAACTGAATTTGACGGATGCTGAAGACGGGGATCTTGTCAGAATTGAAGATGATGATGAGGTTGCGAATGAGACATTTGAAGTCATGGCCCGTTGGCATGTTGGCATAAAAAATTATATAATTTCCTGATTAATCGAAATAATATGAGGTATAGTTTAATGTTTAAGGGAAGTATTAAAGGTGTATTGATTGTTTTATGTTCGTTGATTATTTTGGTTTTAAGTGTATTTGCATATAAGGCTTCGATTTAGCAATTTGGTTAGAATGAAAGGTTGCCTCAAGAAGAAGTGAGGAGGGAATCTTAATTCTTGAACTTCATTTTCTGATATGTTTATTAAAAGAGGTGAGATTATGTCTAAAACAAGTGAGAGATGGTCATTGAAAAACTTGTTAATCTATATTGTTTTGTTTGTAGTAATTTACTTGACTGTTATTTTAGTGAAGTTTTTAACTGGCACTGACATAAATTGGTTGAGTACATTTTTATTTATGTTTGTGATTTCAGCTATATATCTGATACTTCGAAATACCAAAAAAAAATAGTGGAAATTCATCTACTAATGCAAAAAAAAGGTCCTAAAGAAATACTTAGGACCTTTTTTGCTTTAGTAGATTCGAATAAAAGAAATAGGAAATCTAGAAGTTAAATAGAGCCAA
>NZ_PVRE01000014.1:0-3077 GCF_002998605.1 Bacillus sp. MZGC1
AATGTTCTCTCAAAACTAGATAACAATGTTCATGCTTCACATTAGAATATAGGTTAAGTCCTCGATCTATTAGTATCTGTCAGCTCCACGTGTCACCACGCTTCCACCTCAGACCTATCAACCTGATCATCTTTCAGGGATCTTACTTCCTTGCGGAATGGGAAATCTCATCTTGAGGGGGGCTTCATGCTTAGATGCTTTCAGCACTTATCCCGTCCGCACATAGCTACCCAGCGATGCCCTTGGCAGAACAACTGGTACACCAGCGGTGCGTCCATCCCGGTCCTCTCGTACTAAGGACAGCTCCTCTCAAATTTCCTGCGCCCGCGACGGATAGGGACCGAACTGTCTCACGACGTTCTGAACCCAGCTCGCGTACCGCTTTAATGGGCGAACAGCCCAACCCTTGGGACCGACTACAGCCCCAGGATGCGATGAGCCGACATCGAGGTGCCAAACCTCCCCGTCGATGTGGACTCTTGGGGGAGATAAGCCTGTTATCCCCGGGGTAGCTTTTATCCGTTGAGCGATGGCCCTTCCATGCGGAACCACCGGATCACTAAGCCCGACTTTCGTCCCTGCTCGACTTGTAGGTCTCGCAGTCAAGCTCCCTTGTGCCTTTACACTCTGCGAATGATTTCCAACCATTCTGAGGGAACCTTTGGGCGCCTCCGTTACATTTTAGGAGGCGACCGCCCCAGTCAAACTGCCCACCTGACACTGTCTCCCTGCCCGATAAGGGCAGCGGGTTAGAAGGTCAATACAGCCAGGGTAGTATCCCACCGATGCCTCCACCGAAGCTAGCGCTCCGGTTTCCAAGGCTCCTACCTATCCTGTACAAGCTGTACCAACATTCAATATCAGGCTGCAGTAAAGCTCCACGGGGTCTTTCCGTCCTGTCGCGGGTAACCTGCATCTTCACAGGTACTATAATTTCACCGAGTCTCTCGTTGAGACAGTGCCCAGATCGTTGCGCCTTTCGTGCGGGTCGGAACTTACCCGACAAGGAATTTCGCTACCTTAGGACCGTTATAGTTACGGCCGCCGTTTACTGGGGCTTCAATTCGCACCTTCGCTTACGCTAAGCGCTCCTCTTAACCTTCCAGCACCGGGCAGGCGTCAGCCCCTATACTTCGCCTTACGGCTTCGCAGAGACCTGTGTTTTTGCTAAACAGTCGCCTGGGCCTATTCACTGCGGCTTCTCGGGGCTTTAACACCCTAAGAAGCACCCCTTCTCCCGAAGTTACGGGGTCATTTTGCCGAGTTCCTTAACGAGAGTTCTCTCGATCACCTTAGGATTCTCTCCTCGCCTACCTGTGTCGGTTTGCGGTACGGGCACCTCTCACCTCGCTAGAGGCTTTTCTTGGCAGTGTGGAATCAGGAACTTCGCTACTAAATTTCGCTCGCCATCACAGCTCAGCCTTTACGGGAAACGGATTTGCCTATTTCCCAGCCTAACTGCTTGGACGCGGATATCCAATACCGCGCTTACCCTATCCTCCTGCGTCCCCCCATTGCTCAAATGGTGAGGAGGTGGTACAGGAATATCAACCTGTTGTCCATCGCCTACGCCTTTCGGCCTCGGCTTAGGTCCCGACTAACCCTGAGCGGACGAGCCTTCCTCAGGAAACCTTAGGCATTCGGTGGACGGGATTCTCACCCGTCTTTCGCTACTCATACCGGCATTCTCACTTCTAAGCGCTCCACCAGTCCTTCCGGTCTGACTTCACAGCACTTAGAACGCTCTCCTACCACTGTTCGTCAGAACAGTCCGCAGCTTCGGTGATACGTTTAGCCCCGGTACATTTTCGGCGCAGAGTCACTCGACCAGTGAGCTATTACGCACTCTTTAAATGGTGGCTGCTTCTAAGCCAACATCCTGGTTGTCTAAGCAACTCCACATCCTTTTCCACTTAACGTATACTTTGGGACCTTAGCTGGCGGTCTGGGCTGTTTCCCTTTCGACTACGGATCTTATCACTCGCAGTCTGACTCCCAAGGATAAGTCATCGGCATTCGGAGTTTGACTGAATTCGGTAACCCGGTAGGGGCCCCTAGTCCAATCAGTGCTCTACCTCCGAGACTCTTACCTTGAGGCTAGCCCTAAAGCTATTTCGGAGAGAACCAGCTATCTCCAGGTTCGATTGGCATTTCACCCCTACCCACACCTCATCCCCGCACTTTTCAACGTGCGTGGGTTCGGGCCTCCATTCAGTGTTACCTGAACTTCACCCTGGACATGGGTAGATCACCTGGTTTCGGGTCTACGACCACGTACTCATGCGCCCTATTCAGACTCGCTTTCGCTGCGGCTCCGCATCTTCTGCTTAACCTTGCACGGGATCGTAACTCGCCGGTTCATTCTACAAAAGGCACGCCATCACCCTTTAACGGGCTCTGACTACTTGTAGGCACACGGTTTCAGGATCTATTTCACTCCCCTTCCGGGGTGCTTTTCACCTTTCCCTCACGGTACTGGTTCACTATCGGTCACTAGGGAGTATTTAGCCTTGGGAGATGGTCCTCCCGGATTCCGACGGAATTTCACGTGTTCCGCCGTACTCAGGATCCACTCTGGAGAGAACAACATTTCAGTTACAGGGCTGTTACCTTCTTTGGCGGGCCTTTCCAGACCTCTTCGCTTATATCGTTCCTTTGTAACTCCGTATAGAGTGTCCTACAACCCCAAGAGGCAAGCCTCTTGGTTTGGGCTGTTCCCGTTTCGCTCGCCGCTACTCAGGGAATCGCATTTGCTTTCTCTTCCTCCGGGTACTTAGATGTTTCAGTTCCCCGGGTATGCCTTCTCATACTCTATGTATTCAAGTATGGATACTACTCCATTACGAGCAGTGGGTTTCCCCATTCGGAAATCTCCGGATCAAAGCTTGCTTACAGCTCCCCGAAGCATATCGGTGTTCGTCCCGTCCTTCATCGGCTCCTAGTGCCAAGGCATCCACCGTGCGCCCTTTCTAACTTAACCATTTCTTACTTTAGAAAGAATCACTATGTGTGATGAACTTTGCATTGCATTCAATGTGAATGTATTACTTATTGTTATCTAGTTTTCAAAGAACACG
>NZ_PVRE01000015.1:0-1031 GCF_002998605.1 Bacillus sp. MZGC1
AGTTGAGCTACACCGGCTTTATCTATCCTAACATTATGTAAGAATAAATATGGTGGAGGATGACGGGCTCGAACCGCCGACCCTCTGCTTGTAAGGCAGATGCTCTCCCAGCTGAGCTAATCCTCCATATTGTGTTGTCATTTCGAATGTCTCTCGATCCGACAAATAGTATTATATAACGATAAGATATTGTTTGTAAAGACTTTTTTAAAATAATTTTTGAATTTATTTTAACGTTGTTTTTTCGTCTTTTCGTTAAGGCACCTAAAGAATTCTACCACTTGTCTCATCATTTTAAAAGTCTTTTTTTCATCTTTTTATGTTTTTTTGTTAAAAAGGGCTCTAATAAAGCTTTATTGATGTGAAATTACCCTTTTCAAGCTTTTTATATGCTTATTTTATTCAATATATCTTCTCATACAAATCATCTAGAGAAGGAATTCTTTTATTATTTTATTTTTCTGGGAAATCATTTTCATGTAAAAATGTCCTTAAATGATACTGTTCTTTACTATCTTCAATATTAAAGTGTTACTAGGGTATCAAGTTAGTGTTGATTCTTTCTTATTCTTACTTAGAGCGAGCGAAAAATTCAACTGTAAGTGTTGCGATACTCAGTCATCTAGTGTGTCTCTAAACAGTCCTCTGTATCTGGCTGCCAAAGAAAATTCTTATTAGCTGCTTTCTATGCTTTTGATCTTCATCCTAAAAGAATTGAACGGCCGACCCACAAACAACAGCTGCGTTGTTCAATGAAAATACATGAAAGTGAGACGGACGGAAAGATCAACTTATCGATGAGGCATTTACTAAATCATCACTTCTCACTTTACAAAGTGATTTAATAGAAGTAATTTTTTCAAAAACACAAAAAAGACCAGTTCCGTATGGAACTGATCCTTAGAAAAGCTTGGCGGCGTCCTACTCTCACAGGGGGAGACCCCCAACTACCATCGGCGCTGAAGAGCTTAACTTCCGTGTTCGGTATGGGAACGGGTGTGACCTCTTCGCTATCGCCACCAAACCTGATG
>NZ_PVRE01000001.1:0-975766 GCF_002998605.1 Bacillus sp. MZGC1
AGGTTACCCACGTGTTACTCACCCGTCCGCCGCTAACATCCGGGAGCAAGCTCCCTTCTGTCCGCTCGACTTGCATGTATTAGGCACGCCGCCAGCGTTCGTCCTGAGCCAGGATCAAACTCTCCGAAAAAGTACAAAACCGAAGTTTTGTTTTTCGTCAGCGTTTGACTGACTACCTATGATGTATCATAGGATTTTTTTATAAAAACTCGAATTAACAGGTACGTTTTGTCTTGTTTAGTTTTCAAAGAACTTGTGTGCCACTCTCTTAAAGCGACCACTTAAATATATCATGTATCTCTATCAACAGTCAACATTTTTCTTAAAAAACATTTTGTTTTTTAAGAAGTTTTTACTGAGAATGAGATAAAAAATAGAGCCTCTTTTTGCTCCTTTGAAAGATTAACACATATCTATGAAAAAAGCATTATAAATTTCAAAAAAAATGATGTTTTTTCAAAAAAAATAAAGCCGGTGAAGAACCGGCTTCATTTTACTCAGGTTGCTCTTGATCTGACTCTATATTTTCTACGTTCTCTTCACTAATCTCTTCATCGTCTTCTTGTGATTGTTCAACTAATGCCACTGTAGCGACATGTTCCTCATCACCGAGGCGGATTAGGCGGACACCTTGAGTGACTCGACCTGTTGTCGAAATGTCAGAAACGGCCATACGAATGATTACACCGCTTCCTGTAATAATCATCAAGTCTTCTTCGGCTTCAGCATTAGTTGCCTTCACTGTGACAAGCGGACCATTGTTATCAGTGATTTTGCACGTTTTAAGACCTTTACCTCCACGACTTTGAACACGGTATTCTTTTTCAGGGGTTAGTTTGCCATATCCTTTTTCAGTTACAATCAATACGTTTGCATCTGGCTCAAGGATTTCCATACCCACGACAATGTCATCTTCGGAAAGTGTGATACCTTTCACTCCAGCTGCCGTACGTCCCATTTCACGAACATCTGTCTCGTCAAAACGGATCAGCATCCCCTTTTTCGTTCCAATGATGATTTGTTTTTCTCCATTGGTTAAACGAACAGCCATCAGTTCATCTTCGTCACGAAGGCTGAGTGCAATAAGACCGTTGTTTCGAATGTTAGCAAACTGAGACAATGTCGTCCGTTTTGATACACCGTGTCTTGTTGTAAAGAAGAGATACGAATTTTCATCAAATTCGCTTACTGGAATAATGGCGTTAATCCATTCTCCCTTTTCTACTTCAAGAAGGTTAATGATCGGAATCCCTTTCGCTGTCCGTCCGAATTCAGGAATCTCATACCCTTTCGCACGATAAACCTTCCCTTTATTAGAGAAGAAAAGAATCGTATCGTGGGTCGATGTTGAAATCAACTGTTCAACGAAATCATCTTCGTTGGTTCCCATTCCTTGGACACCTTTACCGCCTCTTTTTTGACTGCGGTATGTTGATGCAGGGAGACGCTTGATATAACCATTATGCGTCAGCGTAATCACGATGTTCTCAACAGGAATCAAATCTTCGTCTTCAATTGTTTCAATACCCGCTGTCACAATTTCAGTCCGGCGCGTATCATTGAAGCGTTCTTTAATTTCTGTTAATTCTTCTCTAATGATTTCAAGTACTTTCTCATTGTCTGCTAAAATGGCTTTTAATTCAGCAATCAAATCAACAAGTCCTTTATATTCATCTTCTATCTTTTCTCGTTCTAGGCCAGTCAAACGCTGAAGTCGCATATCAAGAATGGCCTGTGCCTGTTTTTCAGACAAGCTATAGTTTTCCATCAAACCATTTCTAGCAATTTCCGCAGTTTGAGAGCCTCTAATTAAAGCAATGACTTCATCTAAGTGATCAAGTGCAATTCTGAGGCCTTCTAAAATGTGTGCTCTTGCTTCTGCTTTACGCAGCTCATACGCCGTTCTTCTGCGAATGATCACTTTTTGATGCTCTAGATAATACTCAAGACATTGTTTGAGGGACAAGACTTTCGGCTGTCCATCAACAAGTGCTAATAAGTTGATACCAAATGACGTTTGAAGTGTCGTTTGTTTATAAAGATTGTTTAATAGAACATGGACGTTTGCGTCTCTTCGCAGTTCAATGACAATACGCATACCATTACGATCTGATTCATCACGCAAATCTGTAATGCCATCAATCTTTTTATCACGCACAAGATCAGCAATTTTTTCAATCAAACGGGCTTTGTTGACTTGGTACGGGATCTCATTGATAACAATGCGCTGTTTACCGCTAGATGTTTCCTCAATATTCGATTTTGCTCTTAATGTAATAGAGCCGCGCCCTGTTTCATACGCCTTTCGAATACCACTTCGGCCAATGATTTGACCTGCTGTTGGGAAATCTGGCCCTGGGATGATATCCATAAGCTCCTGTGTTGTCATTTCCGGGTTTTGACTGATGGCCAATACCCCGTCAATCACTTCACCTAATTGGTGCGGCGGAATATTGGTCGCCATTCCTACAGCAATTCCTGTCGCTCCGTTGACCAATAAGTTCGGGAATCTTGCAGGCATCACCATTGGCTCTCTTTCACTGCCGTCATAGTTATCTTGATAATCAATGGTGTCCTTTGTGATATCACGGAGGATTTCCATAGAAATCTTCGATAGACGCGCCTCGGTATAACGCATCGCCGCTGCTCCGTCTCCATCGACTGAACCAAAGTTTCCATGACCATCAACTAACATATAACGATAGTTGAAGTCTTGCGCCATACGAACCATTGCTTCGTATACAGCGCTGTCACCGTGAGGGTGATACTTACCGATAACTTCCCCAACGATACGTGCAGATTTCTTAAATGGTTTATCACTTGTCATACCTAGGTCATTCATCGCATACAAAATTCTTCGATGCACGGGCTTTAATCCGTCTCGCACATCTGGTAATGCACGCGACACAATCACACTCATTGCATAATCTAAAAAGGACGTACGCATTTCTTGACTAATATTCACTTCGCGTACATTTGGTGTATGTTGTTCACTCACTATAAGAACCTCCCTTTACGTATCACATGAAATAAATTATGTGGGAGTAAAATATGTATTTATCTTCACAAGACTATTCTCCATTATATCAATAATCTCGTCTTTATACACATTTATTTACTAGAAAATCAACGAAAACACGAAAAAACAGGACATTGGTTATACGCCCCTATTTCTTGAAAAACAACCTTATTCCAAACAAGAAATAAGGTTGTTCTCAGTAGGGATCTATCTAAATATCGAGGTTTTTCACGTATTGCGCGTTTTCTTCGATAAAGTTTCTTCTCGGCTCTACTTTATCTCCCATGAGCATTTCAAATGTCTCATCAGCATCGATCGCATCCTCAAGTGTGACTTGAAGAAGTGTTCTCGCATCAGGATCCATTGTTGTTTCCCAAAGCTGAGTAGCATTCATCTCTCCAAGACCTTTATAACGCTGAAGTCCAGGTTTTGGTGTTTGAGGAAGTGATTTTAACAGCTCATCTAGCTGTTTGTCGTTATACACGTACTCAACACGTTTTCCTTGCTGCACTTTATATAAAGGCGGCTGTGCAATATACACATAACCGTTTTCAATAATTTCACGCATGTAGCGATAGAAGAATGTTAAAAGCAGCGTTCGAATGTGCGCTCCATCCACATCGGCATCCGTCATGATCACAACTTTGTGATAGCGAGCTTTCTCTAAAGTGAAGTCTTCTCCGATTCCAGTTCCTAATGCTGTAATCATTGAGCGAACCTCGTTGTTCGATAGAATTTTATCTAGTCGCGCTTTTTCAACGTTTAGGATCTTCCCTCTTAACGGTAAGATCGCTTGGAAGTGACGATCACGGCCTTGTTTAGCAGATCCGCCCGCAGAATCTCCCTCTACGATATAGAGTTCAGAGATGGAAGGGTCTTTAGAAGAACAGTCCGCCAGTTTCCCCGGTAAGCTGGAGACTTCCAGTGCACTTTTACGTCTTGTCAGCTCACGTGCCTTTTTGGCAGCCATTCTCGCACGAGCTGCCATCACACCTTTCTCCACAATTTTCTTTGCAGCATCAGGATTCTCTAAGAGGAATTTCTCAAGTGCTTCAGAGAAAAGGGAGTCGGTAATGGTTCTTGCTTCTGAGTTCCCAAGCTTTGTCTTCGTTTGTCCTTCGAATTGAGGATCTGGATGTTTGATGGAGATAATGGCTGTTAAGCCTTCTCGCACATCTTCACCGCTCAAATTCGAGTCTCCATCTTTGAATACGCCATTTTTACGAGCATAATCATTGATAACACGCGTCAAACCTGTTTTAAAGCCTGCTTCGTGCGTTCCGCCTTCATACGTGTTGATATTGTTGGCGAAGGAATAGATGTTGCTTGAATAGGAATCGTTATATTGTAATGCCACTTCAATCGTGATTCCGTCTTTTTCACCTTCGATGTAAACGGGTTCTTCATGAACGACTTCTTTTGAGCGATTTAAATGTTCTACATAGCTCTTAATACCGCCTTCATAGCAGTATTCATTTCGTCGTTCTTTACCTTCACGTAAATCTTCAATAATGATGTTTACACCTTTTGTTAAGAAAGCTAACTCACGTACACGGTTGGCAAGTGTGTCGTAATCAAATTCAATGGTTTCAGTAAAAATTTCTGGATCTGGCACAAAATGAGTGGTTGTCCCTGTAACATCTGTTTCACCAATGATCTCTAAATCTCCAGCTGGAACACCGCGTTTGAATTGTTGATAATGAATTTTCCCGTCACGATATACGGTCACGTCTAAGGTCGTAGATAACGCATTAACAACAGATGCCCCTACGCCATGCAGACCGCCAGATACTTTATAACCGCTGCCGTCAAATTTACCGCCAGCGTGAAGAACAGTCATAATGACCTCTACAGCAGGACGTCCCATTTTCTCATGAATCCCAACCGGAATCCCGCGGCCATTATCTTTCACTGTAATGCTATTATCCTTTTCAATTTGCACCGTAATATCTGTGCAATATCCAGCTAAAGCCTCATCAATACTGTTGTCGACAATTTCCCATACAAGATGGTGAAGTCCTTTTGCACTGGTTGACCCGATGTACATTCCTGGACGTTTTCTAACAGCTTCTAGTCCTTCGAGCACCTGTATCTGATTTTCATCATAACTATTATGTTGCTGTTCCATTGCCACGTACATTCACCTACACTTTTCTTAAACGATATATTTATATGAATTGAGCTTTTAGACTTCAATTTCAATCACAAATGAAGCACGTTTTTTGAGCGTGCTTGAGGAAAGAGGAGAGTAATAAACAGATTCAGTTGTGACGACGATGGATTTGGGTGTTCCTTGTGATAACGAAATGATTTGTTCTTCTTGTTTTTGGAGAAACTCTTCTACAACAGAAGACGACCTCATTTTGTAATCAACAATTGCGACAATCTCTCGTGTAGAAACAACACAATCATCACCTAAATGAATATACAAGACTCACACCTCATTTATCAGTCAATTACTTTTCCACTGGCTACTCTGAAAATTTCCGCTTCTTTCAAGGTGGCGTGATCGATGCCTTCAACACTTGTTGTGGTGACGAAGGTCTGTACACGTCCCTGAATGGTATGGAGCAAATGAGACTGTCTGTAATCATCAAGTTCAGATAAAACATCATCGAGTAGAAGAATGGGATATTCTCCGATTTCTTCATGTATCAGGTCGATTTCTGCCAGCTTTAGTGAAAGAGCTGTTGTTCTTTGCTGCCCTTGAGAGCCATATGTCTGAACATCCCGACCATTCACAAAGAAAAGAAGGTCATCTCTGTGAGGTCCCCACAGTGTCACTCCTCGGTCTATTTCTCTGTCTCTTAGTTTCTGAAACGATTCTTCATAGCTATTCTTTATTTTCGACAAGTCTGACGCTTCTGATACCTCTATCGAAGTCTGGTATTGGAGCGTGAGTGTTTCTAGCTCTCTAGAAATGCCAAAATGCAACGGCTGCGCCCATTTCTCGAGCTGTTTCGTAAAAGTCAGTCGTCTTTTGACAACTTTCGCTGCCGCATCAATCAACTGCTCTGTTAAAACCTCCAGCATCGCTTGATCCGTTTGCTTTCTTGTCTGCAATTGTTTCAAGTAATGATTCCGCTGAGAGAGGATTTTTTGATAGAGCGATAAATCATGCAAGTAGACAGCCGAAACTTGTCCAATCTCCATATCGAGGAATCTTCTGCGGATTTGCGGGCTGCCCTTCACAAGACTTAAGTCCTCTGGTGCAAACATGATGGTGTTTAACGCACCAACATAATGACTGAGCTTCTGTTGTTCAATGTGATTGACCTTGCCCTTTTTCCCTTTTTTTGAGATCACGAGCTGCATTGGGAGTGGACCATTTTTTTTGATGACTCTACCTTCTATTTTAGCATAGTCTTGGTCCCATCGGATAAGTTCTTTATCATTTGACGTACGATGCGACTTTGCCATCGACAATACATAGATCGCTTCCATCAAGTTCGTTTTACCTTGGGCATTCTCACCGATCATGACATTCACCTTGTTGTCGAATTGAAGCTCAGTGTGTTCATAGTTTCGGTATGAAGTTAACGCCAGACTTTGAATGTACATGTATTGTCACCCGTTTCTAATTCACAACTTGAAATGTGCCATAACCTTCTATCTCGACAACATCTCCTGGGTATAGTTTGCGTCCCCGTCTATTATCTGGCTCTTGATTAATGAACACCTCATGTTCACTTAAAAACCATTTCGCCATTCCGCCAGATTGGATGACTTCGGCTAATTTCAAAAACTGCCCTAATGTAATCATTTCTTTCTCAATGGTTATAAGATTAGGCATTATATCGACCTCTTTCAATATCACTAATATCTAATTGTACTAAAAAACAAGACAAGAAGGAAAGGGGGAAAGCGAACTAGGATGAAAGAAAGCATGGTAAACGAGAAGAAAAGCTGCTGTGTGAGTGCACAGCAGCTATTTTAGATTGGATTAATATGTTCTGACTGGGAGAATCAACTGCAAGATTGAATCATCATTTGGCGTGCGCAACAGGAACGGTCTCATGGCACCAGTGAAGCTTACATGAATTTCTGTTCCCTCTAATACTTTTAACGCATCCAGCATATATTTTGGACTGAAGGAGATTTTGAGGTCCTCCCCTTTAATGTCATCTGCTTGAACCGTTTCGACTACTTTACCGATTTCAGGTGAATTAGAAGAAATCTCAAGGCTTTGTTCAGGATCAGCCGACAGCTTTACGACATTATTGCGTCCTTCTCTTGCCAAAAGTGATGCACGGTCAATGGCTTGAAGGAATTCCTTCGTGTTGACCACGACATCCGTTTTACTTTCCTGCGGGATCAGGCGAGCTGTATCTGGATAATTACCATCCAGCAATCTTGAGAAGAATAACACGTTTTGTGCTTTAAAGAGAACTTGCGTTTCTGTAATCACGATGCTCACAAGATCTTGTCCGTCATCAAGGATTCTACTTAGCTCTGTTAAACTCTTCCCTGGAATTACAACATTGTATGAGCTTTCCTCGTCAATATCCAACTTCGCTTTTCTTAAAGCAAGACGGTGGCTATCCGTCGCCGTGCATATTAATTCACCTTTCTCTACCTTCCAGTTTACACCTGTCAAGATAGGTCGTGTTTCTGAGGTGGACACTGCAAAAACGGTTTGACGAATTAAGTTTTTAAGCAAATCTGTCGGGACTTGAAATGCATGATGCTCTTCAATTTGCGGCAGATGCGGATATTCCTCAGCATCTAAGCCGTTTAAGTTAAATTCCGCTGAACCAGAACGGATGATCGTGAGGTGATTTTGTTCTACTTCAATTTCGACAGTAGCCATTGGCAGTTTCTTCACAATTTCACTAAAGAAGCGGGCCTGAAGCACAATACTCCCTGGACGGTCAATCGTGATTACTTCTAAATCTCCATCTCTTTGAGGAATAAAGGATTCAATTGAGATATCAGAGTCGCTTCCTGTGAGAGAAACCCCCTCATCAGATGCAACAATTTTAATCCCTGTCAAAATAGGTATCGTTGTTCTAGAGGATACGGCCTTTAATACATCTTGGACACTTTCGACAAGACGATCTTTTTGAATCGTGAATTTCATAGTGGTCCTCCTAAATTTTCTTAATGACATGTATATATATTTTATTAATAAAAATCGTAGAAGTAATAGTAGGGCTTGTGAATATGTGGATAAGTCGGTAAAAAGAAAGGAAAGACAGCCTATCCACATGTGGACAGACTGTGTATGACTATGCTCTAGTTATTCACATTTTCCCGTACTTATTATATCAGCTTGGTTATTTTAATTGTTCTTTGATTTCTTTCACATGCTGCTGAAGCTGTTCATCCTCAACCATTAATTTCGAAATCTTCTCATGAGCATGAATGACAGTCGTATGATCACGACCTCCAAATTCTTCTCCTATTTTAGGCAGAGAGGAATCGGTCATTTCTCTAGAGAGATACATGGCAATTTGTCTTGGATAAGCAACTGACTTCGTACGTTTCTTCGCTTTGAAATCCTCTAAGCGAATATTAAATTGCTGCCCTACAATTCTTTGAATATCTTTAATTGTAATGACTCTTGGCTTCGATGAAGGAATGATGTCCTTTAGGGCCTCAGCTGCTAGATCCGCATTGATGTCTTTATTAATTAAAGAAGAGTAAGCAACGACACGAATCAAAGCACCCTCCAGTTCACGAATGTTGCTGTCGATTTGATTGGCAATATAAAGCATGACTTCATTCGGAATGTCTAAGCCTTCTGCTTTTGCCTTTTTTCGCAAAATTGCAATACGTGTTTCTAAATCTGGCGGGGTAATGTCTGTGATTAAGCCCCATTCGAATCGAGAGCGTAATCTGTCTTCAAGTGTCGGAATTTCTTTCGGCGGCCGGTCACTAGAAATGACGATTTGCTTACTTTCTTCGTGAAGTGTGTTGAATGTATGGAAAAACTCTTCTTGTGTTTGTTCTTTTCCTGCTAAAAATTGAATATCATCTATCAAAAGCACATCTACATTCCGATAGCGATTACGGAAATCGACAGCTTTGTTGTCTCGGATTGAGTTGATAAATTCATTTGTAAATTTTTCAGATGATAGATAGACCACTTTGGCTGATGGATTATGGTCGATGACATAATGACCAATCGCATGCATCAAGTGAGTCTTTCCTAAACCAACGCCCCCATAAATAAAGAGCGGGTTATATGCTTTTGCCGGTGCTTCCGCAACTGCAAGTGAAGCGGCATGCGCAAATCGGTTGCCTGAACCAATAACAAAAGTATCAAATGTATATTTTGGATTCAGCATATTTTGTGGAATATCAACGGCCTCTTCTTTAGACATTTTTTTAATTGGAGACTTTGGCATGGCTTCTACTTCATCCTGATTTTGAGGAATAATAAATTTAATGCTGAGCTCTTCACCTGTCAGTTCGTAGATGGTATCAGCAATTAAGTGGAGATATCTTGATTCCAGCCAGTCTCTAGCAAATTCATTAGGTGCAGTAATTGTAAGCGTATCGCCTTGAAGAGAATGGGCTTTTGTCGATTTCATCCATGTCTCAAAACTGGGTTTGCTCAACTTTGTCTCTATTTTTTGAAGTGCTTTATTCCACAGATCCAAAATATTTTCCATAAGGCTTCTCCCCCCTCCTTTTCTTTATAAAATGACCAATATCAAACTGTTATAGAACACGAAAAAGAGCAAATGGTCATCACCATTCGTGCACATACGTTGTTGAAAACAAATAATATAGTAGAAAAACGTCTTTTCGACAAATTACACAGTCTGTGGATAAATAATTCAACAGCCTGTGTAATATCTTTCCACAGCTTATCCACAATTTGTGGATAACGCAAATAGGTCAGATAAGTAATTAAGAGTTAAAACACAAATATAATATCAAAATAAACAAGATGGTGCAATGGGTGTCACAAACTTATCCACACACTTTACATCCTGTTGAAAAATAATTATCCACATCGGTTATTTGTGTGAAAAAAATGTCGATAATGGATGTGGATAGTCTAAATATGCCGGAAAAATATCCACACCCTTGTTTTGCAGGCCTTTTAGGAGGAAAAAAGAATAAAATGCTGGAAACTGAAAAAGAAGGTTTCTTCGTTTGATAAATTATGTTATGCTTATAAGGTTGATAATAAGAGTTTTATCATTGATATTGACAATCGATGGGTTACACAAATATAATGAGTTAGACTGTCTTAAACAGCTATTCCTCAGGGAGGTGTCATAAATGAAAAGAACGTTTCAACCAAATAACCGTAAGCGTAGTAAAGTTCATGGCTTCCGCAGCCGTATGAGTTCTAAAAACGGACGTCTAGTTTTAAAGCGACGCCGCAGCAAAGGTAGAAAAAAATTATCAGCTTAGGCCACTGAATAATGTCAGTGGTCTTTTTTACATAAAATCGTAAATGAACTGTCAGTTTTTATCGGAGTGGAAGAAAACATGAAGAAGCGAAACAGGCTAAAAAAAAATGAAGAGTTTCAAAAAGTGTTCAGAAAAGGTCAATCAATGGCGAATCGTCAATTCGTTATTTACCAGCTGGATCAACCAAATCAAGATGAACTGCGTTTGGGATTGTCTGTCAGTAAGAAGATTGGTAATGCAGTGATGAGAAATCGAATTAAACGACTGATCCGCCAGGTGTTTTTAGAGGAAGGTCATAAGTTAAAGCAAGAAAAAGACTACATTGTCATTGCAAGAAAACCAGCAAGTGAATTGACCTTTGAAGAAACAAAGAAGTCTCTCCAACATTTATTTAGAAAATCCGCTGTTTATCAACAACAACCGAAAAAGTCTTCGTAATAGAAACTTTCGTTGAATCAATTTTTAAAAGCGCTTCCTTCATCTAGTGAATTAAAATGAAACCACCACTTTGTAATGAAAAAATGTTACCATACTGGTTAGGTGAGTCACTTTCGTAATCAATTCCAACTTAAATAAAGTTTGAAGTAATGGGAGGAATCTTGTTGAAAAGGCGATTATTACTAATATTTAGCTTGATTGGCGTGTTGGTTCTATTGGCAGGATGTACACAAATCAATGAACCAATCACATCAGATAGTAAGGGATTCTGGAATTCTTATATTGTTTACCCGCTATCTCAATTAATCACGTACATGGCAAATTTGACTGGTGAAAACTACGGGGTTGCGATCATTATTGTGACACTGTTAATCCGCTTGCTCATTTTACCATTAATGATTAAGCAGTTAAGAAGTACAAAAGCAATGCAAGCATTGCAGCCTGAATTGAAAAAGCTTCGTGAAAAATATAGCTCTAAAGACCAAAAAACTCAGCAGCAGCTTCAGCAGGAAACAATGGCCCTTTTCCAAAAAAATGGCGTCAATCCATTAGCTGGATGTTTCCCGATTTTAATTCAGATGCCAATCCTAATTGGTTTTTATCATGCGATTATGAGAACAGCAGAAATTAAAAAGCATACATTCTTATGGTTTGACTTAGGCAGTCCAGATCCATTGTTCCTATTACCGATCATTGCGGGGGTAGCTACTTTCATTCAGCAAAAACTGATGATGGCTGGAAATCCTTCGGACAACCCTCAAATGGCTATCATGCTATGGGTTATGCCGATTATGATCATTGTATTTGCCATTAGTTTCCCAGCAGCACTTTCATTGTACTGGGTTGTAGGTAACATTTTCATGATCATCCAAACATTAGTGATTAAAACTCCTCAAGTAAAATTGGATACAAAAGAAAAAGCTGGCGGGAATAAAAAATGAAGGAAATAACTGCTGTCGGTCGCACAATCGAAGAAGCAGTAGATTCCGGACTTAAACAAATTCAGCTTCTAAAAGAAGAAGTAGATATCACAATAGTTGATGAAGGAAATAAAGGTTTCTTAGGATTATTTGGCAAAAGACAAGCTGTAGTCAAGTTGATAGAAAAGAGAAATGCTCTTAAATTAGCTACACAGTATTTAGATAATATTGTTAAATCAATTGATCCTAAAGCGAAGATTGTTTCCAAAAAGGAACCGAAAAAGATTTCTTTCCACATTGATGGAGATAAAACGTCATTAATGATTGGAAAAAGAGGACAAACTTTGTACTCTTTAGAAACATTGGTACAGTTAGTGTTTAATCGCTATTCTGATCAGTATCATCATATTACCATTGATATTGGAGATTATAGGAAGAAGCGACAAGAAGCACTTGAACAATATGCCATCAAGACAGCAAACAGAGTTTTAAAAACGAAGAGAAAGGTTCATTTAGAACCAATGCCTTCTAATGAACGAAAAGTAATTCATGATACGATCGCCGCATTTTCTAAAGAACTTGCAACGGCATCGGAAGATACAGGCAGCAAGCGTCATGTTGTGGTGCTGTATAAAAAATAACAGAAAGGCTAGAATTCAGCAAAGCTGGATTTTAGTCTTTTTTTATTGAAAAATTGTCTTTCTATAGAAGATTCATCCTTTATTTCTAAAAAATTAGTGTGTGATATGAGTGGAAAACGCCATTTTTACAAGTAAGCAAAGGGATCAGGGCGTTTAAATTTATTGGATTTCGGTGTAAGATGTGAAGATAAGTTTAGAACGTCGTTATTCACATGTGGATAAGTTAAGTGTTAAAATAGATAGGATGCAAAGCTGTGGATAATTAGATATGGGATACTTTCACTTCGCTTTCATTTATGGTATCTTTAAATTTTGGATTAAGCGTTTTTAATATAGAGATGGACAACGTCCATTTAATAGATAAAAGACTGTCTATTAAGTAGAGAAAGAGGTGATTGAGTGATGGATACAATTGCAGCCATTTCTACACCGATGGGTGAAGGAGCAATTGCGATTATTCGTTTAAGTGGGCCTGATGCGGTACAGATCGCTGATCGGATGTATAAAGGGCCTAAGGAGAAAAAACTTGTATCAGTGGATTCCCATACAATTCATTATGGTCATATTGTGGATTCAAGTACTGATCAAGTAATAGAAGAGGTCATGGTGTCAGTACTTCGAGCGCCAAAAACATTTACGAGAGAAGACGTTATTGAGATTAACTGCCATGGCGGAATTGTAACGGTCAATAAAGTATTGCAGCTTGCTTTAAGAGAAGGAGCAAGATTAGCGGAGCCAGGTGAGTTCACAAAACGTGCTTTCTTAAATGGAAGAATAGATCTTTCGCAAGCAGAGGCTGTCATGGACTTGATTCGGGCAAAGACTGATCGTGCGATGAACGTAGCAATCACTCAAATGGAGGGACGCCTCTCCGGTTTGGTTCAGCGACTGCGCGGCGAGATCCTAGAAACACTGGCGCATATTGAAGTCAATATTGACTACCCTGAGTATGACGATGTTGAAGAAATGACACATCGCATCTTAGTGGAAAAAGCGACATCGGTCAAAAAAGAAATTGAGTCGCTGCTCTCGACTTCTCAGCAAGGGAAAATCCTTCGAGAGGGCTTATCCACTGTGATTATAGGAAGGCCGAATGTTGGAAAGTCTTCCTTGCTGAATAGCCTTGTACAGGAAACAAAGGCGATTGTCACAGATATTCCTGGAACTACCAGAGATGTCATTGAGGAATATGTGAATGTAAGAGGTGTACCTCTTCGTCTAGTCGATACTGCGGGTATACGTGAGACTGAGGACATTGTTGAGCGTATAGGGGTTGAACGATCTAGACAGGTCTTAAAAGAAGCTGACCTGATTTTACTTGTGCTCAATTATAGCGAAGAATTATCAGAAGAAGATATGAAGCTTTTTGAGGCTGTCTCAGGTATGGATATCATCGTGATTGTGAATAAGACAGACCTTGAGCCTAAGCTTGATGTAGAAAAGGTCAAGCAGTTAGCGAAGGATCGTCCGGTCGTCACCACATCATTATTACAAGAAAAGGGCATTGATGAGCTTGAAATGGCGATTCAATCACTGTTCTTCACTGGATCAATTGAAAGTGGAGATTTAACGTATGTAAGTAATACAAGGCATATTGCCCTCCTTCAGGCAGCAAAACAATCAATTGAGGATGCTCTTGAAGGCATTGAAATGGACGTACCGATCGACATTGTTCAAATAGATTTAACACGCTGCTGGGAACAGCTCGGTGAAATTATAGGAGATGCTGTTCATGAAAGCTTGATTGATCAGCTATTCTCTCAATTCTGTTTAGGAAAGTAAAGGGAGGAACATAAGAAATGGGTTATGAAGCTGGCAATTATGACGTAATCGTCGTGGGTGCCGGTCATGCTGGGGTTGAGGCTGCCCTTGCTTCTGCAAGACAGGGCGCTAAAACACTTGTATTGACTATCAACCTCGATATGGTTGCTTTTATGCCATGTAATCCGTCCGTAGGCGGTCCTGCAAAAGGGATTGTCGTTAGAGAAATTGATGCACTGGGCGGAGAAATGGCACGAAATATAGATAAGACGCATATTCAAATGCGCATGCTGAATACGGGGAAAGGACCTGCTGTCCGTGCGTTAAGAGCGCAAGCAGATAAGTTCCAATATCAGCATGAAATGAAAAAAACAATGGAAAATGAACCGAACCTGACAATGCTTCAAGGTATGGTGGATCATTTAATTGTAGAAGATGATGAATGTAAAGGTGTCGTTACCCAAACAGGAGCAAACTATCGTGCGAAGTCTGTTGTATTAACGACTGGGACTTTCTTAAAAGGCCGCATTATTTTAGGGGATCTATCGTATTCAAGTGGTCCTAATAACCAGCAGCCATCAATCAAATTATCGGATCACCTAGCAGAGTTAGGATTCGATTTGGTTCGCTTTAAAACAGGAACACCTCCTCGAGTGAATAGTCACTCGATTGACTATAGTAAAACAGAAATTCAACCAGGTGATGATGTTCCGCGGGCGTTCTCCTATGAAACGGTTGAATATATTACAGACCAACTGCCATGCTGGTTAACATATACGAGTTTAGAAACACATCAAATTATTGATGAGAATCTTCACCGTTCTCCAATGTATTCAGGTATGATTAAAGGAACTGGTCCTAGATACTGCCCTTCCATTGAAGATAAAGTGGTTCGTTTCAATGACAAACCGAGACATCAAATTTTCTTAGAGCCAGAAGGTCGTAATACGCAGGAAGTGTATGTTCAAGGATTGTCTACAAGTCTTCCAGAGGATGTACAGCAGCGCATGCTTTCCACCATCCCAGGGCTCGAAAATGTACAAATGATGAGAGCGGGTTATGCCATTGAGTATGATGCAATTGTGCCTACTCAGTTGTGGCCTACACTTGAGACGAAGAAAATTTCTGGATTATATACAGCGGGCCAAATTAATGGTACATCTGGCTATGAGGAAGCAGCAGGTCAAGGAATTATGGCAGGTATTAATGCAGGAAGAAAAGCATTGGGTAAAGAAGAAGTCATTTTAAGCCGATCTGATGCATATATCGGTGTTCTCATTGATGACCTTGTCACAAAGGGAACAAATGAACCTTACCGTCTTTTGACATCCCGTGCAGAGTATCGTTTGCTTCTTCGTCATGACAATGCGGATTTAAGATTAACTGAACTTGGCTATCATATTGGATTAATTTCTCAAGAAAGATTCCAGACATTCCAGCAGAAAAAAGAAGCCATTGAAGCAGAGAAAAAACGTTTATATTCTGTCATCATCAAACCTACAGCAGAGACACAAGAATTTATTCGTTCACTTGGTGGAAGTGAGCTGAAGGACGGTATTCGTGCAAGTGATTTGATGAAGCGTCCAGAAATGAACTATGAATCTGTTGTGACGTTAGCTCCTGCTGAAACACCACTTCCTTCTGATGTGTGTGAGCAGGTAGAGATTCAAATTAAATACGAAGGATATATTGAAAAGTCACTCCAACAAGTTGAAAAGCTGAAAAAGATGGAGAACAAAAAGATTCCTGATCGTATTGATTATGATGCCATCAAAGGGATTGCAACTGAAGCGAAACAAAAGCTGAAAGAAGTCCGACCGCTTTCTGTTGCACAGGCTTCTCGTATTTCAGGCGTTAACCCTGCTGATATTTCTATCCTTTTAGTATATTTAGAGCAGGGACGTATTGCGAAGATAGCAGAATAGAAAGGATGTCGGCATGAACATTGAACAATTTACAGCAGCACTAGAGGAGAAAGGGATGACTCTTTCTTCTGTGCAGCTTGAACAATTTGAAACTTACTTCCGCATGCTTGTAGAATGGAACGAGAAAATGAATTTAACGTCCATTACTGAAAAGGAAGAAGTGTATTTAAAGCATTTTTATGATTCAATTTCAGCAGCATTTTTTATTGATTTTCACAAAGTGACGACGATTTGCGATATTGGAGCTGGTGCTGGTTTCCCAAGCATTCCTCTTAAAATTTGCTTCCCTCATCTACATGTAACCATTGTTGATTCTCTTCAGAAACGAATTACGTTTCTCAATGAGTTAGCAAAAGGGTTAAACTTACAAGATACTACTTTTTATCATGATCGTGCGGAGACGTTTGGACAACGTAAGGAAAAGCGTGAAAGCTATGATCTTGTCACTGCTAGAGCGGTTGCGCGTTTATCCGTCTTGAGCGAACTATGTCTGCCCCTTGTAAAAAAGGAAGGATTGTTTGTTGCATTAAAAGCATCTGCCGCTGATGAAGAAATGCAAGCAGGGAAAAAAGCTGTTACTGTCCTCGGAGGAGAGGTTGTTGAAAAGCATTCCTTTGTTCTTCCTTTAGAAGAAAGCGAACGGAACATCATTGTCATTGAAAAGAAAAAGCAAACACCAAAAAAATATCCTAGAAAACCAGGAACACCTAATAAATCACCAATAGAAGGTTGATCATGTAAAAGGTCGGTTTTTCTTCAATATTTAAGATTTTACAGAAGGAAAAAACATGAGAAAATAGAATTATAAAAAGGTAGTTTTTAAAGGTGGTGTAGGTTCATGAAGCATTCACTCTCACGCTTCTTCGGGCTTGGTGACAAAGAACATCCTGAGCGTGAAACCGAAATAGAGGCAGAGATTGCTGAGCATGATACATTAAAGGAAGAGATACAGGAGCTCCCGGTCGACACAATTATGCCAAACCGTTTTCAGCCACGCACCATTTTTTCAGAAGAAAAGATACATGAGCTGGCCACGACGATTCATACCCATGGCATTATCCAACCTATTGTTGTCAGACCAACAGAAGAAGAAGGTAAATATGAACTGATCGCCGGCGAAAGACGTTGGAGAGCGGTACAGACTCTTCAATGGGAGAAAATCCCCGCTATTATAAAAGACTTTACTGATACGGAAACGGCATCTGTGGCATTGATTGAAAATTTGCAAAGGGAAGAGCTGTCTGCTATTGAAGAGGCTCATGCTTATGCACGTCTTTTAGAGCTTCATGATTTAACACAGGAGGCGCTTGCTCAGCGTTTAGGCAAGGGACAATCAACTGTTGCAAACAAATTAAGACTTTTAAAGTTGCCTGAAGAGGTACAACAGGCCATTTTAGAGAAAAAAATCTCTGAAAGGCATGCACGTTCACTTGTACCCCTAAAGCTTCCAGAATTACAAATCGCGCTATTGCAGGAAATCATCGAAAAGCAGCTGAATGTAAAACAGACTGAAGAGCGTGTAGTGAAAATGCTTGAACAAAAAACAGATCGCAAACCGAAGCCAAAACGTAAGGCGTTTAGTCGTGATACACGAATTGCGATGAATACCATTCGTCAGTCTCTCCATATGGTAGAAGACAGCGGGCTTAAAATAAATACCGAGGAAGAAGAGTTTGAGGAATATATCCAATTAACGATTCGGATTCCTAAATAGAAAAAAGCTGATGAGAGCCACTCGTCAGCTTTTTTTATTGGTTCCACATTATATTTACTTATTATTCATAAATTGGTAAAATGTGATTTTCATAGAAGAAAGGAGGTGACATGACTCGATGAAAATGAAAAAGACGACATTTGTTATTATTTGTTATTTACTATTTTCTTTTTCTCTTTTTACAAATGAAACAACCATATTTGCTGTGAATTCGCCAACGGCTCCTGCAGAAGAAAGCCCGCTGGCCAAAAAAGAACTGAACGTTCTGAAGAAACAAGGTGTTGTTTCTAAGGAGGTCACTTTACAGCAATTAAATCATGAGCATGAGTCTCAGGACGACACAATTGACTTGATTTCAGCTGAGGATGATTTGAAGGATTATGGCTTACAACAAAACAAGCAGGATGAGTTGGTAACGGATGAAAAGCCGCACACCATCAAGCACCTTTTAGGAAAGCCGTATCCTGGTACCGATATTATGCCTAAAAAAGGAGATATATTGGTGACAAGTACTGATGCTTTGAAGGGTATCGTTGGACATGCAGGTATCGTCATTAATGAGAAAAGCTTTGCTTCTATTCCAGGGTTTCGACAGCATCCTCAGCTTGATTCCATTCTTAACTGGTTTCGCTATAATGCCAATACAAAGGTAATTCGGATTAATCAAGAGGAAACAGCAGACCTGGCAGGGGAATGGGCGCACGATTATGTGAAAACTCATCCAAAGGCTCGATACTCCATCACCCTGTCAATTCAATCACTGGACCCGACTTATTGTTCAAAGATTGTGTGGCAGGCCTATGCCAAAACAGGTGACGCTTTGGGACATGCGACATATACCATTAAAACCCCCTACGGATTCTTAAAAAAGAGAAGCTATCATACAGTGACTCCTAAAGTCATTGTGAACGAAGGCCGTAAAATTGGTGGATTACATTTTTGACATGTGCCCCTCACTTTTGATGAAAGTGAGGGTTTTTTATGCTTGTCTTTTCCACCAAAAAGATATATCGATATATTTTTTAATCCGTTTTGGTTCGTCCTTTCATGTACGAAAATAGACATTTGCTGACGAATATATAATGGAGAAACAAAAAAAGCAAACGTTTCATACTTTTTTTGATAGAATAGGAAGTATGAATAAAATGAGAAACTTGTTAAGTTGAAAGTGGGTGACATCGTGGGGAAAATCATAGCGATTACCAACCAGAAGGGCGGCGTCGGGAAGACGACAACTTCTGTTAATTTGAGTGCGTGTTTAGCATACATAGGTAAACGAGTGTTGTTAGTTGATATTGATCCGCAGGGCAATGCCACGAGTGGTATTGGGATTGAGAAGGCCGACGTAGAGAAGTGTGTGTATGATATTTTAGTTGATGATGCAGATGTCCTTGATGTGATTAAGACGACAGAGGTCGAAAATCTTGATGTCATTCCTGCGACGATACAGCTTGCAGGGGCTGAAATAGAGCTTGTGCCTACGATTTCACGTGAAGTGAGATTGAAGAGAGCACTTGAATCTGTTAAGCAAAATTATGATTATATGATTATTGACTGCCCGCCATCACTCGGATTACTGACGATTAATGCGTTAACAGCATCCGATTCCGTTTTAATCCCGGTACAGTGTGAATATTATGCGCTTGAAGGATTGAGCCAATTGTTAAACACAGTTCGTCTCGTGCAGAAACATTTAAATACTGATCTTGCCATTGAAGGTGTCTTGCTGACAATGCTTGATGCACGAACAAATCTTGGGATTCAGGTCATCGAAGAAGTGAAGAAATACTTTAGAGATAAAGTCTATCAGACCGTGATTCCGCGAAATGTGAGACTGAGTGAAGCGCCTAGTCATGGGAAGCCGATTATCTTGTATGATCCACGTTCAAGAGGTGCAGATGTCTATTTAGACTTAGCAAAGGAAGTGGATGCGAATGGCTAAAGGTCTTGGAAAGGGTATTAATGCACTATTTAACCATGTAGACTCAAATGAAGAAACGGTCGAAGAAATCAAATTAAAGGATTTGCGTCCGAACCCTTATCAGCCAAGGAAAACGTTTGATGATGATGCATTGTCTGATCTCAAAGAATCAATTCAGCAGCACGGTGTTTTACAGCCGATCATTGTCCGTAAATCGATTAAAGGATATGACATTGTAGCAGGAGAGCGCCGTTTTCGTGCAGCGCAACAAGCTGGTCTGACAACAATTCCTGCGATCGTTAGAGAATTCTCAGAAACGCTGATGAGAGAGATTGCCCTTTTAGAAAACCTGCAGCGCGAGGATTTATCTCCATTAGAAGAAGCGGAAGCCTATGCTTCCTTGCTAGATCATCTAAGTGTGACGCAAGAGGAATTAGCGAAGCGATTAGGGAAGAGCAGACCGCATATTGCGAACCATCTCCGTCTTTTGACTTTACCGGATGAAGTACAAAAGCTGATTGCAGATGGAACATTATCGATGGGACATGGAAGAACATTGCTTAGCTTGAAAAACAAAAATAAGCTAGCGCCATTGGTAAAGAAAATCGTGGATGAGGGGTTAAACGTACGCCAGGTTGAGAAACTTGTTCAGCAGTTAAACGAAAATGTTCCACGTGAAACAAAGAAAAAAGAAGCACCAAAGGATCGAGTGTTGAAAGAAAGAGAGTCTTTCTTACAAAACTACTTTGGCACTTCAGTGACGATCAAGAAACAGAAGAAAAAAGGAAAAATTGAGATTGAATTTCTCTCCAACGAAGATTTAGAAAGAATCCTCGAATTGCTTTCTACGAGAGAATCATCAGAGTGACCATCTTGATACGAGATGGTCTTTTTTATATTCTCCCAGTGATATTTTGAATAGGAGCGAAAAGAGAACGGCTTTTTTCTCTTGTCCAATCCATTTGATCAATGTGAGATAGACTTTCAGAAAGTGTATTGGCCATAGACATGACAAGATGAAGACGTGTGTTTTGGAGAACGAAGTATTCCATAAAACCGCTCACATTGACGATTCCATTAATATGAATATCTCCTACCTCTGGCAGCTCCTTTTGTACACCCGCCCCAGGCTTTAACGGGCCATCTCCAATTTGGAAGGAGCCTACACTTTTCACTCTTCCTAAACAGGCATCAATCGCTACAATAAACGGATGTTTATGAGCTTGTTCAATTTCAGCGAGCTTTTCTTTTAAATTGACCGCATGAACTGGGTCAGAGAGCGTTCCATATACATGAAGCTTTTTCAAATCTAGACCTGAAAGTTTTGTACCAACAAGTGGACCTAGAGAGTCGCCTGTTGAGCGGTCTGTTCCAATACAAACGATGGCAACGGGTCTTTTTCCTGCTTTCTGAAGATGCGAGAATAAAATACTTTTAAGCTGTTGAATGGCGTTTGTATCCGTATGGGACACGTATTCTTTCACCCTATTTCTAAAAAAAAGACCGTTCTTGCTATTCATAGGTCTCACTTCCTTGTCATAGTAGTTAGTAACAGTATACGGAAACAAGCTTAATTCTATACCTATGAGGTGATGATTGTGTGGAAGGCTGGTTCAAGGTGGACGCTTTTAATTTTAGGAAGCTTAATAGGAGCGGGGTATGCTTCCGGCCAAGAAATTTGGCAGTTTTTTGGCATTGATAGCGGACTAGCCATTCTATTGTTTACATTGATGTTCATGCTGTCTACCTATGTGGTGTTGAAAATCAGTTATGAGGTACGTGCCGATCACTTTGTGCCAGTGCTAGAGCGGCTTGTCGGTCCATGGCTGGCTAAAGTGTATGACGTTTTAATTGTCCTTTATTTATTCACGACAACGACAGTCATGATTGCCGGTGGCGGGGTGACACTCGAGATGTATCATGTGCCATTTTGGATTGGCATCGGTGCATTTTGTCTGTTTTCATTTATGATTTTTTTCTGGGATGTGAAAGGGCTCTTATCTGTGAATGCTTTCATTATACCAATTTTGGTGGCGGGGCTCATCTATGCGTTTGTTTTTTATTATATGAACCATGATCATATGTGGCGGATTGATTTTGGGCAGCAGTACAATTGGCCTGCCAGCATTGTCTTTGCTTCTTTGAATATATTATCTGTTGTCGCAGTATTGTCTTCGGTTGGGAAAGAAATGAAGGGGCTTGGAGAGGCCAAAGTGGCGAGTATATTAAGCGGCCTGATTTTTGGGGTCATCTCGTACGTGTATAACGAAATACTGGTTGATATTTCTGGGAGCCTATCAGCAGAAGGCATTCCTTTGTTTACAGTATTAGAAGGAGCGCCGACATCATTGTTTGTGTTTATGACCGTTGTCCTTTGTCTAGCTATTTATACGACGACAGCGGCAGGTTTATTTGGTTTATCCAGCCGGATGCTCTCTTTTGTACCATTGCCTCGCTGGCTGGTTGTGCTCGTGATGCTTCTTTTGATGGCGCCTTTAACATCTCTTGGGTTTGCCGATTTGATTGCTTTCTTGTATCCGATATATAGTTTGCTGAATCTTTATTTGCTTGTCTGTTTAATGCTATATCCGATTTTAAGTAAAAAGATATTTTCCCGCTCTAAAAATTATATTGATAAAATAAAATAAGCACCTCTCTTTGTCAGAGCTGTGCTTATTTTATCCGAATAGAATCAATGGCGTCTTTGATATCATCATAGACTGGCATTTGCTTGAGACGCTGAAGTCGTTCCTCTAATTCTGAAATGGCTTGTCCCTTTAAATGCTGGGAGATGTGTTGTTTGACAATGGTCGTTTGGTTGATCATATCTTCGGTTTTAGACAATTGATACTCCAAGTGCACGCGAGTGTTTGCTAATTCGTCATGAAGCCGCATTTTGAGCAGCCGTTTTAGATCCTTTCGCTGTCCTTCTCTGCGTATGGCCTGAATTGCGGCCATTTCTTCGGGGGACTGCGTCTGTGTTTGCGGTGCCGATTGATTTTCAAATACAGACATGGAGCGGCGGGCACTCACATTTTGCAAGAAACGCTGGGCGTCACTAGGAGGTTTATTTTGATTGATCATGCGATGACTCCTTTCTTAATGAATACCCATTTGCATCGCAAGGCGTCTATCTGCCTTGGCGTAGTCATCACCCATTGTGTACATATGTCTTGAAAGGGTAGAAAGTTCTTGTTCGTAATCTCTCAGGGTGTACAAGGCATTCAGCTGTTTTTCGTGTGAATAAAAGGAGGAATGATGTTGTTCCATCCTCACTTCCTCTACTAGTGCTTCCACATCACTAGGACTTAGTAAATCATAGTGACCAAAGCCGACGAGTCCTTTGAGCTCCTGTTTTACATGCTGGACGGCGTCTTTTACACTTTCATCGATCCCATCGATTTTCTCAAATATAGTGTGTACTTCATGTTCAATCACGCTTTGGAGATCGTAGGATGAATTTTTCAGTAAATGGGATTTTATGATAATTTCAAGGCCGCTTTGTGCATATGCACGTCCAGAATGGATTTCTTGCAACAGCAGGGCTGTAAAACTTGTATTATGATCAAGCTGTTCATCTAAAATACGGGCAGACCCATCTGTGTGGAATGAATACCCATTTACTTTGTAACTCCCAGAAATAAGAGCTAAAAAAGCATTTGTATCAAAGGATTCGTTCCATTCTATATTCATAGACGCAAAAGCTGATTTTAAAAAGGTGTCAATTTCTCTTTTCTTGTATTTAACGGGTTCTTGGATGGCGTCTTGCTGCCGTGGCGGTACAGTATACTTGACTTGACCAACCCCATGATCATGACGATTGAGTAAACCTACATAATGACTAGGTTGAATATATTCAGTCAATATCCGTGTGTATTGACCTTGCTGCGCTTTCTGCTGAATCGCAGGCGACAGACTGCTCCATATATTTGGGCTATCAAAGGTGACGGCTTTTTTGACAGCTGGCTGTTCTGTTGCAACATAAGCACAAACAGCACCGGCAAGGGCTTGTCCAGTGAGATAGATACCTGCATTTGGATGCTGCTGACAGACTTGCTCTATGTATTCCTTTCCTTTAAAAAAGACATGATCTTGATTGCCATCAAGGGACTTCCTTTCAATGGGATAGGCATAATCCGTTTTAAGCAATGACTGTGCCGCGGTGTGTACATCTTGTGGCGAGGTCACCGGCATTTGATTTGGCTGCGGACAGTGAAAAGCGACGATGAACTCGTCTGATTGTTCCGGCTGCATCGTTAAACCATATAATTGATGATCGACCTTGAGAAAATCATGGACAGTGAGCGTTTGCTGACCTATTTCTATCGTATGGTGCTGCTGGTAATTGTCTATGTTTCCAGCATGATCGGATATGATTTTATATTCTTTATCAGTTAATCTATCCTTTCGATTGACCATCGTACCTGCTCCCTCACATAACATTTATGCAGATATCATAAATCAAAAAATATGGAAAAACCACAGCGTTCTACCAATAAAAACCTTTTGACCTACAGTGTTTGTGACAATATTGAAAAAAAGCGGAGTTTAAGTAACTATTGGTCACAAATAAAATGATCTAAAAGAAGGGTTTTTTCTATAAAAAAGAATAGGATGAATGATTGAAAGAGGTTCTTTGTTTTGTACATTGCTCTTCATCGCCGTTTTTTTGTACAATAGATTCAATGAAGTGAGCAAGAGAGGTGAAGGCTGATGGCAGACAAAGCGTTTGGGTTACATGATGTCGTTGAAATGAAGAAACCCCATCCATGTGGTGTCAATCGGTGGAAAGTTATTCGATTGGGCATGGATATTCGCATTAAATGTGAAGGCTGCGGGCACAGCGTGATGATCCCAAGAAGAGACTTTGAACGAAAAATGAAGAAAATTCTCGTCAAGCATGAGGAGCCAACTGCTTAAGTAGGCCTCATGCTTTTTTGATGAAATTCGTCTTTTGTATAGAAGAAGCAGGTGTGAATTCGCGTTTTAAAGCACTGATTTATCCTTTTTGGCAATGTTTCTTCTATTGATAATGCATAACGGTTAGCTTGTCTTTTCATGTAAACCTACTTATAATTGCTCTAGGTTCATATTACGCAGTATAACGAGCACGTTTGATATAGAGGAGATGAAAGAATGGCTTTAACAGCTGGTATTGTTGGCTTACCTAACGTCGGGAAGTCAACGCTATTTAATGCAATTACACAGGCTGGAGCGGAGTCTGCTAACTATCCGTTTTGTACCATTGATCCAAACGTCGGAATTGTAGAAGTTCCAGACGAGCGTTTGCAAAAACTAACAGAATTGGTGCAGCCGAAAAAGACAGTTCCGACTGCTTTTGAATTCACTGATATTGCCGGTATTGTCAAAGGGGCTTCTAAAGGTGAAGGTTTAGGGAATAAATTCCTTTCTCACATTCGTCAAGTAGATGCGATCTGTCACGTGGTGAGAGCTTTTGCAGATGATAACATCACACACGTATCAGGTAAGGTTGACCCTGTGTCAGATATCGAAACCATTAATTTAGAATTAATTTTGGCTGATTTAGAAACAGTTGAAAAGCGTTTGGCTCGTGTGAGTAAGCTTGCAAAACAAAAGGATAAGGAAGCGGTAGCTGAATTTGATATTTTGTCGAAGCTAATGGACGCATTTGAAGCTGGGAAATCGGCAAGATCTGTAGAATTTACAGATGAGCAGCAGAAGCTTGTGAAACAGCTTCATTTACTCACATCTAAACCAGTTCTTTATGTAGCAAATGTGAGTGAGGATGAAGTAGCGGATCATGACGGTAACGAATATGTGCAGCAAATCCGTGAGTTTGCTTCTGGTGAAAATGCTGAAGTCATCGTCGTTTGTGCGAAGATCGAGTCTGAAATTGCAGAGCTTGAAGGAGAAGAGAAGCAGATGTTCCTTGAAGAGCTTGGCATCAAAGAGTCAGGTCTAGATCAGCTGATTCAAGCATCTTATTCACTTCTTGGTTTAGCTACTTATTTCACAGCAGGTGAGCAGGAAGTACGCGCTTGGACGTTTAAAAAAGGAATGAAGGCACCGGAATGTGCTGGAATCATTCATACGGACTTTGAACGTGGGTTTATTCGTGCTGAAACGGTTGCATATGAAGATTTACTTGCTGGTGGAAGCATGTCTGCTGCAAAAGAGGCTGGAAAAGTCCGTCTAGAAGGTAAAGAATATGTAGTGAAAGATGGAGACGTCATTCATTTCCGTTTTAATGTATAGGTTCTTGTCATAGGCCAAGTAATTTGTTATAATATACAATTGTGAGTAATATAATTTATTGCTCCTTGCCCGTTTAGGGCCGCTTAGACCAAAAGGAGGTGCAATCAGATGAGAAAGTACGAAGTTATGTACATCATCCGCCCAACAGTTGACGATGAGGCTAAAAAAGCAGTTATCGAGCGTTTCAATAACGTGTTAACTTCTAACGGTGCGGAGATCACTGGAACAAAGGATTGGGGTAAACGTCGTCTTGCATACGAAATCAACGATTTCCGTGAAGGCTTCTACCAAATCGTAAACGTTCAATCTGACGCTGCAGCAGTTCAAGAATTTGACCGCTTAGCTAAGATCAGTGACGATATCATTCGCCACATTGTTGTTAAAGAAGAAGTATAAATCATTGAAATATATATTTAAAGGTGGTCTTTCAATATGCTAAACCGTGTTGTATTGGTCGGAAGACTAACAAAAGACCCTGAGCTTCGCTACACGCCTAATGGTGCGGCTGTAGCCACGTTTACTCTAGCTGTGAATCGTACGTTTACGAATCAATCTGGAGAGCGTGAAGCCGATTTCATTAACTGTGTTACTTGGAGAAGACAAGCCGAGAACGTGGCTAATTTCTTAAAAAAAGGAAGTCTTGCCGGTGTAGACGGTCGTTTGCAGACAAGAAACTATGAAAATCAGCAAGGACAGCGTGTCTTCGTGACAGAGGTTCAAGCTGAAAGTGTTCAATTTCTTGAGCCTAAGAGCGGCGGTGCTGGTTCAGGTGGATACAGCGGCGGTGGCAATAGCGGAGGCCAGTATTATGGCGGTAGCCAAAACGATCAGAATCCATTCGGAAATGAACCAAATCAAAATCCATATGGCAATCAGAGCAACCAACAAAATCGTAATCAGGGAAATAGCTTCAATGATGACCCATTCGCGAATGATGGTAAACCGATTGACATCTCCGATGATGATTTGCCATTCTAATTGATCTGAAAAATTGACTAAAGGAAAGGTGTGAAAACAAATGGCAGGTGGACGCAGAGGCGGTCGTGCGAAACGTCGTAAGGTATGTTTCTTTACTTCTAACGGTATCACGCACATCGATTACAAAGATGTTGATCTTCTTAGAAAGTTTGTTTCTGAGCGTGGTAAAATTTTACCTCGTCGTGTAACAGGAACTAGCGCTAAGTATCAACGTAAATTGACATTAGCGATTAAAAAATCACGTCAAATGGCATTACTTCCATACGTTACTGGTGAGTAAGTCGTTGACTTAAAAGCGGAGAGCCTCGAGCTCTTCGCTTTTTTTATTTGTTTCACTAAGAATCTCATCCGAATTGGCTAGAGCTGTTTTTGGCGGGCATCCTAGGGGAAGTATGTAAAAGAGAGAGAAAGTGACAGTTTGTTCTATACAAATACGGGGTCAATCTGTCATATTGATAGTCTAGAAAATAATTGCAGTCAGGGCGTGGGAAGATGATTGAATTTAAGAAGGTATCGATGCAATTTTCTGATGAGCGCTATGCCGTTCAATCGGTTGATTTAGAGATTCAGAAAGGTGAATTTTTTGTATTTATTGGACCTAGTGGAAGCGGGAAAACGACGACATTGAAAATGATCAATCGTCTCATTTCTTCTACAGAAGGTGAGATTTACATAAAGGGTCAAAAAATAAATGATTATGATATGTATGAGCTGCGCTGGGAAATTGGGTATGTTCTGCAGCAAATTGCTCTTTTTCCTCATATGACCATTGAAGAAAATATCGCCGTGGTGCCAGAGCTCAAACAGTGGAGCCGGAAAAAGACCAATAAGCGGGTGGATGAATTGATGCAGATGGTTGGGCTTGATCCTGCTATGTATCGACTTCGAAAGCCATCAGAGCTATCTGGTGGACAGCAGCAGCGTGTCGGTGTGGCACGTGCACTTGCAGCTGATCCTGAGATTGTCCTGATGGACGAACCCTTTAGTGCGTTAGATCCACTAACGAGGGAGAAATTGCAGGATGATCTGCTTGATTTGCAGCGCCGTATTCAAAAGACCATTGTCTTCGTGACGCATGATATGCAAGAAGCGATGAGGCTTGGTGATCGAATTTGTATCATGAAGGAAGGGGAAGTGGTGCAGATTGGTCGTCCAGAGGAATTGGTTCAACACCCAGTCAATGCTTTTGTTCGGGAGTTTGTTTCAGGGGCTGCTCGCCATGTGGGACATCAAGCGTTTGAGCTAGAGGCCATGGCTAGACCAATGGCTCATGAGTCTCTTTTAGGCTATGAAGTGATCACAGCACATGCCACGCTGGATGAGGTCTTATCCCAATTGGCAAAGCATGAGGAATTGGCTGTAGAAAAGGACGGGGAGCGAATTGGACTAGTGAATCGTCAAGCGGTGATTCAGTTTTTAGCTGATTCTCCTAGAGAGAGGGGCGAGTCACATGAATGATTGGATCAGTGTGTTATTGGACCGAAAAGAACAATTGGGACACGCCTTACTTGAGCATATTCAAATTTCGTTTATTGCTTTATTTTTAGCCATTTTGATTGCCATTCCATTAGGTATCTATTTAACGAGGGTGCCAAAGCTTGCAGAGTGGGTGATTGGGGTGACGGCGGTTTTGCAAACAATTCCGTCGCTCGCGCTGCTTGGCTTGTTGATTCCTCTCGTTGGGATTGGACAAGTGCCTGCCATTATTGCGCTTGTCGTCTATGCCTTACTCCCTATTTTAAGAAATACATATACAGGCATTCAGGAGGTCGACCCTTCCCTGAGAGAAGCGGCGCTTGCCATGGGAATGAATCACCGCAAACGGTTATTAAAGGTGGAGCTGCCTTTGGCCATGCCAGTAATCATGGCAGGTATCAGAACCGGGATGGTTCTCATTGTGGGAACTGCCACTCTTGCCGCACTGATCGGAGCTGGGGGGTTAGGAAGTCTGATTTTGCTGGGAATTGATCGAAATGATATGTCGCTCATTGTCATTGGGGCTATACCAGCTGCCTTACTCGCACTCTTATTTGATGTGGTGCTGCGCACTTTTGAGAAAATCTCTTTTAAAAAGACTGTGATCTCTGTGACGGTTTTTGCTGTGATTGCAGGAGCAGTTGTCGCGGGCCCATTACTGTTTCAACAAGAAAAGAAAGAAATCACCATCGGTGGAAAGTTAGGATCAGAGCCTGAAATCCTGATCTCGATGTATAAGCTTTTAATTGAACAGGATACGGATATTCAAGTCAATCTTAAGCCTGGTCTTGGCAAGACGTCCTTTGTTTTTCAAGCTTTACGGTCTGGTGATATTGATATTTATCCTGAGTTTACCGGTACTGCGATTTCTGAGTTCCTCAAACAAACAGCGAAAAGCACAGATAAAGAAAAAGTGTATGAGCAAGCGAGGCGTGGTTTGGAATCATCCTTTCAGCTCCGCCTTCTTGAGCCGATGGCTTACAACAATACGTATGCTTTAGCCGTGCCTCAGTCGCTGGCTGATCAATATGATGTATCCAATATTTCAGATCTAGGCAAGATCAAGAATCGCATAAAGGCTGGATTCACCTTAGAATTTTCTGATCGACAGGATGGGTATCTAGGTATTCAAAAGACCTATCAATTTTCCTTTGACGATGTGGTGACGATGGAACCGAAGCTTCGGTATCGAGCGATTCAAAAAGGAGATATCAATTTAGTCGATGCGTATTCGACAGACAGTGAATTGAGGGAATACAAATTAAAGGTGCTTGATGATGATCAGCATGTTTTCCCGCCATATCAAGGAGCACCGCTGCTAAGACAGGAGACATTAACTGAGTTCCCTGAGATCAAGACCTCTCTCAATAAGCTTGGTGGTCAAATCACAGATGATGAGATGAGAGAAATGAATTATGAAGTAAATGTGAGAGGTAAGGATGCATTTCAGGTTGCGAAAGCCTATTTAAAAAAGAAAAAATTACTGCAATAATCAAGGAAGAGCAGGTCTGTTATGTAAAAAGCAGACCTGCTTTTTTAAAAGGGAAAACAAAAACCGTTGACATTTATTTAAAAACATCATATCCTTAATTCGAGATAAATATATTTTTTTGATTTAATATCTCGAATTCGAGATAATATAAAGACGTCAGTAAAGACATAATGAATAGAGGCTTGTACTTCATGATTAGGAGGTCATTAGAATTGAAGAAAACAGAAGGAATTCACCATATCACAGCAATTGTAGGGCATCCTCAGGAGAACGTTGATTTTTATGCAGGTATTTTAGGACTTCGTCTCGTGAAGAAGACCGTTAATTTTGATGATCCAGGTACGTACCATTTATATTTTGGAAATGAAGGAGGATCTCCGGGGACGATTATCACGTTTTTCCCTTGGCCAGGTGCTCAAAAGGGACAAATTGGCGCTGGCCAAGTGGGCGTGACGACATATGTTGTACCGCCAGGCGCTTTCTCTTTCTGGAAGGAACGTCTTGAGCAGTTTGATATTACTTATGAAATGGTTGAACGCTTTGATGAAGCCTTTCTCTCATTTGAAGATCCACACGGCTTGTTGATTGAGCTAGTAGAACGAGCGGAGGGAAAACAAAATGAGTGGACATTTAACGGGGTCACACCAGATGTCGCGATAAAAGGATTTGGCGGAGCTGTTTTGTTAACATCACAGCCGGAGCAAACGATGCAGCTGCTAGAACAAACAATGGGTTTTGAACGAGTTGGAGCAGAAGAGGACTATGTGAGATTCCGTTCGTTTGGTGAGATAGGCAATGTGATTGATGTGAACAAGACACCTGTTGCACGCGGACGTATGGGTGTTGGGGTTGTGCATCATATTGCATGGAGAGCGACAGATGATCAGGATCAATTAGATTGGCAAAGACATATTGCGCAAAGCGGGTATCAAGTGACACCTGTGCAAGATCGAAATTACTTCAATGCTATTTATTTTAGAGAGCTTGGCGGCATATTATTTGAAATTGCGACTGATCCTCCAGGGTTTGCACACGATGAATCAGTGGAAACAATGGGTGAAGCATTGAAACTGCCACCGCAATATGAGGCGCAGCGCAGTCAGATTGAACAAATTGTGCTGCCAATAGAAGTGAGAGAGATTAAAGGGAAGGGAGATTCATGATGAAGCATCTTTTTCGAAAAGGAAAGAATGAACAAAGACCTGTTTTGTTATTACTGCATGGTACTGGCGGGACGGAAGAAGATTTATTGCCGCTTGCCGATTTAGTAGATGCTGACGCATCCGTTCTTAGTGTGAGAGGAAATGTGTTGGAAAACGGTATGCCGCGCTTTTTCAGGCGTTTGGCAGAGGGTGTATTTGATGAGCAGGATTTAATTGAGCGTACAGAGGAACTATATACATTTATCGGAGAAGCAGCAGATGAATATGGGTTCGATCGTCACAATGTGGTGGCTATCGGATATTCTAATGGGGCAAACATTGCTGGAAGTCTTTTATTCCATTACGAGGATGCGTTAAAAGGAGCTATCCTGCATCATCCAATGGTCCCAAGACGCGGGGTTTCATTGCCTTCATTAGCGGGGAAACAAGTCTTTATCGCAGCTGGTGAAAATGACCCAATGTGCCGTCCAGAGGAATCACAGGAGCTCGAGCAATTGCTGCAAGGCGCAGGCGCTTCAGTTACGCTTCATTGGGAAAATCGCGGACATCAGCTAACAAGAGAAGAAGTCGATGCTGCGGCATTATGGTATCGTCGTCAATTTTAATGAAGGTGGGGAATACAGGTGGGATTTTTACAGAAGCTTTTTGGGCAAACCAAACAAAAGGAGATGGAACAAATGGAAAACGTAAAATTAGCGATTATTTATTATAGTTCAACAGGTACAAACTATCAGATGGCAAAATGGGCTGAAGCTGGAGCGAAAGAAGCTGGCGCAGAAGTGAAGGTATTAAAGGTTGCTGAATTGGCACCAGAAGCAGTTGTAGCATCAAATCCAGCATGGAAAGCACATTTAGACGAAACAAAGGATGTTCCAGAGGTTCAATTAAGTGATTTAGAGTGGGCAGATGCTATCATCTTTAGCATGCCAACACGTTTTGGTAACCTACCGGCTCAAATGAAGCAATTCTTAGACACAACTGGCGGCTTATGGTTCCAAGGGAAATTAGCAAACAAAGCAGTGAGTGCGATGACCTCTGCACAAAACCCAAATGGCGGGCAGGAACAGACCATTCTTAGCCTTTACACAACGATGTTCCACTGGGGAGCGATTATTGCCGCTCCTGGATACACAGATGACTCGTTATACGGTGCAGGGGGCAACCCTTATGGCGTGAGTGTCACTGTTGACCAAAACGGAAAGATCCAAGAGGATGCAGAAGCTGCTGCAAAACATCAAGCAAAACGTACAGTCAATGTAGCAGAATGGATCAAAAAGGGTCAAAACGCTTAATCGATGAATACAAAAAGAATGCAGCCTAGGCGCTGCATTCTTTTTTATTTAATAAGGATCTGATGGTGTGCTGTTGTTAATCGCTTCGTCCACAGCTTGTGCGGCGCCTGTAGAGCCTATAGGTCCGCTTGGCTGTTCTTGTTTGAAGGCTTTTAAGCCATCAGCGACACGCTTTCCGTAATCAGGGTCAGCCTTTGTAAAGTTTTCGATCATTTGCTCTTGAATGTCTTTTTGACAGGTCGCAAGGGTGTTGACTAAGTTCTTAATCAGTTCCTCACGTTCCCAATCATTGAAACGGCGATACGTTTCTCCGGCTTGGCCAAAGTTGTTCGGGCGGTCAATGGCTTCTCGTTTGACGTCACCCTCTACAAAAGGCGTATGATCTTTTCCATCCTGCTTGGCTTCTTTTAATCCGCCGAGGATCGATGGTTCATAATTCACATGAGGGTTTTGCTCTTTGCCTTGATCGACATGGTATTCCATTTGCCCATCTCTTTGATTCGTGGCCACATGCTTTTTCGGTGCATTGATCGGCAGCTGTAAATAGTTTGGCCCCACACGATATCGCTGCGTGTCAGAATAGGAGAAGGTGCGCCCTTGAAGCAACTTATCATCTGAGAAATCCAAACCGTCTACGAGAACGCCAGTCCCAAAGGCGACCTGCTCGACTTCTGCGAAATAATTTTCTGGATTTTTGTTTAACACCATTCGTCCAATCGGTTTCCATGGATAGTCATTCTTGTACCAAAGCTTTGTCGGATCAAGCGGGTCAAAGTCAAGGTGAGGATGGGCATCATCTTCCATGATCTGCGCATATACCTCCCATTCAGGATGATCTCCTTGCTCAATGGCTTCATACAAATCCTGTGTGGCATGATTAAAGTTTTCTCCTTGAATCGCTTGAGCTTGTTCTTGCGTCAGGTTGCGAATGCCTTGCTTCGGTTCAAAGTGATATTTGACCAGCACTGCTTTTCCTTCATGGTTCACCCATTTGTAGGCATGGACACCTGAGCCTTGCATGTGCCGATAGGTTGCTGGGATGCCCCATGGTGAAAAGAGAAATGTCACCATATGCGTCGCTTCAGGTGATTGCGAGACGAAGTCAAAAATACGCTCGCCGTCTTGACGGTTGGTGACAGGATCAGGCTTAAAGGCATGAACCAAATCAGGGAATTTCAAAGCATCTCGGATAAAGAAAATTTTGAGGTTGTTCCCCACGAGATCCCAGTTGCCTTCTTCTGTATAAAATTTAATCGCAAATCCTCTAGGGTCACGCAATGTTTCTGGTGAATGACCGCCGTGAATCACAGAAGAAAAACGAACGAAAACAGGTGTCTTTTTTCCTTTTTCCTGAAATAATTTTGCCCTTGTATAAGTGGAAATGGGTTCGTCACCGAATGTGCCATAGGCTTCAAAATAACCGTGAGCTCCGGCCCCGCGCGCATGGACGACACGTTCAGGAATGCGTTCACGATCAAAATGACTAATTTTCTCTAGGAAATCGTAGTTTTCAAGCGTAGTTGGTCCTCTATTCCCAACGGTTCTCATATTTTGATTGTCTGTTACGGGATGACCTTGCCGATTGGTTAAAGTGTCTTCTGACTCTGAAGATGGTTTAGGGTGTTGTTCTTCTTTCAATTAAATCCCTCCTTCAATATCTCCCTAACAATATGGTCATCATGCTCCCTATTTCATACAAGGATTGATATAATGATTGAAAACTTTCACGAGGAGCGAACCTGATGATTCGATTACACTGCCTTCACGCCCATCCGTCCAATCAGTCATATATAGAAGATGTTTTTGGCGATACCGATATTGCGCTTTATCACACGGTCGATTCATCATTTATAGAACGCGCTACACAAGATCCCACTTTTGATCAACACAAGCAGCAAGCCTATGTCATCAACAAACTGATGCAAGAAGATGAAGCCGATCTCATTCTGCTCACGTGTACACAATACATTGCCGCTTTGGGTAATCAGCAGCATCTTTTTAAACAACCGATTGTTCCGATCGATGAACCGTTGTTTGAGCTGATTTGTCAGGGAAAAGGGCCTCTTCAACTTGTGTTTTCAAACCCGGATACAGTGGAAGGGACGATGAAGCGGCTTAAATCATATGCAAAAGAGCACGGCAAACAGATTGATGCAGAAGTTATGGTGATGGAGGATTTCTTTCACCTTTGCCTAAATGGTGATATGCAGGCTTATGAGGAGCAAATCAAAAAGCAACTTAGAAGATGTATGAAAAAAAGCGGAGATATTTGCGTGATGCAGCTATCGATGGTTCATGCGGCACAGCAGATGGAAGAGGAGACAGGCGTTCCGATCATTCATCCGCTTTCTCCACTTAAACAGTTTGTCCATCAAACAATATCTGCTTTGAAAGAGTGAACCTGTCTGGTTCGCTCTTTTTGTATAGAAACGGAAATGGGATGACATGTTAAAAAAATAACCGAGCGCAAACTATTTTCAAAAGGTGCGCGTCTATCCATTGTAAGAAATAACCGATGCGCATTTAAGATAAAGGAGCTCTTTGTAAAATGAAGAAACGAAAGATTGAGGATCAATTTGCTGATTACGTAATGGAGCATAAACACAGTTTTTATCGATTGTCCTATAGTTATGTCAAAAACCCAGAGGATGCGATGGATGTCGTTCAAGAGGCGATTCATAAAGCACTCAAATCTGTTCACCGATTAGAGGATGCAACTAAGATGCATAGCTGGTTTTATAAAATCGTGGTGAACGCTGCCCTAGACTTTTTACGAAAGAAGAAGCGGGTGAAAGTGACAGATGATGACACACTCGAATTCTTGTCAAAGGGTGAGTCAGATGTCTATGAGGATCAAGATGTCAGACGAGCCATAGAGGATTTGCCTGAGATGTACCGGGTTATCATCATTTTGAGATTCTTTGAAGATTTAAAATTAGAGGACATCGCCCATATTCTCGAAGAAAACGAAAACACCATCAAAACAAGATTATATAAGGCGTTGCGGCTTTTAAAAGTAGAATTATCGCAGGAGGAAATATAAATGGATAAGCATTTGGAACAGTTAAAAGAGGAATATTTAGAAATCCCTATTCCACCGGAATATGATGCTATGGTTGAACGGACATTGAAACGAAAAAACAAAAAACCTCATTTTCAGCAATGGACCATCGGACTTGTTGCTGCGGCTGCTCTATTTGTCACGACTGTTAATGTCAGTCCACAGGCGGCAAGAGCCATTTCAGAGGTGCCTGTCATTGGCGAGCTGGTGAAAGTCGTGACATTCACAGAATTTAAAAAGAGTGATCAAGGAACGAATATTGACCTTAAAACACCACACGTTTCAGGGCTTGGGGACGGAAAATTACAAGACAGCCTGAATCAAAAATATTTAGCTGAAAACAAAAAGCTGTATCAAGATTTTGAAAAGGAAACAAAGGGTTATAAAAATGGTCATTTAAGTGTAGAGAGCGGATATGAAGTGAGAACGAACAATGACCAAATTCTCTCGTTAGGTCGATACAAGGTGACGACTCAAGCTTCTGCGGCAGAGGAAATGACATATGATACGGTGGATAAGAAAAATCATGTACTGATTACATTACCAAGTTTGTTTAAAGATGATCGGTATATAGATGTCATTAGTGAAAATATTAAAGATCAAATGAAGAAACAGATGAAAGAGGATTCAAATAAGATTTACTGGATTGGCAAGCAAGATATGGCGGATCCATTTAAGAAAATTAAGCCGGATCAAAGCTTCTATATCAATTCAAAAGGCAAACTGGTGATTTCCTTTAATGAATATGATGTGGCACCTGGTTACATGGGTGTAGTTGAATTCACGATTCCAACAAGTGTGCTAAAGGATATTCTTGTCAGCGATATGTACATTCATTAAAAGAAGAAAAAAGACTGCTGAACATGTCAGCAGTCTTGTTGTGTTGATTAAGAAAGTGCGTCTGTTAGTGCAGGTACCACTTGTTTCTTTCTTGATACAACACCTTTTAGTAAAGCGGTGTTGTTTTCAAGTGTGACATTAAATGCTTTTTCTACTTTTTCAGCTTCGGTACCGAGTGCAAGAGCAAGGGAGTCATTTTCTAGGATGTCTGTGATCACAAGAACGAAGAGATCAAGACCTTTCGCTGCGATGACTTCATTGATTTTCGCTTCAATGTCAGCCTGTCTTGCTGTTACTTCCGCGATATCTACTGTATTAACTTGCGCAATTTCCACTTTGCTATTGCCTAGTGCAAATTCTTTTGCATCAATTGTAATTAATTCTTGAACCGTTTTTTGGCTTAGGTCAGCGCCAGCTTTCAGCATGTCTAGGCCGTAAACTTCTGGATCTACCCCTGCAATTTCAGCTAGCTCATGCGCAGCATCAATGTCTTGCTGTGTGCATGTTGGGGATTTGAATAGCAAGGAATCAGAAATGATTGCAGATAAAAGCAAACCAGCGATTTCTTTTTCAATCTTCACTTGGTTCTCTTTGTACATTTTGTTTAAGATTGTTGCTGTACAGCCAACAGGCTCAGCGCGATAGTAAAGAGGTTCACTTGTTTCAAAGTTGGCAATACGGTGATGATCAATAACCTCAGTCACTTGTACTTGATCAATATCGCTTACACTTTGTTGGAATTCGTTATGATCGACAAGAATGACTTGCTTTGATTCGTTTGCAGCCGTTTCAATGAAACGAGGTGCTTCTTGTTTAAAGAAATCTAATGCGTATTGTGTTTCTCCATTGATTTCTCCAAGTCTGACCGCTTCTGCCTGAACGCCGATTTTGTTTTTCAGATCAGCGTAAGCGATAGCAGAGCAAATCGTGTCTGTGTCAGGGTTTTTGTGTCCGAATACGAGTGTTTTTCCCATGTGAATTCTCCTTCTTACATTTATTGATGATGTTTCTATTCTAACAGCTTTTGACCTTGAATTCAGGGTTTATAGCTAAGAATAATCTAAAAAATTGTAACATGCTGATTGAAAAGTTGCATGTACGAATCTATATTGGTGTTCCACGTGAAACGCTCCTAAGATAGCCTGCATTTTACTTGCGATTTGCCGCTATGGTAAAATAAAGGTTGGGGTAAGACATGGTGTAGCTTACATCGTACGTATACATAGAAGGACACATTGAGCAAGATATAGAAAAAGGATTGGATAGAGGTGAAGGTGTGAAACAAACAAAAGCGTTAGTAGAGGGCGCTATCATGATCAGTATTTTTTCTGTCATGATGCTGTTTTATTTGTATGTGCCGCTATTATCCATTATTTTCTTTCTAGCTGCTCCGATACCGATTATCCTCTATACAATCAGGCACGGCTTGAAAAAAGGAATTGCTGCTGGCGCTATTGGGATAGTGATCAGCTTTTTAATTGGGTCTCTTGCTGGACTCATGAGTGCGCCAATTCTGATTGCTGCCGGATTAGGCATGGGTGTTTTCTACAGCAGAAGGCAGCCTGGGAATGCCATCATTACAGGTGCGCTGATCTATTTATTCAGTTTTCTTATCTCCTTTATTGTCAGTGTTCAGCTTTTTCAAGTCGATATCATGGGTATCGCGAAAGAGTCGGTTGAACAAATGATTCCGATGTTAGAGAGTGTCTTAAAGCAATCCGGCGCTTCTGAGCAGAACATTGCGAAGCAGCTGAAGCAGTTCAGAGAGATGCAGGATGCTGCATTGAGTGCTTTGCCTGTAGCGCTGTTAATTGGTGTCACATTGCTGGCGTTCGTGAATCACTGGTTCGTGCAGCCTCTGATCAAACGGTTTGTCAAAGACATGCCGGTCTTGAAGAAATTTAAGGATATGCGGCTGCCAAAAAGCATGGTATGGTATTATTTACTCACACTGCTTTTGATGCTGATTCGGACGGAAAAAGGCAGCTTTTTATGGCTTGTTCAAACGAGTGCTTTTCAAATTTTATTAATACTGGTGCTTATTCAGGGATTTTCTTTTATCTTCTATTATTGCCACGAAAAAAGCATCTCAAAAGCGGTGCCCATTTTCGCTATCGTGTTAGGGGTTCTCTATCCGCCAGTCGGTGTGATTGTGCGTATTATAGGGATTGCTGACATAGGCTTTGATTTAAGAGAGAAAGTAAAAAACAAATAATTCACTCTGAATGTTGAGGAGTTGATATCAGTGCCAAGCTTCTATAGAAAACCTGTCATCAAGTATCCGATCATCGCTTTGATTGTCCTTGCGGTGGTCACAGTCCTCCTCAACCTTTATTATAATTGGATCATAGGAGCGGTTGGTCTTTTCGTTCTTGCAGGTGTGCTCTACTTCTTAAAGTGGGCAGATACGCAAGTGCAAAAAGAGATTGATTCATATATTTCAACATTATCCTATCGAGTCAAAAAGGTTGGAGAAGAAGCATTAATGGAAATGCCAATTGGTATTATGCTGTTTAATGACCAGTATTATATCGAATGGACAAATCCATTTCTCGCTTCGTGCTTTCATGAAAGCACGCTTGTCGGCAGATCTTTGTATGATACATTCGAGTCCGTTGTGCCTCTTATTAAACAAGAGGTCGAGACAGAAAATGTGACGCTGAATGATCGGAAATTCAAAGTCATTATTAAACGGTCAGAGCGCCTTTTATATTTCTTTGATGTCACGGAACAGGTGCAGATTGAAAGACAGTACGAAAATGAACGAACGGTGTTATCTTATATCTTTTTAGACAATTACGATGATGTCACGCAGGGTCTTGATGATCAGGTGCGCAGCACCATTAATAGTGAAGTGACGTCGCTGTTAAACAATTGGGCACAAGAATATGGCATTTTCCTGAAGCGAATTTCGTCTGAACGATTTATGGCGGTTCTAAATGAGAGCATCTTAGCAGAGCTGGAAGCGTCGAAGTTCTCCATTTTAGACGAGGTCCGTGAGAAAACAGGGGCGCATAGTGCGACGCTTACTCTGAGTATCGGGATTGGAGCGTCCGTTCCTTCTTTAAAAGAGCTTGGGGCACTTGCGCAGTCGAGTCTTGATCTTGCCCTCGGACGAGGCGGGGATCAGGTAGCCATTAAGCAGCCAAATGGAAAAGTGAAATTCTACGGCGGGAAAACGAATCCAATGGAGAAACGGACACGTGTACGCGCACGAGTCATTTCTCATGCTTTAAAAGAAATTGTATCTGAAAGCGGAAATGTCATGATCATGGGGCATAAGTTCCCAGACATGGACTCGATCGGTGCATCAATTGGAATTTTAAAGGTCGCCCAGGCCAATGGGAAAGAAGGCTATATTGTCATTGATGCCAACCAGATTGGTGACAGTGTTCAACGCTTGATTAGTGAGATTAAGAATTATGAAGATCTTTGGTCACGTTTTATCACCCCAGAGGAAGCCATGGAGCTTGCAGAGGATGATACATTGCTTGTGGTCGTGGATACACATAAACCGTCTCTCGTCATGGAAGAACGACTGCTCAATAAGATTGAAAATGTCGTGGTCATTGACCATCATAGACGCGGCGAAGAGTTTATCCGTGATCCATTACTTGTCTATATGGAGCCGTATGCTTCATCCACAGCAGAGCTTGTGACAGAGCTTTTAGAGTATCAGCCGAAGAAATTGCGTATTAACATGATTGAAGCTACTGCGCTTCTCGCAGGGATCATCGTGGATACGAAGAGTTTCTCGCTGAGAACGGGATCAAGAACGTTTGATGCAGCATCCTATCTTCGTGCGAAGGGGGCAGATCCTGTCCTTGTGCAAAAATTCCTAAAAGAGACAGTTGATCATTACATCAAACGGGCAAAACTCATTCAACATACAGATTTGTATCAAAATCAGGTGGCGATTGCTTCATTGCCGTCAGACAGCTCGGAGTATTATGATCAAATTACGATTGCCCAGACGGCTGATTCTCTGTTGTCAATGAGTGAGGTAGAAGCGTCATTTGCTGTCGCTAGACGAGATGACAACACGGTGTGCATTAGTGCGAGATCATTAGGAGATATCAACGTCCAAATTATCATGGAAGCGTTAGATGGCGGCGGTCATTTGACTAACGCTGCCACCCAAATGTATGGTATAACCATTGAAGAAGCGGTAGAGCAGTTAAAAGCTGCCATTGATGAATATTTCGAAGGAGGGGTTCAAAGATGAAAGTCATCTTTCTAAAAGACGTAAAAGGCAAAGGGAAAAAAGGCGAAGTCAAGAATGTAGCTGACGGATACGCTCACAACTTTCTCATCAAACAAGGGTTAGCGGTTGAAGCAAATCCAACGAACCTAAGCGCATTGGAAGGGCAGAAAAACAAAGAGAAAAAGAATGCCATCCAAGAGCTTGAACAAGCGAAGCAACTAAAAGAGACACTTGAGGCGTTAACAGTGGAGCTCACTGCAAAATCAGGTGAAGGCGGTCGTCTGTTTGGATCGATTACAAGCAAACAAATCGCTGATAAATTACAAAAAGATCATCAAATCAAACTCGATAAGCGCAAAATCGAGCTGAATGACGCCATCCGTGCATTAGGTTACACAAATGTACCGGTGAAGCTTCATCCAGAGGTACAAGCAACGTTAAAGGTTCATGTGACAGAACAAGCATAAAGCAGAAAAGAACCCGTCTCACGAGGAGGCGGGTTCTTTTTTTATGATGGATCTGAAATATAGACGCTTCGTCCGGCTCGCATACCGGATAAAAACATGAAAAATAGGATGATGATAAAGATGATAATGGATGGCGTCCATGTATGTGTGAGATCAAAAAGGATACCGATCATGAACGGACCAACGGCGGCTAATAAATAACCGAGAGACTGCGCCATTCCGGAAAGGGCAGCGGCTTGCTCCATATTGGTCGTTCGTAACCCGATAAATGTGAGCGCCAGACTGATGCTGGCACCTTGTCCAATACCGATCAATAAAACAGAGATCACGAGAATAGGCGACGATCCTCCGAGAAGAAGTCCGATCATGCCGAGTAAATACACAAGGACAAGTCCGAAGACAAGCGGTCTTTGTGTTTTTAATTTTTCTGCAAAAACAGGCGTTAAAAAGGTGGATGGCAGTCCAGCAAACTGCATAATGGACAGCATCCAGCCGGCTGTCGACAGGTTCATTCCATGTGATGTTAAAATATCGGGAAACCAGGCGATGCTGCTATAGAAAAGGAATGACTGCAACCCCATAAAAAAGGTCACCTGCCATGCGACACGTGAACGCCATATTGGCTGCTCTGTGAGCGAAATGCTTTTGACGGCCGCTGTGTTCTGATGAAGAAGCTGTGGCGCCCAGACCATCATCGCGAGAAGAGCAAGGCCAGCCCATACGAGGAATGATGTATTCCAGCCGCCAGGCATCGTATGACTGAGTGGAACACTGACACCTGATGCAAGTGCCGCAAAGACGGACATCGAGGTCGTATAAACGCTCGTCATCAATCCAGCATGTGCAGGAAATTTATGCTTCACGAGCCCCGGTAAGAGCACATTACATATTGCAATCCCGACACCGACAAGCGCGGTTCCCATCATTAAGAAGATGATCGTGCCAAACGAGCGAATCACAATCCCAAATAAAAGGACAGCAAGCCCAAGCCAAAGGGTTCGTTCATTGCCAAGACGTTTTCCGATTTTAGGTGCAATTGGAGAAAGCAATGCGAATGAGAGCAGTGGTAATGTTGTGAGAAAACCCGCAAGTCCATTTGAAAGCTGTAAATCGGAACGAATGGCGCCGATGAGAGGCCCCACGGACGTAATGGCAGGCCGCAGATTAAATGCAATGAGTAAAATCCCAGCAATCAGCAGGATGGTTTGTCCTTTACTGCGAGGATGTAATGTTGATTGTTCTAGATGTTGTTCCATGAATGTAAACTCCTTTATTTCTTTAAGAAGAACGATCTTTCTTCTGTTCAAGTTCTGCTAGTTTAGCGATTAAGATATGCTGCGGCATGTGCATGATTTGTTCAATGGGTACATTGAGTGATGCCGCAAGTTTTTGTGCTGTATCGGCTGAGATTTGTAAAGGTCTCATGAGCAAATCCCTCCTCTTTCAATCTATACGTTCCAATATAACATATCGGCTTTGTGCCATGCTGATAAAAAATTAGAGTTCTCTTTTATAAAACCACTTTATGGCCGATAAGAAATTTTTTTGAAATTGTTTCAGATGATGGCCCTCCCCTTGTTCGATGTGATATTGCAGCTGCCAATCCTGCATCCCTTTCTGTAATAAAAGGTCATGTAGTTGTTTGTTGAATAAAGGCATGTGCTGTTGAGCAGATGTTTTGCCTTTACCTTCTTCACTGCCTACAGATAAATAGACAAGGTGCTCCACACACTGAATGCTTTGTTGTTTAGCAAACGGTAGAAAATCTTGATACCAAAATGACCCAGAGATAGATGCGATGTTTTTAAAAAGGGCAGGGTGCATCAATAGGGTATAAATAGCAAATAGTCCACCTAATGAAGCACCTACGTGACTATGTTGATGACAGGTCTGCTTGACTGGATATTCTCTTTTGATATATGGGAGCAAGTCATTTGCTAAAAATGACATATACGTCTGTGCCTCGCCATTAAAGTCAGGAAACTCAGAACGCAGTGATGACGCCTTCCATGGTGTATATTCATCAAGTCGATTGAAGGGGTGTATGCCGACAATGATGATTGGCGAGATGGTATTGGCTTCGATCATTCTTTCGATCTCTAGCAGGTGTGTTCTAAACAAAGAAGAGCCATCTTGTACAAAGACAGCTGGAACATCAATAGAGGTGTCCTGTGGAAGGTAAATATCAAGCTGACGCCCATTAAACTCGTCATATAGAAACGTTCCGTTCATGTGTATTCTCTCCTCAAGGTTTTCAACTACGCTGAAAAGAAGACAAAGAGCTAAAAATAAAGATCATTTTAGCCCTTTGTCAACAATCTGATCGCGCAAATTGGCGCTTCTTTTTTTAGTTGTTTTTCTCTAACCATTTGACAGCTTTATCAAGGAAGGTTGTTTTGCTTAGTGCTGTTCCTCCTTGAAGCATAGGATCAACGACATTTGCATTGATGTGCCCATTTTTCACAGCTTTTAGGCTTGTCCAAATTTTATTTTGCTCTAAGTCCTTCAATGCGTTTGGATTCGATGAGTTTTCCGCTTTAGAGAACTGAACAAAAATATAGTCAGGATTTAGCTCGCCCAGGCGCTCCATCGAAATCATCGCTTGTGCTTTGGCTTTTTTGATATCACTTGGTGCTGAAAATCCTAAGTCCCCATATAAGGTTGAGTTGAAGTATACGTCTTCAGGATACACGTACAGGTCGCCCTGTCTAATGCGTAAAATGACAGCTGTTTTGTTGTTGCTTTTGTCTTTCAGGGTTTCTTTCGCTTGTTTGAGATCTTTCTGATAATCAGAAATGATGTTTTTGGCTTCTTCACTCTTTCCAGTCAGTGTACCGAGCAATAAAAGATTGCTTTCCCAGTCAGAAGAGACATGGGATACTGGGATCGTCGTTTGGACTTTATCCAGTTTTTTAATTGTTGCAGGCGGGAACTTTGTTGATCCGAGTATCACGTCTGGTTTTAGTTTTAAGATTTTCTCTAGGTTTGGTTCTGTTTTTTCACCGATGCCTTCTGTTTTCGCTGTGATGTCTTTAAATAATTCAGGGAATGTGCCGCCTACGGTAGAAGCACCAATAGGTTGGATACCAAGTAATTTTGCATCTTCCATTGATTCTAGGCTTCCAGCAATGACGATTCGTTTCACTGGTGTTTTGAGCTTGTACGTTTGATCTAAGTAATTGATTTTTGTTTCTGTTGCTTCAGCTGACTTGCTTTTGGCTGTGTTTGAAGCAGGTTTATTTTCTGTAGCACCACAGGCTGCTGTGGTGATCGTCATGATACAAAGGGTAAGCAATGCTAACCATTTTTTCATTTGTTTTCTCCTTTAACTGATAATTGTTCTCAATTAAAGATTGTATTAGGCTTTCGTCCTTTTATCCATAGACAATTCTCTATCAAATGATGGACTTTTTACGGAAAAAAAGATAAAAGGTCCTGAATGACTCGTTGATGACTGGCTGCTGTGTATTCACGCCAAGGGTCAGAAGCGAGTGGATAGACTGCTTGTTGACTCACAGCCTTGAGATTTTGCCAAGCCTCCTGTTGCTTTAACTTTTGATAAAATGCAATGGTTTTTGGCTCTTTATGCAAGAAGAGAAAGATGGCATCTGGGTCTAGCTGTTGTATGGAGCGAATGCTGATTTTTTTTTCTATTAGCTGACCATCATTCTGAAAAGCTGGCAGAAGACCAATGTCATGAAAAATCACTTCTGACATGGTGCGATTTACAGACAAGTAGAGCTGATCTTGAAAGATACGAAGAGGCAGGACGGTTTTTGGTGGATGATCAACAAGGCATGCCTTTTTCGCTTGAATGACGATTTCCTCGTAATGAAGCAACCATTCTTCTGCTTCCTTCGCTTCGTTCAGGAACATAGCTGTTTGTCTGAATTGAGCGCGCCAATTCAATTGTGTGAATGGAACAAAGTGAACAGGACAGATGGTTTTCAACACTTGTTTTTCTTCCTCTGTCACATGATCATTGGCAATGATCAGCTCAGGTTTTGTTTCCTTTAATTGCTGTAAATTGGCTTCAGCGTGCTCGTTGATACGATGTGCACTCAGGTGAATCGGAATTTCTTCTGCATGATGCTCAAAATCATGTGCTGTCCATTTAGGATGAAGAGGGGCAGCATATGGGATGATATGAATTGGTGTGAGCTGACCGAGTATGGAATGACCATAGGCTGCAATTTTCCGCTGACGGCTTTTCATATAAGCAGAAGGGGTCATGCCAGTTTTTTTCTTAAAGATGCGGCTAAAGTAATAGGGATCTTGATAGCCGATTTCCAGTGCAATGTCTTTGAGCTTTGCATTGCTTTTTGCCATTAACTGTTTGGCTCTAGCCATCCTTTTCTTGGTGATATAATCAGTGACACTCACATCAAAATGCTTTTTAAATAGGTCACTGTAATGATTGGCGCTGATGCCAGCCATATGAGATAGACTTGTAAGGCTGAGGGGTTCTTCGGAATGTTGATCAATATATTGTTTTGTTTTGAAAAGGGCATGTGCCGTGTCACAAATATCTTCTTTATGCAGTGTGAAAAGCTGCATAATGAGCTGTTGAAAAAGAGTTTGGCTTCTAAAAAAGCTAATGGATTCAGGTCTTTTCCATTCCTCTGTCATTTCAGGCAGTAAAGAATGAATTTGTTCAATCGAGCTAATATCGATAAATTGCCATACATTCAGTAAAGAACGGGCATGTTCAGTTGATACTTCTCCTATGTTTTGATCTTGCAGTGTGTAGAGCTGAAAGCGAAACAGATAGAGCTCGTGTTTTCGATAAGGCTCTGTTTTCAACATAAATGTTTCCCCAGGCATGATCGTATAGAGTGTCAGATTTTTCAATCGCCATTTTTGATCGTTCAATGTGAGTAAACCGCTGCCGCTTATGCTGAAGAGGAGGCAGAATGTATCTGATAGCTGTTGCTCCGTATGCGGAAGCTCTGCATTATTTATTTTTTCAGTATATGTTAATCGATAGATGAATTGTTCGGCATTTGCCATTGTACGTAATTGATTGTTATTTCCCATAAAACCACCTGATCTCTTAATGATTGATAAACATTCTCAATTAAATTGTAGCAGAAAGGGCTGGAAAGATGGTGATGTTTATTCTGTCAAAAAAGCACCCTGAGTGAGATCAGGGTGCGATGATTTATTCCGTTTTTCCATGTGCTAGGGCAGGTTCTTTTGTTAAGCTTAAAGGCCGTAAGTCCTGCCAGTGTGTCTGGATATAATCGATGCAGGCATTTCTAGTGTCTTCACCAAAGACCTTTTCCCATCCATCTGGCACTGGTGCAAATGATGGCCAAAGTGAATGCTGTCCTTGTTCATTGACAAGCACAAGAAAGACACCGTCTTCACGATCAAAGGGATTTGTCATTTGTCATCTCTCCTTTATTCTTAGTGCTTTTGTTTGACCCGATGCAGTGTGTTGTCTAAGATGACACCAATTTCTGCTAGGGGTTTAGGCTGGCACATGTCTTTGTGCCGGCAATGAATGTCGTGCTGTTCAATTTTTCCGTTGATATAAGGTGCCCATGCTTCGGGATCAATTGGTGTAAACCAATCTGGGATAATGGTAGATCTAAAGAATAATATATCTCCATGATAAGTTTTTGGCTGATATTCTCCGAGCAATCGAACTGAATTGACATAGGTTTCTTTTAGATTTCTAATGGCATCTTCACTTAAGCTTGCTAGTGCACTGCCATCTTTTTTCAAGATGTCGACGGCACTTTTCATTGTGAGCGGTTCATCTGTTAAGGTATCTGGATCATAACCGCCGAGCGCAAGAAGAGCGATTAGTGCTTCTTCTTCATCAGGTGCTTCTTTAATCGGTAAGAAATGGTTCGGATAGGCATCCAGCATCGCAACGAGTGAGATTTCTTCACCTTGCTGCTGGAGCTGTGTAGCCATTGCCTGTACAACGTTTCCGCCTAGTGACCAGCCAAGAAGATGATAAGGGCCTTTTGGCTGAATCGTTTGGATGTGCTTGATATAATCCGCAGCCATATCATCTAGTGTGCGCGGGTAGTCATCTTTTCTTGCGATTCCTCGTGCCTGTAATCCATAAATAGGGATGTCTTTCTCTAATGTATTCAAGAGACCTGCATAGCACCAGCTAAGACCACCTGCTGGGTGAACACAGAAGAGAGGATATCTTTCTCCATTTGTTCGTAGTGGCAGCAAGATTTCTAGTGCGTTTTCATCGCTTCCTGTTTCTAGTTTCTCTGCCAAACTTGCAACATTTGGTGCTTCAAACAACGTTCCGATGCTTAGTTTGACACCAAGTGCATCACGAATGCGGCTGATTAAACGAACCGCAAGTAAGGAATGCCCGCCAATGTCAAAAAAGCGATCGTCAATGCTGATTTTTGGCAAATCAAGCACCTCTTCAAAGAGATGACATAGGATTTCCTCCTTCGGATTTCTTGGGCCGCGGCCATCCGTTTGCTTTATATGCAATTGAGGTGCCGGCAGTGATTTTTGATCAAGCTTCCCGTTTGCTGTAAGTGGCATGGTATCAATCTGTACATATGCCGCAGGCACCATGTAATCAGGAAGACTGGCTGCGGCAAAATGACGAAGGGTCTCTGTATCGAAACAGTCTTCTTCAGTTGTTACGATATATGCGACTAAGCGTTTGTCACCAGGCTGATCCTCTCGCATAATGACGGCAACTTGTGCAACTGCATCGTGGCGTGCCAGAACGGCTTCGATTTCTCCAAGTTCAATCCTAAACCCGCGTATTTTAATTTGGTGATCAGCTCTGCCAATGTAATCAAGTGCCCCTTCTTCTGTCCAGCGTGCGAGGTCACCTGTACGATACATCCTTGTGCCAGGTGCTCCATAAGGGTCGGCAGGGAATCGATCTGAGGTCAGGTCAGGCCTGCTTAGATAACCTCTTGCCAAGCCAGCTCCAGCTACATACATTTCACCTGTCGTCCCAGGGGGAACAGGTTGTAGGTATTCATCTAGTACGTAAACGTGTAGATCAGGAATCGGTTCGCCTATTAAGCTACTGGATTTCTTTGCGATCATGTCTCGATTGAGTATATTGTACGTAACGTGTACGGTGGTTTCTGTAATGCCGTACATGTTAATTAGCTTTGGCTTACAGTCTGGGTGACGGCTGTACCAATCTTCTAATCTGCTAAGCTCTAATGCTTCACCGCCAAAGATGACATAGCGGAGTGATAATGCTTGACCAAGTGTCTGTTGTTCCTTGTCTATCTGCATGAGCTGATAGAAGGCAGAAGGTGTTTGATTAAGCACAGTCACACCTTCCTCGACTAGAAGCTGCAGCATCTCTTCTGGAGAGCGAGAGATGGTATGAGGTACAATGACAAGTCGACCTCCATATAAAAGTGGTCCCCATATTTCCCATACTGAAAAATCAAAGGCATACGAATGAAACATTGTCCAAACATCTTCTTCATCAAAATGGAACCAATGTGCAGTAGATGTCAGAAGACGGATGACATTTTGGTGTGGGATGACCACTCCTTTTGGTTTCCCTGTAGAACCGGATGTATAAATAATATAGGCCGGATGCAGAGAAGATAGTGGCTCAATTCTGTCTATATCAGCCGGATTGTGATTTGGCGTAGTCAGCAATTGATCGCTCGTTTCTTTTTCGTCTAACAAAATCAAATCGCAATCAGCAGGGAGATGCACTGCATCTGCTTTTGTTGTGATGCTGCAAACGGGTTTGGCATCTTGTATCATGTATGCCAGCCTGTCTGCTGGATAGTCAGGATCAAGCGGAACATAGGCTGCGCCTGCTTTATGAACGGCTAATAAGCTTACGAGCATATCGATTGATCTAGGCAGGGCAAGTGCAACGAACTGTTCTGGTCCAACGCCTCTTTCTATTAATAAATGAGCAAGTCGATTGGCTTTGTTGTTTAACTCTTCATAGGTAAGCTGTTGATTGCCATCCGTTACAGCCACTCGATCAGGGTATTGCTGCGCCGTTTTTTCAAATAAGGCTGGGAGACTAGGTGCTTGGTCTAACTGAGCGAATGTCTTTTTGTCAGGGAGAAATGTTTGTCGTTCTTTATCCGACAAAATGTTCACTTGACCAATCGGCAGGTGTGGGCGCTCAGCTACTTCTGTTAAAAAGCGCTTCATTCTGTCAGCGATTGCTCGAATGGTGCTTTGTTTAAATACATCTGTACTGAATTCAAACAAACCTGTTAATCCTGCTGCTGATCCAGTTTCAGTTCTTTGTTCTGTCAATTCGATGGTCAGATCAAATTTAGCTGACCCTACTGGTTTCACATAGAGATCTGAGTCAAGTTGTGTCAGCTTCATTTCCGCCTTCGGTGTATTTTGGAAGGCAAGCATGACCTGGAACAATGGATTGCGTGATCTGGATCGGGTTGGATTTAGGATTTCGACTAGCCGTTCAAATGGCAGATCCTGATGCTCATAGGCTGCTAAGTCAACGTCTCGAACTCGCTTCAATAGCTCACTAAAGGTTGGATTACCAGCTGTATTTGTACGTAATACTAGTGTGTTCACAAACAATCCCACAATGTCGTCAAGTGCATCGTCATTCCGTCCAGCAATTGGACTGCCAATTGGGATATCTGTCCCCGCCCCAAGGCGTGTCAGTAATGCTGCAAGTGATGCTTGAAGCACCATGAACAAACTCACTTGATGCTGCTTTGCAAGCTCAAGGAGCAGCTGGTGTAAAGCGGGCTCAATCGTAAAGTCTATCGTAGCACCGTTGAAGCTTCCTTCCTGTGGACGCGGGAAGTCATAGGGAAGCTCCAGTTCTTCTGGCAGGTCCTGTAAGGCACCTGTCCAATAGCTTAGTTGCTTGGCAAATAGACTATCCGTCTCTTCTTCACTGCCCAACAGCTTCTGTTGCCAAATAGCATAGTCAGCATATTGAACAGGTTCGGCTGGCAAGGAGAGTGATTTCCCTTGTATACGTGCTTCGTAAGCAGCAGCTAAGTCTCGTGTCAATGGTGCAAGTGACCAGCCGTCACCAGCGATGTGATGTAGCAATAGAAGCAGTACGGATCGATTTGCATCAAGCATGAATAAATCTGCTCGCAGTGCGGGTTCTTCTTCAATCTTAAAGCTATAGCGAATGGCTTCGTTTAACTGATTCTCAATTTGTTGATCGCTTGAAGCTGTGACATGGAGTTCAGGCTGAACACTTTTTGGATGTAAAATGACCTGTCTTGGCATGCCGTTCTTATTTGGAAAAATGGTTCTAAGGGTTTCATGTTTTTCAGTGATATCTGCCAATGCACCAATTAAAGCTTTTTGATCTAGTGTACCTGTCAGCTGAATGACAAGTGGGATATTGTAAGTTGGACTTGGCCCTTCAAGGCAATGAAGGAACCAGAGCCGTTTTTGGGCAAAGGATAACGGAATCTCATCTGGCTTGTTTTCTACCTGAAGCGGCGGCCGAATGTCCTTCGCTTTGTCAATGTGCTGCGCAAGCTCAGCAACTCGAGGTGATTCAAAAATGGTACTCATGCTTAGGTCTGCACCAAGTGTATCGCGTATACGTCTAAGCAGACGAGCGGCGAGTAAGGAATGTCCGCCTAAGTCAAAGAAACTATCATCTATGCCAATTTGAGATAGGCCAAGGGTTTCTGCAAATAAACTACATAACATGTCTTCTTGGGGCGTTCTAGGTGTACGGTCAGAACTAACTAAAGACATATTTGGTGCTGGTAATGCTTTGCGATCGATTTTGCCGTTTGGTGTAAGTGGAAGGTCTGGCAAAACGACAACAGCAGAAGGCACCATGTAATCAGGAAGTGATGCAGCCACAAACTGCCTGAGCTCTGAAGGGTGCAGAGAAGTGCCATCTGTCAGCACAACATACGCACAAAGCAGCTGTTGTCCAGGTTGATCCTCACGAACGATAACAGATGTATGCTTTATGGATTGGTGTTGCATAATCACGGTTTCGATTTCACCTAGTTCAATACGGAAGCCGCGGATTTTAATTTGATGATCGGCACGGCTGATATAATCAATTGAACCATCCTCACGCCATCTGGCTAAATCACCAGTACGATACATTCTCGTGCCTTTTGTACCGAATGGATCAGCCACAAAACGTTCAGCCGTTAAATCATATCGTCCAAGATATCCTCTGGATACTCCTTCACCTGCAATATAAAGTTCACCGATTGATCCTGCTGGGACAGGGTTTAGCCCTTCATCTAAAATGTAAATACTCGTATTCCAAATGGGTTTGCCAATTGGCGGCCCGCTATTCTCTTGATGTGCTGTGACATTTTCCATCGTAGACCAGATCGTCGTTTCTGTAGGTCCGTACAAATTGGTAATGTCGCATTGAAGAGATTGCAATGTGTGCAAAAGGGAGGCAGGGAGTGCTTCTCCTCCAACAAGAACACGCATACCTGTTATCACGTCAGGGTATTCATCTGCCAATACATGCCACAACGTTGGTGTTGCCTGCATGATTGTGACATGATGAGAACGAATCATGTCTGAAAGCTTTGCTGGCTCTTGTATGATTTCTTTTTTTGCCAATAAAAGAGCAGCCCCATGTAAGAGTGGGAGGAACATTTCTAGCCCGGAAATATCAAAGGCAATGGTCGTTACCGCTAAAAGCTGGTCTCCTTGATCTAATAAAAATGAATCTTGCATGGACAATATAAAGTTGATCACATTTCGTTTTGTTACAACAACACCCTTTGGTTTGCCTGTCGATCCTGACGTGTAGAGGATGTAAGCCGGGTGATGTGGAGAGCCTTCGTTCCAGGTCGGATTGAGATGCGGACTCCCTACGATCTCCTGATAAACAGTTGAATCATCGAGTTGAACGATGTGTGGATGGTCCAAACGGTCTGCAGTCTCTTTGACTGTGAGCAAGCACGCTGGTTTGGCATCATTTAGCATATAGGCGACACGATCGCTAGGGTAATCAGGGTCTAATGGCAGATATGCGGCTCCTGTTTTGACGACGGCCAACAGACTTACGACCATATCGATGGATCGAGGCAGAGCAATTGCGACAAATTGTTCTGGTCCGATGCCATGCCTTTTCAAATAATGAGCTAATTGATTTACCCGTTGATTTAACTCTTCGTAGGTCAAAGTGGTTCCTTCAAACTGTATTGCTTTTGCTTGTGGTGTTTTGCTGACTTGTTTTTCAAATAGTTCCCGTAAAGATTCTTTTGGTAATTCTCGTTTTGTATCATTCCAGTGCTTGAGGATGTTCTCTTTTTCTTTAGACAAAAGAAGGTTGAATTGACTGATTGTCTGATCTTGTTCTAGTCCAGTTATTTCCTCCAGCAATTGAAGAAAACGATGCTGATGAGCGTCAACTGCTTGCTCTTTGTAAACGGCAGGGTTTGCATCAAAGTCGATTTGAAATCCGTTCCCGTCCGCGCGGTCGTATATGTTGATCGATAAATCATCTACGGGTCCTGCTGAAAGATTATGTGCTTGACCAATGCTCTGATCGAACATGAGATCATAATCAAATGGCATGATATTGATCTGTGGGCCGAATAATCGTTGATTTCTTCCGATGAGTTTAAAGTCTCTCCGCATGTCTTCGTGACGATATCTTTGATGAGGCCGAATGGCTTTCAGTTCATCAGATACTTGGCGAACAAGTGCTGAGAGCGTCATTTCTGGTTTGCATGTTAAACGAAGCGGTACTAGGTTCATGACCATTCCGGGTGTTTGCAAGGCGCAAGATCCAAGGCGCATCATAACAGGCAATCCTAAAACAATATCGTGTGCACCAGTCATACGATGCATATATAGAGCGGATGCGGCAAGAATCATTTCATGCCAAGTACAACCGAAAGCTTGAGCAATTTTTTTCATTTTGCTTACCTTTTCAGCATCATAGCTAGCGGTTTTTCGGATAAAATCATCTGAAGTTCTTGGGGCAAGCTCAGCAAGGCTCACAATTTCAGGTTGATCAGCAAAGCGATTTTTCCAAAACGCTCGATCCTCTTCATACCGATTGGACTGTTGATAGGTGATCTCCTCTTGGACTACGTCATGTAAGGCTCCAAATGTTTGAGGAGGCACAGGTGTCCCTTTCGATAGGGCTGAATAGACCTCAGCAACACGGCGTGCAATGAGCGAAAAGGCGAATCCATCAATGGCAATGTGATGAATGCGCTGATACCAGATAAATCGGTCGTCAGCAAGTTGAAAAAGTACTTCACGGAATAATACATCTTTCTCTAAAGAGACTGATGTTGAAAGATCTGCATTCATCCATGCTTTAGCCGCATCAAGCGGCTGTTTTTCATATTGTAAATTGATATATTGAAATGGAATCTCTTTCTTAGATGTAAACCATTGCTTTGGACCGTCAGTATCCTCAACGAAGCGCATATACAAGGAATCTGCTTCTAAGACAGTCTTTCTAATGGCTGCTTCAAAGTGTATGGGGTCAATATAACCTTTAATATCTATATACTCAGCTGTATTGAAAATGGGATTAGATGGATCAAGCTGCTGCGCATACCATATGCCTGATTGGGCACCGGTTAGTGGGAATGAATCGACTGACTGGATCGACAAGGGTCTATACCTCCTTTACATGTAATCGATATTTGGGATAGATGGCTGTTTTTCTGGGAAAAGAAGAGTTCGCCAATGAGTGAGCGTTGGATTTGCTGCAAGCTCAACGAAATTGACTGTCATTCCTTGCTGTCTCCACTTTTCCGCTAGGCTCATCATTCTAATAGAATCAAGCCCAAGGTAGACGAGATTCTCGTCAAGCGGTATTTCATTCGGCTTGATTTCGAGATACTCAGCTACTTGGTGAAGGATGGCCTCAAAAGATAGGTCATCGTCTGCTTCCTGTCCTGTTAAACGACTAATGATTTGGTTTGTCGTTGTGGTGACCGCACAGCGTTCAGCTGCATAGGTCATTGCCATTTTGTGATGCTTAAGTGAAAAGTCAGCAACGGCATCGGCGACAAAAAAGGTTTCAATATCGAGCATGAATGCTTCTGCGGCTGTCAGCATACAGCCAATATGTGCATATACGCCAGTAATGATCAGTTGATCACGCCCGCCTTCTTGAAGAATATCTAAAAAATTGGATTTTTTGAATGCGCTATAACGCCATTTTGTCAGCATTGTATCTGCTTCAGATGGAGCAAGCTGATCAATGATTTTTGTCAATGCTTCATCATCACCAAGTCCAGGTCCCCAAAAATCTGTTAATAAGGCACGATCCTTCGGGTCTTGGTCACCAGGTTGAGCTGTATAGACGACTGGAATGCCAAGTTCATTGCATGTATTACGTAATTGTTCAATATGTTGAACTAACTCTGTGATTGGTGATGTATCTTGTTGAAATGCATTTAAAAAATATTGCTGCATGTCATGTATCAGCAGAACAGCACGTTTCGGATCCGGTATCCAGTTCACTTTATTTTCGGGTAAATCTTGTGTGCTCGGCATTGGATACGCAGGAATAGTAGGGATTGCCATGGTTTTCACTCCTCTTTTTTTATACGTTGGCAGTATGGATTGCAGCTAATTCTCTTAATGCTTTTTTACTGACTTTGCCTACACCTGTTTGTGGGAACGCATCGATCCATTCAATGCGGTCGGGAATTTTATAGGCAGCGAGCCCGCGTTCTCTTAGAAATGACTTTAATGCATGTGGTGCTGGCTTGTTGTTTCCTTTTGCAATAACAAAGGCACATGAGCGTTCGCCAAGAAATGGATCTGGCATGGACACCATGGCGGCATCATGAATGTCAGGGTGCGCAAGTAAATGGTTCTCAACTTCTTCAGCGGCAACCTTTTCGCCACCACGATTGATTTGATCCTTGTCTCTGCCTTCTACAACAACATTTCCTTCTTTGGTTAATCGCACGATGTCACCTGTTCTGTAAAAGCCATCGGGTGTAAATGCTTTTTTGTTTTGTTCATCAGCTTTATAGTAGCCACGAATCGTATAAGGTCCTCTTGTTAAAAGATGTCCAGCCACTTCATTCGGGACGGGCTTGTCCTCATCATCTACCACTAGTACCTCATCATATTCAGACATCGGGCGTCCTTGTGTATGAATAATGACATGTTCAGGATCATTTAATCTGGTATAGTTGACCAGACCTTCTGCCATGCCAAAAACTTGCTGTAATTTACACCCAAGGGCAGGCATCACTCGTTTTGCTGCCTCAGCACTGAATTTAGCACCACCTACTTGCAAGACCTCAAGGCTGGATAAGTCATCTGATCGATGAGGAGCAGCCTCTAGCCAAATCAATGCGATAGGTGGAACGACAGCGGTAATGGTTGCTCGTTCTTTTTCAATGAGTGGAAAGACTACATCAGGGCTTGATCCAGGTGCAAGAACGACTCTTCCACCAGCGTATAACGTCCCAAGGACTCCAGGCGAGCTTAATGGATAGTTGTGTGCAACTGGAAGTGTAGCTAGATACACACTATCTTGTGTAAGCTCGCACACCTCATTGCTTTTCCAAAGACTATACATATAGTCATCATGTGTACGAGGAATGAGTTTTGAAAGGCCTGTGCTGCCTCCAGATAACTGAAGAAACGCAATTTCGCTTGCCTCTACATGAATTTGAGGATCAAGTGATGGGTCCTTGCGCAGATCATCCAAGTCAAGGAATTCCTCAGCTTCCCCTGCAACAATGACATGAGGTAATGAGGGAAGCTTTTCTTTCACTTGACGTGCGAGTGATCGATAATCAAAGCTACCATCGATATCTGGTATGACATATGCGTCTGCTTCGGCAAACTCAATGAAATAAGTGATTTCACTGCTTCTATGAGATGGTAGCGAGAAGACGGGTAAAGCACCGATTCGAAATAAAGCGAAAATGACTTCAAAAAAAGCAGGAATGTTAGGAAGCTGAACGACAACTCGACTTCCCTTTTGAATTCCAAGCTGATGAAAACCGGCGGCAAGACTGCTGACGCGCTCATCAAGTTCTTGGTAGCTCATGTGCGTATCAGCATATGTAATTGCTGTTTTATTCCCTAACGATGCGGCGCGTTCACGAAGCATGCCGCTAAAGGTTTCCCCACGCCAACAGCCGTTTTCACGGTAGCGTTTTGCAAATTCTTCTGGCCATGTAGGTGGTTGAACAAACATGTTTTGTCATCTCCTATGTATTTTTATAACTGATGGATGCCCATCGCATGAAGCATCGTGTTGAATTTTGCAGATGTTTCGGCTAGCTCTTCTTCTGCCTTTGATCCTTTGACCACTCCTGCACCAGCAAAGAGGCGAAGGGAGTGCCCCTCAGCTTCTGCACAACGAATGGTGACAATCCAATCACCATCACCATTTGCATCTGACCAACCGATCATTCCTGTGAAAAATCCTCGATCGAAGGGTTCAATCGCTTGGATTGCTTCACGAGCATCTGCTGTAGGTGTTCCGCATACTGCGGGTGTTGGATGAAGGCTAAGCGCTAAATCAATTGAGGATACACCTGAATCTGCTAATTCACCTTTAACGACAGTAGATAAATGCCACATCGTTTCTGTTTGTATGACGGATGGTGATGCAGGCACATCTAGTGTATGACAGTAAGGAGCAAGCGCTTTAGTGACAGCATCGACAACCACTGCATGCTCGTGTAAATCCTTCGCTGAAGTAAGGAGTTCATCGTGACGACGCTGGTCTTCTACTGGATCTGAACTGCGTGGCCGAGAACCAGCAAGTGGATTGGAAATAACAGTTGAACCAGTTTTTGAAAGAAGCAGCTCAGGGCTTGCCCCAAGCAGTGTGCGCTTTTGGGAAGATTCCGGGTCAGCTACATTTGTAGCAAACGTATAGCCAGTCGTATTATGACGAGCAAGTCGTTCAAGTATTGCTTTCGTATTAATTTCTCGATTTGATTTGAGATGGAGAGATCTAGAGAGTACGATTTTGCTAAGCTCTCCTTTCTCAATTTTAGCTAACCCTTCGTTCACACCATTCATGTAGACATCTGGAGAGGGGACAGGTGTCACCTCATAGGATGGAGCTGCCATTTCCGACTCCTCATCACCTTGATGAAATTCGAGTGGATCACTAAACTGTACATGGATTGGAACACTTAAACGAACGGGTTGCGCCGGATCAAACGGAACAGCACCAGCAACAATCGGTGTTCGAATACCAGCTTGTTTGGCAGCGTCAAATACGTGAGCTACCCTTGTGGATAGTTCATTTAGCTGATTGGTTTCAATATGCTGGAAAATCCCTTCTGCCAGTATCGTACGTTTAGGGGAAGCAAGGAAAAAAGCGCCTGGCTGATAGTCTTGAATCAACTGTACTTTTTCTTCTGACGACAATATTGAATGTTTCATGAAAAGGCCTCCTTTTTGATGAAATGCTAGATTCCGAGTGTTGCGCCACCATCAATCGTGAGATTCTGCATCGTAATATGACTGGATTGCTCAGATGCAAAGAAGATTACTGCATCAGCGATGTTTTGAGGATCAGCGATTTTTTGTAAAGGAATACCGGTTTTATACGTCTCTAATGAACCTTTAATCACCTGATCTGCTCCTTGTTCATCAGACCATAAAGCCCATTGCATAGGTGTTGCGGTAGAGCCAGGAGAGACGACATTGCATCTGATTCCATAGGCTGCTAGCTCTAATCCAAGCGTTTTTGTAAAGGAAGTAGCTGCGGCTTTTGATGCGGCATAGGCAGCCATATTCATTCTAGGGATGGCACCTGCGTTAGAGCTGACGGTCACAATGACCCCTTCTGATCTTTTCATCATGTATTTGGAGACAGCTTGAGATACGTAAAAGACACCATGTGTGTTGACTGCGAAGGTTTGTTGCCAGTCATCTGCACAAAGCTGGTCAATAGAACCGATTCGAAGAATGCCTGCTACATTGACTAGTAAATAAATGGGTCCGAGCTGCTTTTCAATTTGATCGACAATGTGCTGAACAGAAGCTTGATTGGTAATGTCACCTGGATAGGCAAAGGCGCGTATGCCTTCATCATTCATTTGTTGGATGGTGCTTTGCAGCTGATCTTCATTTGCGTCAACTGCTGCAATGATCGCACCTTCTTCGGATAGTCTTTTTGCGACTGCTTGCCCAATACCTTGTCCTGCACCTGTGATAAGGGCAATCTTTTGAGATAGACCACTATGTTTCATGTGTTCACTACCTTTCTTTCATGTCTGTGGTTGTTAAAGGATCATCATGATAGAGTGCAAAACGGAAAGCGTAATTCATCAGCACCGGTAAAACGGACGTATGTCCTTCTTCAGGGAACTCATGATAGGCCGTATGTAAGCCATATGAGGATAAAGGCAACATACGATTTGCTAGTGACTTTGCATGATCATTCATTTGACATGGATGATGTTTTTCTAGCTCACCTACACCTACAAACAGCCTTACATCCATAGGCACCTGACGTATACGGTTGGTGAATTGGTATTCTTTTTCTAGAAATAATTTTTTATTCCAGTGGATAGAAGGACTGCCCGCAATATATGTCTGATAAGCATCAGGGTGCTCAAATAGTGTGTGTAATACAAAAAGACCGCCAAGAGAATGCCCAAACAGTGTTTGACGACTCAGGTTGATCGGAAAGCGTTGCTCGATATAAGGCTTTACAGTCTTTTCTAAAAAAGAAAAGAAAGCAGAGGCCCCGCCATATGTATGGATGGAGAAGTCCTTTCTTTTGCCCCCAATGGAAGCATCAGGGCTGGTAAGAGTGAGATCATAATGCCTGAGCGGATGATAGGGCGCTTCTGTCTGATAGCCAATTCCAACAATGATGGCAGGTACGACACCTGTTTTTTCAGGTCTTCTTGACTGTAAACGAATGGCTTCGACCATTGTGCCAAAAAGTGAATTCCCATCAAGCACGTACATGACTGGAAAACCAGCCGCTGGAGGAGTAGTATTCGGTTTAAATATAAAAAGTCTGTATGGGTGTGCTGTGATATCCAGTTGCTCCGTCCCAGGTATAAAAAAAGGACGGCTTTCTCCGAAAAGTGAATCCTCAGTACCCATTCCTTCAGGGCGTTTGGACATATGTAAAAAATCTCCTTCCTCAAATTCGACCATCATACGATGATAAAAGCAGGCTTGCGGATATTGGATGAGTGTAGTAATTGAAGAATGGTTCCTCCAAATGAAAATGATTCTCAACTATCACGCAAGCAAATCAAATGATAATGGTTATCAATTATGAAGTCAAATGTTCATTATGTTGTGTATTTGATATTTTAATCTTAATATTAGAAAATAACGGACTAACTCACTAACAAATGATTTGAAATAGGGAATACCGGACCTTGTCATTTAAAAAGAGGAGAAATGTCAAAAGACCTTGACTGCCTCGGAATATTTACCATTTTCTTCTGTTTGATTCAGGAATAAATATAGGTTTTTCTTCTCGAAATAATTTTGAGGAAAAATGAGTCTATAGACCCTCTTATATTTTTAGGCAAAAAGAGGAGGATTTTGCAAAAAGCTGGTGATCATATCTCACAACTTATTCAATATCATGCGTAGCTGTTTTAAAAGTGGCGAAGTATAGCATCAAAAATGACACAATTAAAAAAGTAAGGGAATGTACCCTTACTTTTTGATCAATTGGTGAACATGTCTGTAAACACCATTAAATTAGAATCCATCTGTGACATCATATTCGTAACGGATATCGGCTTTGACATTGCTCATAGTAGATCTCGCTGTAGCTTTTGCGTTGTACTTAAAGTTCCATTTTTGAGCGACTTTTAATTCATCTTCAAGAGAAATACGGTAAGAACCGCTTGTTGCAGAAGAAAAAAGTGATGTGTACCAAATATTACTTTCACTAGCCATCAGTTTGTGTGTGACATTCCCTTGGTTGGGTGTTTGGGTACTAGTTGTCGTAATCGATTTAACTACAGCACGTTTAGGAACTGTGGAATTATTAGTTAAATCCATTGTAATGACTGAAGAATCAACTCCTAAAAAATTTAAAGAAGAATTCCCCAAGTTGGTAGAAGTCCCCGTAAAATTGAATGTCCCATTCCCAGATTTAATACGATCTTGAATGGAAACAGTAAAGTACATATTCCCTGTATATGTACCACGGGTCACTTTCACAAAATAAGTCTCTGAAGTTGATGTAACTTCACCAGTATTAGCAAAAATAAAAGGCGTTACTGAATCAGGATTAATAACTTCGGACCCTGTCCTAGAATATTTAGAATTATACACCTCGATATTCATCCCTGTATATTGCTTATTATAAGAACTTCTGACATAAACTCTTTCACCTTTATTTATCGTAAACTGATAATACGCTTCATTTTCACCTTCAGGTAAGATTGTTGTATCTGGACGACTATTTTTCCAATATCCCATTGAACTTGCTGTGTTAGGACTGTTATTCCCTGTAATAGCTGCTTCCGCAGAATTAGGTGCAAAAAAACTAGTAACAAGCACTAATACCAATGCAGGTAATAAAAAACGTTTGAAGATAGTATTTGTCATATTTTAACCCTCCTTGTAATAATTACTATATCGGATCAAAACTAACAAATTTTAACTGAATTGCCGATATATTTAATAATCACTATTTTTTTAAAAAGGAGAATCAAAATGAATATTAATACGTCATACACGGCAGGTGCTTCAAACAATCAGAACCGAATCGACTATAAAGGTCAATCAGCTATTAAAAGTACAAATGAGGTGATGACCGAAGCTGATAGACGGATGAAAATACTAGATGAAAAATACGAAAAAATAAATGAACAAAATAAACGATTCAAAGATCCTCAAGACCATATATATAATAAGTATAGAAACCCTTATTCTTCTTATTTCAGAAGTGATCTAACAAAACCGGAAAGAGAAGCTGCTTACATTATGGAAATGAGTTGGGCAAGGAATAATAAAGGAGGTCAATATGACTTTAATGACGCCATCTTCCGTAATGAAAAACGGTACGATCCTACCCAAGAAAGCGTAGAGAAAAAAATATTCAATCGGCAAAAGGTCAACGAACAATTGCAAGATTTATTCTCTAAAAACGGTATAACCATTCCTAAAAACACAAATTTAACTTTTACCATTGACCCAAATCATTTCAAATTATTGGTGAGTGGTTCAACAGACGAATCGCTGACCAAACAAATAGAAGACCTATTAAATACAACCAACAATACAAGAGAATTATTTTTCCACATCATGAAAAGCAGATCTGACGATTCTACTCAATTCACGCCTGATTCTCTTGCCAAATTCCACCTTGTTAATCAAATCAAAACGGTCACAGGCTACAATTTAAAAGATTTAAGCATTGTAAACGGTCAATTTGTAACGGATAAAGGGAAGAATATTTTTGATATATACAAAGAAGAACTCCTGAAAAATCCATACACAGCAGAAAATGCACGCATTGCCGCTTCACATTACGGAGCACAGCTATTTGATCTAGCCAAAAACGGCTTTGATTCAATTCCCGATTTGGTGCTATCTATTGGTTATCAAAACGGGTCTTTACAAGACATTGGGCAAAAAGAAAATTATGGAGTTAAGAAAACGATAGATTAAAAAAACGCATTCGAACATGCCGTGTTGGAGCATCGATCACAAGTGTGAACTTCAACAGATAAAAATCCGATACAGAAGGACTCTATAACAATTTATGTTACAGAGTCTTTTCTATTGAAATGCGTTGGTTGGCTGTTCAACGAAACATCCTCATGGTAATTTTGACTATAGTCGATGTTTTTCACTTTTTTATTGATGAAAATGTTAAAATGATGAGTAGCGTATTTTTTTATGAAAGGACGGTGCTTGGCATGACGGAACTTCTCGATGACCGGCTGCCGCCGCAAAATATAGAAGCCGAGCAGGCCGTATTAGGTGCTGTTTTTTTAGAACCATCTGCGCTCACGCTCGCTTCTGAGGTATTAATTCCAGAGGATTTCTATAGAATGTCGCATCAAAAGATTTACAATGCGATGCTTGTACTTGGTGATAGAGGGGAACCGGTCGATCTTGTCACGGTGACTTCTGAACTTGCCAATACAGATTTACTAGAAGAGGTAGGCGGGATTTCGTATTTAACCGATATTGCGAACTCTGTCCCAACTGCCGCAAACATTGAATACTATGCAAAAATTGTAGAAGAGAAATCAATTTTAAGACGTCTGATCCGTACGGCGACAACCATTGCACAGGATGGGTACACGCGTGAGGATGAAGTAGAGGATCTGTTGAGTGATGCTGAAAAGACCATTATGGAAGTGGCGCAGCGTAAAAACTCAGGAGCCTTCCAAAACATTAAGGACGTTCTTGTTCAGACATATGATAATATTGAACAGCTTCATAACCGAAAAGGCGATATCACAGGGATTCCAACGGGATTCTCTGAGCTTGACCGGATGACTGCTGGATTCCAGCGAAATGACTTGATTATTGTCGCGGCTCGTCCATCAGTAGGGAAAACGGCTTTCGCATTGAACATCGCACAGAATGTCGCGACGAAGACAGACGAAAGTGTCGCCATCTTTAGTTTAGAGATGGGGGCTGAGCAGCTAGTTATGCGTATGCTTTGTGCAGAGGGAAATATCAATGCACAGAACCTAAGAACCGGTAATCTGACAGAAGAGGACTGGGGCAAGCTGACAATGGCGATGGGCTCGCTATCAAATAGTGGGATTTTCATTGATGATACACCTGGAATCAGGGTAAGTGAAATTCGCTCGAAATGCCGCCGTTTGAAGCAAGAAAACGGTCTTGGCATGATCCTGATTGACTACTTACAGCTCATTCAAGGGAGCGGACGATCAAGCGATAACCGTCAGCAAGAGGTTTCTGAAATCTCTAGGGCATTGAAATCGCTGGCAAGGGAGCTTGAAGTTCCGGTTATTGCTTTGTCTCAGCTTTCACGCGGAGTAGAGCAGCGTCAGGACAAACGTCCAATGATGTCTGATATTCGTGAATCAGGAAGTATCGAGCAGGATGCCGATATCGTGGCATTCCTTTATCGTGATGATTACTACGACAAAGAATCAGAGAATAAGAACATTATTGAAATCATCATTGCCAAACAGCGTAACGGTCCAGTTGGTACAGTATCACTGGCGTTCGTCAAAGAATATAACAAATTCGTCAATCTGGAAAGAAGGTTTGACGATGCGGGTGTTCCGCCCGGTGCTTAAAGCCCAGCTCAAGAAGCTGGGCTTTTTTTTGATGGATCTACATCGAAAGAATGATTGAAAAACGGTCGAAATGAGGAGGAGAGGGAGAGAGAGAAATCGTATACTAAAAGGAGAAAAGGAGTGATGACTGATGAAATTTCAACAGTTCGAAGCCGCTCAATTACGCATCGCACGTCCAACCGTCAACATGGAAGAGGTTGTTTCTTTTTATGAAAAAGGCTTAGGGCTCAAACGAATAGGTTCATTTGATCAGCATGAAGGATACGATGGTGTGATGCTGGGGCTTCCTCATCAGCATGTTCATTTAGAAATCACCAAACATGAAGAAGAAGAGAGCCTGCCCGTTCCGCATCCAGAACAGCTGCTTGTTTTTTATATTCCTGATGAACAGGAGTTTCAGCAGATGAAAGAGAGACTGATCTCATTTGGCGGACGGCAAGTCACCTCTACGAACCCATACTGGGATCGAGGAGGGGCAACCATTGAAGATCCAGATGGATATCGAGTTGTGCTCATGAACACAGAAGGAATTACCCCCGTTTAAAAGGAAGACTCCCATGCCCGGGAGTCTTTTCTGTTATGAACGAGGCGTGACACGCAGTTTCAGCTCTTTCAGTCCATACATGCTGCTGTTTGTCATCGGCATATAGGAGAGGAGCTCTAGTGACTCATATCGGTCCAATAAGGCCTTGATGGCAGTACATGCTTCCAAGCGGGCAAGTGGTGCGCCAAGACAGAAATGGATGCCGTGCCCGAAACCAATATGAGGGTTAGGGTGACGGTGTATATCAAATTCATGTGCGTTTAAAAATTGACGCTCATCCCGGTTGGCAGAAGCAAGAAACACAATCACATTGTCTCCCTTTTTCAGCACTTTTCCCCCAAGCTCTGTGTCTTCTGTGACATAGCGGACGATCGTAGGAGCGGGTGCACGGAAACGGACGGCCTCCTCCACAGCACGCGGGATGAGCTCAGGTGATTGAACGAGCGCTTCATACGCACCCGGCTGTTCTAACAAGCTGAAGATCATATTGGAGATCAGGTTGGTGGTTGTTTCGTTGCCAGCTAAAAGAAGAAGATTACAGAATGGAATTAATTCATCCGCTGACAGTTTGTCTCCATTCTCCTCCGCTTGAATAATGAGAGAAATCAAATCTTCACCGAGGTTGTGACGTTTCCTTTCAATGATGTCTGCAAAAAACGCCATCATGTCAGCCTCTCCTTGGTCCCGAATTTTCTGCCATTCAGCGACATCCTCCTCATCTTCACTTTTAGGCATACTGACGAGAATATCAGACCATTCTTTAAAGGATTGTTTATGCTCTGACGGTACACCTAAAAGCTCTGCAATGACAATGACAGGAAGCGGATAAGAGATGGCTTGCACTAGGTCAATCTCGTTTTTCCCTTCTATTTGTGCCATGAGTTCCTCCATCAATTCTTGAATACGCGGCTCCCACAATTTCATGACTCGAGGTGTAAAGGCTTTGCTCACAATGGAGCGGATTCGAGTGTGTTTGGGAGGGTCCATCATCACCATTGTTTTCATCAATGAATGCTTCCGCTGGTCTTTAGGAGGCTGACTAGAAAAGGTATTTTTATCGATTGTCACACGTTTTGCTTCCTCATAGGTGAATACACTCCATGTTCGGCTGGCTTCGTCAAAATGAACAGGTGATGTCTGACGCATGTTGGCATACCAATCAAATGGGTTATACGGATCCTGCTTGTTTTTTCCTCTTAATAACGCTTTTTGCACGGCAGTTGGTGTAGTTGTTTCCATGATCATCACTCCTTATAGGTTGTCAGATGCTTCCTTTTTTTCATTGTGTTAGATTAAAGTTAATTCATCAGCCTTGAGGATTCAACCAACAGAAAAGCGGAATCTGTTGAAGTTCATAGGAAGGGGAGAATGGCTTGTGGCGGACTGCTACAGAGGGGATAAGCGTGCAACGGAATCGAAGCAGCAATTAAGAAAAGCGTTATTTCAGTTATTAAGAGAAAAAGAGTGGGAGAAGATTTCTGTACAGGATTTGACGAAAGTGGCGGGCATCCACCGCACCACCTTTTATCAGCATTATGAGGATAAATTTGATCTTGCCCAGCAGGTGATGGATGAGATGTTTGATGTGATGAAATGTGCCATTTTTGCTCCTGTACAAGAAGATGATGTGAAAAAAGAGCATGCGTCTTATGTGTATATTTTTCGATTTTATCAGCATTTGCAGGAACATGAAGAGGAGTATCAAATTCTTTTGAAACGAGGACGAGAGCTCAATATTCATGAAACGGTTCGTGCTTTTTTTGAAGAAAGCTTTTCTATGGGGTTAGAGGAAATCGCAGGCTCAAAGCCTCATCCACATCTCGTTCCAATCGACATGCAGCAGCAATTCGTCATTTCTGCTTATGTTGGAACAGCAGAATGGTGGTTGAGGACAGGGAGACCGTACTCACCTGATTTTATGGCAAGCTCGATGATTCATTTAATTGAAAATCAATAGAAATTAGGAACCATCAAAATAGTTGTTTTTACTCAAAATCTCCCTTTTTAAGCGCTGAAGAAGTGATTAAAGCGCTTTTTCTCATAATTAAAACGAACAAAATTTGATTTCGAGATATTAATGTTCGGATTTCACGTTGACTTTTTCGTTTTGCATTGATAAAATAAATGTGTTTGAAAGAGATAACGTTTTGAAAGGTTAACGGAGGTGCACGATATGTCTTCAGTAGTCGTAGTAGGTACGCAGTGGGGTGACGAAGGGAAAGGGAAAATTACCGATTTCCTTTCAGAAAATGCAGAGGTGATTGCCCGTTATCAAGGGGGGAACAATGCAGGTCACACGATCAAATTTGATGGAGTGACTTACAAGCTACACCTCATTCCGTCCGGTATTTTTTATCAAGAGAAAACTTGTGTCATCGGTAATGGAATGGTGGTTGATCCTAAAGCGTTGGTCACTGAGCTTGCGTATCTTCACGAACGGAATGTGAGTACAGATAACCTCAGAATCAGCAATAGAGCCCATGTGATTCTGCCTTACCATTTAAAATTGGACGAGGTGGAAGAAGAGCGGAAAGGGGCTAACAAGATCGGTACGACGAAAAAAGGAATCGGACCAGCTTATATGGACAAAGCAGCTCGTATCGGTATCCGTGTCGCAGATCTATTAGATCGTGAAGTATTTGAAGAGAAGCTTGCACGTAATCTAGAAGAGAAAAATCGTCTTTTAGAGAAAATGTACGACACAGAAGGCTTCAAGATTGAAGATATTTTAGACGAGTATTATGAATATGGCCAGCAAGTGAAAAAATATGTCGTGGACACATCTGTTGTCTTGAATGACGCACTAGATGAAGGCCGCCGTGTGCTATTTGAAGGAGCACAAGGCGTTATGCTTGATATCGATCAAGGGACATATCCATTTGTCACGTCATCTAACCCAGTGGCTGGAGGAGTGACGATTGGTTCTGGTGTAGGACCAACGAAAATTCAACATGTGGTCGGCGTGTCAAAAGCGTACACAACACGTGTTGGAGATGGCCCATTCCCGACAGAACTCCATGATGAAATTGGCGATCAAATCCGTGAGGTTGGCCGTGAATACGGTACAACAACTGGACGTCCGCGCCGTGTTGGCTGGTTTGACAGTGTCGTTGTCCGTCATGCTCGCCGTGTGAGCGGGATTACAGATCTATCTCTTAACTCAATTGATGTACTGACAGGGATTGAAACATTGAAAATCTGTGTCGCTTATAAATTGAACGGAGAAATCACAGAAGAATTTCCAGCAAGTCTAAATGAACTAGCGAAATGTGAGCCTGTCTACGAGGAAATGCCAGGATGGACAGAGGATATTACAGGCGTGAAGAATTTAAGCGAACTGCCTGAAAATGCCCGTCATTATTTAGAGCGCATTTCACAATTAACAGGTATTCCACTTTCCATTTTCTCAGTCGGACCAGATCGTTCCCAAACGAACGTTGTCCGCAGCGTGTACCGTCCATAATAATAGACTGATCAGACACCAGTAAAATTGCACATTTTACTGGTGTCTTTTTGTTTAAATATTTCTTAATTTCAGTAGAACAGGCTTCCGATCATTACCAAAATATGATAACTGTATAGGGGGAAGGAGCGTTCTAGTGAAAGAAAGAATAAGATTATTAGATATTTTACGAGGTTTTGCCATATTAGGCACATTGGGAACGAACGTCTGGTTTTTTGCGTATGCAGGGGATACCTTTGCGACAGATCAGATTGCAGATGAATATGAACATGGCAGTTTTCTAGAAAGCCTTGTTTCCATGTTCGTCTATGGGAAAATGCTCTCACTGCTCACAATCATGTTCGGTGTAGGGCTAGAGCTGAAATATCAGCAGGCCAAAAGAAAAAACATGCCTTGGCCAGGTACATATTTATGGATTCTTTTATTTTTATTTATCGAAGGCTTTGTCCATTTTGCACTTGTGATGGAATATGATGTGCTCATGAGTTACGCTGTGACCGGTTTGCTTGTGGCATTTATTGTACGAGGAGGGAGCAAGCGCATCAAAAGAGGCATGATGTTCTCTGGAGTCATTCATTTGCTTGTTCTGTCCTGTCTGATGGTGTTCTCCCTCTCTGAAATGGAGACAGAATCGTATGATCAAAGCAGTGAACCGGCGCTGGAAGAGCAGCTGCCAGAGACATGGATCTCGCAGGTTCAAGAACGATTACAACACTTTTTCATGTACCGTGAAGAAGCGATTTTTATCATTCCAATGAACACATTTCTGTTTTTATTAGGTGTGCGGATGATGAGAGCCGGTGTTTTTTATGCAAACGAACGCGGGCAATCTCTACGGAAAATACTATTCCGAGTCGGTCTGTGGGTGGGTCTGCCGCTGAATGCACTTGTCTTCGTTCCGAACGAACTAGTGGAATTCGTTGTGCGCTATGCGTTTTCGCCATTCCTTTCTCTTTTCTATATCGCTGTCATTGCGAAGCTCCTGGTTCACACGGAATCATGGTTCATGTGGAATTGGTTTGAATATGTAGGGAAAATGGCACTCAGCTGTTACATCCTGCAAAATATCATCTGCTCGGTTCTTTTTTATAGCTGGGGATTGGGTCTTGGCGGACAAATCAACGCCCCTCTTATCGTATTGGCATGGCTGCTCATTTCACTTCTGCAAATTGCCATATCAGCGTTTTGTCTAAAGGTTTGGAGAATGGGTCCAATGGAATATATTCGTTTGCGGGCACTTCGCCGGGTGACGATGAAGAAGGCAGCATAAAGGGGAATAGCTACAATGTTTTTTAAAAAAATGACGAAAAGAGAACAAGCGAATTCACATAAAGCAGCTGTACCAGCGTTTGTCTTTTATCTTCTCGCATTAGGAGGACATGCGCTGTACTCGTATGTTGAAGGTGACAGACCACCCGTCACTTTTGTCATTCTCATGGCGGGACTTCTTGTGTTTTTCGCCGCAGACTGGCTATTTAACAAAAGACAATCATAAAAAAAGAGCCCTCATTACGAGGGTTCTTTCTTATTTCACGCTTTTATATTGGCCTTTTAAGTTTTTGCGGATGTACTGGATGATTTTGCGCAGTTCGTTGGCATGCGGTCTGCCAAACGGACTTGTTTGTCTTTGCTGATAGAGGACTTGGCCCTTTTCATTTAATAAGAAATAGGCAGGTTCCCCGTGCACTCCGTGATCTTCATAAGGAGCATCTTCTCCGTGATAGTGGACTTCATATGCTTTTAATGAAGTAAGGTCCTGGTCAGACATGATCGGGAAAGATAGTCCTTCTTTATCCGCAAATTCCTTCAAGTCATCAGGGTTATCCGTTGAAATCGTCATTAAGTGGATATCCTTGTCTTGAAAGTATGACTGCTGCTGTTCGAGCTCTTTTAATTCTTCTACACATACCGGACACCAAGATCCTCTAAAGAAAACGATCAGGTGCCAGCTTTGATGCTCCTCTAAATGTTTGTCGAAATCAATGTGATCGCCCTGTATTGTTGGAAGTGAAAAGTTGGGCATTTTATCTCCTAATTTGAATGAACTCATACTGTTTCCTCCTTTTTCAATGACAATGTCACTTGTTTCATGTATAGCCATTTTTGAGCGGCCTGAAACGTGTCTATGTGTTTGAATAGGCAGAGATCATCCGAAAAGACGTGTAAAATGAAGGCGGTTGCAGAAGTGGAGGCTTTGAAAGCAGATTTGACATCCGACACTTTTTTTAAAAAAATGTCGAAAAACGTATTGCCATATGTAATTACTCTATGATATTATAAATCTCGTTGTTGCAAAGGTCTCTGAAACTTGTTAGGATGCGATGTTCCAGCTTTTTTAAAGCGATTGGTTTGACGCAATACGGCTTCTTCAGATTCACTTTTCACAAACCGAGAGCCATTAGCTCAGTTGGTAGAGCATCTGACTTTTAATCAGAGGGTCGAAGGTTCGAGTCCTTCATGGCTCACCATGTATTGGCCCGTTGGTCAAGCGGTTAAGACACCGCCCTTTCACGGCGGTAACACGGGTTCGAATCCCGTACGGGTCATTGATTTACTTTAGCGTTAAGCTAATTTTTCCTCACTTGCTTGAAGGAGCACCACGATTGCTTTTTCGGGCAAGTTACTGAGGTCCGGTAGTTCAGTTGGTTAGAATGCCTGCCTGTCACGCAGGAGGTCGCGGGTTCGAGTCCCGTCCGGACCGCCATTTATACATATTCATCTTTTGATGATGGCTCGGTAGCTCAGTTGGTAGAGCAACGGACTGAAAATCCGTGTGTCGGCGGTTCGATTCCGTCCCGAGCCACTTCCAAACGCATCTGCAATCGCAGGTGCGTTTTTCTTATGAAAAGAAGGCATAAAAGGGAGAAGCCGGACCTAGGTAGGGCCCGGCTCCATAAGAAGAAGACGTTACATCTATATAGACGATTGGTGACTGGAAAAGTTTCAATAAAAAAGGAAAAAAGCCATCAATTTTTTTGAGAGGTGACTTCCTATTCAACGTTTACTAGAAAAGAAAGCCGTTATTATTTTTATCTTTGCCACGTAAAACGTTATAATAGACAGTGAGCCTTTTTTGCTCAAACGAAAAGGCCTGATGAGAGATGCAAAATGGAATGACATAGATGCTAAAAATGCAGGAGGAAATCACAATGGAAAAAAAGATTCTTGTCGTAGATGATGAAAAACCGATTGCTGATATATTGGAGTTTAACTTAAGAAAAGAGGGCTATGAGGTTCATTGTGCATATGACGGAAATGAAGCCCTTGAAATGGTAGAAGAAATCAAACCGGACATCATTCTGCTCGACATTATGCTGCCGAACAAAGATGGCGTTGAGGTATGCCGTGAAGTGAGAAAAAAATATGACATGCCGATTATCATGCTGACAGCAAAAGACTCTGAAATTGATAAAGTCATCGGTCTTGAGCTTGGCGCAGATGATTATGTGACGAAGCCGTTTAGCACGCGCGAGCTGCTTGCCCGTGTGAAAGCGAATTTGAGAAGACAAATTGCTGCGCCGCAGACAGAGGAAGAATCTGAATCAAATGATATTGAGATTGGATCACTTGTCATTTATCCAGATGCGTATGTGGTGTCTAAGCGTGAGGAAACAATTGAATTGACGCACCGTGAGTTCGAATTGCTTCATTACTTAGCGAAACATATCGGACAAGTTATGACACGTGAGCACTTGCTGCAAACCGTATGGGGCTACGATTATTTCGGGGATGTGCGTACAGTGGACGTCACAGTCCGCCGTCTTCGTGAGAAAATTGAAGACAATCCTAGCCACCCGAGCTGGATCGTGACACGACGAGGCGTTGGCTACTATTTAAGAAACCCAGAGCAGGACTAAGATTCTTATGAATAAAGTAGGTTTTTTTCGCTCGATTCACTTCAAATTGACCTTAATTTACGTGCTGCTGATCATTGTCGCCATGCAGATCATTGGCGTGTACTTTGTGAAGCAGCTAGAGCAGTCCTTAATTAATTCCTATGATAATTCCTTGAATCAGCGAATCTACTCGTTATCGTATTACCTAGAACAAGATTCATCGAAAAGCAAGGCAGAATTAAAAGAGGATGCTCAAAAGATATTAAACGACTTTAACAACAAAGATGAGTCTAATGAAATTTCTGAAGTCAGCTATATTGACGAAAGCAGAGAGGTCATTGCCTCTGTGAATAATGGCAGTCAGGAGATTGCCGGGAAGAAAATCACTGATCAAATCATTAGCCGTATTTTTGCGGTCGGCAAAGACTATGAAAAGAAATTCTATGACCCAGAATCCAATAAACGGGTGCGTATTTCTGCGACAGCCGTGAAAAATGAAAACCAAGAAACCGTCGGTGTGATTTATGTTGTGTCTTCGATGGAGAGCGTGTTTAACCAAATGCGAACCATTAACACCATTTTGGCGACTGGCACACTGATCGCACTTGGGACGACCGCACTGCTTGGTATCTTCATCTTTAGAACAATCACTCATCCTATTTCGGATATGAGAAAGCAAGCGATCGAGCTTGCCAAAGGGAATTTTTCCAGGAAAGTCCGAAAGTATGGACATGACGAGATTGGCCAGCTTGCGACAACCTTTAACCATCTGACGAGAGAACTGGAGGAAGCGCAGCTCATGACAGAGGGTGAGCGGAAAAAGCTTTCTTCTGTCATTGCCTATATGACGGATGGCGTCATCGCCACGAATCAAAACGGTGCGATTATTCTATTAAACAGCCCCGCATTAGAGCTGTTAAATGTTTCACGTGAAACAGCTCTAGAGATGCCGATTACGTCCTTACTGGGCCTCGAGGACACGCATACATTTGAAGATTTAGTCGAAAATCAAGATTCCATGCTGATAGAAATTGAACGCGAAGATCAGCTGTCTGTTTTGCGTGTGAATTTCTCAGTCATTCAGAAAGAGCATGGGAAGATTGATGGTTTAATTGCGGTCATTTATGACGTCACAGAGCAGGAGAAAATTGATGCAGAACGCCGTGAATTCGTCGCAAACGTATCACATGAGCTACGCACACCGCTGACGACGATGCGAAGCTATCTTGAGGCACTGGCCGAAGGGGCAATTGGTGATAAAGAGCTTGCGCCAAGGTTCCTCAGTGTCACGCAAAATGAAACAGAACGCATGATCCGGCTTGTTAATGACCTGCTGCAGCTGTCTAAGTTCGACAGCAAGGATTATCAATTCAACCGTGAGTGGACGAATTTTATCAGGTTTATCTCATTGGTCATTGATCGTTTTGAAATGACGAAAGAGCAGCATGTCGAGTTTATCCGCAATCTGCCGCAGCGTGAAATATACGTGGAAATTGATCAAGATAAAATCACACAGGTGCTCGATAATATCATTTCCAATGCCATGAAATACTCCCCAGAGGGTGGACATATCACGTTTACCGTTGATCTGGATGAGGAGAATGGCCTTGTGTTATTCAGCGTCAAAGATGAAGGGATCGGTATTCCGAAGAAGGATATGGATAAAATCTTTGAACGTTTTTATCGAGTGGATAAGGCGAGAACAAGAAAGCTTGGCGGAACCGGCCTAGGACTTGCGATTGCAAAAGAAATGGTTCAGGCTCATGGCGGAGATATTTGGGCTGACAGCATTGAAGGAAAAGGAACAACGGTGACCTTTACCCTTCCGTACAATGAAGAACAAGAGGATGATTGGGATGAAGCGTGAGACCTTTAAAACCATAATATTGACAATCCTAATTGCAATCAGTCTTGTGTTTACGTGGAATATTTGGATGTTCCAGCCCGTCATGCAGGACCAGGCAGATGCCGGCACACAGGTCGTGGAAACGAAGAAGATTTCAAGCGATGAGCCTAGAAGTCTCATTGATGTCGTGAAGCCGCGCGAGATGTTCATCCATTCAAATGGGGAGCACTTTAAAGTCGATCAAAAGGAACTCTTTCAAAACTTCTGGAATGATGTGAGCCTTTGGGATGTCAAAGAGATTTCGGATGTGTCGGATCAATATTCTGAGCAGAGATTTAAGAATTTCTTCTATGGAAGCGGAGGACAGGGGAAGACATTGGATCTTGTGTTCAATGACTCGATTCCGATTGATATTTTCCAAGCGCTGTTTAAATGGCCGAATAAGTCCATTGAATACAACTCGTTTGATCGGATGATTGTGCCGTTCTCCCAGCAGGACAAGGCCAATAAGAAAGTCTATTTGGTTTCATACAGCAAGGAAACGGTGCTTGAGCTGACAATAGAATCCGCTAACTATCGGAATCTAATGGACAGTATCTCAGCCGCTCAAAACGAGATGCCGCGCTACGATCTCTATACATTCTCAGCGAATTCTAAACGAGATTTCCTCCTTCCGAGAAAGCAAAAGCAGCTTGAAGCGAAAATGTTCTTTATCGAAACGATTAAGACAAGCAAATTCAAGGACGCTCTGTTTACGGACCCGAGTCTTGTGGGCGAGGAGTCTAATTTAAATCGGACAGTGTACACAGATGGCACAAGCCGTCTTGAAGCCAATCAAAAAGACCACCGCATCCAATATCAGCACCGCAATATCAATTCCAGCACCGTTTTCCAAACGGGGGATTTGATCAAGCGAAGTGTGAAGTATTTCAATGATACGGGGAGCTTTACCGATGACTATCAATACTTTGGCATCAACAGCAACCAGCAGCTTTCCTTTAATATGTTTATGGATGGTCTGCCGATCGTCAACAGTACAAAGCATCCATTTGGGATGACCTCTCTTGAAGTACAGTGGGCGAATGATGACATCTTGAATTACAAGCGTCCAAACTATATTCTAGGCAACAAAGCGAGTCAGAGTGAACAGGTCAAGCTGATGAACGGGACAGAGCTGAAGGACTTAATCGTCAAGCAGACGAAATATGATGACCTGGAGAAAATTGAACAAATTTTCCCGGCCTATCAAGCTGCTTCAACCCCATCAGATCAAGATCAAGCGATGTTTGTCTGGCTGGAGCCAGTATGGTGCATGAAATATAATGGCAAAACCGTGATACTATCGCATGATTTGTTGACAGAGGGGAGCGAGAATAATGGAGTGGAATAAGACCAAAACGATCTTTATCCTAGCCTTTCTCGTTCTCGATATCTTTCTAGGTTTTCAATACTTTGAAAAACGATCAACCGATCATTTTGCGATTATCGAAAAAACGGATACGCTGGAAGAAATGAAGGCAGATGGGATCAAATATGGCAATCTATCAGATGAAGCGAAGATTGGATACCGCATTACAGCTGAAAAGAAGCAATATACGAAAAAGGATGTCGACGGATTAGCTGATCAAAAGGCGAAAAGCACATTCCCGAAAACGGACAAAGATGATCCTGTCACACTGCTTGAGATGACCTTCAATAAACCCGTTGCATTGCCAAAAAAGGATATAAAAACAGCGGCGACAAACCTCGTAAACCAGCGTTTGCTGGATGGGAAGAATTATAAGCTGTGGAGTATTGATGAAGAGACAGGGAAGATCGTCTTTTTCCAAACGTATAAAGGGAAATACATCTTCCAAGAAGGCCTTGATGACACCGAAACCATCGGGAAAATCACCTTAGATGTAAACGATCAAAACGAGGTCGTGTCGTATCAGCAGTCGATGGTGACGTCGATTAATGAAGTGAGAAAAGAAACCCTTGTCCCAGCCCTTGAAACCGTGAAGGACTTATATACACAAAACATGCTGAGCCAAAACACGACCGTGAAAAAGGTAGAACTTGGCTACTATACGCAATACCCGGGTGCAAGCACGCAGGTCATGGTGCCTGTATGGCGAGTCGAGCTTGAAGGCGTATCAGTTAGTTCAAAGAAAAAGACAGAAGAAGAATATTTGATCAATGCCATTGATGGCTCAACACTTGATCATATAGAGAAAGATGACAAATCTTCAATGGAGTGAGAGAACATGAGCTTGCAGTTCAGTGTACTAGCGAGCGGAAGTACGGGGAACGCTTTTTATTTAGAAACAGACGAGCATGCCTTTTTAGTGGATGCTGGATTAAGCGGCAAACAGATGGTCGAGCTGCTTGGTCAAATCGACCGCAAGCCTGAAGACTTGGACGGCATTTTTGTGACACACGAGCACTCAGATCATATTAAAGGGCTCGGTGTCATGGCAAGAAAGTACAAGCTCCCTGTCTATGCAAATGCGAAAACATGGAAGGCGATGGAGTCTCATATCGGGAAGATTGACACAGAGCAAAAATTCCACTTTGATATGGAAACCGTCCAATCCTTTGGTGGTCTCGATGTTGAGTCCTTTGGCGTCTCACATGATGCGGCTGAGCCCATGTTTTACGTGTTCCATTATGGCGGGCGCAAACTTGCCCTGATGACGGATACAGGCTATGTGAGTGATCGTATGAAAGGCATCATTCAGTCAGCCAATACGTTTGTATTTGAGAGCAATCATGATGTCGGTATGCTGCAAATGGGCCGATACCCGTGGAGCATTAAGCGCAGAATTCTGAGCGATGTCGGACATGTATCAAATGAAGATGCCGCTCTTGCGATGACAGATGTGATTGGAGATGCGACCTCACGCATTTATTTGGCTCACTTGAGTCAAGACAACAACATGAAGGATTTAGCCCGTATGGCGGTCCAGCAGACGCTTGAGATGAAGGGCTTTGTTGTCGGGGATGGCTTTGATTTATATGATACGGACCCGAAAAAAGCAACCCCGCTTTGCGCCGTATGATTTTTACAATCGTATGATTAAGATAAGAGCTTCTTACCAACACTATATACATCATCTATTCACTGAAAGGAAGGAAACATAGTGGATTATCGCGATGTAGAGTGGAAGCCGAGACGAAGCAGAAAAGGATATTTCCTATCTGGTCTGATCGGTGTATTGGTAGGAGCTTTTTTAATGGGATTCTTTTTCCCCTATGTGTCAGGACAGAGCGGCAGTCCCTTTGGGTGGCAGCAGAACGGAGATGGGCAATCAGCACAGGGCCCTTTAAAGACCGTCAATGTGAACGTCAATGATGCGGTCACGAAAGTCGTATCTAATATGTCGGATACGGTTGTCGGCGTCATTAATATCCAAAAGTCGAGCTTTTGGGAAGAAGGCGGGGAGGCAGGCAGCGGGTCAGGTGTGATTTATAAGAAAAAGGGTGATACCTTTTATATCGTGACCAACCACCATGTCATCAAAGGCGCCAACCAGCTTGAAGTGAGCCTTCAGGATGGGACAAGAATTGGTGCCAATCTTGTTGGAAGCGATCAGCTGATGGATTTAGCGGTTCTCACCGTCAAAAGTGATAAGATCAAGAAGACCGCCGCCTTTGGCAATTCAGATCATGTGAAGCCAGGTGAGCCAGTCATCGCCATTGGAAATCCGTTAGGGCTTGAATTCGCGGGCTCTGTCACACAAGGTGTCATTTCTGGAACGGAACGTGCGATTCCTGTAGACTCGAATGGGGACGGACAGGCGGATTGGAATGCGGAGGTACTGCAAACAGATGCCGCCATCAATCCAGGCAACAGCGGTGGTGCACTGATCAATATGGACGGAAAAGTGATCGGCATCAACTCAATGAAGATTGCTGAATCAGAGGTAGAAGGCATCGGGCTGTCTATCCCGGCGAATCTAGTCATCCCTGTCATAGAAGATTTAGAGCACTACGGAGAGGTGAAGCGTCCGTATCTAGGCGTTGGCATGAAATCATTAGCAGATATTGCGAGCTATCACTGGCAGGAAACGTTGAAGCTGCCATCTAAAGTCACATCAGGGGTTGTCGTGATGAGTGTCGAGTCTTTGTCTCCAGCGGGAAAAGCGGGACTAAAAGAGCTGGATGTCGTCACCTCCTTTGATGGCAAGAGTGTACAGAATATCGTAGATCTTCGTAAGTATTTATATCAAAAGAAAGTCGGCGACAAGGTAAAGATGGAGTTTTACCGAAGCGGAAAGAAAAAATCAGTAGAGGTCAAACTTTCTCAAACCGACCGATTCGGCGGATGACCAGTTCCTTGATGGGACTGGTTTTTTTCGCATGCTCATCATATGATGGAGGAAAGGGGGCGGTACGAATTGGTTACACTACAACCAATGTCACAAACGGATTACGATGTATTGATGGAGAAGGCCATTCAGCGGTACGCAGAAGAAAAGGTACTCGCAGGGACATGGGAAAAGGAAGAATCACTTGCAAACGCCGAAGAACAATTTGATCGGCTGCTTCCCGAAGGTCTGCAGACAGAGCATCATGAGCTATGGAATTTCTTGAACGGGGAAGAAGCGATTGGCTGGGTTTGGCTTTGTTATAACCCGAATCACCCTCAGCAGGAAGGATTCATTTATAACTTTATTTTATTCGAAGCTTATCGAGGTAAAGGCTTTGCAAAGCAGGCCATTGCTGCATTAGAGGAGCAGGCAAAGTCATTAGGAGTGCAAAAACTCTCGCTCCATGTCTTTGCTCACAATCAAATCGCCCGTTCACTGTACGAGAAGACCGGATTTGCAGAAACCGGAATCTATATGAGTAAACCTTTATAAAAAAGAAGAAGTACCGTGCGGATCGCGTACGGTACTTTTTTATGAAGTGCTCATGGCATCCTGAGCCGTGACTCTGTATAAATCGACTTTGCATTTCACGAAAGCGCGGATGATCGATGGGACTTGGGCTTCTGAACGAATCAACAATGAGGTCTCGTCATCACTGATCACAAGATCTGTTCCGACAGTTTGTAAGTACTGCGTGAGAACAGGTTTCACCTCATCATCAATCCACGCATGCTTGAAGGTTGCACGTATGTTTGAGGATGTGATGGTTTTTTCTTGAGGATGAGTATGGGGGGACACTAATTTTCCTTCAGAAATGAATGCTGTTTTGGTACAAATACTATTTGTGAACCTTGGGCGGTCAGCCGTTAAAAAGACGGTTTTCCCTTCATGTTTTAACGTTTCAATGACCTGCTGGATGTGCAAGATCGAATCAGCATCAATATCGGCAAAAGGCTCGTCTAGTAAAATAAATTCGGGCCGATGGGCGATGGCCTGCGCCATTCCGAGCCGCTTCTTCATACCAGGTGTGAAGGTACCGACCTTTTCCTGATGATAGTGATGTAAACCGACAAATTCGAGCAGTTCTTCATAATCACTCGTTTTCTGGCGTGTCCCGGTGATTTTGGATAAGTAGGCAATATGTTCAAGTGCCGTGAGCCCTTCATATAAATCCGTATATTCAGGCAGAACACCGATATGCTGCCTCACCTTTTTTAATGAAGGCATATCCATCATCGTAAACGTACCAGAGGTTGGCCGGGAAATTCCCGTAATGATATTGAAAAACGTCGTCTTACCAGAACCCTTAGGTCCAATGAGTCCGAAGATATCGCCTTGATTGACATCAAGGGTAATGTGATCTATCGCGACTTTTGTCCGATATTTTTTTGTGAGCTCTTTTGTATGCAGCATTTAGACATCCCTCCTTTGAAATAGGAGTGCTGTTCCAATGAGTAATACAACGGTTAATGCTGTATTCATGAGTACATAGGTCAGCGGTTCACTCAAGCGTGCATAATAATAAGGCGTCATATATTGGAACCAATGAATCAATCGTTCTGAAGAAAGAACAGATATCATACTGACGATCGGGAAAAGAAAGGAAAACAACATCCCAACAAACATTGATTTCTGCGGTGTTGGAAAGAGCATGGACAAAAATAAAGTACATGAGATACCGACACTGATAAAGGTTAAGATTTTTAACGCATCAGAGAACAGAAAACGATGTGAAATCACCATATTCAGTACGTAAGTCGTCATAATGCAGCTAAGCCAAAACAGCATCAGCCCAAGATATTTTCCGATAATAATGTTCAAACGGGTTGTTTTACTGACGAGAAAACGGATGGTTTTCAAATGAATTTCTCGGCTCAAAATATCGTGAGACAATAAAAAAATAAGGAAGAAACCAAATAACGACATCACCAGTTCATTCCCAATAGAATAAGGATCCTTTGCCTGCTCCCATTTGTCTTGATGAGCAGCAATAAACGGAAGAGTTGAAACAAAAGTAGATAAAATGAAAATAATAACAATTGTTAAAATCGATTTTGTGCTTTTGAAGAGCTGCTTAAACTCATTCATACAGATGGTCCACACACGCTGTACCTCCCTTCATCTTTATTATACCGCTAGAAAGGAAAGACACCATATCTCGCTCTTTAACATTTGTTTAAATTTTATAAAAAGAAGACTCTTCCAGCATCAGTTGACTCACTTTTGAAAATGTTCAGAAAAATATCTTGATTTATCAAAAAACATCATGTATGATAGCTTTAATTCAAGATAGTTAAACAGGCAATGACGAGAGAAAGTACAATCATCAATTTTTCCACAGAGAGCTTCGGCAGCTGAAAAGAAGCAAAAATAATGATTCGAAAAATGGTCTCTGAGCCTCGTGCTGAACATATCTATGATATTAGTAGGACACGACGAGAGTTGGTACTCGTTATCAAAACCACAGTATATGAGCCAGATTGGAGCTTTGTACTTGTAGAGGCTGTTTAGCGCGAGCAAACAGTAAATAAAGGTGGTACCACGAGACAAATACCTCGTCCTTATGATTCAAAGATAAGGATGGGGTATTTTTTATTGTCCACTTTTTTCATACAAATGTTCAAATGTTCCACGTGAAACACCACATCCATTTTTTCAAATGAAAGGGAGATTGACATGAGTGAACATGCATTGGTTTTACAATCAGATTTCGGCATTGATGATGGAGCAGTCAGCGCAATGTACGGAGTGGCAAATACGGTGAGCAGCAGGATCCGCCTTTTTGATTTAACACACAATATACCGCAGTATGACATTTGGGAGGCATCTTACCGCCTGCTCCAAACCGTCACATACTGGCCGGAAGAGACGGTATTCGTTTCCGTTGTTGACCCAGGAGTTGGGTCAGAAAGAAAGAGTCTTGTCGTCAAAACCACCAGCTCGCACTATATCATTACCCCAGATAACGGGACACTCACGCACGTCGCGCAGGATATTGGCATTGTGGAAGCCCGTTATTTAGATGAAACCATTAACCGGCTGCCGAAGTCGGGAAAATCACATACATTCCATGGGAGAGACATTTACGCGTATACAGGGGCGAGAATCGCTTCAGGTGTGATTTCTTTTGAAGAGGTTGGGCCAAAGGCGAATATTGATGATATTATTCACCTTCCAGTCGTACAGGCGTATGCGAAAGAAGAAGTCATCACAGGAACGATTGATATTTTAGACGTGAGGTTCGGAAACCTATGGACAAACATTCATCACACGTTATTTGAACAGCTTTCAATTAATTACGGCGATGCAATAGAAGTTACCATTGCCAACGGGCCGAAAAATGTGTATAAAAATATCATGACCTATGGACGATCTTTTGCCGATTTAAAGGTAGGCGAACCACTCGTATATGTCAATTCACTCGATCATTTAGGCGTGGCGATCAATCAAGGGTCATTTGCAAAGGCTTATAACATCGGTACAGGCACAGGCTGGCGCCTTTCGATTCGCAAAGCTCCGCGCATTATATACGAATAAGAGGAGGAAACATCATGGCAGGTAAACAACTTTCAACGAAAACTGTCGTTGCCATCGGAATTGGCGCAGCCGTCTTTGTCATTTTAGGACGCTTCGTCTCCATTCCAACTGGGATTCCGAATACACAAATTGAGACATCGTACGCATTCCTTGCATTAATGGCTGTGCTTTTTGGTCCTGTTGCAGGCGCACTGATTGGGTTTATTGGTCATCTCATTAAAGATGCCACCACATTCGGCCCTTGGTGGAGCTGGATTATCGTTTCAGGTGTTGTTGGGTTATTGATTGGCTTCATTTCTAACCGTTTAAAAGTAGAAGAGGGCGACTTTGGCTGGAAGAAGATCACGCTTTTCAACGCCGTACAAGCAGGTGCGCAGGCATTAGGCTGGTTTGTCATTGCTCCTGTACTCGACATTGTGATCTATGCAGAACCTGCGAACAAAGTATTTGTTCAAGGCATCGTGGCAGGGATCTCGAACATCATCACAGTCGGTGTACTAGGAACCATCATCATTGCGGCTTATGCGAAAACGAGAAGCAAAAGCGGCAGTCTATCGAAAGAAACATCATGAAGCAAGGTGGAACACATAAATGAAGAAACCGATGATTCAATTCGAACATTTCGGATTCAAGTATCGCAGTCAGGCAGAACCGACATTGAAAGATATCAACCTGACCATCTATGAAGGGGAAAAAGTCCTCATCGCAGGCCCGTCTGGATCGGGAAAAAGCACGCTAGCCCATTGTATCAATGGGCTAGTTCCTGCGTCTTATAAAGGTTCTATAGAAGGAAGTCTTCACATCGGCGGGAAAAATGCAGAGAAAGAGAACATTTTCTCCCTTTCACAGCTCGTCGGAACGGTGCTGCAGGACCCTGATGGACAATTTATCGGGCTGACCGTTGGAGAAGACATCGCGTTTGCTCTTGAAAATGATCAAGTCACACGCGAAGAAATGAAAACACGTGTCGAAGAAGCGGCAAGATTAACAGAGGTAGACGGCAAGCTGGCATCGTCCGTGCATGAGCTGTCAGGCGGTCAAAAACAACGTGTCGCCATTGCGGGCGTACTTGTCAACGATGTCGACATTTTGCTGTTTGATGAACCACTTGCAAGCCTTGATCCGTCTACAGGCAAAGAAGTGATCGATCTTATTGATCGACTGCAAAAAGAAACGAAAAAAACGGTCGTGATGGTCGAGCACCGGTTAGAGGACGTCCTCTTCCGTCATGTGGACCGCATCATCGTCGTCAATGACGGAACGATTGCGGCGGATATGACACCAGATGAATTGCTCGCCTCAAATGTATTAGAAGCGGCATATTTGCGCGAGCCTTTATATGTAAAGGCCATGAAATATGCAGGCATTCCAATTACACCGGGAGATCAGATAGCTAATTTACAGCATCTCACCTTAAATGACGAGGAAAAAGGGAAAATCGAGCAGTGGATGGAAGCGTCTGAGCCGTCAGTAGAGCAGATTGCAGCGCAGGATTTACTAGAGGTGCGTGAGCTGAGCTTTGACTATCCGACAAGACCAAACACGCTGAGCAACATCTCCTTTACCGTCAAAAAAGGAGAAATGATCAGCATCGCAGGAGCCAATGGCGCAGGCAAGACGACACTATCCAAGGTGCTCTGCGCATTTGAAAAGCCAACGAAAGGGACAATTCATCTGAATGGCGATGACATCACAGGAGACACAATCAAACAGCGTTCTGAACGAATCGGCGTTGTCATGCAAAACCCAAATCAAATGATTTCAAAACAAATGATCTTTGATGAAGTCGCACTCGGTCTCGTTTTAAGAGGCGTAAAGGAAGACGACATCAAAGAACGGGTGGAGCGGGTTCTAAAAGTATGCGGCTTATATCCATTTCGGAACTGGCCGATTTCAGCCCTCAGCTTCGGACAGAAAAAACGCGTCACCATTGCATCAATTCTTGTATTAGAGCCAGAAATCATCATTTTAGATGAGCCAACCGCAGGACAGGATTTTAAACATTACACAGAAATGATGACGTTTTTAGAGCAATTAAATCAGCAGGGTGTCACGATCTTCATGATCACCCATGATATGCATTTGATGCTCGAATACACGACAAGAACCATTGTCATTTCAGATGGAGAAAAAATCGCAGATGATACCCCAGCCAAAGTGCTGACAGATCAGCTGCTTGTCCAAAAGGCGAGCTTAAAGGAAACGTCGCTGTATGAACTGGCGCTGAAAGCAGACTGGCCGAATCCAAATGAACTCGTGGATCGCTTCATTGAGGTTGACAGAAAGGAACGAATGACATGGCTGTAGACATGCTGTCCTATATCGATCGCCCGTCGCCGATTCATCGGCTGACAGGTGCAACCAAACTCATTTGCTTTATCCTCTGGTCATCCGCAGCGATGCTCACGTATGATACAGGCATTTTAGTCTTTATGCTAGCCGCCAGTATCGTATTCTTTCAGCTATCGAACGTGCGATTTCGTGATATTTCCTTCGTGGTGATTGTTCTGGCGATTTTCCTAGTCATCAACAACATCGCCATTTACGTCTTTGCGCCCCAGCAAGGAGTCGCCATCTACGGAGCAAAGCATGAGCTGTTTCATATTGCAGGCTGGTACAACGTCACACTGGAACAGCTTTTCTATCAATTGAATATTACGCTGAAATATGTGACCGTCATGCCAGCAGCGCTTTTGTTTATCGTCACAACGAATCCAAGTGAATTTGCCTCATCGCTCAGCCGAATCGGGGTCAGCTACCGGATTTCCTATGCTGTCGCGATTGCCTTACGCTATATTCCAGATATTCAGCGGGATTTTCGAACGATAGCGATTTCTCAGCAAGCAAGAGGAATTGATTTATCGAAGAATGAAAAACTGGGGAAACGGATTAAAAATGCGCTGTCGATTGTGATGCCGCTCATTTTCTCCAGCTTGGAGCGGATTGAAACGATCAGCAATGCGATGGAGCTGCGCGGATTTGGAAAGCATAAAAAGCGCACATGGTTCACGGCGAAAGACTTTCAAAAAGCAGATTATGCTGCGTTATTGTTTGTTGGTGTGGTACTCATCGTGTCGCTAGTGATTACATTTGTTAGAGGAACAAGATTTTATAATCCATTTTTATAGAAAGAAGCCTTCACAGAAGTGGAGGCTTCTTTGTTTGGTTTGTGGATAAAAGGTGTGGGAAATGGCAAAAGACTATTAACATGTGAATAAATCGGTTATATTGAACAATGAGCGAAACACTTGTGAATAACCAGACAACATATTGGAGGAATAAGAAACTTATGAACAAAACATTATATGCTTGTGCAGAACACATAGAAACCGTATTAGACATGTACATAGATGATCACGAACAGCCACCAGAATTCAGAAAAATCGAACATACACACAGTTTATCCACAACCTGTGAATTGTGCGATGAACCTGCAATATATATAGTGGGGAACGAATGATCGGACACAAAATACACAAATTTTATCCACAATTGTTGATAACTTATATGAATAACTTGTTCTTAAGGTGGGGATGACCTGTGAATATATCAATTATCACAGTAGGAAAATTAAAAGAGAAATATTTAAAACAAGGCATAGCGGAATACACAAAGCGATTACAAGCCTATGCGAAAATCGACATCATTGAGCTCGCAGACGAAAAAGCACCCGAACACCTCAGCGATCAAGACATGAAAATCATCAAAGACAAAGAAGGCGAACGCATCCTAAGCAAAATCAACCCAGACGCCCACGTCATCGCCCTCGCCATCGAAGGAAAAATGAAAAGTTCCGAAGAATTAGCCGATACAATAGATAAGCTGGCAACATACGGAAAAAGCAAGGTATGTTTCGTCATAGGCGGATCCCTCGGATTAAGCGACGCCGTCATGCAGCGTGCGAATGAGAAACTGTCGTTTTCGAAAATGACGTTCCCGCATCAGTTGATGAGATTGGTGCTGGTGGAGCAGATTTATCGAGCGTTTCGGATTGTGCGGGGGGAGCCTTATCATAAGTGAATGGGGTTTTTGCGCATAAATATTAGTTACCATTTAATTTTAAAAAAACTAATTAAACCCAATCTAAAAAGGGTGAACATGGTTCATCCCTTTTTAAAATTAATCAAATAATTCTAATGATGGGGTTAAACAGAACTTTAAATCATTAGTTTCTTTTAACCCAATTTGATGATTAATCATTAAATCAACTAATTGATTCCCATCAATAAGTATGATCCAGCGTTCTTCACTTTTTAATTTTGCCTTATTCGTATAACTAGAGGTAGTGACGAAGTAAGCACCAGTGTTATGTTTTTGGCTCCATGCTCCAATAAAATCCCGAATATCTTGTTCACCTACTAGATTATTTTCTAAATATCTTTTAATTTGAACGAGTATTTCTCCTTGTTTGAGTAAGGTTCTATATAGTAGACCATCAATACCATCATCGCCACTTTTTTTAGTAACTTCACCGTAGGGTGCCTCATTTACTTGTACTAATACCTGTATTACTAACGACTCGAAATTATAGGGATTCATATTCATTAGTAATGACTTAAGATATTTTCTTAAATGAATTGAATACTCATCATAAGCTTTAATTAACGAATTGAGTGCCTCGTAATGTGTACTTGCGAATGGGGCCTCTAGTGATTGCAACTTCCCTGAAGTTTCCTTTGGAAGCTGATTATTCCAAAAATCATTGATGTTTGAATCTGGATTAATCATTAATTCCCTACCGTAATCTGTTAATAGAAGTAAATCTCCGTTTAACTAACCCCTTTAATATATTAAGCTGAAAAAGTAATTAAGTTAATAATTACGTTCATTAAATAACTAATTATGGATAAAAATATTGAATTTTCCATTACGATAAGTTATCATATATTTGAAGTTAAGTGATTCTTAAGTCATGAATAGGAGGTTTTATATATAAGAATAAAAATTTACACGTTTATAATTAGTATAATAGTGTTAGTTTTCTTAATTGTTTTTTTTGTATTTAATAACTTAAACAATACGAATAAAGAGAGTGAGAAAGCTAACTTCAGTGAAGACATAAAAGTCCAATGGAATATTAAGTTGCTTGATCCATATATGATGAACAGTGGAAGAAGCGAAGGAAGAACTAAAGTTAAAATAGCTATCTTAGACAGTGGTATTAATCAACAACATCAGGATTTAAAAGGTATTGTTAAAAAGGAATATAATGCTGTTACTCCAAAAAGACCTGTCACCGATGATTTTGGTCATGGCACTGCCGTGGCAGGAATCATTGGAGCAAGACAATCTAATAAAGGTATAACAAGTTACAATTATTCAGGTGTGGAGCTTTATGATGTTAAGGTTTTAAATCAACAAGGTAAAGGAGATGTTGAATCTTTAATAAAGGGTATTGAATGGAGCATAAAAGAAGGTGTACATATAATCAATATCAGTTCAGGTGTAGTTACTAATAAAGCTAAATTAAAGTCATCCATTGATAAAGCAGTGTCACATGGAATAATTATAGTAGCTGCAGCAGGAAATACATATGGAACTGGTGTAGAGTATCCAGCGAAATACACAAATGTGATATCAGTTAATTCTATTAAAAAAAATCTTAAAAGGCCAAGCTCAGCGGCAAGAGGAAAGATAGATTATATTGCACCAGGAGTTGATATACTCTCTACTAATCATAGGGGGGAATATAGTTTGTTTACTGGAACCTCCTTTGCAGCCGCACATGTTACTGGTGTAACTTCACTGTATGTTCAGGATTACTTGAGTAAATCTAAGAAGTTAAATGTTGATGAACTTATGAAAAAGTTGAAACAAGAATCCCGAAAAGTTCAATCTTTAAATGATGATGAGCAAGGGAACGGATTATTAATCTATAATCATAAAGGAGCCTAAAATGAATTATAAAAAAATAATAACTATATTAATAGTGACTGCGATGGTAATTGTAAATTTACCAATAAATCAAGCCGAAGCAATTAGTGAAAGTAATGAAGTAAATAATCAATTGTTAGAAAATCAGTTTGATGAGATTAAGCAGGAAGTCTATGATGAATTAAATATTGATTATACTGATGAATTGGATATTAATTTAATTGACTTAGAAGAAGAATCACTTCATATTGAAACTACCTTTAACTCAGAAGATCTTGAAGTTAAGGGTGACCTTGAAATGAGCTTAGAAACGGAAGAAATGAACTTTACGTCATCTATTATTGATGAAAATGGTAAACTTATTAACAAAGAATATGACATTGCCGTTGAAGAGGCGGATAATGAAACGTTTAAAGCTACCTTAACAGATAAAGACTCTGGTGAAAAATACACTGTTAATTCTGAAGAAATTGAGGCTTCTATTTTACCAGCTATTATTTTAGGTGTGATTATCAGAACTTCTGCTAAGATTGCTTTTAAGATGTATACAAGAAGTCAAATTTTAAGAGCTGTTACTGCAGTTACGTTTAAATCTGTGCAGCTACAAAAGAAATTTAAACATGCTGTTGATTTTGGTGTAAAAGGATCTTATAGCAAGGCAAATGCAAAAAAATTTGAAACAGCTCTAAGAAACCACGTAAGTCGTTCAAGTCATGTATATAGAACAAAGCATAGTGGACAATCAGGTTACGTTATGATGCATTTAAGGGGGAATAAAGCTGCATTTTTCAAGCAGAACGGTGAATTTATTACTGGTTATAAGCTCTCAACGAAACAAAAAAATAACTATATTAGAATCGGTGAGTTAATAGTTAAGAGGTGATTAATAATGGGTATAGGTGGATCTGTAAATGTTGGTGTTGTTTTTCGTGAAAATGATCATATTCAAATGTTTCAGTCTTTCGTAAATTCCTTAAAAAAAAGGGACGTGTCCTTTAAAAAAGTAAAGTATAGTATAGATACAGATGGAGAAAATTGGATTGAACAAAGTATAAGTAAAAATATCATCGAAGATTCATATTTGTCTGGTCACTATACAGAATTTGAAGTATTAAATCTATTAAATAGCTCTAAACCAGTAAGATTAACAATTCATATAGAAGATGGATACTTTGGTTTCTTACTAGATTTTAACTGGGAAGAAGTAGCCTCTCAAGAAGTATTTATTCTTCAAAATCAAATGCTACAGTTTTTAATCGAACTTTATCAGGATCTCTCTTATCATCATGCGTTCATTGGCCATGAAATTGAAGTTGATGTCCATCCAGATGACTTTGAAGGTTTCATTGGAGAAGCTGATTATCCAGTTGGGATTATTGGTAAAGGACATAGATTAGCTATTTATTATGGTTCTGTTGGAATGGATGGTTTATCTGCTCAAAAAAAGAGAACAGAATTAGTTAATTTATAGATCAAGCAAGCGTCATTCAATTCTATTGAATGGCGCTTTATTTATTTAATGGCGTAATAAAACCATCTAAGAAAGGTTATTATAAAAAAATTTTGAAATATGTTTAGTTGATATTTTGCTGCTTCATATTAACTACAATATGGAATTGAGTTACACTGGAAAAGTATGTTATTATTTAATATTAAAGACTCAAAGACTATTCAAAAGTATAATTGTCGATATTTAAATATGCTCGATAACAGGAGATATAGCATGAATAAAAAGGAAGATATTCTAAATGCATGGATTACAATAGAGCAGTTAGCAGAAGGTTCAATTAATAAAAGTGGCAAATTATTAAAGACATTTCATCGTATTGAAAAAGATTGGCAACAATTCTTTATGAATTTTTTATCTCATCAAAAACAACAAAATAATATGTTAGATAAAGCCTTTAAAAAGTCTGGAATCGTATTTTACTTTGGTATTTTCAATTTCCAAGAAGTTGTTGATATTTTGAGAGAAAAATATAATATTGAGAAAACTTATGAGGAAATAAGTAATTCGGAAAAATTTACTTTCGCTTTATATTTTGATCATCAACTCAACCTAGTGGCTGATAAATTATTTTTAACAATGAGCGGTTATATCCGCGAACATGGCCATTTACCTGATGATTTCTTAAAAGTTGAAACTTTATTTAGAGAAGAATTAGATCGAAAATTTGAAGAGGGTTTTCATAATGTGTTTTCTGAACTTATACAAAAGTATCATGTGTCAATAGATAATTTCCGTTATAAATTCATACGACATCTGGATAATGAGGATATTAATCTACATTCCTTCTTTATTGAAGATTTAAAAATGGCAAAGTTAATTGATACTGAAAATATAAACAGATATTTTAACGGGTTTACTGGAAATAGAAGAAATCTAGACAGTCATAAAGAGTCTGAACATTTTAACGCTTATATTTTTGAGGAAATTGCTTTAAAACCAAAATATTATCCGTTAGGACGTTTTCCATCAAACCCTGATTATGCACTCTATTTTATGCAACAAGCAGCTGTCAATTTAGCTTTAAACGACAAAAACGATATCCGAAGTATTAACGGCCCACCAGGAACAGGCAAGACAACATTGTTGAAGGATATTTTTGCTGATTTAGTCGTACAACAGGCACTAGCTATTTCAAATCTTTCTAATAAAGTGATTCAAGGCAGTCTGACCTATTGGCAAAATGCTAAACTTGGCGTTTTACCACGATCTATTTCTGATAAAAATATTATTGTGGCAAGTTCAAATAATGGAGCAGTCCAAAATATCGTTAATGAATTACCGGTGAAAGAAGAGATTCCAAAATGTTTTCAAGATCAATTAGAGAAAGCAAATTATTTCAAAGATATTTCTAATTCTCAATTAACAGGAGAAGGATTTGGGAAAGATCGATACATTATAAGTGAACTGCTCAATGATAAAAATTGGGGTGTTTTTTCATTAGAAGGTGGAAATTCAATCAACATGAATAAATTGCTTCTCAATATAGAGGCAATTGAAAAAGATTTAGAGGAAGATGATCAATCGAATACTGGAGTATATCAGGAATTCAAACGGCTTTATAATAAATTAAAAGTTGAAAGAGATAAAGTAGAAAAATATAGCCAAAAATTATATAAAATACGAAAACTAAATATCAATTATATAAATCAAGTTAAAGAATTTGAAAATGAGAAAAAAGAAAAACATAAAGTTTTGACTAGTAATGAAAAAGAAGCAAAAGTTGAATTAGAGAGACTTAGAGAAGAGGAATTAAAATTTCAAAAAGTTTTATCTAATGTTTCTGTTGAACTTGAAAATTTATCAAGGGCAGAAGTACAAGCTGAACGAAATTATCATGTTCTTACTTCACAAAAGCCTAGTTTTTTATGGTTTCAGAAAATATTTAATAAATCTAAAGTCGAACATTATTTCAAAAAGCTAAGCAGCGTGAATGAACACTTAAATGATCTAACTCAACAAAAAACAACACTTACAAATGATTATAGACAGCTTGAAAATCATCTAGCGAAAAATGCTGTTAAAAAAGAGCATACTCAAAAACAAATGATGGAAAGAAAATCTACCTTTGAACGATGGGTGAATGCTAAGGATAATGATCTGGGAAAAATGAAAAAAGAAATTGATGCATTTGAAAAGAACAAATCACAAAGTGAAATTAAGGAAATAGACTTTTCTCTATCATACGAAGAACTCCAAAAGTCTAATCCTTGGTTTACAAAGGAGTTTCGTATTTTACAATCAGAATTATTTATTTCGGCATTAAAAGTGAGAAAGCAATTCCTCTCTGAGAATGTAAGAAATTTAAGGGCAGCAAGGATTATCTGGAATAAACAATCAAATTACATTGCGAAAGAGAATGGCCATGAGTTAATTTCAGAAGCATGGCAATGGATCAATTTCGCTGTGCCAGTTATCAGTACTACTTTTGCAAGTTTTGGTCGAATGTTTAAAAACCTCAAGGAAAATTCAATAGGCAACTTATTCATTGACGAGGCTGGTCAAGCATTACCGCAGGCTAGTGTAGGAGCAATTTTTAGAAGTAAAAAAGTAATGGTTGTAGGGGACCCCTCACAAATAAAGCCTGTATTAAATTTAGATCCAAATGTTTTAACTTTGATTGGAAGACACTATAATGTAGACGAAAAATTTGTATCTGCTAATGCATCCACTCAAACAATAGTAGATGATACTAGTCAGTATGGATTCCAAAAAAACGAAGACGAATGGATTGGTATTCCACTGTGGGTACATAGACGTTCAAACTATCCAATGTTCACGATTTCTAATGAAATTTCTTATGATGGTTTAATGGTACAAGGTAAAAATGAAGATGAGGTGCAAGGGACATCAGAGTGGCTTCATTGTGTTGGAAAGGCGAATGACAAATATGTTAAAGAACAAGCTGAGTTACTAAAAAACCAAATTACTAAGCAATTACAAGCAAATACAGATTTAGCTGATGATATCTATGTAATATCTCCCTTTAGAAATGTTGCTTATCAAATTACAAGAGTTTTAGATGAAATTTGCTTTACTAAACGAAAAGACGGTAAACCAACAAATGTAGGTACTGTTCATACTTTTCAAGGAAAAGAAGCGAAAATTGTCTATTTTGTCCTAGGAACAGATTCAAATAGCAGTGGAGCAGCAAAATGGGCTGTTTCAGAGCCCAATATAATGAATGTTGCGGCCACTCGAGCTAAAGAAGAATTTTATATTATTGGTGATAAGAAATTGTATGCATCTCTTGGAAGTGACGTTGCAAACAAGACTATTTCAATTATTAATGACTATAATAATAAGTGAATTTCAAACTTATAACATATACGTACAACTGGCTTGTAACCAGCTGCGTAAGTAGTACTTCAATATACAATCTAAGAAAGCAGGCACACCATGCACACAATCAAAAAAATAGGCCAAACCTTCTCCTACATCACACCAATATCACTCACCGACCGCCCCATTCTAGGTATGGTTGTGGGCAGTAACAAGACATTAATGATTGATGCTGGTAACTCGAAAGAACATGCCAAGTACTTTATCAAAGAAACGTTAAAACATGAGAACTTGACTCCTGATATGGTTGTCCTCACGCATTGGCATTGGGATCATATCTTTGGTCTGCCAGCGCTGCCTGATTCGCTTTCGATTGCTTCTGTAAAGACAAGAAGTGAAATGGAGAAGCTGCTTCCGTTTTCGTGGTCAGATGAGGCGATTGATGAGCGGGTGAGGGAAGGAACGGAGATTGAGTTCTGTGCGAAGGCCATCAAGGAAGAATATCAGGATCATCGAGATATTAAAGTGGTTTTACCGGATGTGACATTTGACCGTCGGATGGAGATCGATCTTGGCGGGGTCACGTGTGTCGTGCAACTTGTTGGAGGCGATCATGCCGCAGATTCAGTCATCGTGTATGTGAAAGAAGAGAAAATCCTTTTTCTTGGTGATTGCATTTATCCGAAAATGTATGCCGAAAAAGTACATTATACGATGAAGGAAACATTGCGACTTTTAAATGAATTAGATGGTTTTGATGCTGATATGTATATTCCTTCACATCAAAGACCGTGGACAAAAGAGGAGTTTCGTCAGGAAACAAACAAGCTTAGGATGATTGCGAAATATACCGATCTTTGTGGTGGAGATAAGCAGAAAATCACGATAGAATATCAAAATTACGTGAACAGAGAACTGAAAGAAGATGAATTAGAAACCATTGCTTACTTTGTAAATGGTTATTAAATAATTGCTGAAACTAAACAAAAAAGTCTCATTTGAGTGATTTCCCTCAAACGAGACTTTTTTATTTTCTATGGCAAACCTACAACATATTCTGCATCACAAACTGTGACAGACATTTTTCATAGTTCCTCTTTTTATTCACTGATAACATTACTATACTTATCTAGTGATGCTTTGCGTGGGGGAATACCGATTTTCCAAGCCATTCTTACTTCCCTTATTAGCTTTAGCAAAAGGTGTTGTAGCAGAATTAAAAATTAGTATATGTGATTAAACATATGAATCTCAGTTCCTATATTCGATTACACACCAAAAAAGTCCCCTCCACTTAATTTCGAGGTGGCTTTTTTGGGTTAAACTTAGGCATTTAACCAAATGTAAATTGAAGATAACTTCTGATGTCATGTTCAGTTGGTAGATGATCGGAATAAGTCTTATATAATGATATTGAAGGGTGTGAAAAACATGATCAATATGAATTTGAAAAAAATGCGAAAAATACACAGGTTTACACAAGAAGAAGTGGCTGAGAAAATTGGTGTTTCAAGGCAAGCTGTTGCGAAATGGGAATCGGGAGAAACTGTGCCGGATATCAACAATTGTAAGGCTTTGGCTGAAATATATGGCGTTGCTTTGGATGATCTCGTGAATAATGTGGATGGTACAGAAGAGGTAGGGGTGAAACCAAAAGGAAAACACATATTTGGACTTGTAAAGGTTGGTGAACGCGGGCAAATTGTCATTCCTAAAAAAGCGAGGGAGATATTCAGCATCAGTCCTGGAGACAGCCTGTTGATTTTGGGCGATGAAGCTCAAGGAATCGCCATTGTAAAAAATGAGGCCTTCCTGCAGTTTGCTGACGATATATATAAGGCACAGGAAGATCAGGAGGATGAGGAATGATTGCTATTCAAACAAAGAATCTAACTAAGAAATTCGAAGAAAAGATTGCAGTCGATTCTCTTAATCTTTCAATTGAACAAGGCGAGCTTTTTACTTTACTTGGAGTGAATGGTGCAGGTAAAACGACAACGATCAAGATGTTGACCTGTCTTAGCATCCCTACTACCGGTGATGCAACGATCCTTGGTAACAGTATTGTTTCTAATCCCTATGCAGTAAAAGAACAGATTAATGTTTCACCACAGGAAACGGCAATAGCTCCTAATTTATCCGTTAAAGAAAATCTTGAATTAATCGCTCAAATATACGGATTCCACAAGAAAACGGTTGATATAAAAGTCGAGGAAATGCTTGGTACGTTTAGTCTGACGGAGGTATCTAAAATGAAGGCTAAAACCTTATCTGGAGGAATGCAAAGAAGACTTAGTATTGCAATGGCACTCATTACAGACCCCAAAATCCTTTTTCTTGATGAACCTACTCTCGGTCTCGATGTCATCGCAAGGCGTGAGCTATGGAGTACTATTGAGAAATTAAAGGGGAGCATGACCATCATTCTCACGACACATTATATGGAGGAAGCAGCAGCCCTTTCGGATCGAATAGGGACGATGGCGAAAGGAAAATTAAAGGCAGTTGGAACAGCAGCTGAATTGATGGAAAGTACCAACACCAAATCACTTGAGGATGCCTTTATTTCGTTAGCTACCAATGAGGAGGTCACCAGATGAAGTCACTAGCCTTTGCTGCACGTAATCGTAAAGAGATTTTGAGAGATCCTTTAAACTTAGCATTTGGTATAGGCTTCCCGTTAGTTATCTTATTTTTGCTTCATGCTATTCAAGCGAATGTTCCAACTGATTTATTTGTCATTGATAAACTAATTCCTGGCATAGCCGTCTTCGGGCTTTCTTTTATCTCACTATTCTCTGGAATGTTAATAGCTAAAGATCGAAGTACATCATTTTTGATGCGATTGTTTACTACACCTCTTTCTGCCTCAGATTACATTGTAGGGTATATTGTCCCACTCATACCGATAGCAATTGTTCAAGTTATCATTAGCTTTATCGCAGCACTTTTCTTAAGATTACCTTTTAATTCCAATGTTTTGTTATCCATTCTTGTCCTTTTGCCAACATCTTTACTATTTATCGGCATAGGGCTCTTAGTGGGGAGTATATTTAACGACAAGCAGGTTGGTGGTATTTGTGGAGCGCTACTAACGAATATGAGCGCATGGTTAAGTGGTACATGGTTCGATTTGAATTTAGTTGGAGGCTGGTTCAAAGATATTGCGTACGCACTTCCATTTGCTCACGCAGTAGACGCTAGCAGAGCCGCACTTTCTGGAGACTATGCATCAATTTTACTGCATCTTTGGTGGGTAATTGGATATACAGGTGTTATTGTAGCTATCGCCATTTTTGCTTTTAAAAAGAAAATGAATGGGGAAAACGCTTAGTTTGATACAGTTTTTGGTGAAGAAATTTACAGCTGGGTTATCTGGGCCTTTTTCTGTATGATAAACTTTAATGAAGTTGTCATTTAGTAGAGGGAGGTACATATGAAACAGCTTTACATGAAGCAGAAAGTATTTAGTCTGAGCGGCAGGTTTACGGTAAAGGATCAGCAGGAGAACGATGTGTATGTGGTTGAGGGCAGCTTTATGAAGATGCCGAAGACGTTCACCATTCTGAATACAGAACGAGAAGAAATCGCCGTGATTACGAAGAAAATGTTTAGCTTTTTACCAAAGTTTTTAGTAGAAGTTGGTGGGCAAGAGGTATTGACGATCAAAAAAGAGTTTACGTTCTTTAAAGCAAAATATTCAATTGATGCTGCTGGTGTAGAAGTACAAGGCAACTGGTGGGATATGAATTTCCAAGTGCTGCAGAATGGCGAAGTGATCGGTCAGGTGAAGAAGGAATGGTTTACTTGGGGTGACAGCTATAAGGTTGATATTTTGAAAGAAGAGATGGAGCCTGTGATGATTGCACTGGTTGTTGCGATTGATTGTGTGAAGGCTGATGAGGCAGCGTCTAGGTCTTCTTCGTCGGCAACGACGAATTAAGATCATCATTTTTTAGAAATAGATGAATAACAATGGAGGGTTTAAAAAGTTGGACAACCTAACCCGCATATTAAGATTAAGAGACGCAGAAATATGGGAGTATGAATTTCTCGATAAAAAAGAAATCACCATTTATTTCTCCATTACAGATTTAAATCGAAAAGCAACGACTCACGATAATCCTCTAGCTACCCAAGAAGAACTGGATGAAAGATATAATTACATTTCAATTGATGTCCATAGTAATCTCGATCTCAAAAAAACGTTTGAAGAAGAAACATTCGATGATTTTATCACCACGATCTCTTCTTTAGTAGAGCATATGCACGATTTTCACAATGCTCATGTTTTTATTAAAACTCATGTTCATGACAAAATGGACTTAACTGATTTTCAGTTAGAGGAAGATGAAGATGTGCATGGTGATGAAAAAGAACAACTAGACACGCATAAACGGTCATTGATTCAGGAAAAATGTTTTCAGTTGGTAGAAAGCCATTTAAATCGAAAGATCAAAGATATATCGAGCAGTAGGTTTTGCCAAGATTTAATGTGAGATTAACATATGAGATAAGCAAACTGATCACATTCCAATACAAAATATTTCTAACAGTCGTCGAATCCGGCAGTTTTAAAAGCCGAGGAGAAACTTGGGCTGACACAGTCTGGCGTGAGTCATAACATTGTGAAGCTCGTATCCGAATTAGGGATTGTATTGCTGCGGCGGAATCGAAACGGTCTTTCATTAATTGATGAGGTGAGCGGGTGATGCCTCATATTCGGCAAAACATTCATCATGCGACATTTCTTCATACGACAAAAAAGCTTCCTGATTGTCTCAGGAAGCTTTTTCCATCCATCACCCATAATAATTATTCGCCTGAATAAAAAATTGGGATTGCATGTAGTTATATGTGATTTTCGAGAAGTCGAAGGGCTGGCCGTTTGTGAGATGAAAGACGGTCTCGACGCGGAGAGCGGGATCATCTTGTTTAAGGCCGAGGTGCTTTGCTTCGGTTTCATTCAGTTTTCCTACTTGTAAGTACATATCGGAAAAGCCGACCTTGAGTCCAAGGCCTTCACTGATAAATTTAAAAACAGAATCGGCAGCAATTTCTGTGTTGAGATAGGGAATGATGGTTTTTCGATAATAGGATTCTTCTAGACATAAGGTTTGTCCATTGATGTAACGGATGCGTTTGAGGTAAAAAACATCCTCATCTTCTTCAATATTCAAATTAAGCGCTGCTTCTTCGGGCGGTTTGATGGTGTCTAGCATTAAAACCTCTGAAGTCAGTTGAAATTCCTCTAAATCTTTTTTAAACCCTTGGTTGGATAAAAGGCTGATATAGCCCTTGCGCCTGTGTCTTCGAACAAAGATGCCGCTGCCCCTCACTTGATAGATAATTCCTTTTCTTTCGAGTAAGTCTAATGATTTGATAATGGTGCTTTTGCTCACAGCAAATTGGCTCATGAGGGTTTCGAGTACAGGAAGCTTGTCCCCTTGCTGCAGCTCATGGGTGACAATATATTTTTCAATATCGCTCGCAATTTGTTGATACTTTAACATAGCCATTCCTCTTTGTTTTCACGATTTATTGTCTTTGTATTATAGCACATACCGATTTTCCTTTGATATGCTAATCAAAATTATATATGTATTGATATATTGTACCGGTATAATTATAATATACATATACTAGTAGTGATAAAGGGGGGGTTATATGTCAAAAGTGAGGGATTATCAAAAGCTTGCAGAAGACATCTTAGAGGCAGTTGGCGGAGAAGAAAATGTGGTGAGTGCCGCAAGATGCGCCACGCGTCTGCGTTTGGTACTGAAACGTTCGAATCCAAAGGCCAAGGAAGCAGTCAACGCCATGCCTGGTGTTATTACCGTGGTGGAAAACGGCGGTCAATTTCAGGTCGTCATCGGCCAGCATGTTGGTGAAGTATACGAGCATTTTTCCAACCTTGTTCAGCTCCAATCGTCGGATGATGACCAGCCTAATGAAAACAAGGGAACGGTACTGAACCGTGTCATTGCGACCATGTCCGCTGTGTTTGCGCCTTTTGTGTATATTTTGGCTGCAGCTGGTATTTTACAAGGTGCACTTATCCTCATTAATTTGTTATTTCCAAGCTTTTCGAAAACGGGAACATATGAAGTCTTTAGTTTCATTTCATGGGCACCGTTTACGTTTTTGCCAATCTTTATTGCCATCACAGCAGCTAAGCATTTTAAAACGAATATGTATATCGCAGTAGCGTGTACAGCAGCGCTTGTCAGTCCAGCTTGGACAGAAATTGCTGGGCGTGTGGCTTCAGGTGAAGGCGTTACCTTTTTAGGCATTGCGTTATCTGAAACTGTTTATACGTCATCTGTTTTGCCTCCGCTGTTCCTGGTATGGATTCTTTCATATGTAGAGAGATTTTTAAATAAACGGATTCACGAGGTAGTAAAACCGTTATTTGTCCCATTTATCTGTATGGTCGTCATGGTTCCGTTAACCATTCTATTAATTGGTCCTCTTTCAACAGCAGGTGCAAATGGGATTGCAAACGGATACAATATCTTAGCAGAAAATGTACCGGCTTTAGCAGGCGCCATTATCGGTGGATTCTGGCAAGTACTTGTCATATTCGGCGTTCACTGGGGCATTACGCCAATGGTGCTCGCCAACTTTGAACAATATGGACGTGACTCCTTCCAGGCATATCAAACCATCGCTGTTATCGCTCAGGTCGGCGCAGTGTTAGGAGTTATTTTAAAAGCAAGAAACCGCGAAACTCGGAAAGTCGGAGTCTCAGCCGGAATCACGGGACTCTTCGGAATTACGGAGCCTGCGATTTACGGTGTTACCTTACGTTTTAAAAAGCCGTTTATTTTCGGATGTATTTCTGGAGCAGCCGGTGCCATCGTTGCCAGCTTCTTCACGCCTTATTACTTTGCGTATGCAGGTTTGCCTGGTCCGCTGACAATTGTGAACGGAATTAGTGCAGATTATCCAACATCGATCATCGGTATCTTAATTGGTGTCGCAATTGCGCTGATCTTACCAGTTGTGCTCATTCAAATGTTTGGTTATGGGGAAGATACAGTGGAGCAGACAGCCGGAACAACAACTGTCAAAGATCAAGATAAAGAAAAAAAGAATGCTTCGATGAACAATGAAGAAACAATCACTGCACCACTTGCAGGAAAAGTGCTCACATTATCTGAAGTACCGGATGCCGTATTTAGCTCCGGGGCGATGGGCAAAGGCTTTGCCATTGAACCGACAGACAATAAGCTGTATGCACCGTTTGACGGCAGTGTTGTCATGCTTGCACCAACAAAGCATGCCATTGGACTTCGTTCAGAATTTGGTGTGGAGTTACTTGTTCACGTAGGAATTGATACGGTTTCTCTAGATGGCTCAGCATTTACACTCAAAATTCAAGAAGGCGACAAGGTGAAAAAGGGTGACTTGTTGATGACATTTGATCAAGAAGCCATTGAAAGCAAAGGATTAAAAACAGTCACACCAGTCATCATCACCAATACACAAGCGTATGAAGATGTGATGGTAGAAGCACAATCGACATGTCAGCCAACGGACGTCATGATTACAATTGTAAAATAGGAGGAATAAATAATGACATTACCAAAAGGTTTTCTATGGGGCGGAGCATTAGCTGCACATCAATTCGAAGGTGGATGGAATGAAGGAGGAAAAGGCCCAAGTGTTGTGGATGTAATGACAGCTGGTGCTCACGGAGTACCGAGACAAATTACTGAGACGATAGAAGACAACAAATTTTATCCGAACCATGAAGCGATCGATTTCTACCATCGTTACAAGGAAGATATCGCGATGTTTGCCGAAATGGGTTTGAAATGCCTGCGTACATCCATCGGCTGGAGCCGAATTTTCCCAAAGGGAGATGAAGCTGAACCGAATGAAGCTGGTTTACAATTCTATGATGATGTATTTGATGAACTGCTCAAGCATGGCATCGAGCCTGTAATTACACTGTCTCACTTTGAGATGCCGCTTCATTTGGCAAGAGAATACGGCGGGTTCCGAAGCCGAAAAGTCGCTGAGTATTTCGCAAAATTCGCAGAAGTGTGCTTCAATCGATACAAGGACAAAGTCACATACTGGATGACATTTAATGAAATCAATAACAAAATGGATGTCAACAACCCACTGTTCCTTTGGACAAATTCAGGGGTATCAGTCAAAGAAGGCGAAAATGCCAAAGAAATCATGTATCAAGCAGGACATCATGAATTACTTGCAAGTGCGTGGGCAGTAGCAAAAGGCAAAGAAATCAATCCTGCTTTTCAAATTGGAGCAATGGTTTCTCACGTACCAATCTATCCATATTCCTCAAATCCAGAGGATGTCATGCTTGCTGAAGAATATATGAGACAACGCTATTTCTTCCCAGATGTACAAGTTCGGGGCTACTATCCGAGCTATGCACTTAAAGAATTCGAACGCGAAGGCTATCATATTCCGTTTGAAGAAGGCGATGAAGAAAGCTTAAGAAAAGGGAAAGTAGATTATCTTGGCTTTAGCTACTACATGTCGACAACGGTTAAAAGTGATGCAGTGTCTGATAACAACGGAGATATTGTCAACGGAGCCCTGCCGCATGGTGTAGACAATCCTTATATCAAATCAAGCGACTGGGGCTGGTCCATTGACCCGACAGGCCTAAGATATACTTTGAATCGTTTTTATGATCGCTATCAAATCCCGCTATTCATTGTAGAAAATGGATTTGGTGCCATAGATCAAGTGGAAGAAGACGGTTCTATTCACGATCCAGAACGTATTCAATATCTCGCTTCTCATATCGAAGCACTGAAAAAAGCCATTGAATACGACGGTGTTGACCTTATTGGCTACACACCTTGGGGCATCATTGATATCGTGTCATTCACAACAGGTGAAATGAAAAAACGCTACGGCATGATCTACGTTGACCGCGACAACGAAGGCAACGGCTCGATGAAGAGACTCAAAAAAGATTCTTTTACTTGGTACCAAAACGTCATTGCCACGAACGGTGAAGAAGTGTAACAAAGGAAAAGAGAAGCCCGGATGAGCGAAGTATGTGCTTGTTCGGGTTTTTACGTTCTTTCGGGAAAATTGGTTTGTATCTCCTTTTGTTCACTAGATATAAGTCTTATAATTTAGTAAGAAAAGAAGAAGATTGGAATGGGAGAGATCGTAAATGACGAAATGGTGGATGGTGCGTGCAGGCGACCAGAATGATTTAATTCCGATTTGGGAAGAGAAAGGATTAGCATCAATCGGGTGGCCTAAATTAGGTAATCCAAAACAATATCAAACAAAGCAAGAGATGAATGCTCGAGCTGATGTCATATACGCCGAGAACAAACCTTTTACGAGAAGAAGCTGGGTTAGTCAGGTATGGAGGTTTAGTAGAGAAATTCAAAAGGGAGATCGAATTATTACATACATAAAAGAAAGCCGTGAATATCGAGTTGGTACGGTGACTGCTCCACATTTTTTTGATGAAGCAGCAGGGGATAAAATGTATCCAAATCATATTCAAGTCAATTGGGAACCAATCGCAGTGAAACGAGATTCTCTCAGCCAATCAGCTAAGAACAGCCTCGGTTCTATATCAACTGTTTTTCGTGTAGACGATTGGGGGAAAGAAATTGAACACCTACTTAAAAACCCTACTTCTATACCAGCATTCGAAGATGAAACAGAAGAAGATGAAATTATTGAAGATTTAGTCAGCAAAGCAACTGTGATGATTGCAGATAAGGTGGATAAACTGGATCCGTGGCAGATGCAAGACTTAGTCGGGGGCTTACTGCAAGCTATGTCATACAATGTTCGTGTGAGTCCAAAAGGTCCTGACGGCGGTGTAGATATATTAGCTTATAAAGATGCATTTGGATTTGAAAAGCCTATTATTAAAGTACAAGTCAAGCATCGGAAAAATTCAGCCAGTGCGCCAGAAGTGCAGCAATTATTAGGAGCAAACCCCATGAATGCAAATAGTTTATTTGTTTCTACTGGTGGATTTACCTCTCATGCAAAAGCTGTTGCGAAGCATAATGAAGTTCATCTATTGGACTTAGAAGAACTCGTCAATCTTATTGTACATTGGTATGAGGATATGCCAACTGAGACAAGATCTTTATTACCTTTGAAAAAAGTGTATGTGCCTGAGTGAATTTTTATTGTCTAAATTTTATTAATGCCTGAATACAAAGAAAAAAGAGAGTAATGGCGACAAAATAGTTCATTGGATTGTGAAAGATCTTGATGTTCAAGGATATTTGAAGAAGAATCCAAAGGCCGAATATCACCATAATTGCAGGAATGATTCTTTTATACACATTGATTTTCCTTTCGGGAGTGGTTTGTTTTTAGTTAGCATTGTCTCATATCATTGCAGAGGTTGAAAAGAGATAAAGATATTAATAGGTTCTATTACATGATTTGGTATAATTGATCTATAAAAACGATAAATGGTAGATAAAGTATAGGAGTTGTTGAAATGAATCAAACACTGCAAATGGGAGCCAATACCGTACTAAGTTCTCCAAAGGGGCATGTATCCATCAGCTATGAAGTGTCATCTGCAATTGATATTTCTTTAACAGCGTTTCTTTTAACAGATTCGGATCAGGTTGAAGGAGATCATGGCATTATTTTTTACAATCAACCAGAGAGTGCTTCGGGTGCAGCGGCACTTCTACCAGCAGAGGTATCAGGTCAATTGAAAAGGCATCAATTGAATTTTGATATGAGCAAAGTGCCTGCTGGAATCACAAAGATGGCTATTACATTAACAGAAGATCAAGGAACGGGCTTTTCTCAAGTGAAGAATTTGCAAGCAGAAATTCGAACAGGTGACGAGGTGTTTTATCTAACACCAGTAAACTTTACAAATGAAAAGGGCATTGTCGTAGTAGAGCTATATATAAGAAATGGTGACACGAAAGCACGCTCAATTTGGCGTGGTTTCGATTCTGGACTGGAAGGTCTATGCAAGCTTTATGGTGTGGAGGTTGAACCTGATGAACAGGATATTTCTACACATCAAATGGCTCCTGAAAAACAACCAATTAAAGACCCTGCTCAAACGAAGACAACTGCTAAAGAGAAAGTCGCTGCACCTATCAGTTTAGAGAAAGTTCAGGGTAAAATTAGTCTAGACAAAGGTCATAAACCGATCATAATCGAGAAAACGCCTGAGATCACAGCTACAGTATCCTGGGAGTCCGGCACCGATTATGATATTTATGCATTGGTCTACACAAAGTCAGGAAAGCAAGTAGATGTGGCTATGTTTGGTGCGAAAGGAATTCCTGCTCTCAAAAGTTACGGCAACGGAGCTGTTGAGCATATGGGAGATGTCGGTAGAGACCATGAATCAATGAAAACAGAAGTTATTAAACTACGGTTAAATGACGATATCCTTGCTGTCGTTCCGGTTGTTTATTCTGCCCAATCAAACGGAACAGGTTCCTTTTATAGATATAGAGTATCTATGAGTATAGATAATCACCAAGGAACGTCTGTGACGATTCATGCCAAACATGCCAATGACAATGATCGTATTTATTCTTGTGTGCCAGGTATACTTCAAAATACAAATGATGGTGTGATCATCCGCCCACTTGAGCTTTACAGCAAACCAAACTCTGAGCGCAGACCTAAATTAAAAATGAAGTCTTCTAATGAAATTGAGGTTTTGATGGATAAAGGACCTATCAATGATTTTAAATAACACATGGGTATGGCTAGACAGAGCAAAGTACAGTGTCTAGCTTATTTTTTAGCCCGTTAAATAGTGAGTCTATTCCATTTTTTATGTCAATTAGCCTATTTTTCCGTTTTGGTGGACACGGTAAAATAGACTTTATGATCAATAATGGAGGGAGTGACTTCTTCTGGGCAAGATACTTGATACAAAAGCACTAACAAGTGCCACGGACACAAGGGCAAAACACTATCAGGAACTCCGTGAACAAATGGTAGATTTAAAAAAGGCACTACAAGGTGTGGCAAATCTCGGTGATGATTTCACTGGAAAAGGCGCCGACAACATTAAAAGCTTTTATAAAGAGCTGGCTGGAAATGTAGACATGTTTATCAGCTTCATTGATAAGCAAAAAGCCTTTCATGAAGGTGTTTCTGGGACACTCGATGATACGAATTTTGGCGACGATACCTTTGTAGAAGAACACTTTTTAGACAATGCAGTACATATGGGAATCAAAAACGCCAAAAGTATTGTAAAGGATCAAAAAAAGGCACTCAAAACGATTTTTCAAGACATCGACGACCTCATTTCTCTAGAAGTATTTGATAGCCAAACCTTTGATGAAAAAATTGCAAATGCAGAAGATGAACGAAAAAAGACAGTAAAAGACCTAAGAGAGCTTGATCAAAATTTAAAAGATGAATATGCTTTATCAGAAACGGAGCAGCAAGCTACAATGGCATTGTACGCAGAAATGATGAATGCGACAAATGATGGAAAAGCCATTTCGCCGATGAATTTTGACAAGAAAGCGTATCAAAATAGCGAAATCTACAAGGCAAAAAGCGATATTGAGAAGCAAACTGCTGAATATCTCAAAATTAAAAAAGAACAAGAAGAAGCTAGAGAAATCGCAAAGGAACAAGAAGCACTCGCCAACCGCCCTTGGTATGAAAAAGCACTTGATTATGGTGGAAATATCGTGAATGAACTGACTGGCGTGAACGATGCAAAACGCGCCGCAACGGGCGTTGACCCGATCACAGGCGAAGAACTTACCGCAGGACAGCGCGTCGCCGCAGGCGGCATGGCAGCAGCAGGTTATATCCCAATCGTCGGCTGGGCAGGCCGTATTTTCAAAGGCGGAAAGGCTGTCTATAAAACGACTCAAGCCACATCAGCAGCAGTACGAGCAGTCGACATCTACAAGACATCGCAAAAGTCCTTTGACGCCTTAAAAACATCTCAAAAAGGCTTATATGGTCTCACCGCAACAAACGGCTTCAGTGAAGCGATTACTGGGCGAGACATGTTTGGAAATAAGGTCTCGAAAGAACAGCAGGAAGCGAGTATGAACGCGGCGCTGGGAATGCTTTTGCCGTTTGGGGCGAAAGGGTTCAATGGGAAGATGGGGATTAAAGGAGATAAAATTGAACATCCGGTAATAGATAATAAAAGGGTCGGAAGTGCGTTGAAAAAGCCAGATGGTCAACATGGTTTCAATGATATAATTGACAATTACACACCACTGGCTAAAGAGTTTGATTTGGTTGGTGGTGATAAAACAAAGGTTAAGTTATATCAAATAGAAGGTGGAATGAAATACTATAGTTACAAGGATGTTTATAATAAAGATTTACGTATAATTGAAAGAGTGTTTTCGGTAAAAGATCAAAATGGTATTTTTGAGTGGATTGTCGATCCCAATAAGGGGGTTACTCATAGAAGGTTTATTCCAGAAGGTGAAATTACAGGATTACCTAATCAAAATCCTAAAAGATAGGAATGAAGAAAAAATGAAAAGTTCTATAGAGGTCTTAAAAACTTATAATATTCATTATGATTGGAAAACTATATATGTAGGAATTAGGCTAGATTTGATTTCATATAAAGAAATAAGCAAGTATGCTGTGGAATATTTATCTAATCATATTGAATGTGAAAATTCTTTAATCCTAGAATTAGCTTGGGGAGCTGGCGACCCAGATGAAGATTATAGAAAACTTCAAATGGTATTGGTAGAATTATATAATGATTTGATAGAAGAAGAATCCAGCCAATGGGACATTGAAAAAAGGAAATGGAGATATGGTATAACTTCTCATTTAAAAGAAATAAATAAGAATTCAACTGAAGAGTTGTTGGATGAACTTTCTGAAGTATACGCAGATTTTGGTTATCCTGAGGATATGGAACCGTTTATTCATTATATGCCTCCTTCAGATGGTTATAATCCGTTGCTGTATTCAAAAGAAGAGAATATAAATAGATTAGCATCTCTTTTTGAGGAGTTTTTACAAAAAGAAAAAGCATTTGTTCAATTTGAGCAAATGTAACTACTGATTAAAAGATGCCTAATGAAAATAGAACTTGAATTCGAAAAAGAAGTTACAAACTACTATAAGTGGTTAGATCAAAAAATAAATGAACTTAAACAGCTAAGTGTATATAGTATTAATGGATATTACTTTTTAGATGATGGCGGAATTAAGACTTTTCAACGTTATTGTCAAAATGAACTTATCGAAATTTTTAGCGACCAGTTGAATAATTACCATTTTTATATATTCCTGAGTAAGAAAGTAAGTGATGTACATTCTCGAATAGAGAAATTTCGAAAAGTATGGAAGTCTATTGACTCAGAAATAAATACTTCAGGTTTTGAAAAGGGGCCAGAACTACTTTTATGATGAACTTAGAAATCATTTTTATGTTAGTATGGCGAAAGTTCCTCAGCCTGAATTAGATAAAGCATTGCGGATAATGGATAAGTATCAATCGAGTTTCATGATTGCCACTAGAAGGGATTCTATTCTTTCAGAGGAATCTATAAAAGATTTGTTTTACTCAGGTTTGAACAAGGATAGTCACGAAGTAGATTATCAAGCACTTTTTTTGAAATATGGTTTGAATAGTGAAATTATTTTCAGATGGGGCTCTGTTGTAAATGAGGCCGAATTGGCAATGATATTAAATCAAGATCTTACCCAGAAAATACGGCAGCGAATACAAAGCTATTCATAGTATCTTCAAAAGACAATGATCTCTAACATATTAAACAATCCCCACATTCGGGACTGACTCTCATTTTTGAGACAGGGATCATGACACTTTATGAAACAGCCAGTTGTCGAAACTCTTTCGATGGCTGGTTGTTTCATTTCAATTGATGAAAGCAATGCTGTTCTCCATAAAGATACCATTTCTTCATGTTTCCACTTGTGTACTATTCTTAATCCTTATTTTTTGAATGAATCTCTGCTAACTTCAATCGAACGGTCTCTCCTTTTACACTGATTGAATAACTCACTCCTTTTTCATACAAACCAGCTTCTTGAGCAAACGAAATTTTCAAGTGGATACGGGGATTTTATTTTAGTCGCAGAGGATTTTTGTTTTGGGTTATGCATAGAGCGAACGGAATATTTTTATGAGCTAAGTATTTGGGGGCTAGAATAATTAACGATGAATAGAGTTGACACATCTTTTAGGGAGTGGAATTAGCCACTCTTTTTTTCTATCGATGGAGTCATACGCTTGATCGATGATTTTCTCTCAAATTTAAGCAATTCACTATCATTACCTTTCACATTCATATAAAATAAGAGAGTGAAAAATTGAAGAAATGCTTGATACATGAAGGGCATGTAAGCTGTGAGCTGCATGACATGATGAGATGTATGAACGTGAAGGCTGCAAAGCTGTTCTTCCTCACATATGAGATCTTGTAAGCGTAACCATTATTTGTCACTTCATTGCGATGGTGTTGAGGGGTGTGTCAGGATGAGAAATCCGTATGTGAGAACGGCTTCTAGTCTTTATATCAATTATTTTTTATTAGGTATGGTCAATATTATTTTGGCTTCAAATATGCCATTTTTAATCAAACAGTTAGATACCAATAGTGCGGGAATTAGTTATATGATTTCGGCGCTCGGCATTGGCAGGGTGCTCACGTATGGTCTATCGGGCGTGCTGTCAGATCGTTTTGGGCGAAAGCCGGTCATTTTGGTTTCGGGTGTGCTGATGGCGGCGTTTCTCATCGGAATCCCATTGTCTCCGAATTATCAAATTGCGTTTGCGTTTGCGATTTTGGCAGGGGTGGCGAATTCGGCGATGGATGCAGGAACGTATCCAGCGTTAATGGAGGCTTTTCCTCAAAACTCGGGATCTGCGAATGTGATGGTGAAGGCCTTTATCTCGATTGGGGCAACCATCCTACCACTGGCGATTTTCTTTTTAGCAGAGCATAATTTGTTTTATGGGATGGCATTTTTTGTTCCTGCTCTGATCTATCTTGTGAATGTCTTGATGCTGTGGAGCTTGCCATTTCCGAATCATCGCAAGGTGGAGCAAGTCCAGGTAACGGAGCATGACGGACTTCCGCGCTTCTCGATAGAGCCTACGTTTTGGAGAGAAGGGATTGCACTCATTGTGATCAGCTTTACATCAAATGGGCTGTATGCGTTGCCGCAAATTTGGCTGCCTACTTACGGTGAGACCATATTGGGGATGGCTTCAGGGAGTGCTGTGAAGCTGCTTAGTTACTATAGCATGGGCGGGCTGCTGTCTGTCTTATTGCTCGCATTTCTTTTGCGACGTTTTGTCCGTCCAGTCACTGTGCTGCTGATCTATCCAATCATTACACTTGTCTCCATCTGTTTCCTATTGGTCGTGAAATCCCCGGTCATCGGAACTGTCAATGCCTTTGTATTGGGATTCTCAACAGCCGGTGTTTTTCAGCTGACGTTAACGGTGATGGCTGAATTCTTCTGGAAGAACAAAGGAACGATGACAGGGATTATCTCCACAGCCGGCGGGGTGTCGGCTATTGTCATTCCGGTCGTAACAGGTTTAATTGAAAGTCACTCGACCATTTTACAAATCTTTCTGTTCGATGCGGTGGTGGCAGTTGTCGCTATTATCGGTGCACTGTATATTCTGTATCGATACCGTCAAATCATGGTCCATGAATAAAAAAGACGACCTCCGCTCAGGAAGTCGTCTTTCTTTTGTTTAGAAACGGTCATTTTCAAAAAGAATTTGTTTCACTTGATCAACTGGCATATCTTCACCAGTAAAGAGTTTGTAAGCAAGTGCACCTTGCCATAGCATCATGCCAAGACCGTTAATGGTTTTGGCACCAGCTTCCTGTGCTTGCGCAAGGAGCTTTGTTTTTTGCGGGTTATATACGACGTCTGTCACGATTAAATCTTCACGCAGGACATCAAGCGTATCATCGATGATGCTGAGCTGATCTAGTGGTTTCATGCCAAGGCTTGTCCCATTTGCTAAGATTGCACTTTCAGCTACTTCACGGCGGAAAGCGTCTTTGTCTTCAAGTGGGAAAATGTTCGCTTTGACACCAAATGATGTCATTTCGTTGTTGATGTAATTTACATTTTCTTCTGCTTGAACAAAGTATTGATCATTACGAGCAAAAATACTAATTTCACGAATACCTGATTGTGCAAGCTGAATGGCAATCGGTGTTGCAGCTCCGCCAGATCCGACTAGTGTGACCTTTTGACCAGCTAATTCAACGCCATGTTCAATCAAGTTTCTCACGTAACCAAGACCATCTGTGTTGTAGCCAATCAGTTTGCCATCTTTGTTTACGACGGTGTTACTTGCACGTGTGTATTTTGCAGAATCATCTAGTTCATCTAAGTAGTCTAGCACTTTCATTTTGTTCGGCATAGAAACGTTAAACCCAGCTGCACCCATTGCTTTCATACCGTTGACAGCTGCTTCTAGTTCCTCATTCCCTACTTCAAATGCGAGGTAAGCGTAGTTGATTCCTGTTAGTGTATAGCCAAGGTTATGCATACGTGGTGACAGGCTGTGTCCGATTGGTGTAGCAAGAAGGCCTACTAATTTGGTTTTTCCATCAATATTACGTTCATGTATGTTTGTCATGATTGACATCTCCTTTAATTATCTAAACAATTTTTTCATGCGTCCAAGAACAAAGACCGCTAACAATACGCTAATAACCGCAATGATCATATCGAAAAATAACGTCATTTTAATATCGTACGTGCTGACCAAACCGCTTGTAATGAGCGGCACAAGAATAAACGCTGAGCTTGCCGCAATGTTGACGTATGATGAAGCCGTTGCTTTGTTTGTAGGGAATAATTTCATCATAATACTCATCGCCAGCTGGAAGATCCCTGCTGTAAATAATCCTAAGAAAAAGGTGCTGACAATGACAATGCTATACGTTTCAATTTGAAATAGTGAAAGCATGGCAAGAAATGCTCCAACTGGATAAATGATTGCGACCATAATCGGCGAAATGAATTTATCTAATACAATTGAGAGCAGTAGAACTGACACAAGGGCACCAATACTAAAATAAGAAAGAAGCCGTGTCGCTTGTCCTGCGCCAAGCCCAATCAATTTCAATCCGAGCTGTGGAAGCCACGTTTGCCATACGACAAACAATGCAGTAGACGTGAATCCCATGAGCACGACGGCTAAGCCTTCACCCAACATTTTAGGTTCTTCCTTCATTTGTTCCTGCACTGGAAGGTCATCTTGTGAAGAGACTTGCTTATGGTTCGGGAACGGCATAAAGATCAAGTAAATCCCTACAAGTAAATAAAGAAGTCCTAGTCCAAAGAACGCCCAGCCCCAGAAGATGTCATGTGCAATAAGGAACGCCAAGATAAATGGAAGAACAGTCGCTCCAATTGAAACGGACGCCTTCACTAAAACAGAAGCTGAACTTGCCTTTTTAGGAAACGATTCTGTCAAAGCAGGATATGTTCCCGAATCAAGTAATGAGTTTGCAATCCCGGCTGAAATCGCAAAGATAAATGCCAATGTATAATTCGTTGTCGTTGGAATACCGATTAAGAATAATAAGTAAATAAAGTTCCCTGTAATAATGACAGGCTTACGTCCCCAGCGGTCTGCTAACCGGCCAGAGAAAAAGAGAGCAATCAGTTTACCAATTCCGATCGCCGATACAAGCAAGCTGATTTTCGTAATATCCACATGGTAGCGTTCAGATAAGCTATTCATATTGGACGCTACAATGATATTGATCATGCCGAGCATGAAGTAATTTAAATACATGCCGAGTGATGATTTAATATAAGGATTTTTCATGTTCCCACTCCTATATTTGCAACCCTTTTAGGGTTAAATTCTTTGTATGTCGGTTGTTCTTTCTATGAATGTACATAAAGCCCATCACAACACCCCTTATGTGATTGATGTAAAATAATGAATATTCATCTGTTCTTCAATTAAGTACATCGTTCTACTAAAATATAAAAATAAAAACAGCCTTGATAAGAAAGTGAATCTTCATAATTTGATCAGAATCAGAAAAGTCCACTTTTAACTGATGTTGAATAAAAACAACGATACACAGAAATAGGTATAACGATATACTAAAAGAAGCAACGAGATAAATATACTCCTGTGTTTAAAATGTGTCAAGTTTATGACTTTGTGATTTAAAAAAAGAAAAATGAAACAAAGAAATGATTGACTTACTCAATAAAAAAAGAGAATTGCTGTACACAATTCTCCTTTTCACAATGAGGTAGAGGTTTCTCTGATATGAAGTTGAGGCTTTAAGATCAATCGCTGCAGCTCTTCATCCTGCTCGTTCATTTTATGATATAAAAGGTTCGCTGCTTTTACCCCGATGGACCGTGGGAATGAAGAGACAGTGGTGAGCGGCGGGTGATACATTTCCGCTTCAGGGATGTTATCGAATCCAACTACATCGATATCTTCACCAGGCTTGATGTCACGTGATGTCAGTCCTTGAATGACCCCAAACGCAACTAAGTCACTAAAACAAAAAATAGCGGTAGGAGGATCGGGCTGATCGATGACTTGGGCGAGTGCTTCTTTCCCGCCTTCACGAGTCGGTTCCATATCAATAATAAGAGATTCATCAATTGTTAGGTTTGCCTCGTCGTGGGCTCTTTTGAACCCTTTCATTCGGTCAATCCAAGTCGAGGAGGACTTGATGCCGCCTAAAAAGGCAATGCGCCGATGTCCCTTTTGAAGAAGATGATGGACCGCCATCCAAGCGCCTTGTTCATAATCAGCACCGACATAGTCACAATGCACATCTGCTAATTCACGATTTGCCAGTACTTTTGGGGTGCGAATTTGATTTAATTGTTTGACCGTCCGAGCAGAGCTTTTCGAAGCTGGGTTTAAAATGATCCCGCCAACTCGGTGCTCTACCATGGTGGAAATGAGCCGTTCCTGCTTATCGACACTGTCAAAGGTTGTCCCAAGTAAAACGGTATAGCCCAGTGATTCAAGTGTGGTTTGCACGCCGATTAAAAACTCAGAAATAAACGTGTTTGAAATATCCGTGACAATCACACCTACAATATTTGAACTTTTTGACCGCATGTTAGCAGCGACGCGGTCATACACGTATCCTAATTCCTCCATAGATTGCAGGACCTTTTTTCGAGTGGCTTCAGAGATTCTTGGGTTGTTTCGAACAACGAGTGAGGCCGTTGAAGTCGATACACCGGCATGACGGGCGACTTCCTGTAATGTGACACGCTGTTTGTTCATTTTTTTCATTTATCTTCACCAACTTCAATGGATTGCCTAACTTGGTTCATGGTCAGGATGGATTTCTCCATCAAACGAGCCGAACATCTTTTGATTTATTATACCTTAATGAGGGGTGTTGATGAAGTGATGTCAGGTAGAGTGACAGAAATCATAAAAGATTTCCATTGACAGCTTTCTTCTAGAGGCGTAAAATATGAAATTATTCAGAAATAGCAACATTTTAAGTAAATAACGAAGGCTATGATTGCTGTGGGTCACACTATGGCAGGAGCAGCTTCTGGAGAGACCGCATGTATGTGCGGCGCCGAAGGGTTCACAATCTCAGGCAAAAGGACAGAAGAGTACGAAATATTGTATTTGTAATGCATGGATGACGCCGTGTATTGCTTTTCTCTATTTTGCTATTCTTTTATGACCGTGAGATTGGAGCGCATCCAATCTCTTTTTTTATGGACTTTTTGAGGGTTCATTATTTCAGTATAAGATCGTGTCGTAGGAGGGCGTTAGCATTGGAACAACAAGAATTAAAACGAGATTTATCAAACCGCCATGTTCAGTTGATTGCAATTGGCGGAACCATTGGAACTGGGCTGTTTTTAGGCTCTGGAAAGGCCATTCAATTGGCAGGTCCATCGATCATTTTTGCTTATTTAATTGTCGGAATGGCGATCTTTTTTGTCATGAGGGCACTTGGTGAATTACTCTTATCGAAGGCGGGCTATCAGTCATTAACCGATATTGCAGAGGACTATCTCGGTCCTTGGGCTTCCTTTGTGACAGGGTGGACGTATTGGTTTTGCTGGATTATGACAGCGATGGCGGATGTCATTGCTGTCGGAGTGTATGTGCAGTACTGGTTTGACATCCCGCAATGGATTCCTGCCATCATTTGTTTGTTGATTTTACTAGGGTTTAATTTATTAACGGTGAAGCTTTTCGGAGAAATGGAATTTTGGTTTGCGTTGATTAAGGTCATTACGATTCTATTACTGATCGGCGTTGGAATTGTCCTTTTAATCATGGGTTTTCAAACAGATGCAGGTCCGGTGACGGTAACGAATCTTTGGTCACACGGCGGATTATTCCCGCATGGTGTCACAGGCTTCTTACTGTCATTCCAGATGGTAATCTTTGCGTATGTGGGAGTGGAACTAGTCGGTGTGTCCGCAGCAGAAACAGCCAATCCGCAAAAAAACATCCCGTCTGCGATTAATAAAATTCCTTTAAGAATTCTATTTTTCTATGTGGGTGCCATCTTTGTTTTACTATGTATCAACCCATGGACTGAGCTCAGTGCATCAGAAAGTCCTTTTGTGAAAACATTTGGGCTGATTGGGATACCAGTAGCAGCGGGACTTATTAATTTTGTTGTCTTAACGTCTGCGGCTTCAGCTTGTAATAGCGGTATGTTCTCAACAAGCCGTATTTTATATAATCTCAGTCATCAAAAACAGGGACCAGCTTCCTTTGGACGTCTGAACAAGCACGCTGTTCCAAGTAATGCACTATTCGTTTCAACGATTGTGGTATCGGTCGGTGCTCTTTTAAGCAAGCTGATTCCCGAACAAGCCTTTGGTATTGTCACAACCATCAGCGCCATTTGTTTCATTTGGGTATGGAGTATTATTTTAATTTGCCATTTGAAATATAAAAAAACACGGCCTGAACTGCATGCGGCATCTACTTTTAAAGCACCGTTCACACCTTTTGTGAACATTTGTGTTCTTGTGCTCTTTGCTGCCATTCTTGTGATCATGCTGTTTGCGGATGCAACACGTCCGGCGCTCTTATTAACACCGGTTTGGTTTGGTTTCTTATTATTGATTTATGCACGAAAGAAACGCCGTGCGTCATAATGGACGGAAAAAAGCACAGCCTTTGCATTAGGCTGTGCTTTTGTTCATTTAACGATTTCTAATCCTGAACATATAATTTGCATTCAAAATGATTAAAACAAGTCCAATCACCATGATTGAGAAGAGCTGAGAGTGATTGGCCCCAAGGGAATACACAATCAAAATAAACATGGCACCGATCAACAGGATATTCATCAATTGATATGTGTGAAACAGTCCGCCAAGCATCACATGCTTTTCACCTTCGTCAGAAATAGCGAGCAGCTTTTTACTATAATCTTTGTCAGATGGGCTTGGTAGGTTGCGATTAGGGTAGACAAGCTTTAGAACGGATATCGCTACATAAGAACTGATAATGGTGACGATAAATAAAGTAACATTGACCAGAATCAGCCAAATAGGCTGCTCGGTTACGATGGCCATACCGATGGCAATAATGGACAAAATGGTACTCACCGTATTGGCTAACGTCAAATCAGTAAAGGTTCGATACTGTTTTGCTTCCAGTTCATCCTCCTCATCACCAGATACCGAAAGTGATACTCTTTTTTTCATACGTGAAATCCCTGAAAAACAATAAATAAACAATAGAATCGTCAATCCGCTGATGACAAGAGTCGCTTCGAATGCAACATCAAGAAGTGTCATCTCAAATTCGGCTGCCAGCAGACAGTAAGCGCCGAGAAAGCCAAGGAGAGCACCTAAGAGCATTTTGTATACAATTTTCATGTGAGTTCATCCTCCTCGAATAGAAAAATACGTTCAATGGGTTCCTGAAAAATTCGTGAAAGCTTAACAGCGAGCAAGAGAGACGGCATTAATTCATCTCGTTCCATTAAGCTGATGGTCTGACGAGAAACCTTTGCACGCTTTGCAAGCTCAGTTTGGTTCAACCCATCACGCGCACGAAGCTCTTTTAGCCGATTTTTCATTCTGTCACCTCAACTTTGATCGAAATCTTTCTTTGATTGTAAAGCATTGTATTCAATTTGACAAGTATAGTTGTCAAATTGATAAAAATAATTGTCAGAAAGATCATCTTTAATCAAAAGGTGAACCATGATACGCTAAAGGAAAAAGAAACAGAAAACAGGTGATGTCCGTGTTCATTGACCAATTAAAAAATGACTTACATCAATCACAACCGTTATTTATTGGAGAAGAGACAGCGTTCAAAGCTGCGGTCCTTGTCCCTTTGGTGCAAGTAAACGGGGAATGGCATATATTATTTGAGGTGCGATCGCTGATCATGAGAAAACAGCCGGGAGATATTAGCTTCCCTGGTGGCAAACTCGACGGCAGCGAAACAGCACAGGAAGCTGCACTGCGAGAAACACATGAAGAGCTGGGTATTCCACCAGAATCGGTGGAGATTCTTGGACAGCTCAGTCCTTACATTGCTTCTCCATCCTTCGTGGTCTACCCATATGTCGGGATCATTGATGAACAAAAAGTGAAACACTCCTTCAATCAAGAAGAAGTAGAAGAGACCTTTACCGTGCCTCTATCATGGCTCAGCCAATATGAGCCGTACTTACATCATGTACCCGTTCAGCCAACACCAGCTGAGGATTTCCCTTATGAAAAAATCATGAATGGTGAGAAGTACCGCTGGGGGAGCCGATCGATAGAGGAATGGTTTTATGATTATGAAAACTACACCATTTGGGGATTAACAGCCCGCATATTAAAGCATTTTGTGACCGTTGCAAAAAGAAATTCCTAGAGATTCGCTCTCTAGGAATTTGTTGTTTTCAGCCGTTCTTTCGCTGTTTGTTTTCCTTTACCAATTGGAATAGGAGCTCTCGCTTGGCTCAGTCCGTAGGAAGGCATGTTCATATAGACGGATTCATACGAGCCGGCTTGAATTTGATAGGTTTCATGATAAATGCCCACTGCGTCATTGTTCTGAGCCTTCTGATGGAAGTTCTTCCAAGCCGCCAAATGTTTTTCCATCTTCGCATAGGCAAGGAGGTCATCTGTTGATTTCCAATATTGGATCATCGCTGTCGTGCGTAAGCCAAAGTAATTCTCTGTCCCGAGGAAACCAAGCTCATCTTGATGGGTATACAGCTCTTTGATCATGCCAGGCATCGCCATGAACACAGGCAGCCATTGATGAACCGCCCAGCGTTTGTTGATCCGCATGCCGATGATGAACACAACAATCGAGTCAGAATTTTCTGTTGTAAACCTGCCAGCACGTATGTCTTTTTTCATTCATTTACCCTTCCTTTTTCATCAAATGGGATGTTTCCACGCACCAATCAATTCCTGCTTGAGCCACTCTTTTTCCGTAATCTAAAGTAAACAGCCAATACTTCGCATCCACTTCATCTGGATAAAGCTCTTGAATGTTTTCTTCAATCGAAACATAGGTCTTATAACGGATACGAAGCTGCCTTTCATAATCCTGTAGAAGCACCAGCTTTTTCTCAAACGAAAGATATTGACCGAAGAATAACTTTAATAACACTTCATTTCGTTCTGTTGGTAACTGATCGAGCGGCTGCGCTAACCACTGCCTTAACGTCTTCAGCCCTTTTTCAGTCAAATGATATTCCCGCTTGTCTGAGCGACCAGACGTAGAAGCGGGTGAAACCTCAGCAAGACCTTCCTCGACTATAAACTTTAAAGCTGGATAAATTTGTCCATAACTAATTTTCCAAAAATGATGCAAGCTCTTATCAATTAATTGCTTCACTTCGTACCCTGACTTACAATCTGTCGTTAAAATACCTAAAATTGCATACGTCGTATCATTGTATTTTTTCATATCAGCACACCTATCTAAAAGATATATCAATTAGATATATAATAAATTTGAAATGAATAAAAAGCAAGAAAATAATAATTGATAGATTTATATTTTTGAAATACAGGAGATAAATCATAAATATGGTAATATATACTTGATGTGTAAAGTACTTGCGCATCTATTCATAAAAGAATGGAGGGTGTACAAATGAAGTTGAGGAACATAGGAATATTGTTCATGATTGTTGCACTATTGATTGGTGTTGGAAGTTTTGGAGGAAACAAAGCATCTGCTAAAAAAGAATCACTGAATCAATCTTATGCATATGCTTATAAAACAAAGGACAATGTCAGTTGGCTGAAGGTGACTGAAAAGAAAGGCAAGGTCACGGGTTACCTAAACGGTAAGGGTGTTAAGATTGATCCAATTGAACCTTTTATGGTGAAAACAAAATACAAGCTAACGGGGAAAACCACCAAAAAAGGATACAAACTTAAAGTCCAACAAAAGAAGAAAACAATCGTATATGACATCTATTTTTCTGGAAAAGATCTCATGGTCAAAAAGCAAGGAGCAAAGAAAAGTAAACGCTATCAAGCTGTTGATGAGAAGAAATTAAAAGAATACAAAAAAGCCATAGATAAGCGCTATGATGAGTACGTGGATACAGCAGAAGACCGTTACTATGAGATCATAGGGAAATACACAGATAATTTAAATAAAGCCTACGGCTATCTGTATACAGCAAAAAACAATTCATATCAAATTTTCCTTGATATCGAAGAAGCCGTTTTTGAAGGGGATTTTTCAGGGGCTATTACAATCTCCAAAGCCACAGGGAAGAAAAGTAAGCCATTGAAAAAAGAAAAATATCAAGCAGTAGGAACCACAGGTTTTAAAAACTTTTGGGTATATCCCACACCAAAAATAAAGTGTGGCTTGTCTAAGATGATAGGGTCATCTGATGTAGAGGCTTCCTATATTGAGTTACCGATTTGGAAAAAGAATGAAAAAATGAAACTGAAAGCTGTGAATAAGAAACAATATCAAAAGCAAGAAGAAGCATTTAAAAATGCCGCAAAGAAAAAAGCAAAGAAAAAATAAAGATAATAATTAAGTCAGATAGGACATGAGACTATCTGACTTTTTCGATTTAAATTTCCTCTAAAGTAAAATGAGGTCGTTTTGATGACATTAGACTTGTAAAAAAATATTTTTTAAATTCAAAAATATATGTTGACGCTTACATTAACTCAATATATACTAAAATCAAATCCAATATTGATAAATTAGACATGTGACTGGTCATGCAGGCAGGATCTAAAAACGATGAATTTCTTTAATTTGTCGTTTTAGGTCCTTTTTTTATTGCCGAAATATAGGTCTCATGTATGAGAAAAGGGGGAGAAAAAATGGATTACACACAGGTTGCCAAAGACGTTTTACAGCATGTAGGTGGCAAAGAAAACATTGCGCACCTTGAGCACTGTTCAACAAGACTTCGCTTCACACTGATTGATCAGAAGAAGGCAGATGTACCGGCTCTAGAAAAAACGCCAGGTGTCATAGCTGTCAGAATGTCAGGTCAATGCCAAGTGGTCATTGGGAATGACGTCATCGAAGTGTATCAAAAGTTAACAAGTTTAATAGGTAGCAGCTCATCAGGGAAAGACGCGCCTTCCAATCAGCCAAAAGAAAAAAGAAAAGCAGGCACAGTTCTGTTAGATTTCATTGTAGGTGTCTTCCAGCCGCTTGTTCCAGCTATCGCAGGCGGAGGGATTTTAAAATCATTTCTTCTCCTTTTCTCTTTATTAGGCTGGATGGATGCAAAGGGCCAAACCTATCAAATATTGAACATGGTAGGGGACGCACCTCTTTACTTCCTCCCTTTACTAGTCGCTGTAACGACTGCCAATAAACTAAAAGTAAACCCACTGGTCGCATTATCAGCAGTCGGTGCGCTCCTTCTTCCGAACATGACGGCTATGCTTACTGAAGGTGCGCAATTGATGACATTCGACGTAAAAAATATAGCTTATGCGTATCAAGTGTTCCCAGCAATCCTTTCTGTATTGCTTTACGCTCAAATGGAAAAATTCTTTACACGATTTTCACCAAAACCAATTCGGATTTTCTTTGTCCCAATGATGTCATTGGTCATTACTGTACCAGTTACGTTACTTCTATTAGGACCGATTGGTTTTACAGCAGGACAAGGTTTTTCATCCATCATTCTTGCAATGTTTAATACAGTAGGCTGGGTAGCTGTCGCAATTTTAGCAGCAGTCCTCCCATTCATGGTCGCATCAGGTATGCACAAAGCAATGGTCCCTTATGCAGTCACAACGATGGGAACCCTTGGGAAAGAAGCACTTTATTTACCAGCATCACTTGCGCATAATATTGCTGAAAGTGGAGCGTGTTTCGCTGTGGCACTACGCACAAAAGACAAGGTACTCAGATCAACAGCTATTTCGGCAGGGATTTCAGCATTTTTTGGCATCACAGAGCCTGCTTTGTATGGTGTGACACTTCAAAATAAGCGGGTCCTTGGAAGTGTCATGATTGGTTCGTTTGTTGGCGGAATCTTCATTGGATTAGTTGGTATACAAGCCTTTGTACTTGTTGGCCCTGGATTAGCAAGTATGTCGATGTTTATCTCAGATGAGCTCCCGCGAAATCTGATGTTTGCTGTCATTGGAGCAGTCATTTCGTTTATTGTCGCCTTTATCGCTGCTTTTGTATTAGGTAAGGATAAAACAGGAGAAGAAAAGACAAATGATCAAGCTGCATTTGCTGAACAAATTGGGGCAGGTGAAACATTCAAAAGCCCTGTGATTGGTCAAATGATCTCTCTATCTGAAGTAAAAGATGATATTTTCTCTTCTAAGGTCATGGGTGAAGGAATTGCCATAGTACCTTCAAAAGGAGCGCTTTATGCACCAGTAGATGGCGAGGTGACCTTGCTGTTCGAAACAAATCACGCACTTGGTATGAAAACGGACCAAGGGGTTGAAGTATTATTCCACATTGGCATCGATACCGTTCAGCTGGAAGGACAGTATTTTCATCCAAAAGTGCAGGCAGGAGAACGTGTTCAAGCAGGAGATTTACTGATTGAATTTGATGTAGAAAAAATCATAGCAGCAGGATATGATCCAGTTACACTTGCTGTAATCACAAATACAGATCAATATGATATAAAGGTACGGCCATTACAAGAGGTCAATCGTCAAGATACATTGATGGTTGTCACACAATTAGGAGGCTAATCATATGACAACAATTAAAGGTTTTCCAAAAGGATTTTTATGGGGCGGCGCCATTGCCGCCAACCAGGCAGAAGGCGCCTGGAATATAGATGGAAAGGGACCATCAGTTGCAGATATTGCAATGTATCGTTCCAATTTAAGTGTAGAAGATTATGAAGGACATCTTGCTGTTACTTCTGAAAATATAGATCGTGCAATAAAGGATCCAGACGATAAAAAGTACCCAAAACGCAGAGGTGTTGATTTCTATCATCACTATAAAGAGGATTTGGCTCTATTTGCTGAAATGGGCTTTAAAACACTTCGCATTTCTATTGCATGGAGCCGGATCTTCCCTACTGGAGAAGAAGCTGAACCGAATGAAAAAGGGCTGCAATTTTATGATCGTGTATTTGCCGAAATGAAAAAACTCAACATAGAACCGATTGTGACACTCTCTCATTATGAAATGCCTTTAGCCCTTAGTGTGAAATATAACGGCTGGGTTGAAAGAAAAGTGGTCGATCTCTTTGTGAAGTTCGCCAATGTTTGTTTCGAACGTTATCAACATGATGTGAAATATTGGCTCACTTTTAATGAAATTGATAGTATACACCGCCACTCATTCATTACTGCAGGAATTATTCCTGATCGTTGCCCAGAAGGAAAAGTAGAAGAGACGGTGTATCAAGCGCTTCATCATCAATTTGTCGCATCTGCTCTTGTAACAGCAGATTGCCATCGTATTATCCCAGGCAGCCAGGTTGGGTGTATGCTGACAAAATTGACAACGTATCCGCATACATGTCATCCGAATGATATGGAACAAGCCTTGAAACAAAACTTAGAAAACTACTTCTATGCAGATGTTCAGGTGTTTGGCGAATATCCGCCACTGATTACACGTATGCTTGAGAGAAAAAATATTCAAATTCATATGGAAGCAGATGATCTAACCATTCTAAAAGAAAACACAGTAGATTTTATCTCATTTAGCTACTATATGTCTTTAACTGAATCAGCCCAAGAAGGATTAGAACAGACAGAAGGGAATACGATTCGTGGAGTCAAAAACCCTTATCTTCCTTCAACTGACTGGGGCTGGCAAATTGATCCGGTTGGTCTGAAAATTTCTTTAATCGAATTGTATGATCGCTATCAAAAGCCTCTTATCATTGTCGAGAACGGAATGGGTGCAAAGGATGTAGTTGAAAGTGATGGCTCTATCCATGACGACTATCGTATTAACTATTTTAAAGAGCATTTCCGTCAGATGAGAGAAGCGATTGAAGAAGGCGTCGATCTCTTTGGATATACGAGCTGGGGCTCAATTGATATTATTAGTGCAGGTACATCACAAATGTCAAAACGCTATGGCTTCATTCACGTAGATCAAGATGATGATGGCAACGGAACCTTAAAACGATCTCGAAAAGACTCATTTTATTGGTACCAAAAAGTCATTGAGACAAATGGTGAATCGCTTGATTGAACACCACAATCATGAAAACAGGTGATGACGATGTTTAAAATCAAAAAAGTTTTAAACTCGAGTGTGGTCCTGGCTGAAAATCAGAACCATCAGGAGATGGTTTTGTTTGGCCGAGGGATTGGCTATGGACAGAAACCGGGTCAAATGATAGAAGAGAAAAAAGCGGACCAAGTCTTTATGTCAGTCGATAACTTGAGAGCAAAAGAATTTCTTCAACTGTTAGATTCAATGCCTCAAGAGTTTATCGATTTAACTCAGCACATCGTCCAATATGCAGAAAAACGGTTAAATTCAAATCTAAATTCAGGTGTTTATTTTACCTTAATGGATCATTTGAATTTTGCTGTCGAACGACATAAAAAGAATATTAATATTACGAATCGCGTGTACTGGGAAATCAAAAATTACTATACTGAAGAATTTGAAGTAGGGAAGTACGCACTTGAGTTAGTAAATGATACATTGGGCATACAATTACCAAAAGAAGAAGCCGCCAATATCGCCTTTCACTTAATTAATGCATTAGGTGAAGAATCTGATTCGAAAGATGGCATGAAATATGCCAAAATGATCGGGAGTATTGTCAATCTTGTGCGCTATACATTGAATATGAAAATGGACCAAGAGAATATTCATTACAGTCGGTTCATTACACATGTGAAGTTCTTTGTAGAAAGATTTTATGCAAATAAATTACTCTCAGATCAAGAAAATGAGTTGTTTGAACAAATTGCACACTTGTATCCTCAAGCGATGGATGTTGCTTTTAAAATCAAAGATTATATTAAACAGGTGCATAGTATCGTCATTCCTAATGATGAGCTTACTTATCTTGCGGTACATATACACCGCCTCATATCTTATCAGCAATTAAAATAATGGTGGAACCACTTGCCTTATGATCAGGCAAGTGGTTCTTTGCTATGACCAATTTTTATATTAAGTTCCGATAGGTCGTTCTGTTGTACCAGCATTCGTCTCATTTAACGAATTGAAAGAAGCTGTTTGTCCAAAAACAACGATGGTTAAAGCGATGATCAATAAACTCATTTTTTTCATTAGAATTCCTCCAGTCAAGTATAGGATGGTTCCTGTGATAGGCTTCCTTTAAAAAGAGATAGGCTTGATGAATGTCACCCAAATCCTCAAAGTGTTTTGCAGCTAGAGCACTTAATTCACAGGCACCTTCAGCATCCTTTAATTCTTTTAGAATGCTGATTTCATCGAAACAGGCTTGAGCTTTTTGAACCATATCTTCAGTAAAATATAGATGGTAAAGCAAATTCATTTTTGCTGTATAGATGGGGCATTTCTCTGATTCATGTTTTTGGTTGACCAATTCGAAGTAATAGAGAGCTTGTGTTCTTTCATCAATAGAGAGCAGCTCTTTGACTAACATAAACATGGAGTGATGGAAATAGCACGATGAGAGGTAGTTTTCACCACTTAGAGCCTTTTCTAGGGCATCGATACATTTTTTCGATTCTCCAGCTTCGGCATACAGAATACTGATATTATGAAAAAGCTGTGAAGTTAGAAAATGATCATTTAGACTGTCAGCTATGTGTATTGCTTTTTTGTAGTAGTTTTCTGCTCTTATGAAGTCGTTAATGTCCATATAATTAGCAGCGGCGATAACAAAGGCTGTCGCTAGTCTTCTTTCATATCCTTCATGACTTTTGAAAATATCTATAGCATTCTGAATATAGTGAAGAGAAATTAGGCTTTGACGAAGTAGCATATATAAGTTTGCGATTTTCGTATGAAATTCTGCTACTTCTATTTCATCCGGAATGTTTTGCAGTTTTTTCTCGGCAATTTTAAACAGTCCAATGGCTGATGCATAGTCCCTGTTATATGAAGCGTAAAGGGCTTTGTATAGGTAAAAATAGTATTCAATTAAATCGTTTGTTTTAGAGGGGCAATCTAGCTCTGTCTGTTCATTCAGTTTTTTACCTCTCCGTTCATATAACATGAGTTTATACTTGCCTTCTAGCAATGAATAATAAGTCAAGACCTCCTGATTCTCTTCCATTTCTTGAAGTAATTGCTTTAATTCTGTGTACATTGCGTTAGCACTGTGTACATCATGCTTGCGAATCGCAATTCGCCAATCATTTAAACGGTTCCCCACCTGTTCAGCAGAAATGATAGCCATGAAATTTCACCTCTTTAAGATCCTTTCACCTGTCTCACTAAAAAACGATATCACAATTTTTGGAAGAATATAATCATTTCTGCGAGGTGATTGCCAGGAGGTAATAAAAAGGACCTAAGGTCATGTGATGTACGAAATTGTAATGGTGATTGAATGTTTTTACAAATGATTAAAATCTTTTTTTAGTCGTCTAAAAAAGGGATATATACATTGGGTTTTATGATTATGTTCGAAAATATCACCGGTATATTACAAATAAAGTGATTTTATGTAATATATTGGTAAGTTGGAAGGTCGATCTGTTAAAGAAAATCAGTTATGATGATGCTAGATCAAATTTGGAATAGAAACTGATAGAAGCAGACAAAAGTAAATGCCAATCACAAACACTAGTCTATTAGAAAGGACGTTGATATGAAAAAAAGATTTCAAATCTTAAACGGGCAAATCACAGTGATCATGACGACGCTGTTACTCGTTTTAGTGACTCTGTATATGTCAAAGAGATACTTTTATAGCAAAGAAATAGAGTTACTGACAGAATCTTGTCAACAAGTAGGCGGCAAAATCATATTAGAAACAAATCGTTTTTCGATGGATTATTCGTTTGAGTTCCAGAAAAAGTAAAACAGGCAGCTTTCTGCCTGTTTTTACTCCAATTACAAACCTAAATTTTGCAGCCATTGATTTAATCTAAATTCTCGATTCTCGGCAGTTGAGTCATCATATCTCCCTAAATGTAAGCTGGCTGTTATTTCTCCGTCATTCATAAACATGATTCTTTCAGAACGAAGAGCAACCTTTGGGTCATGTGTGACAAGCAGTAGTGTTGCTCCTTCAGAATGGATTTTCGAAAATATATTCATCACTTCCTTCGTTGCATTAGAGTTAAGAGCACCTGTTGGTTCATCAGCGAAAAGAATGTCTGGTTCATTCATAAGCGCTCGACAGATAGAGGCCCTTTGAAGCTGACCTCCTGATACTTCTGACAAATATCGATCTGCTAAATGATCAATATCAAGTTTTTCCATTAAATATCTAGCTCGTTCATTCACTTCTTTTCTTGGCTTTTTCTTTGTTAAGTAAGCTGCAGCAATGATGTTGTCAAATAGATTAAGATTTTTTAGTAAGTGGCTGTGTTGAAAGACAAATCCCATATCTGTTAAGCGCAGAGCAGTTAACTGTTTGTCTGTCATTTCTGATAGTAATCGGCCTTTATATTTGATCTCACCTGTTGAGGCTGTTTCTATCCCGCTAAGTTGATAAAGCAAGGAAGTTTTCCCGCATCCGGAAGGTCCCATAATGGTCACAAATTCCCCAGGCTTTATCGATAAATGGATATCTTTAAGAATGATTTGTTTCTGTCCTTTTAAAGAATCGATTTGCAAAGACAATCGCTTTGTTTCAATCAAGTGTTCCATGTGAAACATCTCCTTATGAAAGTGTATGACGTGTAGTTTGATTAGTAAAAAACGTCTTCAATAACGAAGCGGTTAAAGCTAAGCTGACAATCAACAGTGTGATTGGGTACACAACTGACACCCATTGTGGTGCCAGCCACTGCAGGCTTGATGCCCCTAGGGAGGCTCCACCTACACTCATCAAAGCTGGTCCAATCGTATGGACAGCGATCGTACCAATAAAGGCGCCCAAAGAGATAACGACGATAAAACTTGTGATATATTGTGCTGTTACATCTTTTTTAGAAAATCCAATCATTCTTAACATGTGGTTTCGACTTGAATCTTTCGTTTTTAACATGTGCAGAAACATGAATAGCATCAAACTGGCGGTTCCAAAAGCAGCTAATGTAGACAAAAATGCAACGATTTTTACTAAAGAGGCTGTGCTGCCGATTGTTTGATGAACGTATTCTTTCATATCTGTCACTTTTGCAGGAGATATCCCTTTTTCAAATACTGTCTTTTTCTCCGCAATTTCTACTCCTTGTTTTAGTTGGATTTGAATGGTTTTCCAAAGGGCTGATTGGGAAAATGGCTGTGATATTGCTTTGGCTGTTTTGCCGCCGTTGGTGACATCCTGATAAATGCCAGTCACTGTTTTTTGAATTTCATGCCCGTTTGTTACGAGAGTGATTTTTTCTCCTACCTTTTTCTGGAGTGAATCTGAACTTAGTACTGATAAGGCAATTTCTTTATTCTTTAAAGGCTGTCGCCCTTGTAAATAGGTGAGAGGAAATGCTGAGAGATCACCTGTTTCTAAATAGAGTGTTTCTAATGTATTCTCCTTTGATTTTGCCTGAAGAGAAGTTGTTTCATATATGGCTGATGTATGAATATCCCGATCTTCACGAATCATTGATTCTATTTCATTTGTATTTTCCTCTAGATGATTTCCTTGTCGTATATCAATTCGAAGGTCACTTTGACCAGAGCCAAGATATGTGATGAAATCCGGCGATTGTAAGGTGTGCCATAGCTGAATAGGCAGCAGCATCAAAAATGTACAAAGCGCGATAATACAAGTAATCGTTGTGTACAACTTCTTTCGTGATAACAGATCTTTTAAACCAAGCCAAATATTGACCGGGATGAACCTGTTTTTCTTGAGATGTAGGGGTATTTGTTTTTTATCATTCGTTGAAATGGCGCCGCCTTGAAGTGCTTGAGCGGCTGATACTCGACCAAACTTTCTTAGGACAGCATAGCTGCAAGAAATGACGATCATTGCTATCACTATAGAAACACAAAGCGGGATGAACCAAGAAGTAAAAGAAGGCTGATTCCCCATGTATCGCTGAATATTGGCCGTAAACATATCACCAAATAAAAGCGTTAACCCATATCCTGCTATACACCCTACACAAGCAAGCACGGCATACTTTCCAACGTATAATTGCTTGATTCTTGTTAAAGGAATCCCAAGCACCTTCAGTATTCCAATTTCACGTTCGTCCTCTTCTATAGAAGCTGTCATAGCAAGATGGAGAGAGAGAAGGGCTATACCGATAAGTAGCATGCAAACAAGCAGGAGAATGGCAATCACCAGTCCATCTGTCAATGCATTCAGCATACGGAGCAAAGGTAATGTGACAGCTGGACCTTGCTGTGGAAGCTGTGATGACTGGTAGATTGCTTGAAAGGCATCTGCCTGAGCGGCATCATGCAGTAAAAATTCAATTAAATATTCCTTTTTATGAAACACTTGATTCATTGCGTCCCAATCCTTGTGATGAAGAAGGAATCTTTTCGAACTAACAAGACTGGGGTTCATTTGTGCATCTCGCAAGAACGCTTTGATGCGGAAAGAGAATTGATTAGACCCTTTCCCAATCAGTAACGTTTCTCCTATCTTGAGATGATACTTTTGTTGAAAATAGATAGGGACAGCCACTTCACCTTTATTGACAGTGAGCTTTTCATTTTGTTCATTTAAAAGAAAATCAAAATGACGATTTTGTTTCACAAATAAATGATCCATCACACCTACTTTGGCGGGTTCATGTCCGAACTTGATGTTTGCATGTTCAATTGGAATCATTGGGACGATTTGATGTGCTTTTACCATGGACTGCTTGTTTGAAAATGCTTCAATGTCTTTTTCATTTAGGCTGCCGTCATGCATTTGGACAAAATCTGGTGCCTTGGCTGAATGGAGCAGATTAGAAATGGAACCATTCAGCTGTACTGTCATTTGAGCGGCGTTTGTTGCGAGAAATGATGTCAACATAATACAAATGGTTAAACCGATGGAAATGAGACGGTGGCGGGTTAAGTCTTTCTTTATAAACGTCAGTCTCATGAGGCTGATTCTCCTTCATGTTGAAGCATATTTTTTGTTAAGTAGGCAAGGGCAAACATGAAAGTGCTGACTATTAGCACCGTCACATACATGTTGGCTGAAAACGTATTGAACAAGAATCCATACATCATTTGACCAAGCGGGGCAGCACATTGAGAAACCATTGTCAGGTTCGCCATCACTTTTCCTAATTGACTATTTGGCGTTTTCTTTTGAACATGTGAAATTACAACGATTGAGATCATTGTAAGCAGCATAGCAATTGGAAGACATCCTGCTAGAAAGAGAAAATAAGCTGGATAAGTGCCAAATTGAAGAGCTGTGTTGGATGTTGAGAATGCGACAGGTAGCAAGATGATCGCGATGACGATCAGCCAGCGATATAAAGTAGGTATCTGCCAATGCTTTGCTACAAGTCCAACTAGCAGAGCCCCTGCGATCACAGCGAACTCAATCAAGCCCATGCCTATTCCATACATGATGTCACTGCTTTTCATTGTGACCCTTAAAATGATTGGACCACCCACGATAAAAAATGGCGTGAGGATGAAATTTAACATTGCAGCAAGCAGCATGGCTCTTTTTAAAAATGGCTGACTGCCAATATAGGAAAATCCCTGTTTCATATCTATTATGAGCACTTTGCCCATAGTTTCCGTTAGCGGGCTAGGTGAGAAGGATATGTTTAACCGTAAAAGCATGCATGCTGATAGAAAAAACACGATAGCACTGGCACCTATGATGGATTGACTTCCAATCAGTCCGTACAGAACCCCGCCGATAATAGGAGCGAGAACACCTGAAAGTGCCTGCACGCCATTGACGATTCCGTTTGCTTGTTCTAATTGTTCCTGTTTTACTAACTGTGGAATGCTGGACATCACAGCAGGAGCATAGAACGTACTCATCACACCAAGAAGCACCATGACCGCTCCGATCATATAGAGTGAATCATTTCCTGAGAATAACCAAAAATAAAAAGCCAGAATCATGATGCCGGTGAGAACATCAAATAAAATCATCAAGTTCCTTCTGTTAAACCGGTCAGCGATTGCTCCTGCTAAGGGAGAAAGAAGGAGTGGGACATTGGATAAAGCGAATAGTAAGGCATATAAGTCAACACGCTGCGTCATATCCAGTACGTGTAAAGATATAACAAACCGAATTAAGGAAGAACCAAAAACGGAAATAATTTGTCCGAGAACGAGGTACATAAAGTGGGATGAACCTCTTTTGGATAACAAAGACATGAGTATCACTCTCCTTTTAGACCGACCGTCAGTCTATAATGTATGCAGGATTGGTATTGAAGTGACCAATCACTAATTCTTTTCATCCAGCTCTCCAGTTAATCGCTTTAGAAGAAAGGAGAAGCTCCCCTTTTCTGCATGTAATGAGGATTCGAGGATATCGATAAAAGCTAGAGCGCGCTGTATACTTTCTTCGGCTGTCCATTGAAAAAGGCCCTCATCAAATATGACCTGCGCAGAAGCAAGAAGGAATTCAACCGTTTCTTGCGGGAACTTTGTTTTGAATGTTCCTTCTTCCACCCCTTGCTGAATGACGTCTGCCAATACGGGTGATAGTTCTTTAATCGCTTTGATTAAGCTTTTTTGGTGCATCTCTGCATTAGAAGGCTGATGGAATTGTTCAATCATCCCCTGTTTATTGCTTCCTTGCTGAGGCGATTGTGCCATGATGATACGAAATAGTTTGTCGACGACTGGAAGGTCTGGCTCAGCCGCAATACGCTTTGCCACGATGATATCTGCTTTGATGATCCTGTCAATAATGGCATCCATCACTTCTTCTTTGGATGAAAAGTAATAATAAAAAGTGCCTTTTGCAATGCCAACAGCTTTCAGAATGTCGATAATCGTTGTTTGCTGATAGCCTTTGGTAGAAAAAAGCTCTTCGGCTGCGTTTAAGATGTCATTTTTACGTTCTTCAGGATGTTTAACGGTTCTCATAAAGCCATCCTTTCTTTTGACTAGACTGTCGGTCGATCCTTTGATTTGATTAAACACTTTTCAATGTCCCTTTGTCAATGCCTCATTTTTGAACACTTTGCATTTATTGTGCAATGACACTATGATACATTGAATGAAAACAGCCTCAGGAGAGATGCCTCATGCAATTTTTAACTGCTGAATTGGCGCAAGAAATGGTTGAACGTACGATGCGTATTTTAGATAAAAACATTAATGTGATGAATGCAGATGGTGTCATAATTGGTTCTGGTGAACGAAACAGGATTGGTCAGAAACATGATGGTGCACGACTTGTGCTGACAAGCGGGAACAGTATGGAAATTGACCATGAGGCGTCCTTACGCTTAGAAGGAGTGAGACCTGGAATCAATTTGCCTATTTGCTTTCGTGAACAAGTAGTTGGTGTGATTGGAATTACTGGTGAGCCAGAGGACATTCGGCATCATGCCGAGCTGGTGAAAATGGCAGCTGAGCTTGTGTTAGAGCAGTCTTTTCTGCTTGAACGAATTCAGTGGCGGCAAAGAATAGAGAGTGAAATTGTCAATCAGTTAATTTCTGATTCGGACGTTGGTGATCATCAGCTAAAGAACCGAGCTGCATGGCTGGGAATGGATTTAGATAAGCGCCGAATGGTCATCGTTTTTCAGCCAGTTCCATCCTCGGAAGACGCTGTGCATAAAATGATGCATGCGATTCAATACGATAAGAATGCGGATGATTTGCTTGGCATGACCTTTCGTCATGAATTGGTTCTTTTAAGGCAGCCGATCCCTGATCATCGTTTAAAGCATGTGGCAGGGCAGCTGCAAAGAACAATGGAAAAAGCAGTAGGAGGTCAGGTGCTGGTGGGGATAGGGACTGTCGCTGACGACATAAGCCGGCTGCCATTGTCTTTTGAGCACGCAAGAGATGCCTTGAGGTTGGGGAAAACTCTTGATTCCGAGGAGAGTATTTATTTTTTTAAATCTTATCAGTTGGAAAGGCTATTCCTCACTGCAGGAGCTGTTGAAGAGGAGATTAGATGGACTGACTTTTACAATCCATTAACACAGGAAGCGGAGCTCGCCCAAACATTAAGGATTTACATTGAAGAGGGCGGAGATTTACAAAGAATTGTTGATCGTTTATTTATTCACCGGAATACTTTGCGATATCGTTTAGATAAAATTCAAGCATTGACCGGAAAAAATCCCCGTCATGTGAAACAGTTGATGGAGCTTTATATGGCGCAGTTGATGAGTCAACTATCTTGATTGTGCATATGCACAATGGAATGAAGGGATAAATTAAAAAAATTCATCTAGATTCACAACCCGATCCCCACTAGTAAACGCTTACAATTGGAGAAAGACATTTTGGGGGAGATCGAGGATGAGTGGAGATGTGACAGTAAGTACACTGGGAGCCGTGACGGCGCTTGTGATAGCGATTGTTCTTATTCTAAAAAAAGTATCACCTGCATATGGCATGCTGGCAGGTGCCTTCATAGGCGGCTTGGCAGGCGGTGTAGATATTGTTCAGACCGTCAACGTCATGATGGAAGGCGCTAAGGATATGATTCCGGCTGTCCTCAGAATTATGGCGGCAGGTGTACTAGCTGGCGTTTTGATTGAGTCGGGTGCAGCTTTAACTATCGCCGAGGCTATCGTGAAAAAGCTTGGAGAGGCGAGGGCGTTATTAGCACTCGCACTGGCAACCATGATTTTAACAACAGTGGGCGTTTTTGTAGATGTAGCTGTTATCACGGTAGCGCCCATTGCACTTGCCATTGCCAAACGGGCAAAGCTGTCGAAAACGGGGATTCTACTTGCCATGATTGGAGGCGGGAAGGCAGGGAATATCATGTCACCGAATCCGAATGCCATTGCCGCTTCTGATGCTTTTGGTGTACCGCTTACTTCAATGATGGCTGCGGGTGTCATCCCGGCTGTGTTTGGATTGGCTGTTACATATGTGTTAGCCAAAAAGCTTGCAAAAAAAGGGACACCTGTTCTTGAAGAGGAAACTGCGCAAAGCAAAGTTCAAGTGCCAGCTTTTTTTCAAGCACTTGCGGGTCCGCTTGTCACCATTTTATTGTTGGCTTTAAGACCGCTTTTTCAAATCAATATAGACCCAATGATCGCCTTACCGATCGGAGGCATTGTAGGCGCTCTTTTCATGAAAAAAGGGAAGTTTCTCAATGATTATGCGATATCGGGGCTTCATAAAATGTCGGGTGTAGCGATTATGTTATTAGGGACAGGCACACTAGCAGGAATTGTATCGAATTCTTCCTTAAAAGATGTGTTTATTCAAGCACTCGATGCATCGGGATTACCTCCGTATTTACTTGCACCAGCTTCAGGGATATTTATGTCAGCCGCCACCGCTTCGACAACAGCAGGAACGGCGGTAGCGAGTGGCGTATTTAGCGGTACATTAATTGGCCTTGGCGTATCTGCTCTTTCAGGAGCAGCCATGATTCATGCTGGGGCAACAGTGCTAGATCATATGCCGCACGGGAGCTTTTTCCATGCCACAGCAGGAAGTGTTCAAATGAACATCAAAGAGCGGTTGAAACTCATGCCATTTGAATCGTTAATTGGTTTGACATTAACCGTCGTATCGACCATTATATTCGGCGTTTTCCAGTTGTTTGGCTGATGACATTTGATAGGAAACGAGGGGCTTTAGGATGAAAATTGTGATTGCACCAGATTCATTTAAAGAAAGTTTATCTGCATATGAGACAGCATGTGCCATTGAACGAGGATTTCATGCGATTTTGCCAAACGCTGAATATATCAAACTTCCAATGGCAGATGGAGGAGAGGGAACTGTTCAATCGCTAGTTGATGCGACGGGCGGGCACATTGTCAATCAAGTGGTCACAGGCCCGCTTGGGGAGCCTGTTGATGCCTTTTTTGGCATGTTAGGGGACGGTCAGACTGCCGTCATAGAGATGGCCGCAGCCTCTGGGTTACACCTTGTTCCGCAAGAAAAACGCAATCCCTTATTCACGACATCGAGAGGAACAGGGGAATTAATGCTTGCGGCACTGGATCAAGGAGCGAAGCATGTCATCATTGGGCTTGGCGGAAGTGCAACAAATGATGGCGGCGTTGGGATGATGCAAGGATTAGGTGCGGCTTTTCTTGATAATGCAGGACAGGAGCTATCGCGAGGCGGTGGAGCCCTTCATCAATTAGCTTCTATTGATCTATCTGGACTTGACCCAAGACTGCAATCCGTTCGGCTGGAGGCAGCTTGTGATGTGGACAATCCTTTAACGGGTGAAAGAGGAGCATCTGCTGTATTTGGTCCTCAAAAGGGTGCTGATAAAGAAACGGTTCAAGTGTTAGATAAAAACTTAGCTCATTTTGCACAAGTAGCAGAAAAACAGTTCAATGTATTTTTTGAAGGTGTAGCAGGGGCAGGAGCGGCAGGAGGACTTGGTGCGAGTTTATTAGGCTTTTTACACGCCGATTTGCAAAGAGGAATTGATATTGTGCTGAAGGCAGTTCATTTTGATGATGTCATCAAGGAGGCAGACCTTGTCATTACTGGGGAAGGCCGGATTGACCAGCAGACCATTTATGGAAAAACGCCAATTGGTGTAGCCAAAGCAGCAAAGCAGTATAACCTGCCTGTGATTGGTATTGCGGGCTCCCTCTCAAAAGACAGTGCAGTTGTACATGAGCATGGAATTGATGCACTTTTTAGTATCGTTCCAGGTGTAACTTCTCTTTCTGAGGCGATGAGAGATGGGGCTCTTCATGTAGAGAGAACCGCTCGGAATATTGCGGCTGCTATATCAATTGGAAGAAATAAGTAAACGTTGAAAAATGTTTCCTTTTCTATCACAATCCTTTCTATAGAAATGTGGTAAAATTGTATGAAATAAAATAGAAAGTTGGAGGAAACACAAATGTCTAATCTACCGAATTGTCCTACATGCAGTTCAACGTATACTTATGAGGATGGCAGTCTGCTGGTTTGTCCTGAATGTGCGCATGAATGGTCGCTAGAACAAGAAGAAGCGGCAGAGGAGCAGCTTGTTGTCAAAGATGCAAATGGAAATCTGTTAAGTGACGGGGACACGGTCTCTGTCATTAAAGATTTAAAAGTAAAAGGTTCTTCTTCCGTTTTAAAAATAGGGACGAAGGTCAAAGGCATTCGTTTAGTGGAAGGCGATCATAACATTGATTGTAAAATTCCTAGCTTTGGCGCAATGAAGTTAAAATCAGAGTTTGTGAAAAAAGTATAATAACGAAAGGAGGCTGTCAGTAAGAGGCCTCTTTTTATTTCTTTATTTATAGGTGAAAGGAATAATCTTAAACAGAATTCCATACATATATACCTGTTGAAAAAGGTTCATTTTTTAAAAAAATCAAGCCTCTTTTCACATAAAAAATTGCTGTTTTCTTAACCCTACCTTAAAAAAGGCAGATGATTCGCTAAATTTTGCCTAATCCCCTTCACAACTTTTGGGCATTGCTGTACCATATGGAAGTGTTCTTCTATTTTTAACGGATCATGGTGTTTATCAGGAAATAGATGATAGATGATACTTAGACAAAGAAGGAGAGGTAACGTGACGAACGTTTTAGAACTGCATAATGTATCTAGGCATATTCACGGGAAAAAGATCGTTCAAGACTTGAGCTTTTCTGTCCAAGCGGGCGAAGTCTTTGGCTTCTTAGGACCAAACGGCGCAGGGAAAACAACAACCATTCGCATGATGGTCGGTCTTTCTCCAATTACATCTGGCGACATTCTGATTAATGGTCATAGTATTCAATCCTCATATCAGCATGCCATCCAAGATGTTGGTGCCATTATTGAAAACCCAGAAATGTATAATCACTTAACAGCCAGACAAAATCTTGTTCACTTTGCCAGAATGAATGGGAAAGTGGATGAAGGGCGAATTGATGAGCTGCTAGAGCTGGTCAGCTTACAGCACGTGAAACATAAGCGTGTCCGTACGTTTTCATTAGGAATGAAGCAGCGTTTAGGCATTGCGCAGGCTCTTATACATAGACCGAAACTGCTGATATTAGATGAGCCGACCAATGGACTTGATCCAGAGGGAATTCGCATGATACGAGATTACTTGAGAAGGCTGGCAAAGGAAGAAGGGCTGGCTGTTATTGTTTCAAGTCACCTCATGTCAGAAATGGAATTGATGTGTGATCGTTTTGCGATTATCCAAAAAGGAAAGCTGATTGCGATTGAGGATCAGCGTACAGAGACGAATCAAGACGAACTGGTCAATTATCGAATGAAGGTCGCATCCGGTGAGCTGGAAGAAGCGCAGAAGCTCATTGGTGTATTTGAGGAAGGCACGACTGTAAGAGAAGAGGAGCAGTATTTATTCTTCTCCTTGCCAGAAGAGAAAATGCCGGAATTGATTCGTCATTTGAGTGACGCGTCCATTCATTTGTACGAAATCAAAATAGAAAAACAAACCTTAGAAGATAAGTTCTTAAGCTTAACAGGTAAAAAGGAGGCAGACGTATGATTCGCCTCATTCAAAACGAGTGGATGAAGATCAGTTATCGTGTTGGAACTTGGATTATGGTTGGACTTCTTGTTTTAGGTATGATTGCTACACTGATCTTTGCACTTAAAACAAATGACGAAGATCAATCATCCGGAGCTTGGAAAGACCAACTAGAAATGATGAATACTGAGAACAAGAAGGAACTCAAAGAAACAGAAAATGGTTTCTTTAAAAGAAGCCTTGAAAAAGAGATCGCTATTAATGATTATCGAATCAAGCATAACTTACCGCCAGCTAATCAGTTTAGTGACAGTGTATGGGATTATGTGAAAACAAACGCCAATTTACTTCAGCTTGTAGGTGTGTTTGTGATCATTATTGCTTCCACCATTGTCTCGGCTGAATACAAGCATGGTACAATTAAATTATTATTGATTCGCCCACCATCAAGGCTAAAGATCCTAATATCTAAATATATTACGGTGCAGCTATATGCTCTTTTACTTGTTGTGGTACTGTTTATCTTGTCATTTATATTGGGTGCCATTTTCTTCGGCCTCAACACTGATTATGTGAATTTGGTCTATCAAAATGGTGAAGTGATTGAACGTTCGCAGTTTGCAAATATGGTCTTTTATTATCTTGCTCATTGTGCAATGTTTGTCGTACTGGGAACACTTTCGTTCGCCATTTCTACAGTATTTAGAAGTGAAGCTATCTCCATCGCTATTAGTGTGTTAGCTTATATTGTGGGTGGATCAATTACAGGTATTTTAATGCTCTTCTTTGATTGGGCAAAATATTTGTTATTTGCAAATGATCCATCTCAATATTTTATGGAAGAGGTTACTCTTATCGAAGGTATGTCTCTAGGATTCTCATTAACAGTCCTAGTCATCTATTGGGCTATTTTCTTGGCGATTGCCTTAATTGTCTTCCAAAAGCGAGAAGTGAAAACAGGCAGTTAATTTAACTTTTTAGGAGGTTTACACATGATTAGACGGAAAGGTGAAAAAATTATGGGGATTATTAGTATTGTCCTCAATGCCATTGGTGTTGGATTTGGAGCATTAATTCTCTCCTTAGGTCCATCATTTTATGATCAAATCAATGAAGTGTTACAAGAGGAAGGAGAAACATTGCCGATTGAAACGCTTCAGGCTTCGGTTAATGCATTTGGTACTCAGTTCATGGTCGTTTCCGCAATTGCGGCTGTGCTATCGATTGTCGGTGTGATTTTCTTGAAAACAGACCGCCGTGCCGTGCTTTCAGGTATTCTTTTCTTGGTGTCTGCTGTGACTCTTTTGATTGGAACAGTCGGCCTTGCATTTGCTCCAATGGTTCTATTGTTTATCATTGGATTGATGTCTCTTATTAGAAAGCCGAAAACAGACATTCACACGAGTGAATATCCTTCATAAATACAAAGAAAAAGACATGCGTCGTTGTACGCATGTCTTTCTTTTTTAAATGATACCGATCAGCATCGCCACGAACAGAAGGATAATACTGAATCCCCACATCCAAAAGAAGGAGTAGCGGATATGTTTCCCCATATCGACTCCCGCAAGACCTATCGCAAGCCAAACGGCTGGAGCGAGTGGACTGACAAAGGTTCCGATGATGTTTCCAATCATCATGGCATACGCAGCGGAAGTGCCCGACACGCCAACCTCAGATGTAATCGATTCGACAATTGGAAGTAGAGCATAATAATAGGCGTCTGTGCTTGTCAGCATATCCAGCGGTACCCCAAACATCCCAACAATGATATGTAAAAATGGAAGCAGGAAAGCAGGTAGAATCTGAATGCTGTCCACAGCAATAGCTTTTAGCATGCCCGTTCCTTCGAGAATTCCTAAAAATGAACCTGCGGAGAAAATAACGGCAGCCATCATGAGTGCACTAGGTGCATGCGCCTTGATTCTCTCCATTTGTACATCCACTTTCGGATAGTTAATTAATAGTGCGAGAGAAAGACCAATCATAAACATATAACTAGCCGGAATCACGTTGAGCACAAGAAGGACAACAACGGCTACAAACAGAATGAAATTCACCCAAATCAAGTGATAACGTTTTAAAGCGGCATCACCTGTCTCGCTAATGGATTGAATAGCCCGGTCCCAATCTGCGCCTTCTAATTGAACAGCAGCGATTTCATTTGCGGCGATTTTGACCCGAATGCGTTTTTCTTCTCTTTTTCCTAAAATAAATGCCATTCCTAATACGAGAACGACCCCAATGAGCTGAATGGGAATGAGCGGCACCCAAAGTTCAGATGGGTCCATATTAAGGACACTCGCTGCCCGTCCTGTGGGGCCAGCCCACGGCACCATATTCGTTAAGCCGGCACTTGTCCCGATCAATAACAGCAATAAGTACGGACTCATATGTAATTTTTTATAAAGTGGAAGCAGTGCAGGTACAGTTAATAAAAATGTAGTCGCTCCTGCTCCGTCTAAATGAGCGATGACTCCTATTAGAGCTGTTCCCATCGCAACCGTGACAACATTTCCCTTTGTCAGTTTAATCAGTGTTTTTATTACAGGTTCAAAGAACCCTGTATCTTGTAAAATACCAAAAAATAAAATGGCGAAGATGAACATGGTCGCCACTGGCAGTACTTTGATAATCCCCTCTTCAAAGAAAGATTGAATGTCATTGATTCCAAATCCTGCGATGAATGCCCCGATTAAAGGCACCATGACCATGGCAACAATTGGACTTGCTTTCCCCCAAATCAGCAATACAACAATCGTTAAAATAATCAATAATCCAACAAACGTTAACATAAGTCCCTCCCCCTACAATAAACCGTTTACATTTTCTTGCTCTTTTTATGACAATGCAGTCCCATATCTGCATTGAAAAAAAGGGTATCAAAAATATGAGTATTAGGCAACCGCTTTCATACCTATACAATGGTAAAAAAGGATGGTGAATCCATTCACGGCGCGGTATCAAACATGTCAAAAAATTTAGATAAAATATAACGATTCAAGGGCATTTCTACAAGCAAATATATTTATATAGGTATTTGGAATCGTTAAAATAAAAGAAGCGTCCAATGAATGAACGCTTCTTTCAAATTATTTTTTCAAGATGACGTACTCGTAAGGGTCAAGCTGAAGCTGGTCTGGCACCTGCTCTTCAGACAGCATATTTTCATAGCTTTCCGCTGAATCTAGTGATATGTTCTGCTGCTCTTCTGTAAAATTCATCATAAATACATAGTCTTGCGTGCCATCTGTTCGTTTTTGTACACTAACTCCCTCTGGAATCACAGATGATAGGACGGGCTGTATACCCATTCCTGCGATGAGATCCTCGTAGAACTCATCATAAAAAATCTGCTCATTTTCGGAAGCCATATAGTATGCTTTTCCATCTCCAAAAGGATGGACAGTAAGGGCTGGCTGTCCTTCGTAGCAGCCATTCTCAAAATGCCCTAACACAGAGGCCGTTTCAGGATGAATGGATTCGCAATATTGCCCGACATGGTAGGTGCGTCCATTCCCTGTGGTTATTAACACATGTTCATCTGGCATCAATGTGTTGATTTCCTCAGCCCATATGCCAAGTACATGACGGAGAGGGCCGGGGAAACCACCGAGGAAACATAGGTCATTTTCGTCGACCATGCCGCTCCAATATGTCGCGATAAAAATACCGCCCTTTTTGACAAAGGCTTCGATTTTTTCTGCGACGCCTGGTTTGATCATGTAGAGCATTGGAGCAACCAGCACACGATAGGATGAGAAATCCTTTTCCATGCCGACAATGTCAACAGGGATGCCTTTTTTCCAAAAGCTTCGATAGTGAGTTTGACAAGCCTCTACATAGCGTTTGTTTGTATTATTTAAGCCTTGTGCATCATCAATGGCCCAGTGGTTTTCCCAATCGTATATGATGGCGACTTCTGGTTGTACGGACGTGCCCGCAATGGGCTGCAGCTGCTCCAATTGTTTCCCTAGATCAGCGACTTCTTGAAACACGCGCGTATGTTCATGTCCGGAATGATCGACTACGGCGCCATGGAATTTCTCGGAGGCACCTCGGCCTTGGCGCCACTGGAAGTAAAGCACGGAGTCTGATCCGTGGGCAATCGCCTGTATGGCAGAAAGGTGTGCCATTCCTTTGTGTTTGACCTTATTCACTTCATGCCAGTTCACAAGGCTCGGTGTACTCTCCATAACGAGAAATGGCTGACCGTCCTTTAATGAACGATATAAATCGTGAACGAAGGCGACGTTTGACGCTAATTCGGAGGTTGTTTCCCTGCCGCTATGCCATGCTGGATAGCTATCCCATGAAATCACGTCGACCTCTTTTGCAAATTGATGATAATCCAGCCCAAGGAATGGGCGCATATGCGGGTAGTCGCCCATAAAGTTGGTGGTCACTGGGATATGAGGCGTCAATTCCCGCAGCGGTTCAATTTCATTTTGATAAAAATTGATCGTTTGCGCTGTGACAAAGCGTTTCCAGTCTAGGTTCATCCCGTGAATCATGTGCTCCCCGTGCGGTGCAGGTGATTCGATTTGTGACCAGTCACTATACGTGTGGCTCCAAAAACCCGTCCACCATGCTTGATTCAAAACTTCAAGGTCATGATTGTATTTGTCTTTCAAATAGTCCCGAAATGCTTCCTGGCAAAGATCACAATGACATTCGCCGCCGTACTCATTCGAAATGTGCCACATAATCAGTGCTGGATGATCCTTGTAGCGTTCAGCCAGCAGCCGGTTGAGTGTATTCGTTTTTTCTCGATAAACCGGTGAGGTGAAGCAATGATTATGGCGCAGTCCATGTAAATTACGCTGACGGTTCGCTTCGACGCGCAATACCTCTGGATATGCTTGTGACAGCCAAGCAGGTCTTGCCCCGCTTGGCGTTGCGAGAATGGCGTGAGCCCCCTGAGCTGCCAAGCGGTCCATGATGTCATCCAGCCATGCAAAATCATACTGCCCTTCTTTTGGCTCTAGCTTACTCCATGCGAAAATGTTGATGGAGAATGTTTGACAGTGTGCAAGCTTCATTAATCGAAAATCTTCGTCAATGATCTCCGGCATATGGAGCCATTGATCTGGATTATAATCGCCACCATGCAAAAAGCCTTTCACATTTGGGTGAACGAGTGGGTAACGCTTTCCCATTTTGTCACGTCCTATCCTTTTAATTACGGTGTCATTTGTTTAAATACATCAAGAGAAGGCAGTGCTTTTCCGTTGAAATCAAACATCGCTTGATTTTCCCAAGCATTTCCGACTGTACCGGTTGTTTGGATATAAGCCAGCCCGTATTGACTAGACCACGGAGCGCCTTTCGCTGGAATCCAAAGCGGCTCCCAATAAAAGAACCCTTTTCCGCGATTGTTTTTTACTTGTGAAATTTTCTCTGATAGATCTCGTATAAAAGATGCCTGACCTTGAGGTGAAGCCGGGTAGCCGGCTGTTTTGACAGAGTCTTGATTAAATGAATTCTCTAGGTTGTCGCCATTTGCTGTCGTAAACCCATAGGCGGTTTCCACAACAATCACGTCTTTGTGATAGCGGGCACTAATATCATTCATATTAGACGTCAGACCATTAAATCCACCGTCCCAATACGGGTAATAAGATAGACCGATCGTATCGAATGAGATGCCTCGTTTTGTGATTTCATCAAACCACCAGCGGGACGCACCATTGTCCCCTCCGTGTGCAAGGTGAAGCATGATTTTGATGTTAGAATCGACAGAGCGGACAGCATTTGTGCCAGCCTTTAGCAAAGCGGCGAGCCGATCAAATTCCCCGCCGCCTTCACCCCAGCTCTTTCCATTTGGCCACAGCATGCCTGAGTTCAGTTCATTCCCAACCTGAACCATGTTCGGAAGGGCATTTTGTGCTCTCATCGCTTTGAGTACATCCCCTGTGTAAGTGCCGACCGCTTTTTCTAAATCGCTTTGTGAAAGAGATGCCCACACTTTCGGTTTGAATTGTTTACCAGGATCAGTCCAGAAATCACTGTAGTGAAAATCAAGCAGCACTTTCATATTTTGTGCTTTTGCACGTTTCGATAGAGCGATGGCTGTGTTTAAATCATTTGTCCCACCGTTATAGGCACGGCCTTGGTTGTCGTATGGATGGTTCCACAGTCTAATGCGCACATAGTTGACGCCTTTTTCCTTTAATAGCTTGAGCGGGTCCACCTGTTTTTCGTTCTGGTCGAAGTATCTGCCCCCGCTTCTCTCTACTTCTGCAAGCATAGAGATATCGGCTCCTTTGACGAAATCACCCTGCAGTCCATTGATCGGCTGAACAAAAATCGTATCGGCTTTTGCTTCAGGCAAAATACCTAACCCCATAAAAAAGAAAACGACAACCGTGACGAGCATCCATTTTTTCATCAAATCTCCCCTTATCCTTTTGTCCCGCCTTGTGTGAGGCCGGATACAAATTGTTTTTGTAAAACAAGAAACAATAAAGCGACTGGAATCGCAATGAGTAAAGCCCCGGCTGCAAAGGTCGTGTAGCTGGCCCCCATTTTGTCTGACACAAGATTGTACAGACCGATCGGGAGCGTATACATTTCGGGTGAGCGGACAATGACACTGGAGATGATGAAATCACCCAGTGGTCCTGTAAAAGAGTTGATGGCAACAACCGCCAAAATCGGCTTAGCAAGCGGCATAATAATTTGGATGAAAATCCGGAAATGCCCTGCGCCGTCCATTCTGGCTGATTCATCGAGATCCTTCGGAATCGCATCAAGATAGCCTTTCATTAAATACGTATTCATCGGAATTTGCCCGCCTGCATAAATCAAAATTAGTGCAAGGTGGCTGTTAATCAGTCCAAGCATTTGAGCCAAAACAAAAATCGCAATCAGCGCTGAAAATTGCGGAATCATTTGCAACAGCAAAAAGAGCATCAGCCCATTTTTCCGTCCTTTGAAACGGAATCTGGAAAAGGCATAGCCTGTAAAACTGACAAGAATTAACGTTAAGAGCATAGTCGCAATACTGATCTTCATTGAATTCCAATACCATTTTGCATAAAGTGCTCCCTGACCGAAAAAGAGCTCGGTAAAGTGGCTGAACGTTGGATTCTTCGGAAACATACTTGTACTCATGAGGCTGTTTCCAGGATTAAAGGAAGCACCGATTGTCCAAAGCAGTGGATATAGAATACAAATGGAGGCAATGAAAAGGATAAAATAAGTAATGCTCAGGCGAATGAGCTTGTTTTGTTTTGATCCCATATCACATCATGTCCTCCTCTTTGAATGAATTCGTTCTCTTAAACTGCCAGAGTGCAATGGCGATGACAAAGATTGAAAGTAAAATCGTGACAGCCGCAGCGAGTGCATATTGAGAGGACTGCATCGTAAGTTTATAAATCCAAGAAACCAAGATGTCCGTTCCTCCAGCGGTTGACCCCGCAACAGGCGGTCCCCCGCCATTAAATAAGTAGATAATATTAAAGTTGTTAAAGTTAAACGTATATTGTGTGATAAGGATGGGTGCAATGGAATAGAGAACAAGCGGTAACGTGATGGACCGGAATTTCTGAAAAAAATTGGCTCCATCGATGGTCGCAGCCTCATATAAATCCTCGGGAATCGCCTGCAAAACGCCTGTTGTCATAATGAAAACAAAAGGAAATCCAAGCCAAGTCTGCATCGCAATAAGGGCAATTTTGCTCCAAAATGGATCTGTCAGCCATGGTTTTGGATCAATCCCTATCGATGCAAAAAGTGTATTGTTAATGGCACCAAAGGTATCATTGAACAGTCCAGCAAACACCAAAATGGTCACAAAGCCTGGAACAGCCCAAGGAAGAATCAAAATGGTTCTAAAAAACCGTTTTCCCTTTAAATCCTTCTGATTGAGCAGAACCGCTAAAAAGATGCCGATGGCACATTGAAGGGTTGACGCGGCCAAAGTCCATACGACGGTCCAGCCAAGTACATCAATGAAGGTGTCTCTCCAAATATCAATGGAAAAGATATTTTGAAAGTTCTTGATTCCTACCCAGTCGATCAGATTGGCAGGAGGCGAGTGGTATAAATCATAGTTCGTAAAGGCAAGCGCAAAGCTGAACATAATAGGAAAGACAACAGAAAATAGAAGTAAAAAGAAAGCAGGAGTGCTCATTAAGTAAGGGAAGCCTTGATCGATGAGCTGATGATGTTGAGCACGGATGGAATGAAGCGGAACCCCTTGATCACGTTTCTTTCCGTTTATAAAAGCATCACGCATCATGAGTACATAAAAGCCGATACCAAAACCAGCTGTTAACAGCGCAATAATCCCCTTGGCTAAAAGAAAAACAGAGTTGTCACGAGGCAGCATCGTCCCAAGTGTGAACAGACCCCAAAAGCCAATATTGAATAAATCATAAAATACAATCAAAAAAGAGACGCCAAACAGGAAAAAGAGTGCCCCTTTGCCGTACTGTTTGTTGTATATCTGCCCCATCCCGGGTATAAAGGAGAACATTAGCGCCCGTCTCCGGTGTGTCTTTGATTCCACTGTGTGTGTGCGGTCTAGTTCAAGGTTACCCGTCACGTCTAACACCTACTTCATATGATATTAGATCAACTACGGGCAGTTTGATAGACTACCCGCATTTGATGGTTATTTGGAGTGATTTGCTTTAATTTGAGAGTCGATTTGATTGACCGCATCATCAAATGCCTTTTTCACATCTGTACGACCAGTTGCAATGAGACCTAATGCACTATCAATCGGCTTCCACACTTCTGCCATTTCAGGATTGTTCGGTGTCAGCGTGGCATATTTCGTTTGTTTTGAAACAGCATCCGCATTAGCGTTTTCCGTAATGATTGGATCTTTCATCAGTTTTTTCACTGGTGGAATTTCCTCTGTCAATTCAAAGCGTTTCTTCGCATTTTTTTCGTTCGTGATAAATTCAACAAATTTCTCAGCAAGTTCTTTATTTTTAGAATAAGAGGAGACGTTGTAGCTCTTTACACCTAAGAAGGAGCTCATATGTTTTCCGTTAGGGAGTGTTGGCAGTTCAGCCACGCCATAGTCAATACCCGCCTTTTTAAATGGACCAAATGACCATGGACCAGAAATGACAGCTGCTGCTTTTTTCTCTGTGAATAAGGAGTTGAGGACATTGATTCCTTGTTCCCCAATGATGCCTTTCGGGAAAAGTCCTTCGCTAAAGAATTTTTGAATGTATTCTCCGCCTTGGATGGCGCCATCGTTGTTCAGACCAATGTCATTAACATCATAAGAGCCATCGCTTTTCTGCTTGAAAATATAGCCCCCAGATCCGCCTAAAACACTTTGCGCATAGTAAATTTCATCCCATTTCGCAACAAAGCCGTACTTTCCGTCTTTTGTCAGCTTTTTCGATAGATCATACCAGCCATCAAGTGTCGTTGGTGCCTTTTTGACAAGGTCTTTATTATAGAAAAGCACCGTCGTTTCAACGGATTTAGGAAGACCATACAGCTTGCCGTCTACCGTTTGTGATTGAATCGATTCGTCTGTGAAGGAGTTAATCACTTTTTGATCTGGTTTGATTTCCTGTAATAGCCCCTCAGTGACAGCTGATCCAATTTGATCGTGAGGCATCGTGATGACGTCTGGACCTGTCCCAGCTGCGCCATCTAGACGTAGAGCTTCAATTTGGTCGGCATAAGCTTTTTCGACCACTTTGATTTTCACATCATGTTGTTTTTCGAATTCTTTTACAGCGTCTTGAATCCCATCAGACTTTTTGACATCCTCCCACACTAGCAAGGTCTTTGTACCTGTAGATGCCGGATGTGTACCGCTTGAATTGTCATCTCCCGGTCCGCAAGCTGAAAGCAGAAGCACAGCAGTACCAACGACTGCTGATAATGTCGCCCATTTTCCCTTTTTCATTGGTAATCCCCTCTCGTTCTTTTTTCACAGATGATAAGAAAACGCTTTCTTAATGTGAGAATATCAACTTAAGTAAAAAAAGTAAACATATTTTATTAAATTTATTAAGTAAAATTTTTTACTCATATAGAGAGAAAAGAAGCCCTCCACATTGGACGAGGCTTCTAGTTGTTTATATCGTACTTTTCCGAAAGACAGGTTCTGAGGCAATCAGCACAGTTTTAGGTAATGCTCTGCCGTCCACAAGTCTTTCTAACAGTAAATCGACAGCTGTTTCACAAAGTAAAGACGTGTGGATATGATACGTGGTGAGCGGTGGTGACACATATTGAGACACATGAATATCGTTGATACTAAAGACGCTCACGCGGTTCGGCAGAGAAAATCCGCGCTCGTTTAATGCTTGTAAGCAGCCGATGGCAAGAGGATCACTAGCGACACAAAAAGCGGTGGGCAGATCATCACCAAGCTCATCAATCGCCTTCATCATCAGCGAATACCCTTCATCTACTGAGAAATGATGACCGACATAGACCAATCGCTCATCAAGGACATTGTGAGCCATCATATATTCACGGAAAGTCGTTTCGCGAATATCTGGAATATGCACATTCGTATTCAGGTCAAGGTCTGTGCCGCCTACGAATCCAATGGATGTGTGTTTTTTTTCAATAAAAGAATCGATGATCTTTTCAACAATTCGTTTCAGATTTGGTTTTACAGAATCAAAACGGTCTTCATCCGGTGACGTATCAATAAAAACGATATGCTGGGTGATTGCATATAATTGATCAAGCTCTGACGTTTTAAATCGGCCGATGGCGATGATCCCTTCTGTAGAAGGATCAATGGAATGAAGCCCATCAGATGGATTGTAAGCGGTGACATTTAAACTCCGAGTATTGGTCAGTTCCTCAATGCCCAGTCGAATGGATTTAAAATAAATATCTTCAAGCTCTTCCTTTTCGGTCATCCAATAGAGAAAGGCGATTTTTTTTAATGAATGTTTGAATGTTTTCTTTTGATAGGACAAAGCTTCTGCGGCGGCGTATACTTTTTCGCGTGTTTGATCCGTGACAGATAGGTTGGGATCTTGGTTCAGTACGCGAGATACAGTCGCAATGGATAATCCAGCTTTTTCAGCAATGTCCTTTATTTTAGCTGCCAAATCAGCACCTCCTATAGAAAATATCTCCTCCTAGTATAGAGTCTTTAAAAAAATTAGTAAATATTTTTATTAAATTGTTTTCAGTTAAGCGCTTCTTTACGCACTGGGAAGGAATTAGTAAGATATATATATGAAAGGTTTTGGATTAAGATTTCTGATAGGAGAGGGACCGATGTATTACGATGCACTGAAGACATTTGTGACAGTTGTGGAAGAGAAAAACTTTACAAAAGCAGCCCAAAAGCTGCGGATTTCTCAGCCGAGTGTCAGTCTTCATATTAAGAACTTGGAGCAGGAATTCCAGACCGTTCTGCTGAATCGTTCGCCAAAGCAATTAACGGTTACACCAACTGGGGATATGCTGTACCATCGATCAAAACAAATCATTCGTTTATATGAACAGGCGAAGCAGGATATTTATGAGCATCATCATCTGGCAAGAGGGAAGCTGACAATCGGGGCGAGTTTCACCATTGGAGAGTACGTGCTGCCGCAAATATTGGCAGAGTTTCATCAGCTCTATCCGCATGTTGATATTGAGGTGGTCATTGATAACACAGAGGCGATCGCCAGACATGTCCGCTTATTCCATGTCGACATCGGTTTAATCGAAGGACAGACCAATGACAAAGAACTAACTGTCGAAACTTTTCTAGAAGACGAGCTCTATATCGTGGCGCCATTAGATCACCCCTTTGCTAAGAAAAAGGATGTCACGATTGATCAATTGCAAAACGAAACATGGATCACAAGAGAAGAGGGATCAGGTACCGGAGAATACTTACAGCACGTCCTGAAATCAAATGGGCTGAAAGCACGGACCTTTGTGACATTTAGCAGCAATCAAGCGATTAAAGAAGCTGTGATCCACGGAATGGGGCTTTCCGTTTTATCTAAATATGTCCTCCAGCGAGGCAGCATTGGCGGTGAATTGGCTGTCATTTCTGTGAGAGGAATGGATTTCAAACGAAAATTCTCCTATGTCGAGTCACCAATGACAGGGGGAAATAAAAATAAAGAATTACTCGTTGAATTGTTAAGGAAAGAGAGAAAAGACGCTTCTCCTCAGTAGGAGAAACGTCTTTTTTTATAATCCTTTGATTTTGATTTCATCAACTGGAAGGAAGATTTCACCTGTATCTGTGTATTTCATGGTGACCTGATCGCCTTCTTTTAAATAAATGACAAGAGGTTCTTTTTCAGATGACATGGTGTAGCTTTTCCCATCGTCTAGCAGGAAGGTGACGGTTGTATAATCACCGGTCTTTTCTTTATAGACTCGTTTGACTTTTCCTGTAGCTTCTTTCTTTTCCTGCTTAGATGAACTGTTGACGGTGCCGCCGCCTTTTTGAAGAGCTGTCTTATAGGCTCTCAATGCTTCGTTTGGTGTTGAAGCGTACGCAGCGATTTCAGGATTGGCTGCAGAAACGATAAAGTAGTTTTGCAGGAATCCATTTGAATCGAGAACCGGTGTGAGCCAGCTGGCTTCTCCATAGAAATTATAGAGAATGGGCATGCGCCCTTTCCATTTCTTCTCGATGAATCGTTTTTCAATAATTTGCAGAGCACCTTGAGAATCCATGTAGGACTCTTCAAGATTACCGGTATAGTAAGTCGCTTTTCCTGTCCGGGCATTTGTCAGGGCATACCCAAGCATCGAATCAACGCCCTCTTTCGGACTTGTGAAATCTGTGAAGTAATACATATCTCCTTTTGAATCAAACACTGGACTTACATTGGCTTCTGTTCCTTCATCTGAAGGCAGCTTCACATCTGATTTTCCAAACATACTGTTCCAGAACCCGTGAATATAGTTTCCGAAATAACTGTTTTGCAGACTGACCGATTCTGGTGAAACAGCACCATCAATAAAAGCAGGTACTTGATCTAGAGCATATTTCTTCGTTGCGCCTGTTTTGGCATCAACAACGACTACGCCGGAAGCTTTAAAGCCGTTTCGGGCAGAGATAAAATCGCCATACGTGCGAATGTAATAAGGCTTACCATCATCATTGATTTCCAGCTGGGTGTCGCCGTAGAAAATCAAATCAGGGTACTGAAGCCGGATATGCCGCTCAATTTCTTTGTTGAAATAAGAGGAAGGCGTATAAACCATCTCTGTTTTTACAAACTTTGGATTAGCAGATGAGTCGGTCGCACTTAGTGTAAAGTAACCCGGCGTACTGCCCGAACGAATCCATTTAAAGAAGTCCGAGAATTCCACTGGGGCGATGTACACATACTCACCGTTGACCTTCTGGATTTGCAGGCTGCCAAGCTCATAGTAGCTTGTGTTCGGAACCTGTCCAAACGATTTCTTCATTTTGTTCCGAGCGAATTGAGGCGGTACACTTGCAGGTGTTTCCGTCTCATCAAACGCTTTGATTTCCACTTTTTGTTCCATTTTAGAGACATCAAATTTCTCATTCGCATTGAATAGAAAAGCTGTCGCCATATAAACACCGAGCAGTAATAGAATAAGAAACAGCACGCCTTTGATCTTACGCTCCAATCCAACTGACAAAAAGGCACCTGCTGCTGTCACAACAAGTCCAATCAACCATAGGGATGAAGGGTTGCGATCTAAATTGGAGATGTAATAGAAAACAAAAATACCGACCATGAACAGCAAAGCAAGGCCTGCAATCCACATAAGCGGAACCTGCTGTTCTGTTCCTTTCTTTCTAACGAACAATCTGAGCGGTGTGAGCAAAAGGGTCAAAATCAGACCGATCACAACCGAAAATAACAAAATATATCCCACAAACAGATCTCCTTTCAAATCAATCACTCTTTTAGTATATACGAGTGAAGAGGGGAAAAGATTCAGAAGAATCATACCAATTCGATTTTATGAAAAAATGAGTTGAAAAGGGCCTTTTAATATTTCGGTAGGTTAAATGATATTGTCCTTGCGCTAGATGATTAGATTTTAGTGAATATTTTGTGGACTTAAACTTTAATTTTTATCTCCGAGGGGTATATTCTTTTTTATTCATTACTTTAGGAATTTATATTGTAATAAATAAGATGTTAAAAGATAGAGATATCTTTTAAACAGTATAAAGATTCATTTTAATTTTCTACAGAATGAAATAGTTATAATATTCCTAGTATGTTATATTGTATTTTATATAGTTAATATTAGGAGATAATTTAAATTGAAAAGACGTATTCCTTTTCTCATTATTTTTACTTTAATTGTATCGTTATTTTCACCGTCTGTAACATTCAATATTAATCGAGAGGCTTCTTCAAGAGACAAAAGTGTCCAAATTGGTTATAAAGAAGCCGATGCTGTATGGGGTCTTGTCATCCGGACTATTTTTGTAAACGGGGTGAAAGCAAGTAAACATTTGTATAAATCAATAAAATATGCCCCTAAATATCCTGCTGGTTTTAAAGCTGTTCAAAATGGGACTAAAAAAGTTACAGTAAATAATAAGAAGTTGTTATCTGAGTTAAAACAGATTGAAGGAGGGACTTGGAAAAAAGTATATAAAGATGGCTATAAAGACGGAAAAAAGGTTTCTGTACATTATTTTCAAAGTAAATCTGGTTTGGTGTATGATGTGAAAGTTAAAAAAGGTTGGAGTGTGAAATGATTTATGAATAAAATAGAACTAAGATATTCTTCACATGAAGATTTAGATAGGATTATTGTTATAAATATCATTGGTATAATCATATCGCTAAAAGAAGGTTTAATCACTATAGAAGAAGCGGAAAAGCTCATGTTCAGTCCACGAACAATCGATGTTTTAAAAAAGAAAGGGATAAATGAAGAACTGATAAATATACTTCATTTGGGAACAGAACTTGAAGATGTAGAAAGTTTAATACCACATGAATTAAGTGATAGTTTAGAAGAAATAAGGGTAAAATGCTTAAGATTTTTGGAAAGAAATATAGAAAATGAAGTTGAAAATAATGTGGTAGATTGTTGAGCTAAAAGTGTATATTATAAAATTTTGAGTAAATCTTTTTTGATTTATTGATTAAAACGATGAATTCATAAAAAGAGAAGTCTGTGCAAACAGGCTTCTTTTTTATAAGATGGGAACATAAGGAAATGTATGCGCTCACATAAATAAGGGAGGAGTGAAGTCAATTGGCTTCTGTCAGTTTAAGTAGTATTGAAAAAATACGAGCAGCAAGCAGGGGATTGCCGCCAAAGCTGAAAGGAATTGCAGAACATATTACGAGTGAGCCCCGCGACATCATCCATTTGTCTATTGTCGAGCTTGCGAAAAAGACAGCGAGCTCAGAGGCAACGATTTTTCGTCTTTGTAAAAGGCTTGGATTTGAGGGCTTTCAAGATTTGAAGATTGCTATTGCCCAGGAAATAGACCAAACAAAGCCTAATTATGTAGATGAAGAAATGAGTCTTGATGATGATACAGCGATTTTTATGCAAAAGGTTTTTCAGGCGAATATATCCGCTTTAAAGGATAGCTTTCAATTGTTGAATCCAGAGGATGTAGAAAAGGCCATACAAATCATACATGAAGCGAAACGCTTAGAGTTTTATGGGAGTGGTGGGTCTGGACTCATTGCAACAGACGCTTTTCATAAATTTATGAGGACAGGTATCAACTGTATTGTTCACACAGATTCTCACTTTCAAGCGATGTCTGCTGGTCTCCTTGACCAGCACAGTACAGTGATCGGTATATCTCATTTTGGACGTAATAAAGATTTACTCGATGCGATGAAAACAGCAAAGGGAAAAGGAGCCAAAACCATCGGCATTACAAGCTATCAGCGCTCTCCATTGAGTCAGCTTGCAGATGTCACGTTGTATACAGCGACGCAAGAAACGGCTTTTCGAACAGAAGCGATGTCTGCAAGACTTGCTCAGCTGACTGTCATTGACGTTCTATATTTTGCACTTGCTCACTTAAGGCAGCAGGAAACAATAACAAATTTAAAGCAAATGCGAGAAACCATATCACAAAAAAGGGTGTAATGATTCCAAAAATAAATTTTTCTGATGATGAAAAATGCTGCTATGGTAACGATTGTGAGCTTTTGGATGAAAATAATTTTCTTTTCGGTCGTTGAATGTCGAAAAAATTATTTTTATAATGGGATTTAACAGGTATATCAAAAACTTCATATCTGATTTCAAATCAATGATTGGGCGTGATACAGATGAAGGGAAACCAGGCGGTAATTGGTTTGGATATTGGAACAACAAGTACAAAGGCGGTTCTGTTTGGACCACAGGGGAAAGTAATAACGAAGCATTCAGTACCTTATGATCTCATTCAGCCCCAGCCAGCATGGGTTGAGCAGGACCCTGAAAAGATATTAGAAGCCGTCATTGCGAGTGTAAGAGGTGCATTGACGACAGCAGCATTTGATGTAGCAAATCTCATCGGCATCGGGATTAGTACTGCGATGCATTCCTTAATTGTGATGGATGAGGATGGCAAGGCGTTAACGAACAGTATCATTTGGGCAGATAACAGAAGTGCAGAACAAGCGAAACGAATCTTATCAGATATGGATGGCTTCCACATTTATAAAAGGACAGGTACACCGATCCATCCAATGTCACCGCTTTCAAAAATACGTTGGATCAAGGAAATGGCACCTGATCTCTTCAAGAAGGCAGCGAAATTTATTTCTATCAAAGAATATATTCTATATCATTTCTTCGGTCAGTATGTCGTCGATTATTCAATCGCTTCAGCAACAGGTCTGTTCTATTTGGAAACGCTTCAATGGGATGAACAGGCGCTTCGTATTGCTGGAATTGAAGCCAGTCAACTGTCTGAACTTGTCCCAACGACGTATCAGCTGAGAGGACTTCAGCCTGAGATTGCACTGCGCATGGGCATTAAAGAAGATACACCATTTGTGATTGGTGCGAATGATGGCGTTCTAGCGAATTTAGGTGTTGGCGCGATTGGAAAAGGAGAGGTGGCTGTTACGATTGGGACAAGCGGTGCGGTCCGTACGGTTGTAGACAAACCAATCACAGATGAGCAATCAAGAACGTTCTGCTATGCGCTGACAGATAAACATTGGGTTGTGGGAGGACCGACCAATAATGGCGGGATCATGCTGAGATGGCTGAAGGATGAATTTGGATCTTCAGAGGTGGAGGTAGCAAAGCGCCTTGGTGTGGACCCTTACGATTTAATGATGGATATTGCGGAAAAGATTCCAGCAGGCTCAGAGGGACTGCTGTTTCTGCCATTTTTATCGGGTGAGCGTGCACCTTATTGGAATCCAAATGCGAGAGGCACCTTCTTTGGGATCGGTCTCCAGCATAAGCGGGAGCATTTTATTAGAGCTGTGTTAGAAGGCGTCATTATGAGTGTTTTCTCGATCGGTGTTGCCTTAAGAGATTTAACCGGTTCTGCAAAGGATGTCAGAGCTTCGGGCGGATTTGCACGATCACCGCTGTGGCGGCAAATTTTAGCGGATACGATGGGCAGAGAAGTACTTGTTCCAGAAAGTTATGAAGCGTCAGCACTTGGGGCGGCTGTCCTCGCACTTCATAGTTTAGGTCATATGGAAGAGATAGAAGAGGTTCAAGAGTGGATTCGAATCTCTGCCCGTCATGAACCTAATATGAAGAACAATGAAACTTACATAGAGCTGTTTTATTTATATGAGCGTCTCTACGATAAACTGAAGGATGAATTTGATGTCATTAGTGCGCTGCAATTAAAACAAAATCGTTAAACATCAGGGAAAAGGTGGGAGAACATGCTTTTATTCATCGTGATTGCGGCGATTGTCCTTTTACTCATTCTCATTACAATCGCTAAGCTGAATCCATTTGTGAGTTTAATTATTACTTCTATGCTAGTGGGCTTTGCTACTGGAATGGATTTGCAGGAAATCATTCAATCGATTAAAACGGGATTAGGCAATACGTTATCATTGCTGGCCATTGTTCTAGCGCTTGGTACAATGCTTGGGAAAATGATGGCTGAATCAGGGGGAGCAGAGCGGATAGCTCAAACTTTAATCGGCCGGTTTGGGACGAAAAATGTGCATTGGGCAATGATGTTTGTTGCCTTTATCGTGGGGATACCTGTCTTTTTCCAGGTCGGTTTCGTTCTTCTCATTCCTTTACTTTTTACAATTGCCATTGAAACAGGCATCTCGCTCGTGACAATTGGGCTCTCGTTAATTGCTGGCTTGTCTGTCGTGCATGGACTAGTGCCGCCTCATCCAGCGGCAATGGCAGCCGTTGGCATCTATCATGCCAACGTGGGGAAAACCATTTTCTTTTCTATAATTGTCGGATTGCCGACAGCGATTATTGCTGGACCGCTGTATGGTAAGTGGATTGGAAAACGGATACATAAACCAGTTCCGGAGATGCTGAGGAAGCAATTCACTGAACGAAATGAAGATCGAAGGCTCCCCGGCTTTGCGAATACGATGATTACCATATTGGTGCCGGTGATTCTGATGCTTCTTGCCACATTGGCGGACATTATCTTACCAGAGGACAATATGTGGTTCCAGGTATTCAAGTACATCGGGGATCCAATTACAGCACTGCTGATTGCAACGGTGTATTCTTTCTTCAGTCTTGGCTTTATGCAAGGAATGAGCCGTGACCGAGTGCTTTCATTTAGCAACGAGTGCTTAGGACCAATCGCTTCCATTTTGCTTGTCATTGGAGCAGGCGGGGCTTTCAATAATGTGCTCATTGATTCGGGCGTTGGTGATTATATTGCAGATGTAGCCCAACACTCGCCGATTTCACCGATTTTGCTAAGCTGGCTAATTGCTGCGGTGATTCGTGTAGCAACAGGATCTGCGACGGTCTCTATGATGACGGCAGCAGGTATTGTAGCCCCAATTGCTGCAACTATGCCGGATGTGAGCAGAGAGCTGCTTGTGTTAGCCACAGGAGCGGGTTCGTTAATTTTATCTCACGTCAATGACTCTGGTTTTTGGCTGATCAAGGAGTATTTTGGTATGACCATTAAAGAGACGTTTTTGACATGGACGGCTATGGAGACGATCATTTCCGTTAGTGCTATTGCATTTATTATGATCATTAATATGTTTATATAGCGAACAACAGCCTGGTTCTTTGGAATTGGGCTGTTTTTGCTTGTTGTGATACCACTTTCTTCAGATTGGGGTAAAATAATGATATTGAGATGTGGGAGGCGGACACGATCGAACCATTAAAACATGTGTACCATGAATTATTTATTCAAGAATTAGCGGAGAAACTTGTACAGGCTTCGACTGGATTTGATGCTGAGCAATTCCAGCGGCTCGTGCTTCAAGAGGATTGGCAGCAGCTTGAGTTAAAAGGACGGATGAGAAGAGTCACTGAATCGATGCATGCCTGTCTGCCTGAGGATTATAAGCAGGCAATTGAGGTACTGCGTCAGGCAGCCCCGCATTTTTCAGGGCTTAGTGCGCTCGTATTTCCAGACTATGTCGAGACATATGGCCTTGCACATTGGGATCTCTCGATCAAGGCGCTCGAATTCTTCACGCCTTTTTCCACTTCTGAATTTGCCGTTCGGCCATTTCTGATTCAAGATCAAGACAAAATGCTGGCGCAAATGCTCGTATGGTCTCAGGATCAAAATGAGCATATACGGAGGCTTGCTAGTGAAGGCTGCAGACCGCGCCTGCCATGGGGCTTATCTGTTCCTTCGCTTAAAAAAAATCCTTCGGTCACACTGCTGATTTTGGAAAATTTGAAGTCTGACTCGGCGCGGTATGTGCAAAAAAGTGTGGCGAACCATCTAAATGATATCTCAGCAATTCAGCCTGATCTGATGAAGCAGACAGTTCAAAACTGGTATGGAACTAACAAACATACGAACTGGATTGTCAAACATGCATCCCGTACTTTACTCAAAAAAGGAGACCCAGATATCATGGCTTTGTTTGGCTATGGAGACGATCCATCCGTTCAGGTAACGGATTTGAAGATAGTACAAGACCCTATTCGGATCGGTGAGAAAATGACTTTTCATTTTACACTTCAGGCCGATAAGCCGCTAAAGCTGCGTGTAGAGTATGCCATAGACTACGTCAAAGCTCGGGGGACCCGCAATCAGAAGGTATTTAAAATTACAGAGTTTGAAACAGGCTCAGCATTACATAGAGAATTCGTCAGGTCACAGTCTTTTCAAAATATGACGACGAGAAAACATTATGAGGGAACCCATACTTTATCGATTATCATCAACGGTATCCGAAAAGCGTCGGTTGATTTTGAAGTAACAGAAGCCAGCAGCTCATGAAAAAAACCCGCCATTAGGCGGGTTTTGGCGTTTAAGCCTTCTTTTTCATTAAGAATGAAGCAATGATGGCTGCGACTAAGAAACCGATGCTGATAATCGAGCTAGGCAAGTTTTCTGGTCTGAATAGAAACATCACAAAACTCACACTTAGTACAAGACCTGCAAATAAAGTCAAATACGGAAACAGCCACACCTTAAAATACGGCTCCTGTGGATATTTCGGGCGAAGTTTCAGATGTGCCATGCAAATGCTAATCCAAATGAGTGAAACAGCAAAACCAGGAATAGCCAGCATATAGCTGAAAATTTGCTCTGGATATAAGTAAGCAAAGAATGTTCCGATTAGAAGAAACAGAACGGTCACCCATAAACTCAAAATGGGTACGCCTCTTTTATTGACCTGTGCCAGCTTTTTCGGACCGCCATCTGATTTAGAGAGAGAATGCATCATTCTCGTCGTTCCATAAATGCCAGAATTGGCCGCAGATAAAACGGCTGTAATTAATACAAAATTAATGAAGTGAGAGGCGCCTTGCATACCGGCTGCTGAAAAGACTTGAACAAATGGGCTGTTATTTGGATCAATTTGATTCCAAGGAATGAGTCCGCAGATGATCAAAATCGGCAAAGTGTAAAATAAGATAATACGCCACATCATACTTTTAACAACACCAGGCAAGACCTTCTCGGCATCCTTTGTTTCTGTAATGGTCAGCCCGATCAATTCAGAGCCCCCGTAAGAGAAGATAACGACTAATAAAGATGCAAAGATCGCACCCCATCCGTTCGGGACGAAGTTTTGATAGTTGGTGAGTGCAGGTGTGCTTTGTTCGTTCGGAATGATCCCAAATAATAGGGCTGCACCAAGAATAATAAACACAATAATAACGAAAATCTTCATTCCAGCGAACCAAAACTCAATTTCACCAAAGTATTTTACATTATTTAAGTTAATTCCGATGACTAAGAGTGAGCAGAGTAAACATAGTGACCATAGCGGCACGTTCGGCATCCAGTATTGAAGCAAACTGCCTGCCGCGATAATCTCAATGACACACACAGTGAGCCACATGAAACAGTAAACCCAGCCGACGACAAATGAAAAACGTTGACCAAGCGCAATCTGTATCAGGTCGCGAAGGTTATTTCCCGGATAGACAATCGCCATTTCAGCTAAGGCTGCCATCACGATGAGCAATAATAATCCGGCAAATACATAGGAAAAGATGACCCCTGGACCTGCTAAACCGATTGTATCGGCACTTCCTTTAAAAATTCCTGTACCAATGACCCCGCCCAATGCAATCATGCGAATGTGACGCGGTGATAAAAGCTTTTTTAATTCTTGTTGTTCCTGATTCGCGCTCATGACGTTCTCCTTTTTTAAAAATGCTTATGTTCCATTTTCTTTTTTCGGGACGTCAGTGTCAATATAAAAAAAGAGATTTTTCAGACAAAAAAGGCGGTTGTTTCTTTCAAATGAGCCGTTTTTTTCCATAAATCCTTTCCATCATCCATCACCAAAATCTGAAACTTCGTGAAAAAATGAACATTTGCCTTAATTATGACATAAACAATTTTCAGTTTTTGTCGATATATCTTTTGTAATACTAAAGTCCTAATAAAGAATTGTTTATAACTGTAAAATATTTCAAAAATGTATGAAGAAGTGAAAGGAGTTATGAAAGATGTTTATGAGAAAAGCGAATGATTCATCGTCGGGAACCCTTTTAAATGAAAGCAGTCAATTAGTAGAACGAATTGAGAAGGGAGACCTTTCAGCAAGAATAGATACTGCTGCATTCTCTTCAAGTCAAACGATTGAAGCAGTAGCCCAAATAAATGAAGCTTTGCAAAAGATGCAGGAAGTAAATGAAGATATTCAAATGCGGATGAATTTAGTGACAAAAGCCATTCAAGTTGGTTTATGGGATATGATCGTTGTCGCTGGAGATCCGGTCAATCCAAAAAATGAGTTCACATGGACGGAGGATTTCCGCAAAATGATCGGCTTTCAAAATGAGCACGATTTTCCAAATGTTTTAGACAGCTGGGCATCTCGAATCCATCCGGATGAACAAGAATATACCTTAAATGCATTCTCTTCGCATTTATTGGATCATTCGGGACGTACACCATATGATATCGAATATCGCTTGAAGTTGAAAAACGGAGATTATCGCTGGTTCAAAGCAACTGGCACGACCATTCGTGATCGAAATGGTGTCCCTCTTCGTGTAGCGGGAGCTCTTTTTGATATTCATGATCAGAAATTGAAAGAAGAAGAGCTGCAAGCATTCGTGACGAGATATGACTTGATCAACCGTGCGCTTGTGGAAGCTCCTTGGGACATGGTCGTAGAGGCCGGCGATCCAGTCAATCCGAATAACGAGTTCTGGTGGTCCCCGCAGTTCAGAAAAACGCTTGGTTTTACGGATGAAAAGGATTTCCCGAACGTGTTAAGCAGCTGGAGCGATCGCCTGCATCCTGAGGATCAAGAAAAGGCTCTCCAAGCTTTTGCAGATCATTTAAATGATCACTCTGGACGCACACCATTTGACATTGATTACAGATTGCAGAGCAAAAATGGCGAGTATCGCTGGTATCATGCAGGTGGTGAAACCATTCGTGATGAAAAAGGTGTTCCTCTTCGTGTGGCTGGAACCATTCGTGACATCACGTTAGAGAAAAACAAAGAGAAAACAGCGAATGAAATGGCTTCACAAGTAGAACAGCTTTCAAGTTCGATCAGCGAGATGGTATCAGGCATCAGCTCTGTGACAAACCAAGCGCAAGAGCTTGCTGTCGCACAAGAGCAGTCAACATCTGCTGCCAATCTAGCAAAAAATAGTGCAGATGAGACGAAAAATATTTCTGACTTGATCAAAGAAGTAGCGAACCAAACGAACCTGCTTGGTTTAAATGCTGCGATCGAGGCAGCGAGAGCTGGTGAGCAAGGAAGAGGATTCTCAGTCGTTGCAGATGAAGTGCGTAAGCTGGCGCTTCATAGTGCCAATGCAACGGAGAATATCGAATCTAGTTTAACAGAAATGAAAACACAAATTGATGAAATTCTTGAAAATATCTCGAACATGACAGCTCTTACACAAACACAGGCTGCTTTAACAGAGCAAGTAAATGCTTCAGTCGATGAAGTGAACCACATGTCTCAGCGCCTTGTGGCCTATTCAAAGAGTATTTAATCACCAAAAACCGCCCTCTCATAGACGGCGGTTTTTTCATTAAAATTGATCTGCTGGGAAAACAATGCCTGCATCTTTTCTTGCAGCTTCAAGGACTTTCATTACAGAGAGACTTTCATCAAGCCATGCATAGCACTGTTCATAATTTTTTGTTTCAATGATGTGCTGAAAAGCTTCTGTTTCATAAAACAGGCGGTTTGAATTTGTTTGTGCATTGAGTGAGGTCACCTGATCATTCACATGAAGTAACACTTCCTCGCAGCCATTCGCCCCATTTTTCACATGAATGAAGCCTTTTTCTCCTTGAATCAATGCAAAATTCATGCTGCTTGTATCCTTACTGCCGACACTTGTCGCAATGAAATCATTGTAGGTGAAAGTCAAAACACCAGATGTATCGATGCCATTTGGGTGACGGTTTGCCTGGTAGCGGACCTGTTCTGGTGATCCGAAGAGGTTCATGATGAAATGGACATTATAGATATTAATATCCATCAACGCTCCTCCGGAGAATTCAGGGTTAAAGACATTTGGCGTTTCGCCGGCTAGCAGCTGATTATATTTGCTTGAATATTGACTATAGTTGCATTGAACCAGTTTGATTTTACCTAATTGATGAAGGTGCTTTTTAATCAAATGATAGTTTGGCATATGAACGGTCGTAATGGCTTCAAATAAGAGAAGCTGCTTTTCCTTTGCGAGTGCGATTAAGGCTTCCAGCTCTTTGACATTAGAGGTGAAAGGCTTTTCGCAAATCACATGTTTTCCGTGTTCCAATGCAGCTGCGGCATGCTCGCTATGTAAACGATTCGGTGATGCAATATAAACGGCTTCAATGTTCGGATCTTCTAGCATAGCCGTTAAGTCCGTATAAGTTGTTTTCACACCAAATTGGTCTGCGAGCTTCTTTGCCGTTGCTTCCTTTCTTGAATAGACGGCATGACAAGAAGCGCCTTCAAGCTGTTCAATCGCTTGCAAGAAGCTTTCCACAATCACACCTGTTCCAATGGTTGCAATGTTCATTCTACTCAAAACCCCTTCCACTCGTTTGATATCAAGTAAAGCTGTCTCTAGTATAACTGATGTTTGAATTACACGTGCACTTGAGGCCTGGGCGGAGAGGGGTGCCAGTGGCAAACACCGGCACATTTTTGGCAGCCCTTACAATTAGCTGATGTCCGCTAATGTTTGTTTTGTTAACAATTGAATGGCAGCCTTCCTCTTTTTTAACTCTTGAATGGAGTGTTGAATATCCTCAACTTTTTGTTCGAGCAGCTGTTCAGCTTCTGTTTTTGATTGTTTTTCAAATAGTGATTTGATAATTTCGCGAATTTCTTTGAGTGAGAAATCTAGCTTTCTTGCTTCTGTGATAAAGGAAAGCATGAGTACATATTTTTTATCATATAAACGATAGCCGTTATGTGCTCTCTTTGGTTCGGGGAGCACACCCTCATTTTCGTAAAAACGAATGGTTTCAATATGCACACCAGACAGTTTTGACAATTTACCTCTAGTAAACGTAATCATTCCCTGCACCTCCTTTCTTTGCTATCCATCATACAATTAGATTTGCTAGTTTCAAAATGTTCAGTCGTGAACATTTGTTTTCATTTTCCCATTGGAAAAGGGCACAAACTCTGTTTAAAGCAGGATGAATAGAATACGATATAATAGAGTAGGCAGATGACAATTTTGTTACAGGTGAGAACAAGTAGACAGCGTGATGAAAAAACGATAGGCTAAAATAGGTAAATAGTAATGATATAGCCTGTCATCATATAGATGATGGCTCAAAATAGTGACAGCACGTTTTTTGCTGAGAAAAGGGGACCAGTGAATGTATAAATTAGTTGCAATTGATATGGATGGTACGTTATTAAATGATCAACATATGGTGACAGCTGAGGTGTTTGAGGCCATTCAACAGGCGAAGGCAGAGGGAGTTAAGATTGTATTATGTACAGGACGACCTATTGGTGGAGTGAATCGCTATCTAGATGATCTTCAGCTCAATCAAGAAGGAGACTATGTGATTGCCTACAATGGGGCGCTTGTCCAAAACAGCCATACAAATGAAGTGGTGTCAGAACTGACATTATCCTATGATGATTTGACTTCTTTATATGAGCTGAGCCGTGAGCTCGATACACCGATGCATTATTTCGATTCCGCTCATTTGTACACACCGAATCGTGATATTAGTGAATACACAGTACTTGAATCTTATTTAACAAAGCTGCCGCTTAAATATTTACCTGTTGAAGAGGCAGATCCTTCAATGAGACTTCCGAAGATGATGTATATTGATCAGCCAGAACGGTTGGAAAAGACGATACAAGCCATTCCATCTGAAGTAAAAGACAAGTACATGATGGTGAAAAGCACAGATTTCTTCCTTGAAATACTGCATCCTGAAGTCAGCAAAGGAAACGCCGTGAAGCTTCTAGCGAAAGAGCTGGGAATTGCTCGTGAAGAGGTCATGGCCATTGGTGACAATGGGAACGACGTATCGATGCTGGAATTTGCGGGCTGCGGCGTTGCCATGGGAAATGCCATTGATGATGTCAAAGCAGTAGCGGATGTTGTGACAAAATCCAATAATGAAGCCGGAGTAGCACATGTCCTGCATGAGTTAGTTTTAGGAAAATAAACAAAAAAGCGGTCTACCAGTGAGGTAGCCGCTTTTTTATATGTGAGAGAAAAAGTAAACAAGCATCCGTCTGCTGCTCAAATTTGTCTTTTGCAACATCGCCTTCACATGATCATGGACGGTATGGGTTGAAATAAATAAAGTACTGGCGATTTCCTTTGTAGACTGTCCCTTTAATAAGCAGTCGAGGACGTTCATCTCTCTTTCTGTCAGCCGGTACGTTTTTGCCGCATAAGGAAGAATATCATTTGTTTGGGCTCTCTTGATGTGAATCATGACAGCCTCTTCCTGCCCGGCTGCCTGCGCTAATCGAAATGCTTGAAGAGAGAGAAACAGCCCCGTAGGCATTCTCGTCATGCTTGCCGCTGTTTGGTCGATACCTCCGTATAAAAGTTTAGCCCCTAATGCTCTGAACGGGCGCGGCATGGTCGCCTTGTCATGGATTTGTTCAAAGGCTTGAAATGTATGAAGCCAATGAAGCCCTGTCTCATTTCCATAAAGAAGATTGTAATCGTGTGAGAGAATGAGGAAACCTTGCTGCTCCGCTGCGTCATCCTCTTCAGTATCTCTTTTCTTGAAAAGTTCATCTCTTAGCTTGGCTGCGAGTCTGGGCGTTTGTTCGAAGACCGCTCGGATATCTTGTTCTTGAAAAGGTTCCTTGTCCTTTAGACGATATAGGCTGGCAATACCCCAGCATTCTCCTTGAATCACAAGGGCTGCCCGCAATTCATCAGACCATCCTTTAGGCAACAAAATGTCTCTGTAGCGATCACTGTTGAGATATTCCCCGCTTTGGACTAAGCTCGCAGCATGAATAGGGCCTTTGGCTAGAGACTCATGTTGATGCACGTCCTTTTTTAAGAACTCATTTTGAAACAGCTGATCATGAATTTCTTCAATCGGTTCATCTGTGAAGGAACCTGTCGAGAGGAGAGTGGCTGGATCAATGGTCGTGATACAGGCGGCATCAAAATCAAGGACGGCAGCAAGCTCGTCCCGAATGTGTTGTCTCAGCTGCTGAAAATGAGTGGCTGGATTGGTCACATGATCTCCTCCTCAAAAATCCCCACTTTTAGGGATCGTGTTTTTTGATGTCTCTTTTTACAATAAAGATGTCATACCGTTAGTGTACAGGAAACGATGTAAAGCGGAAAGGAACTGGAGGAGAAGGACATGAAAGGAAACCAGCATTGGCACGATCCCGTAGCTGAATCATACGCAGCCACGATTGCTCATAAAGTACCCGGCTATCAGCTATTGCATGAGTTGACAATAGACGTATTAGAAACTGAAGTAAAGGGAGCGGCTTCTCGCATTTTGACTGTTGGAGCGGGCGGGGGCGAAGAGATCATCAACATGCTTCAAAGAAAAGAAGACTGGCTTATCACAGGAATCGATCCGTCACCTTCTATGCTGGATATGGCGAAACAGCGAGTTGGACAGCTTCAGATGGAGGCGCGTGTTACATGGCATGAGACCGTATTAGATAAGGTTTCTGCTGAACCTGTTTACAATGCAGCGATGAGTTTGCTTGTGATTCATTTTATAGAAAAGCGCCAGCCCTTTTTAGAGGAGATTGCCCGCAGGCTTCAACCAGATGCACCGCTTGTGTTGGCATTTATACAGGGAGAGATGAAGTCCCATACATTTCAACAGGAGCTTTACATGCTTTCTCTTTTCATGCAGCGGCAGGGTCTAGAAAAAGAAGTGTTTACATCCTTTAAAAACAGGCTGGGACACGCGACACACCCTGTTCCTGAGGAAGAGATAAGAGAGCATTTAATCAAAGCGGGATTTGAAGACATCAGACCTTATTTTCAGGCAGGAATGATCAAAGGGCTTGTTTGCAAGCGAGGTCGTAGAGAGGCGGATGAGAAATGAGATCACAGGTGATGGTGATTGGCGGCTATGGACATGTTGGACAGCAAATATGTCTGCAGTTAAGTGAAGTGTATCCGGGACAAATTGTTGCGGCAGGCAGAAGCTATGAGAAGGCAGAGAAATTTTCACGCCAGTCAAAAGGGAAAGTTCGTCCTTATCAACTAGATGTCAGTGAGCCGCTATATTCGGACTGGATGGATAAAACAAAGCTGGTGATCATGTGTCTTGATCAAGAAGATCCGTCATTTGCTGAAGCAGTTCTGCGGTCAGGCATTGATTATATTGATATCTCCGCGAAAGGGGCGTACATGGAGCAGGTGGCAAAGCTGGATCAGCGGCACATCGGTGCAACGGCTTTGCTCAGTGTCGGGCTTGCGCCTGGCCTTACGAATTTATTGGCAGCGAAAGCAGCATCTATGCTCTCATCAGTGAATCAAATAGATATAGGGATTATGCTTGGGTTGGGTGATCAGCATGGAAAAGCCGCTATTGAATGGACGCTTGATCATGTCCATACTGACTATGTGCTTACTAAGCATCATCAGCGTAAAAGAGTCAAAAGCTTTACTGGAGGTAAACGGATAGACTTTGGTGGAAGTCTTGGAAAGCGGCATGCCTATCAGTTCCCCTTCTCTGATCAGCAGACATTGCCTTCGACGCTCCGCGTGCCTTCTGTGACGACAAGGCTTTGTTTTGATTCCCGCGCGGCGACGCGTGCATTTGCCTTCACAAGGAGTCTCGGAATGACGTCCCTTCTCACTGTGCCGAAAATCAAGAAACGAGCCATTTCCATGATTCAATCTGCTCAAATGGGAACAGATCAATATGCAGTGAAAGTGGAGGCTACAGGAATGGACGGGAACAAGATTCATCAAGCAGCGCTTGGAATAAAAGGACGCGATGAGTCTCAAGCAACAGCTCAAGTCGCCTCTGCTGCGGCATTGCATTTATTGAGCAGGCGGTTTCAGACAGGTGTTTTTCATATCGAAGAAGTATTTTCTCTAGCGTATGAGAACGGTGATTTTGCTTTGGTGGATCAAACAACGAAGGAAAAGCGGGTGTTAGCGGTTAGAGCCAGCCTTTTGACGGAATAAAAGAAGACTAGCAGGATGCTAGTCTTTTTATGATGAAGATGACACATCTCCTTTTTTCTTGATGCTCGCTGTAATGAGCTGTGTCAATGTGTCAGAGCCTTTTGTTGAAAGGTGAACACCATCAGGCTGAAAATAAGATGGCTGTCCGGTGGCGGCTGAATGCCAATCGACAAGGGTCACATTGGAATGTTGATCGGCCACTCGCTGAATGACTGCATTCACATCATTTTCCCAAGACCTTGGGACTCTCGTGTTCACAAGGAAAATGTGCGCCTTTGAAAATTGTTGAATGAATGCTGTCAATGTGCCCTCAGTAAAATAGCCATTCGTGCCAAGCTCAATAATAACAGCGGCATCAGATTGATTAAATGAAGCATATTGAGGAGCGATGCTGACGGCTTCGTTCATTTGTCTGCCAACCTTTGCATCGATGGTGATTTGTGCATATGCTTTTTCAAGATTCGGCGCAATGTCCAGCATGACGGAATCACCAATAGCAAGAATTTGGTGAAACTGTTTCTGATCTGCTGCTTTCTTCTCGTGTTTTTCTTTCTTTTTCTTAGCTTTTGGTTCCGCAGAGTCTCCTGCTTTTTTCGGTGCCGTCTTAATTTGTGTCACTTCCTTGGCATGTGGGGACGTATGGGACGAACTGGACATGCCAATGGTAAATAAGATCAAAAGAGCTGCTGCGATTCCAAGGAACACTTTATGAGACGTAGACCATTGTTTGAATCCCTTTTTCCAAATAGACCAAGAGGCAAAATATTGTCTGAAGCCAAGCCGGCGAATCGGCTGTTCGATGAAGCGGTAAGAGGCCTCTGCAATGAGTAAAATGGCCATGAGCTGCAATGCGACACGCCCCATAGAAGGCTGTCCAATTTCAATGACAGGGGTAGTCAGCACGATGATGGGATAATGCCACAGGTAAATACCATAAGAACGCTTTCCGAGCCAGACGAGCGGCTGATAGGAGAGCCATTTCCCTAAAAGACTTGCAGGGTGGCAGATGCACGCAATTAAAATCGCTGCATTTAGACAGAATAAAAGCATGCCTCCTTGATAGAGAAAGCCGCCAAATTCGTCCACTGCATAAACACACAAAAGAAAAACCGCAAACGAACCAAAACCAGCGATATGTAAAATACGTCTGCCAACAGGAAGTAACTTTTTGCTGGACAGTCTTTGCATGGGCCATACAAATGCCAGGCTGCACCCAATCAGGAGCGCAAATGCACGAGTATCTGTTCCGTAATAAACTCTGCTTGGATCCGTATCTGGTGAATAAAGAATCGCCATCCATAAGGCGGAGACAAGTGCAAGGCCAAAGGTGATCATTGGCAGATGGGATCTATTTTTCACCCATTTTAGCCCTGCAATCAATAGAATCGGCCAAATGATATAAAATTGCTCTTCTATCGCCAAAGACCACAAATTTTTCAGTGGAGATACAGCGTTGAAGCTATCAAAATAAGACAGCTGATGGAAGATGTACCACCAGTTACTGACATAAAAAAAGGACGATAAGGCATCGCCACGAATGGACAATAGTGCATTCGAACCCGCAATCGCACACCAGCTGACGGTTAAAAAAATCATCACGTAAGCAGCTGGAAGAAGCCTTCTGATCCGGCCCATCCAAAATGGTAAAAGCTCTTGATAGCCCAGATCCTGCTTATGTAACAAGATCGTCGTAATCAAGTATCCAGAAATCACAAAAAACAAATCAACGCCAAGAAACCCGCCGCTTGCAGGTCCGATATGTAAGTGATAAGCAATGACTGCCAATACAGCAACAGCCCTCAGCCCATCTAATCCTAATATATAACGTAAACGATTTTCCTTGCTGTTCATGAAAATGAATCCCCCATTTATGTCAAAACGCTTCTTTTTTGTTGTCATTCCAAAAGAACAACGATTCTTTTATTTTATATAAGATTAGACGGATCAGCATCACATTTTGTTGGCGAATTTCTGTCTTTTTTTAAAATTTTTATATAAAGAAAGAATTGATGGCCTGGAAGGCTGCCTTATTTTTATACTCAAAACCAAAATCCCTGTCATAATAAAAGAAGAAGGAAAGGGGATGTGTGGAATGAGAACGATTGAAAATGATCAGTTATTGATTCAGGTCAATGAGAGAGGTGCTGAGGTCAGAGAGGTGCTTCACAAGGAAAGTGGACGTCACTATATGTGGTCTGGCGATCCTGCTTATTGGGGCAGGGTGTCGCCAGTCTTATTTCCAATTGTCGGACGATTAAAGAATGACCAATACAAGATAGGTGATCAAACCTATGAGCTTGCGCAGCATGGATTCTTGCGGGATGTTGATTTTGATTTATATGAAGAAACGAAACATACGGTGACCTTTCAATATGAATCAAAAGGCCGCCACATCGAGCAGTATCCTTATGAATTTACAGCCCGTATTCGATACGAGCTGTCGGAAAATGGTCTGACGATTTCCTGGGAAATTGATCATGACGGAGATGACACGATGTATTTCTCCATTGGAGGGCACCCCGCATTTCATGTCCCGCTTGTTGAAGGTGAGCGCACAGCAGATTACTACCTGACATTGACCCCTTCCACTGAGTATCTTCCTGTCCAATATGAACTAAAAAATTCACTTGTCAGGGAGAAAGAAAAAGGCATTCAACTTGAACCGATTCAGCTTCGACCAGAGCTTTTTCAGCATGATGCGATGATCTATAGCCATATCAATCGAGTGTCATTGATTTCTCAGGCAGGTCACGGGGTTGAGGTTGATCTCACTGGTTTTCCGTTTGTTGGTATTTGGTCACCTTATAATAAAGAAAAAGGCACAATGGCTCCATTTGTATGTATTGAGCCTTGGTACGGTATTGCCGATGTTGAAGGGGCGAATGGGCAGTACAAGGAAAAGTTCGGTATTCAAACTTTAGAGAAGAATGAAACCTTCCAAGCCGCCTATACGATTTTCTTCAAATGAACATTTGTGCATGATAAGATGAACATTTTGTTATGATAGAAGAAAAAAGGAGGCGTACGAATGGATCGGGAGAAACAACAACTGAGTATTGAAGCGGCAAGGCTTTATTATTTATCGGATTACAGCCAGCAGGAAATTGCCAAACAACTCGACCTGTCGAGACCAACTGTGTCTCGGCTGCTTCAATATGCGAAGGAGAAGGGGTACGTCCAGATAACGGTAATGGACCCATTTGAAGACTTAAATGAGCTATCTTCATTGCTCAAGGAAAAATATGACCTGCTCGAAGCTCATGTGGTGTTTTCGCCCAAAGATGATTATCCAACGATTACCGAATACTTGAGCCAATTTGGTGCCGAGTACTTGCAAGACACAGTGAAAGACGGTGATATCGTTGGTGTGAGCTGGGGAACCACCATGTATCAAATTGCCCAAAAGATGCAACCTAAACAGGTCAAAGGTGTGGAGGTTGTCCAGCTGAAGGGTGGGATCAGCCACTCCCATGTGAATACATATTCTGCGGAAACCATCCAGCTGTTTGCTGAGGCCTTTCAAACAGCACCGCGCTATTTACCGCTTCCTGTTGTATTTGATAGTGCTGCCGTCAAGGAGATGGTTGAGCAGGACAGACATATTCAGCGCATCATTGAAATGGGGAAACAGGCGAATATTGCTGTGTTTACTGTTGGAACGGTAAGAGATGAAGCACTTTTGTTTAGACTTGGTTATTTCCGTGAAGAAGAAAAAGCGCTGCTCAAAGCATCCAGCGTCGGAGACATCTGTTCGCGCTTTTATGATCAGGAAGGGCGCATTTGCAGTGAAGCGATTAACAACCGCACTATTGGTGTGGAGCTTGATGATTTAAGGACAAAAGAACGCTCCATTCTTGTGGCTGGCGGACATCGCAAGGTTGCTTCTATCCACGGGGCACTAAGAGGAAAATATGCGAACGTATTGATTATTGATCAGCATACAGCAAAGGCTCTTTTAAATGTCACAAAATAGATGAACAAAATTTCATAACTATGTTTACAAATGTTCATCGGTCATATATGATGAAAGTATCATAATTAAAAGGAAGTGTAAGCATGACGATAGCAAAGCTCATTGATCATACAGCACTAAAACCAGATACATCTAGAGCTGCCATTATGCAGTTACTTGAAGAAGCAAAAACTCATCAATTTGCATCCGTTTGTGTGAATCCAACTTGGGTATCTCTTGCAGCGAAGGAACTAGCAGGAACAGGCGTTGATGTATGTACAGTCATCGGTTTCCCGTTAGGTGCAAACACAACAGCAGTGAAAGCATTCGAAACAAATGATGCAATTGAAAACGGTGCAACTGAAGTGGACATGGTCATCAATATCGCGGCATTGAAAGACGGCGAATATGATGCAGTTGAACAAGATATTCGTGCAGTTGTAGACGCAGCAAAAGGCAAAGCCTTAGTGAAAGTCATCATTGAAACTTGTTTATTAACAGATGAAGAAAAAGTCAAAGCTTGTGAGCTTTCAGTAAAAGCTGGCGCTGATTTTGTGAAAACATCGACTGGATTTAGTACAGGCGGTGCAACAGCTGAGGATATCGCATTAATGCGTAAAACAGTTGGACCTGACATTGGTGTGAAAGCATCAGGCGGCGTGAGAACAAAAGAGGACGTTGAAGCGATGACAGCTGCAGGCGCTACCCGCATTGGTGCGAGTGCAGGCGTTTCTATTATCAAAGGGGACCAATCAGCTCCTTCGAAAGACTATTAATTCATACGATCCTATGGTAGGATAACATTCGTGACTCATAAATGATGAAAAAGTCATAAGCGGAAGGATCTCACTTCTGGGAATTTCTTCCGCTCTTTGTTTGCGAAATATGGTTTGTTCCATACAAGCGCATTAATGTAAACGAATTCATTCGAGGAGGAAAAACATGAAATACGTGATTGGTATCATCGGTTTGCTGGTGATTCTCGCCATTGCATGGCTGGCTAGTAACGGGAAAAAACGAGTAAAATTCCGTCCAGTAATTGTCATGATTGTACTGCAATTTATTTTAGGTTATATTCTGCTCAATACAGGTGTTGGGAACTTCCTAGTCGGAGGCTTTGCAAAAGGATTCCAAATGCTTCTAGGCTATGCCGGTGAAGGAATCAACTTCGTATTTGGCGGGTTAATGAATGATAATGCGTCAACTTTCTTCATCAACGTCTTACTGCCGATCGTCTTTATTTCGGCATTGATCGGTATCTTGCAGCATTGGCGTATCCTTCCGCTTATCGTACGCGGAATCGGTTATTTGCTTAGCAAAGTAAACGGTATGGGGAAACTAGAATCTTACAACGCAGTAGCGTCTGCGATTTTAGGACAATCAGAAGTGTTTATTTCTATTAAAAAGCAGCTTGGATTGTTACCTCAGCAGCGTCTTTATACATTATGTGCATCTGCGATGTCGACAGTATCGATGTCTATTGTCGGTGCGTACATGCAAATGATTAAACCAGAGTACGTGGTCACAGCACTTGTGCTGAACCTATTTGGTGGATTTATTATCGCGTCTATTATCAATCCATATGAAGTGGCTAAGGACGAAGACATGCTCGAAGTCGTTGAAGAAGAAAAGCAATCCTTCTTTGAAATGCTTGGCGAATATATTATGGATGGTTTCAAAGTAGCGATTGTTGTCGCTGCGATGTTGATTGGATTCGTTGCATTAATTGCGATGATTAATGGAATCTTTACAGCTGTCATCGGTGTTTCCTTCCAAGATGTACTTGGATATGTCTTTGCCCCATTTGCTTTCCTTGTCGGTGTTCCTTGGAGTGAGGCGGTACAGGCAGGAAGTATTATGGCAACGAAAATGGTATCCAACGAATTTGTGGCGATGCTGGCTCTAACTGGAGATGGCTTGCATTTCACAGCTCGTACAGAAGCAATCATTTCTGTATTCCTTGTGTCATTTGCGAACTTCTCATCTATCGGTATCATTGCTGGAGCAGTCAAAGGCTTAAACGAAAAACAAGGGAACGTTGTCGCACGCTTTGGATTAAAGCTGTTATTCGGTGCAACACTTGTCAGCTTCTTAACAGCAGGCGTTGTCGGTTTGATTTACTAATTTAAAAAAAGGAATGGTGAAAACAATGAGAATGGTAGATATCATTGCGAAAAAACGTGACGGAAAAGAATTATCTTCAGAGGAAATTTCTTTCTTTGTCAAAGAATATACGGACGGAACAATTCCTGACTACCAAGCAAGTGCCTTGGCTATGGCAATTTTCTTCCAAGATATGACGGATCAAGAACGTGCAGACTTAACGCTCGCTATGGCGAACTCAGGAGACACGATTGACCTGTCTGCCATTGAGGGCATTAAAGTAGACAAGCACTCAACAGGCGGTGTAGGTGATACAACAACGCTTGTACTCGCTCCTCTTGTGGCTGCACTTGATGTACCTGTTGCGAAAATGTCTGGCCGCGGCCTTGGACATACAGGCGGTACAGTGGACAAGCTTGAAGCGGTAAAAGGCTTCCACGTAGAAATTACAAAAGACGAATTCATCGAGCTCGTGAACCGTCATAAAGTAGCGGTCATTGGGCAATCAGGCAACCTGACACCAGCGGATAAAAAGCTTTATGCCCTTCGTGATGTGACAGGTACCGTTAACTCGATCCCGCTCATTGCAAGCTCTATTATGAGTAAGAAGATTGCTGCTGGTGCAGATGCAATCGTACTAGATGTGAAAACAGGCGCAGGTGCTTTCATGAAAACCCCTGAAGACTCTGAGAAACTTGCAAAAGCAATGGTTCGCATCGGAAACAACGTAGGCAGACAAACGATGGCTGTCATCTCTGATATGTCTCAGCCGCTAGGATTAGCGATTGGAAATTCCCTTGAAGTGAAAGAAGCGATTGATACACTCCGAGGCGAAGGTCCTGAAGACTTAAACGAGCTTGTGCTCACATTAGGAAGTCAAATGGTTGTTCTTGCGAAAAAAGCAGAGACACTTGATGAAGCAAGAGAAAAGCTAATTGAAGTCATGAAAAACGGCAAAGCACTTGAGAAATTCAAGGAATTCTTAGAAAATCAAGGTGGAGACGGCTCGATTGTGGATCAGCCGGAAAAACTGCCGCAAGCCCCTTACCAAATCGAAGTTCCTGCAAAGGAATCAGGTGTGGTTGCTGAAATCGTCGCAGACGAAATCGGTGTTGCAGCGATGATTCTTGGAGCAGGACGTGCAACAAAAGAGGACGAGATCGACCTATCTGTCGGTATCATGCTGAACAAAAAAGTCGGCGATCGTGTTGAAAAAGGAGATTCACTCGTGACACTTCATGCAAATCGTGAAGATGTTGCGAATGTCATGGAAAAAATTTATAACAACATCCGCATCGCAGATCATGCTGATGCACCAACTCTCATTCACACTGTGATCACAGAATAAAGGAAAAAGGACAAAAGTGCTTCGTCGCTTTTGTCCTTTTTTTGTTCATTTCTTTTTCTATTGAGATAAAAAATTTCACTTTATGAAACAAACCACTTGCAATCATCAAATAATGGGTGTATATTAGTTGATGAGTCAATGATTGATATATCAACTAATTGATCTGAATAGAAAAGAGGGGATGGCATTGACTGCATTTTGCTCTGAAAAAGCAGAGGTATTATACCGTTTGCAGTGCGTGAACCGTATGATGGGTGTGAAGTTCGAAGCATGCACGGGCATCAGCCAATCAAGACTAGAGTTGCTATCACTGTTATTCCAAGCCGACGAAATCAGCCAGTCAGATTTGCAGAAAAAAGTGAATATTGACAGTGCGGCTGTGACGCGTCACTTAAAACAGTTAGAAACAAAAGGAATGGTTACGCGCAGAAGAAAGCCAGAAGATAATCGAGTCACACTTGTTCGTCTGACAGAAGAAGGCAGAACGAGAATCGAAGCTTCTAAAAAAGAAAAAGAACGATTTATCTCAGAAATGCTTGAAAACGTAAGTGACGAAGAACGAAAGCTTCTCACTGATGTGCTCATGCGAATACAACAAAACATCGAAAAGATTCAAACAACCTAAAGGAGTGTTTCAACATGGCTGCAACATTAAAAACAAACGATTTTATGGAAATTATGAAAGGGCGCCGCTCCATTCGTAACTATGACCCAGCTGTGAAAATCAGCAAAGAAGAAATGGCAGAGATTTTAGAAGAAGCAACAACGGCACCATCATCAGTGAATGCACAGCCTTGGCGCTTTATGGTCATTGACAGCCCAGAAGGAAAAGAAAAGCTTGCACCACTTGCAAAATTCAACCAAACTCAAGTGTCAACATCAGCAGCTGTCATTGCAGTATTTGCAGATATGAAAAGCAATGAATACTTAGATGAAATTTATTCAAAAGCAGTAGAGCATGGCTACATGCCGCAAGAAGTGAAAGAAAGACAAATTGCTGCACTAACTGCACACTTTGAGGTTCTTCCAGAGCAAGTCAATCGCGAAACAATCTTAATTGACGGTGGAATTGTGTCTATGCAGCTTATGCTTGCAGCACGTGCACACGGCTATGATACAAATCCAATCGGCGGATTTGATAAAGAAGTCATCGCTGAAACATTTGGCTGGGATAAAGAACGTTATGTACCAGTGATGCTGTTATCAATTGGGAAAGCTGCTGACGAAGGTTATGCATCTTACCGCTTACCGATTGAACGCATTACAGAGTGGAAATAATATCTTTTCAAAAGGAGACGATCATATGATTATTATTCATGCAGGGATGACCATTCATCCAGAAAAAGAAAACGTATTTCTAGAAGAAATCAACGCATTAATGAAAGCTTCACAAGCGGAAGAAGGCAATGTATCCTACAAGCTGTTCAATGATACAGAAAAGGAAAATACCTTTTTAATGGTAGAAGTGTGGAAAGATGACGCTGCGGTTCAGAGCCATAATGCAAGTGCACATTTCCAAGCTTTCGTAGCGAAGGCAAAAGAATTCTTAGCCGCTCCACTTGATGTTGTTGCATTTCAAGGCCAGCAGCTTTCATAGTAAAACAACAAACACCCTAGGCGGTTATCGTCTAGGGTTCTTTTATTTTCGACACCTTGTTCCACCCATTTCATTCCCGTATTGTGCATTTTCCACAAAGTTTCTGAAAATAAAATGTTTTTCGACTTAAGTATATTGGAATATGCTAGAATGAGATATTATTTATTACCAAATTAGGGAGGAACTAATATGAAAAAAGGGAAATGGACGAGCATTGCACTAACGGCTGTCCTCAGTTTAGGCACATTGGCAGCTTTCAGCACCCCTCTATCTGCCCACACCACAGAGAAATCAACATCCTCAGATGGCGGTCATTATTCAGGTATTCCATTTGACGCAAGTGTCGTGAATGAAGACCGTCTCATCAAAGCCTTGAAAAAACAAGGAAAGATCAAAAAGAATGCCAATGAGGCAGAAACCCAAAAAGCATTAAAGAAATATCTAAAGAAAAAAGAAGAATCTGCCATGAAACAAAGTGCAAGCACCTTAACAGAAGAGCCTGAATTTCTGAAAGAATACAAACAAGAGGTACATAACAAATTAGCCAACAAGAAAAAGTTAAAGAAGCATAAAGGAAAAGAAGGGAATCATGTAAAACCGGTCAAAAGGGAAAAGTATAAAGGCGATGTTCGCAATGATAAGGTATTGGTTTTATTAGTAGATTTTAAAGATTATAAGCATAATAGTATTAAAAAAGAAGAGACTGATATGTACTATGACAAGTACAATCAACAGCACTATCAAGATATGCTTTTCGGAAAAAATGGCTACATCGGTCCAGATGGTAAACGCAAAGTATCCATGAAGCAATATTATGAAAAGCAGTCCGGCGGTAGTTACACAATCAGTGGAACAGTTGCAGGATGGTATACAGCTAAGCATGAAGCAGCCTATTACGGTGGAAACGTACCAGACGAATCAGGCAGTGATGGCAAACCGCGTGAATTGGTGAAAGAAGCACTCGAAGCAGCAGCAAAAGACCCGAACATTGATCTCGGTGAATATGATCAATGGGACCGCTATGATATAGATGGAGACGGCGTTTATAACGAACCAGACGGCATCATTGACCATCTGATGGTCGTTCATGCTGGCGTAGGTGAAGAAGCTGGCGGCGGACAACTTGGCTCTAATGCGATTTGGTCGCACCGCTGGTCACTTGGTGATGTATTTGAAATTCCAAACACTGAATCTGAAGTCGGGCAAGGCGGAAAATTAGGTGCGTTAGATTACACTATCGAGCCTGAAGATGGCGCGGCAGGCGTGTTCACACATGAATTCGGACATGATCTTGGTCTTCCTGATGAGTACGATACACAGTACACAGGCGGAGGCGAGCCTGTTTCATACTGGTCGATCATGTCAAGCGGAAGCTGGGCAGGTAAAGTCCCTGGAACGGAACCAACAGGCTTTAGTCCATATGCGAAAGAAATGCTTCAAAACTTGCATGGCGGTAACTGGCTTACTGGACAAACCATTGATGGTAAAACATTAAAGAAAAGCAAAACAGTGCTAATTGATGAAGCAGCAACAAAAGGAACGAACCATGATGCGGTTCGAGTGGATTTACCAGATAAAGAGATTGTGGTCACAAAACCTGCTCAAGGACAATATTCGTACTTCAGCGGAACAGGTGACAATTTGAATGCGACCATGACGACAACAGGTATCGATTTGTCGAAGGGGAGCAAAGCAGAGCTTACATTTAAAGCATGGTACGATATCGAAGAAGATTATGATTATGCGTATGTAGAAGTACGTGAAAAAGGAACTGATCAGTGGAAGACCATTTCTGGTAACATCACGAATGATCGAAATGAAGCAGGTGCGAACGAAGGCAATGGAATTGACGGAAAATCGGACGGATGGGTAGATGCAGCCTTTGATCTTTCTGCTTATGCAGGGAAGAAAATCGACCTGCAATTCCGCTATACAACCGATGCAGGCTATTCACTGCCAGGCTTATTTGTAGATGATTTAAACATCACAGCAGATGGGACGAAAGTGTGGTCAGATGATGCCGAGGGCACGTCTAAGTTCACCTTTAACGGATTCTCAAAATCTAATGGAAAACAATATGCACCCCAATATTATTTGCTAGAGTGGCGCTCTTATGCTGACGTTGATAAAGGCTTAAAGCATATCAAACGTGGGGCAAGCCTCATGAGCTATAATAACGGTTTGGTCGTGTGGTATGTCGATCAATCCTATAGTGATAACTGGGTAGGAAATCACCCAGGGAACGGTTTCCTTGGGGTAGTAGATGCAGATCAGCAAGTATTGCAATGGAGTGACGGCTCCATTGCTGCCACAGGCTTCCAAGTACATGATGCAGCATTTTCTTTGAATCCAAGTACGAAGCTGAATATTGATTATACAGCGACAACAGGCTTAACGTTGGCAGATCGCTATATTCGCCCGACTCGTACATTTAGTGATAAAAAGAATTATGTGAATCCAAATAACCCAGATGCAGGACGTGATGTACCAACATATGGTCTATCCTTTAAAGTCGTTGGACAAAGTAAGGATCGTTCTGTTGGAAAGGTATTAATTTCTAAAAGTAACTAAACAGAAAGCCGGATTTTACCATTGAATCCGGCTTTTTGATATGGTAATAAACTGTTTTTGATGAAAAGGACGGCTTTTTGGTCGAATGTCTGTTCTTTTTTATTTTGATATCCGAATGAAACCATTATATAATAGAGACTGGAAGGTTTTTCTTTCATTCATGGTTCTTTTTTAGCTGTTAAAACAAAGGAAAGGATGAGCGTTACCAATGAGTTGTGTCACTGCTAAGCAATTAAAGGTGATTAGAGGGACGATGCAGACTTTTTGCAGCCATTTGGAGTATGATGGTCACGGTAAGCTTCATATCAATACCATCATGGCTTTTATTAAAAAGGAATTCGGTGTGAGAAAAATGAAAGACATTCCACAAAGCCGGTTTACTGAAGCGCTTGAATTAATACAAGACTTTGATTTATACACGGATAAAATAGAGATTCGTGATCGTCTATCAGAAAGGAATAACTAAATTGAATATTTTAGCAATGATATTAGTAGGAATTGTCGCATTAGAACACATTGTCATTATGTTATTAGAAATGTTTTTTATGGAATCAAAGATGGCAAAGAGATCCTTTAAGCTGCCAGAACACTTGCAAAAGGATCCAAATGTAAAAGTGATGTTTGCCAATCAGGGGCTTTATAACGGGTTTTTAGCTGCAGGACTCATTTGGGGGCTCATTCTCGGATCGAATACTGTTGGATATATGATTCAGCTATTTTTCATTCTTTGTGTGATCATCGCTGCGGTATTTGGCGGTGTGACCTCTAATAAATCAATCATCATCAAGCAAGGAGTACCAGCGCTGCTTGCATTAATTGCGCTTATCCTGGCAATTTAACCATAAATAAAGCCGCCCTAGTGAGGGCGGCTTTTATCTTTTTCGAAGACCCATCAGACGAATAATGGATGTCAGACAAAGAGCAACGGCAACAGCCAAAATAATTTTTCCATACATGACCCCTGTTAGGTTCATCAAAAAGACGGCCAATATGATACAGAGCGTGATGATGATCATCACAATCGAATAGGTTTTCATCTCTTTTCCACTCCTTTTAAAGTCCCCTCACATCCGAGAGGTCTATCCATCTTACCTCATATGATATCACTCAATGACAATTTTACATGAAATTCCCTACCAATAGAATGTGACATATTGATTAGATTTGATGTCATGCCATATTTTTTAGACAATCGGGTATACCATAAAGAGCTGCATTGAAGTTTAATTGCTTGATATTTAATTGTGCAAAATATAAAATAACCATATGATATATCGAAAGGATGATCAAGATGAGTAAGAAAGTGTTATTAGTATCGACAAGCAGTTCGGAAATGAACGGACATCCAACAGGCTTATGGCTAGAAGAATTGGCAGAGCCATTTCATATTTTTAAAGAAAATGAACTAGATGTCCAAATTGTCTCTATTCAAGGAGGCACTGTGCCTATTGATAAAAATTCCATTCCAGAAGGTGTTCCAGCGCAATATGAAGATGTATATGAATTACTTCAAGACACAAAGGCGCTTACAGATGTGAACCCAGCCGATTATGATGGCATCTTCTTTGCGGGAGGACACGGCCCAATGATCGACTTTGCATCTAATCAACTGGTAGCCGATGCAATCTTAGCCATTTCAGACAAAAATGGTGCAGTCGGAGCTGTTTGTCACGGCGTTTCAGCATTCGTTGATGTGAAGGATCAAAATGGCAAATCTTTTATCGAAGGCAAAAAAATCACAGGCTTCACAAACGAAGAAGAGGAAGCTGTTCAGCTGACATCAAAGGTTCCATTTTTATTGGAAACAAAACTTCGTGAGCAAGGGGCAGCGTTTGAAAAAGGAGATGCCTTTGCACCATTCGCTGTAGTTGACGGGCAAATCATTACTGGACAAAACCCAGGTTCCAGCGCAGAAACAGCACGCCTGTTTGTTAAAACCATTTCATAAAATGATCAACCAGTCGTAATATATGCGGCTGGTTTTTTTGTCATAAAGATGTCCTAAAAAAGACCAAAACAATGAATAGAATAATGGTAAAATATTAACAGGGTAAAAAACCCAATTAAGGAAAAAGGGGATGTTCCTGTGAGAGCATTTTATGTGAAAATCACTGCAGCTTTATTGTCTATTTTACTTGTCACAACAGGTTTATTTTCACCAGCATTAAAAGCAGAAGAAGCACCGAAATCAGATGGGAAATTGTCACCACTGACGGAAAAAGCCATTCAGCAAGTGCAAGAGTCGTTTTTGAAGCAGGATGAAGGAACCGCTATCCAACAGAAGCAACTGAAAAAATCTTTTAAAGTAGATAAGAAAAATGGAATCAGTATCAAACGAAAAGCCGCTAAAGATGGCAAGATGCGTACATCTGCCATTCGCTCCATTGATGGACTAGCAATCAACCAATCTGTTGTCTTATCAGAGGACGACCCAGTTGATTTATGGTTTTTAAGCACATCTTCACCTCAGGCACTCATCAGCCGGATTACCTCTTCAAATCCCGATTATTTCGTTCAATTATTTGTTGTTGATTATGAAACAGGACAAGCGTACCCAACAGACCTGATTCAGCCCGCAGGCAGTCTCCTTGGTTTGACCAACTTACCAGCAGGTGACTACGCATTCGGTATCACAAGCGGTGGAGATTTCGGAGACTCTTACACGTTACAAGTGAATGCAAAAAACCCGCCCAATTTCACAGGGGCTGCGTCCCTATCGTCAACCTTACAATACTTTGTAGCTGAGTATGCAAATGGGGATGTATTTGCAAATGGCGCAAAAGTATACAACAAGCAATCGAAGACAGCAGATTATGAATGGGAGCGTGTATTTTATTTCTCTTATGATGGTAAATACGAACAAAGAACCCACTCAATTTCAAGTGTAAAAGTGAAAAGCATTTCCGCTCCAGTGTCGTACTCAGCGCCTTATGCAAGCTCCTCAGAGGCCATTCTCGTCTACTTAGATGTTGAGACATTGTTTATGTACCATCAATCTTCATATGCAAGCGGTCAATATTACCACGATACCTTTGTAGATACACTTGGCAAGAAAACGCCAAGGTATTTAGATATTGATGATATGACAAATTACGGTGATCATATTTTAGCTGTTGATTTGAAAACAGGAAAGCCAATTGATTTCTTCAGTGTCCTTAATTTTTACTATGCCGCAGGGATCGAGAAGCTGCCAACGATCAAAACATTGAATTAAGAAAGGCGGTTGACATCAAATCACCACATGTGTAGAGTAAAGATAATTAAATGATATAAGTCCACTAGGGGAGTCATGTATGACTGAGACAAGAGGAAATCTTGGACCCTTTGAACCTGATCTAGTTCGTACTAGCGGAGGGAAGTGGAGCTGGACCTTGTCTTATTCATGATTGAATCGATAAGAAGGCCGCTCCATTTGGGGTGGCTTTTTCATTTATTCAACTGAAGAAGAGGAGGCTTTTTTATGACATTTTCAGCGCAATTAAGAAAAGAAACAGAACCATTATTTGAAGCCATTTATCAGCATCCGTTTGTCAGAGGGCTGGCAGCAGGAAAGCTGGAAAAGGAACAGATCATTCATTACGTCAAACAAGATGCAGAATACTTACATGCATTTATTAAAATTTATGCAGCGGCTCTAAGCAGATGTACAGACAAAGAAGATATTGCCTTTTTCCATCAACAAATTGCGTTTGTACTAGATAGTGAGACGCACCCTCATCAAAATCTTTGCCGAGTGGCAGGTGTATCGTATGATGAGCTACAAGGTGCTTCATTGGCTCCGAGTGCTCATCACTATATTCATCACATGCTGCAAGTCGCCCAGGAAGGCACGCTTGGGGAAATCATTGCTGTCCTGCTTCCATGTCCTTGGACATATTGGGAAATTGGAAAACGAATGCTCTCAGACGTGCAGCCTGACCCGTCACATCCGTTTTATGAGTGGATCACGTTTTATGGAGGGTTAACCGACTCTATTACAGTGGAGCTTTGCAAGCGGCTCGATCAGCTGGCGGAAGGAGCAAGTGAGAAGGAAAAGGAAAAAATGAAACAGCACTTTATCTTAAGCTGTCAGCTTGAGTACAAGTTTTGGGAAATGGCGTTTACGGTGGAAGAGTGGCCAGTTCCATTGCAGGTGCATTCATCATGACATGGAAGATGAAAGAAGTCGTCCTTGCTGTCATTTTATCCGTTGCGTGCGGTGTCATCTATTTAGGATGGTCCACACTTTACTTACCAATTACAGCATTAGTTGGCCCAGCAGGAGGCAACATCATGTTTGGCATTTGGGTGATTGCCAGTCCAATCGTCGCGTATATCATCCAAAAGCCGGGAGCTGCCCTGATTGCAGAAACAGCCGCTGCCGCTGTGGAATTACTGACAGGCAGCCACTTTGGTCTTTCAGCCCTGCTGATTGGTGTATGCCAAGGGCTTGGGGCAGAAATCGCCTTTGCTCTTTTTGGTTATAAACGTTATCGCATGTGGACACTAATGCTGTCAGGTGCCTTTGCAGCTGTTGGAGCAATGGCATATAGCCTCGTTGCAAATGGCTTTGGTTATTACACGCCTCAAGTTTTACTTATCACACTGATGACTCAAATCATCAGCGGGATGATACTGGGCGGATGCTTAGCGAAAGTTGTGGTGGACGCATTATCCAAAACCGGTGTACTGAATCAATATGCCATCATGAAAGAAAAACGAAACAAAGGTGAACAGCATGGATTCATTTCTCGCGTGCAATAATCTCACTGTCCGTTTTTATGAACAGCCTCAGCCTGTTTTGCATCAAATCTCTCTTTCCATTCAAAAAGGAGAAAAGGTGCTTATTTTAGGACCAAGCGGAAGCGGTAAATCCACACTCATTTCAGTTCTGGCTGGGATTATTCCAGAACATATGGAAGCTGACATGCAGGGCGAAGTGATATTGCAAAGACATACAGGCGTCATGTTTCAAGATCCTGATTCCCAGTTTTGTATGCACCGCGTCAATGAAGAAATTGCCTTTAGCTTAGAGAACCGTTCCGTCCCTCGTGAAGAGATGGATGACATCATTCAGCAGCTCATGCAAAAAGTCCAACTCGATGTCGATCCGAATACAGACATTCATACATTATCTGGCGGCATGAAGCAGCGATTGGCACTTGCTTGTTTACTAGCGTTAGAGCCAGATGTGCTGTTCTTTGATGAACCGACCGCACAGCTTGACCCAGCAGGCAGAATGGAGGTTTTCCAGCTGCTACAGCAGCTTGCAGGTGAGCAGCGACAAACCATGATTTTTGTAGAGCATGTGCTAGATGGTGTCATCGAATGGATGGACCGGGTGATTTTATTAGACGATCAAGGCAGCATTTTAGCAGAGGGGCCTCCAAAAGATGTGCTCGCGACATATGAAGAAGAAATGAAAGAGGCAGGGATTTGGCGGCCTAAATTATTTCCCGAGAAATGGTCCGCAATTATTCAAGACCCATTTCATCCAATGAGTCAAACGCTTATGCAAACCTTTGAAACAAGAAAAGAGCAGCGTAAAAAAGTGCCGTCGACTGAGCGAGAGACCATCATTCGCACAGAAGATCTTCAATTAAGCTACGGGAAAAAAAGGATTATGAGTGACCTTCAGCTGGATATCAAAGCAGGGGATTGGGTGGCGATAATTGGGGAAAATGGAAGCGGGAAAAGCACATGTCTCAAACATTTAGTCCGTTTAGAGCCAACGAAAAAAGGCAGCATTTTCTTAAAAGAGACACCCCTCAAAAAGTGGTCTGACCGACGACTATATGAAAAAGCAGGCTTTGTGTTTCAAAATCCGGAGCTTCAATTCATACAAGATACAGTGTTCGATGAAATCGCATTTGGTGGAAGACAGCGAAATTGGCCAGAATCCGTTGTGCAAGAAAAAACAGTTCAGCTATTGGAAGAGTTCGGTTTAGAGAAGCATGCAAAAGCGCATCCTTTCACCTTAAGCTTAGGTCAAAAAAGAAGATTGAGTGTGGCCACAATGCTCCTTTTTGATCAGGATGTACTATTGTTAGACGAACCGACTTTCGGGCAGGATGAAAGAACGGCGAAGGAATTAATGAGGCGTTTGAAAGAGCGTCAATGCCAAGGCACCACCATTTTGATGGTCACACATGATATGGACCTCGTCGATAAGTGTGCCGATCAAGTGCTTCTTTTTCACCAAGGAAAGCATGTGTATGATGGCACGCCTTATGATTTATTTTCAAATCAGGAACTTGTCGATGCTTATCAGCTGAGAGCCCCTTTGCATTATCGCTATGTGGCTGAAAGAAAGGACGTGCTGACGATTGCAAAGTAATCACTCCTTTCTTTCCACTGTGAATCCAGTCATCAAATTACTCGCTCATCTGCTCGCGATGTGTTGTCTCATGGCGATATCTGACCCTAAAACAACCTTCATCATCTGGCTGTTTGCACTTGGTATTGGACTTGTCTTAGGCGGATGGAATATGAAGTATCTTTTCACAAGACTTGTCCCTTATCTGCTCTTTTTTATTCTCGTATTTTGGATGATGGCGGCCTTTGGCAAGGGGGATCATACTGTTTGGAAGTGGGCATGGTTTCATATCACAGAGGAGAGTTTGAAAAATGGCCTTACCATTTCTTTCAGAATGCTTGGCTTTGTGACATTCGGTCTCCTTTTTACGTCCACAACAGATTTGACGGCCTTTATGATGAGCTTAATACATCAATGCCGAATGTCCCCAAAATGGGCATATGGGATGCTTGCCGGCTTCCGGTTTATCCCGTTATTTCAAAGTGAATTAAAGCAAATGAAGGCAGCACATAAAATCAGAGGCTATAAGCAAAAAAACAGCTGGAAAGCCTTTATGCGTTATGCACTTCCTCTTTTTACGCAGGGCGTACGAAAATCAGAGCGCTTAGCGATTGCGATGGAAGCACGAGGTTTCACGGGGGCGAGGGAGCGGACGTATTATCATGTCATCAGCACTTCGTGGATCGACTATATGTATCTTTTGCTCATCGGTATCAGTGTCTTGATGTGCATGTCCTTTTTTTAAAAATACCCACATTCTCTTGATAGAATGTGGGCTTTTTATATGTCTTAGGTCATTTGATTGATATTAGTGCACATTACAGGCTGTAATAGACCTTATAACGAACCGATAAAGAGGATGTACTGAGAAAAAGAGAGGATGAACGTGAGCGAATGTCACAGAGAATTGATAACATAATAGACGCTTTACCAATCATTGGACTAGCTATGAGAGAGCAACTAACCTTTTCTGTTTTAGGGAAAGAGAAGGTTCTTTATTATCAGCAACATGGGAACATTGACTTAGGGTTTAAAGCTGGGGACATAGTAGCTCCAGGGTTCGAAAACTTTTCTATGTTGAAAAATGGGAGAGAGCCATCGTTTATCCAAATTCCGAAAGAGGTATACGGGATTCCAATGGATATTGTAGCCGTTCCAATTAAAGATGAGACGGGTCAAGTAGTCGCTGCTTTCTGCGTGGCCTATGACCAGACCAATCAACAACGATTAGATCACATCATGACGGAGAGCAACCAAGCTTCCGAAAAACTAGTCGCAATGGTACAGCAAGTTGCCGCACATTCAGAGGAACTACAAGCGACAAGTGAACAAATTCTACAAAACACGAAAACCACTGTAGAAAATTCCTCTAAAATCAATCAAGTGTCCAATCTTATAAAAGGTATCTCTGATCAAACGAACTTACTTGGACTCAACGCATCAATTGAAGCTGCAAGAGTAGGTGAAGCAGGAGCAGGCTTCGGAGTGGTCGCAACGGAAGTAAGAAAGCTGTCAACTCACGCCAAACAAGCGACGACGGATATTGAAACAGCGCTAAAAGATGTGCAGGGATCGATTAAAGGAATGGAAGAAGAAATAGCACAAATTGTCGCTTCCTCTGAGCATCAAGCAGAGCTTGTAGGCACGTTCACAAAAATTATTGAAGGTCTTCATGAAACAAATGAAACGATGAAATCACTGGCAGAAGACTTAGTGAACTATCAAGTGAAATAAAAAATACCGACCAAAACCTCCAGATGAATCGGAGGTTTTTTTACGTTTTAAGGTGGGCAAGTTGTTCGGATAATGACCGATTTATCGCTGACAGGCAGGGTACACTTCTGTATGATAGAAAAAGAGATACTAGTCTGGTCAGTAGACCTATTCATAAGGAGGAAGACCATCGTGACACAATCAGCGAAGCTGCAAGAAATAATAGCACCTTACCGTACAATGTTAGATCAAACTGAACAACCAATGATTCAATTACAGATGAAACAAGGAAAAACAGGACCATACGACAGCAAAATTGCAGGCGATCCTTACTTCCCAAAAAACGACGAATATCCAGTTGATGGTGAAGGACACCCTATGAAGCTTTTGGCACAAATAAATTTTGGACAGCTGCCGAAGCTGAAGGATTATCCAGAAACAGGACTTTTGCAAGTCTTTATTTCTGTGCATGATGATCTTTATGGGATGAATATTGACCATAAAACAGAGCAAAAAGATTTTCGGATCAGATTTATTGAGGAACCTTTCTTGGCAGAAGAAGAGCTGTTGACTGATTTTTCTTTTGTGAAAATTCCAGACGACTTTTATTTTCCTGTGACGAAGGAAGGCGCAATTACAGGTGAACTGGCAAGCGAAACGGTCAGTGTAGGAGATTTTCGCTTTGAAAAAGTCACAGGTAAGCGAAGCTGGGACCTATTCGAAGATGTAAAAGGCATTGATGGAGATGAAGCTGATGCCCTGCTAGATGAATTTCATGATGCAGCGAGTGGCTTTGGTCACAAATTGGGCGGATATCCAGGCTTTACACAAGAGGACCCGCGTACCTATGAAGACCAGGAACATACCGTTCTGTTATTACAAATCGACTCAGATGATGAAGTAGATCTGTTGTGGGGAGATTGCGGAATCGCCAACTTTTTTATCAAACCAGAAGACCTCAAACGAAAAAATTTCGAGAATGTCGTCTATAATTGGGATTGCTCCTAATTTTGTAAAAAACACTCTTTAAGCACTCTTTTTAGAGTGTTTTTATGTATGTTTTTAGACTTTTTTGCCCCTATTTCGTCATTTTTGAGAGGTAATATGTCATTCTTTCTAGTTGACCGTATCAAAAAAAAATGTAAAATCATCTTAAAGTCCTCTTTTTTGAAGATAATAATAAAATGACATATCAATCTACAATGAGATGCTCGAAAAAGCGGAATGTACTGGGGGGTATCAATTGATCATTTCGAAAGTAATCAATAATAATGTGGTCAGTGCGTATGATGACGAGCAGCATGAGCTGGTCATTATGGGCAGAGGGATCGCTTTTCAAAAGAAAAGTGGAGATCCGATTGACGAAGAACGTATTGAAAAAGTATTTTCCATTCAAAATAAAGATATATCAGAAAAATTCAAAACCCTGCTTTATGATATTCCGATCGAGTATATGCAAGTGTGTGAGGCGATTATTGATCATGCGAGAACAACCCTTAATAAAAATTTGAATGACAGCATCTATGTGACACTGACGGATCATATTACCTTTGCTATTGAACGTCATCAAAAAGGAATGGACATCAAAAATGCTTTGCTCTGGGAAATCAAACGGTTGTACAAAGAAGAGTTCATGTGTGGTGTAGAAGCGATCCGGATTATTCAGGACAAGCTTAACATTCATCTTCCTGAGGATGAAGCCGGTTTTATTGCGATGCATATTGTCAATGCAGAGCTCAATGAAGAAATGCCGAACGTGATTCAAATTACCAAACTCATTCAAGATATTTTAAATATCGTCAAGTATCACTTTCAAATTGATTTAGACGAGGAATCATTAAATTATTTCCGTTTTGTCACGCATTTGAAGTTTTTTGGACAGCGTCTGTTTAACGAAACACAAATGGAAAATCAAAATGAATTCCTGTATGAAGTAGTAAAAGAGAAAAACACCGCGGCTTTTCAATGTGCTGAGAAAATTAATGATTATGTTCAAAAAGAATACAACCGAAGTCTCATAGAAGATGAGATGCTATATTTAACTTTGCATATCGACAGAGTGGTAAAAAGAAAATAAATTCAAAAAGAAAGCGTTGACATCATAAAATTAACATGATAATTTATAACTATAAACGAAATAACCCACAATCTTTTAGGATTGTTACTGGTCAAGCAGGCAAAACCTAAATCATTGTCCCTATCTTTGATAAGGCGTGATTTAGGTTTTTTTATATCTAAAGACTTATAAAAATTAAATAACGATCAATCGCTATGAAGGATTGTTACTGGTTAAGCAGGCAAAACCTAAATATCGATTAATGTCTGAATTGCTATTTCTCGGACATTAATGGATGTTTAGGTTTTTTCTATATCATGATTTAATCAACGATTGGAGGGTAATACAATGAACCACAAACAAACAGCAAAAGAAGTTCTAGAGCTTGTCGGCGGTGAAAAGAACGTCAAGCACGTCACGCATTGTATGACAAGACTTCGCTTCAACTTATACGATGAAGGCAAAGCGGATAAAGAGAAGCTGCAATCAACAGACGGCGTCATGGGTGTGAATCAAAGCGGAGGCCAATATCATGTCATTATTGGCAATGATGTTTCAAATGTCTATCAAGCGATGATTGCTGACTCAGGACTGTCAACAGATGTAAAGTCAGGCGGTACAGAAGAAGCATCAAAACAAAATGTGATATCAAAGCTTTTCGATTTTATCTCTGGTGTCTTCACGCCGATTCTTCCAGCCATCGCTGGAGCCGGTATGATCAAAGGAATATTGGCACTCATGCTTACGTTCCAGTGGATATCAGATAAAAGCAGCACGTATGCAATTTTAACAGCCATCGGAGACGGAGCCTTTTACTTCTTACCGATTCTACTAGCTGTAAGCGTAGCCAAAAAACTTGGCACAAATCAGTATATTGCCGCTGCCATTGCAGCAGCAGCACTGCACCCGCAGTTAACTGCTTTACTGGGTGCGGGAAATACAGAATTTCTAGGCTTGCCAGTGGTTTCTGTTGTGTACTCTTCATCGGTGATTCCAATTCTACTTACCATCTGGCTCGGCTCATATGTTGAAAGATTTGCAGAAAAATATAGTCCGAAATCATTAAAGATCATCCTTGTTCCAACGGTCACACTTCTTGTCGTTGTACCAATTATGCTCATCGCTGTTGGACCGCTTGGTGGGATTATCGGAAATGGTCTTTCAGGTGGAATTGATTTATTGTTTAAACATGCAGGTATTTTGGCCGGACTCTTGATCGGCGGCTTCATGTCACCATTGATCATTACGGGTATGCACTATGCACTACTTCCAATCATGATCAACAACATTACGTTAAACGGTTTTGACTTCATTCTTCCAATGATGTTTGTAGCGAATATGGCCCAAGCAGGCGCAGCATTCGGTGTCTTCTTGAGATCAAAAAACAAAACTTTCAAATCATTGGCGATGTCTACAAGTATCACAGCATTAATGGGTATTACTGAACCTGCTATGTATGGTGTGAACATGCGATTGAAAAAACCGTTCTTTGCAGCCCTCATTGGTGCAGCAGCAGGCGGCGTGTTCATGTCGATCTTTAAAGTAAAATCATATGTGGTGTCGGGATCAGCAGGTATTCCAGGTATCCCAACATTCGTTGGCCCAACATTTGTCTACTCTATCATTGGATTGGTCATCGGTTTTGTTGTAGCAACCATCATGACACTTGTTCTAGGGTTCAAAGATGTACCAGTGAAAGATGATACAAAGGCAGACAAACCAGAAGAGAAGAAAGATACAGCAACGCTTCAAAATGAAGTGGTACAAAGCCCGCTTGAAGGTCAACTAAAGCCGCTAAATCAAGTCAATGATGCAACATTCTCTAATGAAATCATGGGTAAAGGTGCAGCCATTGTCCCAACAGTTGGACGTGTTGTAGCACCGTTCAACGGTAAGGTTGAAACCATTTTTCAAACGAAACATGCCATTGGCTTAAAGAGTGACCAAGGCACAGAGCTTCTCATCCATGTTGGAATTGATACGGTGAAGCTCGGCGGAAAACATTTCACAAGTCATGTAGAGTCAGGTGATCTTGTTCAAGCAGGAGATGTGCTCGTTGAATTTGATATCGAGGGCATTCAGCAAGAAGGCTATGATGTCACCACACCAATTATTGTGACCAACACAAACGATTTTGCACAAGTTGATGCGAAAACAGAAGGCACGATTTCAGTACAAGAGACACTGCTCACAGTCAGTGTAGAAGAAAATGAGGAGGGCATTCAACATGAACAAGTTAGAAAAAACATTTCCTAAAGGTTTTTTATGGGGCGGCGCTGTTGCGGGCAACCAAATTGAAGGTGCTTATAATAAAGATGGAAAAGGCTTATCGACAGCTGATGTATCACCACACGGGATTATGCATCCATTCGATGAATCAATGAAAGACTTGAACTTATATCATGATGCGATTGACTTCTACCATCGCTATAAAGAAGATATTGCACTCTTTGCAGAAATGGGATTCAAATGCTTCAGACTATCCATTTCTTGGCCGCGTATTTTCCCAAATGGCGACGATGCTGAACCAAATGAAGCAGGCCTTGCTTTTTATGACAGAGTATTTGATGAACTGCATAAACATGGAATTGAACCAGTTGTCACGATTTCTCATTATGAAATGCCGCTTGCACTTGTGAAAAACTACGGCGGTTGGAGAAACCGTAAGCTTGTCGATCTTTATGAAACATACGCGAAAACGTTGTTTACTCGCTATAAAGACAAAGTGAAATATTGGATGACCTTTAATGAAATCAACGTCGTGTTACATGCGCCTTTCACTGGCGGCGGACTTGTATTTGAAGAGGGTGATGACGAGAAAAGCATTCAATATCAAGCAGCGCATCACCAATTTGTTGCAAGTGCTTTAGCTGTCAAAGCAGGACACGAAATCATTCCTGATGCGAAAATCGGCTGTATGATTGCAGCGATGACGACTTATCCGTACAGCTCAAGACCAGAAGATATGTTTGCTGCAATGGATCAGGATCGTAAAACATTGTTCTTCTCAGATGTACAGGCAAGAGGCTACTACCCTGGTTACATGAAACGATACTTCCGCGAAAATGGAATTCATATTGAGTTCCAAGATGGTGATGAAGACATCCTAAGAAACCATACAGTGGACTATATTGGCTTCAGCTATTATATGAGTTTTGTGACAAGTACAGATCCAGAGGTTCTTGGACAAGTTACTGGTGGTAACCTATTTGAAGGCGTGAAAAACCCTTATCTAGAAGCAAGTGATTGGGGCTGGCAAATTGATCCAAAAGGACTTCGTACAACACTAAACCAGCTGTATGACCGCTACCAAAAACCATTGTTTATTGTAGAAAATGGATTGGGAGCTGTCGATCAAGTAGAAGAAGACGGATCCATTCAAGACGATTACCGAATTGATTACCTCAGAAGTCATTTGCTAGAGGCGAGAGAAGCCATTGCAGATGGAGTAGACTTGATGGGTTATACAAGCTGGGGCCCAATTGACCTTGTCAGCGCATCAACAGCTGAAATGAAAAAGCGCTACGGCTTCATATATGTTGACCGTGATAACGAAGGAAAAGGTACATTAGATAGAAAGAAAAAGAAAAGCTTCGATTGGTATAAACAAGTGATTGCGACAAATGGTGATCATTTAGATGCATAAAAGAAAAAGACAAACCGTTCATACTGCGGTTTGTCTTTTTTTCGTCAAGGGGACTATGAAGTCCACACTTGATCTGCAATCTCAATCACATGACGCAGCTTTTCCCATTGCTGCTCTTCTGTTAACAGATTGCCTTCCTCCGTTGAGGCGAACCCGCATTGCGGACTCAAGCAAATCTGGTTAATGTCGACATATTGAGCCGCTTCCTCGATCCGTTTTTTAATCTGTTCAGCCGGCTCAAGCTCACCATATTTTGAAGTGACAAGCCCTAGTACGATTTGGAGGTTTGGGTTCTTCACATAGCGTAGGGGTTCAAAACCGCCAGAACGATCGTCGTCGAATTCTAAAAAGAGACCATCCAGATCTAAGCCGGCGAAAATTGTTTCTGCCGCTGCTTCATAACCGCCTTCAGCTGCCCACGTCGATTTAAAGTTACCACGACAAATGTGCATAGTGATCACCAAATCCTCTGGACGATCGGCAACCGCTTCATTGATTGTTTTCGCAAATGACTCACGCAGTTCATCTTCTTCTCGGCCAAAGGCTTCGATTTGTTCATGACCTTTTTCAGAAAAGAACACCGCCCATGCTGTATCATCGAGCTGTAAGTAGCGGCAGCCTGCATCATAAAAAGCACGGATGGCTTTCTTATACGCCTGTGCCACATCATGGTGGAATGCCTCTAGGCTGTCGTATACTCCTTCTTCAAGTTTTCCACGGAAAAAGAGCATATTCGGACTTGGAATCGTCATTTTAGCCGTATGATCACCAGCGATGCTTTGAAGGAAACGGTAATCCTCCAGCATTGGATGATCTGTAAAGTCAATCTTGTCCGTTACCTTGATGCCACGCGCTTTTGTTGTCGTATTGTGGAATTGAATACCTTGATCCGCTTCAAATCCTTCGACCCCATCTAATCCCTCAAGAAAGTCAAAATGCCACCATGCACGTCTGAATTCTCCATCTGTGACAACCTCTAATCCAATTTCTTTTTGTTTCTCCACAATGCGTGTAATTTCTTCATTTTCAATTTGTCGGAGCTGCTCTGCTGTCAGCGTACCGTCTGCCTTTTGCTTGCGTGCTTCCTTGATACGTTCTGAACGAAGTAAGCTGCCTACTTGATCTGCGCGAAATGGCGGTTTCGTTGTTTTCTTTCCAATGGTTTGTACTTGTGTCATGCTGAATCCCTTCTTTCTACAGGTTAAAAATCAAATAAAAAAGCTCTTCCTTGGATAAGGAAGAGCATCATATACTGAGAGAACTCTGCCTTATCTTCAAACAAGCATCTGCTTGTTTAAGGAATTAGCACCATTCTGTTCCGAGGAACAGCGGTTGCCGGGTTTCACAGGGCCAGTCCCTCCACCACTCTTAATAAGGTTACCTTTTGATTCAATTTTCTTAATAAACATAATTATTCAACTTTTTCGAGAGAAAGTCAATGGTTTTTACTGTTTAATTTTCTACATAAACAAATAATGGTAAACAAACCCGATGTGGAAAAAGGAAGAATAATATGGAAATAGCGCTTCTTTTGGTTCTTTTGTCATGGTATACTCAATTGGTAATAGACAAAAATGGGGGTTTTTACTATGACAATGAAAAAAGGCCTAATGATCAGCCTGCTCATTTTTTCGCTGATTGTTTCGTTGTTTGCGCCAGTTGGATCTGCGGATGCCAAACAAGCAAAAAAAGCAAAAGTAAGCACACACTATTATAAAAAGAAAAAAACGTTCAAATATGCACAGGTGAAAAACCTAAGCAAGGCGCATATGAAAACCATCAATCGTGATTTGAAAGAAGATATTTCCTTCTCCTATTCTACGTACTTGTTCTTAAAGGACGAAGCGAAAAAGGAAGGCTTTGGGAAGATCACGTACGAAAGATCGTTTAAAACGAAATTTAACAATGGGAAGAAGCTCAGTATCTTAAACTATGACTACATGAATGATGGTGGAATGCATGGGGATACGATGGTTTCCAGCATGAACTATGTGTTAACAAAGAAAAAGACAAAGCAGCTGTTCTTGACAGACGTTGTGAAAACAAAGAAAAAACGTACGAAAGTAAGAGATTATATTTATAACTACACAAAGAAACATAAAAGCAAATTCTATGCGAACCTGAAAAAAAGTGACATTGAAATCAACTACAACACGCAGTATTACTTCACGAAAAAGGGAATTGCTGTTGTCTTCCAGCCATATGAAATTTCACCTTATTATGTAGGAATTCCTATGATTCAAGTTCCTGCGAAGGTATATAAATAAAAAGAAAAACGGCCAATGAATCTGGTCGTTTTTTGTTATTTACTCAAACAAAAAGAGCCCCTCATGAGGCTCTCTCTTTAGATTTATACTTGTTTAGGTGCATCATTTAGTGGATGACGGCGTTTTCCGTTGTAGTGGCGGCGCATACGAAAGATTTCAAACTCCGAAAGCTCTGCGCTTTTTCGTTTTGGTGTGCGGTTATCTTTTTTGAAAGAGAATAGTAAGTAGCAGCAAAGTGAAGCGATAATCAATAAAATCATCATATGACATTCCTCCAATTCATCCTATTCTTTAGTGTAGACAGGGTGAGTGATGTTTATAACTGAAAATAAGCAGCAGAATCGGTTTAGTTCTTAAGGTTTAGTCGATCTGCTAATTTAGGTCTAAAATACTGGTTGTTTTTAACCATTATATTTCCAGTTATTGCACTCGTCAAGAAGAATTTTTCTGGTGTTGTCTCTATTAGTACGAAAAAGTGTCATAAAAGTTTCAGAAAATTGTAAACTTTTATTAAAAAACCGTTCCCGAACAGGAACGGTTGTAAACATATCTATGCTTTTTCTTCAAATAAACGTGCGATTTCAACGATGACTTCTGTTGCTTTCACCATGTTCTCGACAGAAATAAATTCATATTTACCGTGGAAGTTTTCCCCGCCAGTAAAGATGTTTGGCGTTGGAAGACCTTTATATGAAAGCTGGGAGCCATCTGTACCGCCGCGGATCGGTTCGATCACAGGTGTCACTGAGCGGTTTTCCATTGCTTCATGGGCAATATCCACAATATGTTTCACCGGCTCAATTTTTTCTCTCATATTATAATATTGATCTTGAATGCTGAGGTTTATGCTGTTTTCTCCGTAGATGGCTTTTAAGTCATTTGCTATTTTTTCAAACAGTGCTTTGCGATCGTTAAATTTGTCTTTATTAAAATCACGAATAATATATTGCAGCTCTGCTTCTTCGACTTCTCCTACAAACTTCGTGAGATGGAAAAATCCTTCGTAGCCTTCTGTGTATTCCGGAGATTCATCAGAAGGGAGCTTGTTGTGGAAGAGCATCCCAATCTTCGCAGCGCTGACCATTTTGTCTTTTGCTGTCCCTGGGTGGACGTTGTTTCCTTTAATTGATACTTTCGCACCTGCTGCGTTGAAGCTTTCATATTGCAGCTCCCCGAGCGGTCCTCCGTCAATTGTATAAGCATAGGAAGCGCCAAAGGCATCAACATCAAATTTGTGCGGCCCTCTGCCAATTTCTTCATCTGGTGTAAAGGCGACGCGAATTTTTCCATGCTTGATTTCTGGATGCTCAATCAAGTAATGCATAGCGGTCATAATTTCTGCGATACCTGCTTTGTTATCTGCACCAAGCAGGGTCGTACCATCTGTTGTGATCAGCGTATGTCCTTGATATTTTTGTAAATTTGGAAACTGTGCTGGAGATAAAACGATATGTAGATTTTCATTTAAGGTGATGTCGCCGCCTTGATAGTTTTCATGAAGCTGCGGTTTCACATTCTTGCCGGTGAAGTCAGTGGCTGTGTCGATATGAGCCAGGAAGCCAATGGTCGGCACGTCTTTGTCAGTGTTAGACGGGATCGTTCCCATGACATAGCCGTTTTCATCCATTGTCACTTCTTGAATCCCGATGGACTTCATCTCTTCAACTAGCTGTCTCGCTAGGTTCAACTGTCCTTCAGTAGATGGGCAGCTTTCCTTTTCTGCATCTGACTGCGTATCTACCTTCACATAATTTGTGAAACGCTGAATCATTTCCTTTTTCATCTATACGTCACTCCTTTTGTAGAATACGTCCATTTTATCACGTCTTGAATGCGCTTCATAACAAGAAAGGTTTTCTCTGGCAATTAGAGAGTAAAAAGACCTACTTTCATTAGGTGGTGTGTTGAATGGTTCTTTAGGGTGATTTTTTTGGGTGTCTTTTTATTTATAATGAGGACATATAAAATCATCCATTTGTACGTTAAATTGGGAGAAAGGGGTGCGAAAGTTGGATTCTAGTCAAACGCTGGCACTCGCTCAAAAGTTTCAGGAAGCAGCTGATGAGATTCGGCAGTCAAAGCAGCTGCTGGAGAATCGGCTGAAGGCAGTAGGATCAGGCTGGCAGGGAGAAGCAAGGAATAAATTTGATCAAAGCTTTGAGGAAACAACGTCACGCTATGATCAATTTGAAAAGGACTTGCTTGAAACAAGTCAGGAACTGCGCGACGCAGCGGTCAAAATCGAGGAACGGAAAGCTGAAATTGCCAGAATGGAAGAGCTTGAGCGAAAGAGAAGAGAAGAACGGAGAGAAAGAAATCGAGAAGGGAGATGATGTGATGGCACGTGACATTGTGGTTGATCCAGATCAGCTGACAGGACTGGCGAATGATGTTGTAGGCGAACTGTCTGTCATTGAAACGAAGCACCGCGATTTACATAGTGAACTGGATGGTCTCATTTTAGGCTGTGATCCTCGGTATAGAAGCTGTTTTTCAGGTGTCGGGGATGCATGGGGAGCAGGACAAGCATTGATCAGTAAATTGAGCAGTGATGATATTGCGATTCGTCATGCAAAAGATAAAATGGTCGAAGCAGACGATATTTTACGGAAAATGTACAGCATCTATGATCAATATGGTACACTCACGAGCTTAGCTGGAATTGTGATGATGCAGGCGAAATACTATGGGCTTGGGATGACGACCTTCATTAAAGACAATGGCCGGTATGCAGCGCAGCATTCAAAGCTGCTGCTTGATCTGACCAGCCGGGTAGAAGGAACGAGATTTGACCGGCTAGCAAGGATTTGGCTGAGTAAAAAAGAATTATTAAAACGATCAAACTGGTCGATGGCTGACTTGGTCCATAAGAAATTCACAAAATTTTATCCTGACGATACGGTTGCCTTTACGAATAGCGTTCGTGATTTTACAAAAGGAAGTATCAATTGGAAGGACACGGCTGCTATCAAGTCTGTTCTGAAAAATGGATCAAGATTCGCGAAAGGAAATGCCATCATTGCAACGGTTGTCACTGGTGCAACGGAAACGGTCGGCTGTGGATTGAAAATTGCCGAGAACTATGCAGAATTCGGTGATCAGCCAGAAGTCCTCAAGCGTGAAAATGCGAAGGCTGTTGGAAATGCAGTGAACAATACGGTCTTTATCGCTGGCGGATCTGTCGCAGGTGCCGTTGTCGGAGGAGCTCTAGGAAGCTTTGCAGGACCGATTGGAACCGTTGTCGGAGGAGCCATTGGTTCAGCAGTCGGTGGATTTATAGGAGAAAAAGTCGCCAAGCTGACATCAGGCTTTGCTGAACAGGTTGCAGTGAAATTAAAGGACCCTATTCATGCGGTCGTCGATAAAGGGAAACAAGCATTCGAGCTGGCGGGTCAAGGTGTGAAAGCAGTCAATGACACCATTGATCAGGCAAATCAGGTGATACATAAAGGGATAGAAAAAACAAAAGAAACCGCTGATTCGCTCATAAAAGGTGCAGGCGATTTCTTTAAGGGTGCATTTTCTTTTGGATAAGGAGAGATCAAGTTGGATCAGCTAAGTCTAAGTATTGAGGAACTCATCTTTAGTTTTTACAGTGAAGGCTATTTTGAACAGGGCATGTCCTTAAAGGAAGCCTATTATCCTGATGTAGAGGACGAACGCCTTGGGTTTTTATTTGAAATTGCGTGCCGCTCTTTGCTCGCAAAAGGTGTACTTGAATTTCGAAACAGACAATACCGTTATAAAGGGGAATACCGTCATTTCATTCAGGCGATGAATGATGCATCTCACACCGTCAAAGCGTCTCGATTTGGGGATGTAGATGAAGAAGTCAGTACCTCCTTTCATACGACACAGACGGGCGTATATGCGCACCACACGCTTTATGATCAACAAGTCCATCAGATTCAAAAACTGAAAGACGATCAGCAGGCAGAGGAACAAGTGACTGCCTTTTTCAACATACAGATGAGTGATCACCCTGCACCTGTCATCACCCTGCAAGCAGAGGAATTTGAAATGCTATTAGAGCAAGCAAGTGAGGCGAAGAATGAGTGGCCTTCCTTCCTTCATCGAGCAGAGAACGAAGAACTCGTGCAGGCATTTGTTTCTGATGTAAAGGCGAGAAAAGGAAAGATGGACTCCCTGATGAAGGTCGTCTACGACAAAAACAATACGCCTGATGTGGAGTCCATGTTATTTGTCATTCCAGGTGAGGAACAGTCGTGGCTTGTGTCGGGAATAAAAGAAAATGAATTTCGCATTGAGACGGCTCATAGAGACGGATTACGTTCTATATTCTAATGGAGAAAAGGAGAATGACGCTTGAATCCAAGTGAAGTAATAGAAGTGAGGAGCAGGACCTTTTTAAGGGTATGGGCATTCTTAGCAACAGGCGGCTTCGGTATCATCGGTATTTGGTTGTTTTCAGAAGCTCTTACATTTGAATCGAATTATACATTGTTTTTATTTTTAGGTGGACTACTAGGCATTGTTTATGGCTGGATCTCTTTCTTGATGATTTTACCGGCTTTTACGAAGAGAGGAAATGTGATTTTTCGCATTCAGCGCGGGAAGAATGGCGCGGTTTTACATCGCGGGCAAGCGATCCCTTTTCAAGACATTCAATCCATCGATATGCGCAGGCATCGGTACAGTGTACGGGGTTTTCTCTTCATGGATGTGTTGATTCGGAAAATAGACGGGAAATTGATCAAGATTCCAGCGTACAGTATTTTAGATGAAGAAGTATTCGAGCAAGCCGTCAAACAAGAGATCTACCCATATTTAAATCAGTCAGCTCAAGAGAACTGGAGACAGCAGCATGGTCAGGTCGAAGAGCAGATCGACTAGGATGTTTTTCCATGATTCCGAAGGATGAGGTGCCACTTTTTCGAAGAAATCGTGTATGATGTCAGTAAAGACTGAACACTCGGAGAGGTGATGAGAGATGGATAAAGAGATGGTAATCGACCTCGTCACAGAACAAATGGCACGGATTCGAAAAGAAAAGAATTATACGCAGGACCGCATGGTTGAGGTACTTGGTCTATCGAAACGGCATTTGCAGCAGGTTGAAAAAAATAGGCTGCGCCTCAACTGGACGCAAACTGCGGCCGTATGTGCATTATTCAGGGATAGTGACATTTTAAAAGGGACACTTGGGGATGATCCGCTTGAGATTCTGGAAGTCGTGGCACATGATGAATTGCATCTATCGGTGGAACGTACGATTGGCGGAAAGGTTTGGTGGCGGACGTCTATCAAAAAAGGCACATTTCGTCTTCAGCAAAATGTGCTTAGTCAGCATTACCGCATCTTAGATGATGAGAATTATCGCTATTATAGTTCGTTTAATAAAGATGAAGCGAAGCGGCGGTTAGAGGAATTAAGTCAGCTGTCTTCTCCTTATTCATAAGCAGCTGATAGGAAAAAGGAAAGAGAGGCACCCGATTGATAGGGGCCTCTCTTTTCTGTGTTTATACTTTTAGAGTGTTTTTCGCCCGAATAAAGGCAACAAGCTGTTTGATTTCTTCATCATTTAGGGGAACGCCGTCGACAAGGATGGTTCCTTCTTTTGCTTCCGTCAGTTCAATTTTGATATCAGAGATTTTGCGTTGTATCTCTGGCTCGTCCGTTCTACCAAGTAAAAAATCAATGGACGTATCATACAAATCAGCCAGCCGCTTCACTGCTTCAAGCGAAGGTCGTCGGTACCCAGATTCGTAACCGGCATAGGTGCTTTTGGCGATACCTAGGCGATCTGCCGTATGCTGGAGAGACCATTTTTTCTTTTTTCTAAGGGTGGTTAAACGATCGAGTATCATTACATGAACGCTCCTTTATATACAACAACAGTATATCATATTTTGACATGGAATGTACGCGTTATGCGTAATAATTTCTTGATTAATTCGCGTTATGTGACTATAATGGCAATGAAGGTACGCGTAAAGCGTATATTATAGAATAGCACAAGCTAGCTTATAATATGTGTGACAAACGAAGTAATTTTATTGAAAGAGGTGGACCTGTTGAAGAAATTATTGCTTTTAACCACTGGTGGGACGATTGCATCTGTAGAGAGTGAAAACGGTTTGGCTCCAGGTGTTAAAGCTGAGGACCTTTTAAGCTATTTAAACGAAATTAATGCAGAGTATACAATGGACACAAAGTCCCTAATGAGTATAGATAGTACAAATATGCAGCCTGAATACTGGGTGGATATTGCAACAGCCATTTATGAAAATTATGATCAATATGACGGTTTTGTTGTCACGCATGGTACAGACACGATGGCCTATACATCAGCAGCTCTTTCTTATATGCTGCAAAATCCGGATAAGCCAATTGTCATTACAGGCTCACAAATCCCGATTACGTTTAAGAAAACAGATGCGAAGAAAAACATCACCGATGCGATTCGCTTTGCATGTGACGGCGTAGGCGGCGTGTATGTTGTCTTTGATGGCAGAGTCATTCAAGGAACACGCGCAATCAAACTAAGAACGAAAAGCTACGATGCATTTGAAAGTATTAACTACCCATATATTGCATCGATTGAAAACCATCAAATTGAATACAATAGCAAAGTAAAAAGATCGTCAATGAAACCGCTTAAATTAGATGCATCCTTAAACACCGACGTTTGTCTCTTGAAATTGCACCCAGGTCTAAAGCCTGAGTTCTTAGATGCAATCAAAGGTGTGTACAAAGGAGTCGTGATCGAAAGCTACGGCAGCGGCGGTATTCCTTTCGAAGGAAGAAACCTTTTAGAGAAAATCAACGAATTGCTCGAAGAAGGCATTTCTGTTGTCATCACAACTCAGTGTCTTGAAGAAGGAGAAGACATGAGCGTGTATGAAGTAGGACGCAAAATCAATCAAGAACTGGTGGCACGTTCACGAAACATGAACACAGAGGCTATCGTGCCGAAACTCATGTGGGCACTAGGTAAAACAACAGACCCAAGAGAAGTGAAAAAGATTATGGAAACGCCAATCGCAGAAGATTTAGTGATTTAACTATTCTATAGAAAGCAGGTCATATCAGATGGTTCAAGCAACTTATCGCTATGAGAAGGATTTTCTTGGTGAAAAAGAAATTCCGGCAGACGTGTATTATGGGGTTCAAACCCTTCGTGCAAAAGAAAATTTTCCAATTACAGGATATCGCATGCATGAGGAACTGATCAGAGCCTTTGCCATCGTGAAAAAAGCAGCAGCTCAAGCCAATATGGAAGTTGGACGTTTATATGAAGGAATTGGCAATGCCATCGTACAAGCCTCTGATGAGGTCATTGAAGGCAAGCTGCATGAGTACTTTATTGTAGACCCAATCCAAGGCGGCGCAGGAACGTCGATGAATATGAATGCCAATGAAGTGATTGGAAACAGAGCATTAGAAATCATGGGACATCAAAAGGGTGAATACATCCATTTAAGCCCAAACACACATGTAAACATGTCACAATCAACGAATGACTCGTTTCCAACAGCGATCCACATTGCTGTATTGAAGCAGTTAGACATTCTGCTTGAGACAATGCAAACGATGCAGGACGTATTCCAAAAGAAAGCGAAAGAATTTGATCATGTGATCAAAATGGGACGTACGCACCTGCAGGATGCTGTTCCAATTCGTTTAGGACAGGAATTTGAGGCATACAGCCGCGTGCTCAGCCGTGACATTAAACGGATCAACCAATCAAAGCAGCATTTATATGAAGTGAATATGGGTGCAACAGCTGTTGGGACAGGCCTAAACGCAGATCCTCGTTATATTGAAATCGTGGTGAAGAAGCTAGCAGATATTTCTGGTCTTCCGCTTGTAGGCGCAGAGCATCTCGTTGATGCTACGCAAAATACAGATGCTTACACAGAAGTGTCCGCCGCATTAAAAGTATGCATGATGAACATGTCTAAGATTGCCAATGACCTTCGCCTAATGGCTTCTGGTCCGCGTGCAGGTCTTGCTGAAATTGCATTGCCAGCTCGTCAGCCGGGTTCATCCATTATGCCAGGGAAAGTCAATCCAGTCATGGCAGAGCTCATTAACCAAATCGCATTCCAGGTCATTGGGAATGACCACACCATCTGTCTTGCCTCTGAAGCAGGTCAGCTTGAGTTAAATGTGATGGAGCCTGTTTTGGTCTTTAACTTACTTCAATCTATTAGTATAATGAATAACGGATTCCGTTCATTCACAGATCATTGCTTAGTGGACATTGAAGCAAATGAAAAACGTTTGAAAGAATATGTGGAAAAAAGTGCAGGCGTCATTACTGCGGTAAACCCTCACTTAGGCTATGAAGCCGCGGCTAGAATCGCAAGGGAAGCCATTTTGACAGGACAATCGATCAGAGATCTTTGCTTGCAAAATGATGTGTTAACAGAAGAAGAACTTGATATTATTTTGAATCCATATGAGATGACAAAGCCTGGTATTGCGGGTGCAGAGCTCCTAGAGCGATAATTATATCAAAAATTTTATTTTATTAATATGTAGAATTGCCTGTGAAATAGAGAAAAACAGGCAATTCACTTTCTTTCGAATTGACACACTTTTTTCACAATATTTTGAAAACGCTTAACGCGTACACAAAGGGAGGAAACACAATGAAATCACCACGTCTGCCGTCTATGTTAGAAGTCGTGTCTGTACTTGGCTTGTTTTTAGCAATTGTTTTATCTTTTACTCTTTATTTCAAATTGGATATTCAACTAGCATTGTTTATCTCATGGTTTATGGTTATCGCATTAGGTATTCGATTGGGGCACTCCTATAAGGATCTTCAAAATGCGATCACAAAAGGGATATCGAATGGTTTAGAAGCCATTTTAATCTTAATTGCAGTAGGTGCACTTGTTGGTACATGGATTGCAGGTGGGGTTGTACCTACGTTAATCTATTATGGTTTAGAGTTTATTCATCCTAATATCTTCTTATTAGCTACACTTGTCATCTGTGCACTCATGTCCATTGCAACAGGAACCTCTTGGGGGACGGTTGGAACGGCAGGGATTGCGATGATCGCAATTGGTGAAGGGCTAGGTATTCCACTTCCGATCGTGGCAGGTGCCGTCTTATCTGGTGCTTATTTTGGAGATAAATTATCCCCATTATCAGATAGTACAGTGCTCGCTTCCTCTCTTTCAAAAGTGGACGTGCTGGCACATGTTCGAGCGATGATGGTTTTATCCATACCAGCCTTTGTCATTACGGCCATTATGTTTACGGTTACAGGCTTTATGTATGGTGGACGCAACATTGATCAAAATAAGGTAGAATTTTTGAAAAATGCCCTGCATGATACATTTACCATTAACATTTGGATGGTCATCCCAGCAGTAGTGGTTGTATTACTGCTCGTATTTAAGAAACCTTCAATGCCTGTTATTGCCATTGGTGCTCTTTTAGGATCTATTTGGGCGATGGCTTTCCAAGGAATGAATCCGGCAGATGCGATTGGTTCAGCATACAATGGCTTCTCTATTAATTCAGATGTAGATTTCTTAAATACGCTGTTAAATCGTGGTGGTATTGTGAATATGCTTGGATCTTTAGTGGTCATTATTCTCGGGCTTGGGTTTGGTGGCGTGCTTGAATATTTAGGCGTTCTAAAAGTGATTGTCGCTACTTTCGAGAAGAAATTATATAATGCAGGAAATGTAACCCTATCTACACTTGTTGTAGCATTCTTTGCAAATATTTTTGGATGTGCAATGTACGTTTCATTAATTCTTACACCGAAAATTATGGAAAAAAGCTACGATAAATTGAAAATAGACAGACGCGTTCTATCTAGAAACGCTGAGGTCGGTGGAACAATGACGTCTGGTATGGTCCCTTGGTCAGATAACGGGATTTATATGGCGGGAATTCTAGGCGTATCCACATTCTCTTATTTACCATTTATGTGGTTGAGCTTTGTTGCCATTGGTCTTGCTATTATTTATGGATATACAGGGAAATTCATCTGGTACGTTAAGAATCCACAAGAATCAGAAGAATCGGCTTCATAAGCCGTTTACAAAAGCCGCCTCAATTAGGCGGCTTTTGCTTGTCCTAGGACCGAGAGACTACATATGATATAAAGAAGATGATCGGGAGTTTAGACCCTTTATAAAAGAGGTCTAAAGAGGTAATGTGAAGCAGAACGAAAGCATATTTATCCCATAAAAAGGGTACAAATCCCTATTCAAACATGAGTCTTTGAACCTTATAATAACAATAATGGAAAAAGTGCTATTCACCTTACGCTCGTTTAGAGGAACTCTAAGCAGCGTTTTTATTTTTTGTCAGGAGGAGGAACCCATAATGAGCTTATCGGATATGCTGTCTGCCCTAAACGGTGGCATTACAAGTAAAAAAGCAGAAATCGAAGAGAAAATCGCTCGACTGAAAAAGGCGAAAAGTAAGGTCGAACGTGAACAAGATGCGGCAGAAACAGACCTGAAGCAAATCAAGCAGCCAAAGCTTGGGACCTCTTGGAATGGTGAGCGAAGCAAGGATTTCAAATCAGAGCGGAATGAAGCACATGATGCGCTGCAAACGATTGTGAACGACAAATACCCACGCTACGTGAGCCGCATCGAATTCAAAATCAGTACATTAGAAGCTGAACAGGCTGCGTTATCTTTTGCCAGTTCTTTAGCTGGAGACGCCGCACGTCTTGCTGAAAAAGGAGAAGACGCAGTAGAGGACGCCAAACGCTTGATCTCAAAAGCATGGAGCAGCTTGTAAAGCTGCTTTCATGCTGAACAAATCTGGAGGATATCACGATGGGACAAATTAAGTTAAACTACCAAACAGTTATGAATCAACTAGATGAAGTCTCCCAAGCAGTCGAAGCTTTAATGATGAAAAAAGCAGCAGATAAAGCGGGTGAAAACAGCCTTGAATTTGTGACCAAATGGACGGCACGTGAGGCAGAGGTGAACGAAATGGTCTCAAACTTTAAAGAAGCCTTAATTAAAAATGTCCAGGACACGCGCTCGAATGTGAAAACCTTAAAAGAACAGGACGAAGCGATTGCTGTAAAATAATCAGCACAATCGCTTTTATTTATGGGTTACATTTGCATGATAAGAAATATAGTTCAATGGAATCATATAAAATTCAGGATGTACGACCTTGTATTATTCCGTTTTTCTTCCAAACGCGTCACTAAAAGGACACCTTTTCCCTATTTAAGACTGAGGCTTTTCACCTTATACTATACTTAATGAAAGCGAAACGATAGAAATGTCAGGATTGGAAAAATCAAGTGAGTCGATAGCTTCCAAGGCTCTGACGCTGTGCTTTCGTATGAGGTCCGATAGAGGTGGATGACATGAGTTTATCCGAGATGCTACACCATCTGCATATGGGAATTGAAAACAGACGTGCAGAATTTGATGAAATGATCTCTCGGTTAAAGACAGCCAAAAGCAATATTCGAACAGAACAAGATCTTGCGCAGTCAGACATAAAGGAAATTAAGAAGCCTGCTCTAGATTCGTCATGGAAAGGTGAGAGAGGAACCGACTTTCATCGCCACCGAAAAGACGCCTACCATGTAATGCACGACATCGTGAACAATGAGTATGAAAAATATATAACCGAGCTTGATCAAAAAATCTTGCACTTTGAATTAAAAAAAATGGAGCTGGCTGTTGCCAGTAATTTTGCCGGAAGAGCCCAGGACGTGATGGAAAAGGGCGAGGATTTTGCAAAGGATGTTAAACATTTGATTGAACGGGGCTGGAAAGCTCTTTAAAATAAAATATAAAACAGTCGTCTCATAAGCGAGCGGCTGTTTTTTTGTTTAGTCACATCCACCACCGCTATCGCCTGAATCTCCCCCGCAGGAGGCATCAGAAGCGTGATGAGTATATGAATCAGTATAGGTACTTGTCGTTGAACTGTGATGTGAAGAACGCTTAGCAGATGTACGTTTATCCTTTGATGTGAACAGGTGGGCAATGATTGCTCCTAAAGAAGCCAATATGATCATAACAACAAACATAAAAGAATCCATGATGTATCCCTCCTCTTGTTTCATCATCATACGATTGAGCCATATTGAGGTTCCCGATTTGTAAGAAAAACTGGGCAAAGAGTTCTATTTTCGTTTATGATGATAGGCAAAAGTAAATGCCAAGGGAGGAGAGCCCATGCTATCTTTACGTCAGGAGGAGCTCCTGAAACGCTTGATGCAAGCGGAGCAGGAACTGACAAGTGAAGAAATTGCCCGCATGATTGGCGTCACATCACGAACCATCCGAACAGATATGAAAGCGCTTAAATCTATAATAGATGAACATGGAGCCGCACTACATATCAAACGCGGGGCAGGGTATACATTGACCGTCGAGGATTATGGGGCATTTCGTACATTTTTGAAAAAGTCGCTGAGAGAAAGAAACGAAAAAAAGGAACAGGTCATTCCCAATCAGCCTAAAGACCGTGTGGCGTATCTATTGAAAAGGCTGCTTCTGTCTGAAGACTATATCAAATTAGATGGGTTGGCAGAGGAACTATTTGTGAGTGAATCGACAGTGAAGAATGATTTGAAAGCGGTCAGACATTTGTTTTCATTACATGGACTTTCTGTAGCACATCGCCCTAAATATGGATTGCGGCTGACAGGGGATGAAATGAAATTAAGATATTGTATGGCTGAGCATGTGTTTCAGCAAGAGCATGCGAACTCTGCGCTGTTACCTGAAGAAACGTATCAATTGGTTCAGGACATTGTGCGTTCACGTACAAAAGCAAGCGGACTTCATCTGTCAGAGATCGGTTTAAGTAATTTAGTCACCCACATCGCCATTGCATGCAAACGAATTGAAGAGAAAAAACTAGTCATGATGCCAGAAGCGGAATTGAAAGACATTCAAGTGCAGCCTGTTTTTCAAGTGGCTCAACAAATGGCAGAAGATATTCGGCATGTATTAGCTATTGATTTTCCGTTATCTGAAATGGCGTACATTGCGATTCACTTGATGGGAGCCAAGATGATGGCATATGGAGATGACGGCCATACGCTATTTCACCTTCTAGACGAAGATCACTTTCGCTTCACTCACCAATTACTTGCTTATGTAGAGGAGCACATGTCACTTGATATTCAATTTGATAAGGAGTTGATCGTTGGATTAAGTCTTCATTTGCGTTCCGCCATTCATCGTTTTAAGTACGATATGAACATTCGTAACCCCTATTTACCGGACATTAAAAGGCATTATCCCATTGCATTTGAAGCGGGTGTCTATATGGGGAGATGGCTGAAGGAAAAAGAGGGGGTCGAGATCCATGAGGATGAGATTGGGTATTTGGCGCTCCATATCGGTGCTGCAATCGAGCGGACAAAATCACAGCATGTGAGAAAGAGATGTCTTATTGTGTGTGCAACGGGTGTCGCCAGCAGTCAGCTCCTTCTTCATAAGCTGACGGCGGCTTTTAGCGGAAGGCTGGAGATCGCTGGAACTGCAAGTGTTGGGGATCTTCCTTCGTATGATTTGAGAAGCATTGATTTTATTATTAGTACCATTCCGCTTCAGAACACATTGCCGGTGCCAGTGATTGATGTACATACGATTTTAAGTGACGATGATATTGTACGGCTGAAACGTTTTGTGCAGGATCCACAGGATACAGGGGTTTTGCGGTATGTCAGTCCGGCGCTGGCATTTTATCAGCAAGACCTTCAATCAAGAGAAGAGGTTCTTCAATTTTTTGTGAACGTGCTAAAGGAACAACATCGCATCCCGGACGAGTTTGAACAATTATTGCTGGAAAGAGAGCAAGTGTCCCCGACATCGTTCGGTCATTTGGTCGCGATTCCTCATCCGATGAAGCCGGCAACAGATGACACGTTTTGTGCGATCTGCACGTTGAAAAAACCGGTGCTGTGGGGTGAAGATCGAGTACAAGTCGTTTGTTTGTTGAGTATCCAGAAGACGTATCAAAAAGAATTACAGTCGCTTTATCAATTTCTTGTGCGGCTGACAGAGCGGAAGGAAGTGGTGGAACAACTCATCAAGGCCGCTTCATTTGAGGAACTGACGGCGGCGCTTCAAATATTGGAGCATCCGAATGAAAAAACGGGACACCCATTTCCGCATCTGTGAGGAAAAAGATTAGATGTTAATGAAAGCGCTTTTAAAATAACATCAAAAAGGAGGATGATCACGAGTTTTTGCAAAGGGGGAGACGGATCATGAGCTTCAAGGAGAAAGCGGCAGACGTCATGGGGAATGTGGCTTATCGCATCACGAATCAGAAGTATATTATGGCGATTAAACAGGCATTTGTCACATTGATGCCAATCATCATTACAGGGGCTTTTGCTGTATTGGTGGCAAATATGATCATGAGCCCGGAAACAGGGCTTGCTCATTTTGAGATATTCAGATTTTTAGCGGAGCTTCAGCCAATTATGAAGGCAATCAATTATGCCACGCTGAACTTTTTAACGATTGGGGCTGTGTTCCTCATCGGGATAGAGCTTGGGAAAATCAACGGGCACAAGTCCCTGTTCCCAGGGCTGATGGCATTGATTTCATTTATATCTGTTATTCCAACGACACTTCTTCTTGAAGTTGATGGATCGATGCGTGAGGTTGTAGATGTACTGGCAAGGCAATTTTCTGATCCAAAAAGCTTATTTTTAGGGATGATCATTGCGATCATATCTGTGGAAATCTTTTGTAAGCTGACCGAGGTGAAATGGCTTCAAATCAAGATGCCAGATTCTGTTCCATCGAATGTTGCGACATCTTTTTCGTCACTTTTTCCTTCGATCATTACGATTACGATCATTAGTTCATTCGGCTTTGCATTTCACCGTTTGACAGGCATTTATTTGCATGAAGCAGTGTATAACGTGGTGCAGCGCCCGCTAGAAAGTGTTGTACAGGGTCTGCCGGGGATTTTAACATTGATGTTTGTGGCGCAATTTTTCTGGGTGATCGGCATCCATGGCAACCAGATGATCAAACCGATCCGGGAGCCGCTCTTATTAGGGTCGATTGCAGTGAATATGACAGCATTTCAAGAGGGAAAAGAGATTCCGAATATCATCACGATGCCATTTTGGGATGTGTATATGAGTATCGGTGGTTCAGGTGTGACCATTGGGCTTTTGATTGCGATTTTTATTGCTGGAAGAAGGGAAGAGATGCGAAGCATTGCCAAGCTCTCATCTGGGCCGGGCCTCTTCAACATCAATGAACCCGTTATTTTTGGATTACCCGTTATGTTAAACCCTGTGATGGCAATCCCATTTATCGTCACACCGCTTGTGACAGGGACGATTGGTTATATTGCGACGGCTACAGGATTTGCTGGAAAAGCAGTCGTGATGGTGCCGTGGACGACACCGCCGATTGTGAATGCATGGCTGTCAACCGCTGGCAGCATGGGAGCTGTCATTACACAGCTCATCTGTATTGTAGTAGCAGTCTTCATCTATTTGCCATTTGTTCTCTTGTCTAACCGCAAACCAGAAGCGGCACCAGATTCAGAATAAAAGGAGGGGCATGAATGAACATGCAATTTAGGTGGTACGGAGAGGACGATCCTGTTTCACTCGCACATATACGTCAAATTCCAGGCATGAAAGGCATTGTGAGTGCCGTCTATGATGTCCCAGCTGGTGACCTGTGGCCTGAGGAAAGGATTGCTCATGTAAAAGCACAGATTGAGAGACATGAACTTTCCTTTGAGGTCGTGGAAAGTCTTCCTGTCCATGAAGATATTAAACTTGGAAAGCCGAGCAGAGACGTCTATATCAAGCATTATCAAGAAAATATCCGACGATTAGCGAAGCACGGTGTGAAGGTCATTTGTTATAACTTCATGCCTGTCCTCGATTGGACACGAACGCAGCTAGACCTTCCATTAGCTGATCAATCCACGACCCTTGCCTATTTTCAGCATCAACTAGAACACATGGATATAGAGACAGATCCATTTTCGCTGCCAGGATGGGATATCTCTTATACACAGGAGGAAATGAAACAATTGATGACTGATTACAGGGAGCTTGGGGCAGAAAGGCTATTCGAGAACCTGTCTTATTTTCTACAACATATCATTCCGGTGGCAGCGGAAGAAAAGATCAACATGGCACTCCATCCAGATGACCCTCCTTGGGATATATTCGGACTGCCTCGTATTGTCAGTAATGAAAAACAGTTGGATCGTATTCTTGAGATCGATGGACGTTCTCAACATGGCCTCACCTTTTGCTCTGGTTCACTCGGCTGTGATGCGAAGAACGATGTTACGTCACTTGCGCGTAAATATGCGGAAAAAGGGCGCATCCACTTTGCCCATTTGCGAAATGTCATCGTGTATGAAAATGGTGATTTTGAAGAGTCAGCGCACCTTTCGTCAGCAGGAAGTCTCGATATGGGAGCTATTGTGAAGGCTTTGTTTGAAGAGGGATTTGCTGGCTATGTCCGCCCGGATCATGGACGTATGATCTTTGGCGAGACAGGCAGACCTGGCTACGGTTTATATGATCGGGCGCTTGGGGCTATGTATTTGCAAGGAATTTGGGAAGGACTTCACGTTCAAACGAGGAAAGGGAAGATGGCGACATGAACAGAATCGAGATTCCAAGAGATTTTATCCTAGGTGCTGCGGCCTCTGCTTGGCAAACGGAGGGATGGAAGGGAAAGCAAGCGCATCAGGACTCGTACATCGATTTATGGTATAAGAACGGGTATCACGTATGGCACGAAGGATATGGCCCGGCTGGTGCGACGAACTCTTACGAGCGCTATCCAGAAGATGTAGCCCTCATGAAAGAAATCGGACTGACTCACTATAGGACATCGATCAATTGGTCGAGGTTTCTCATAGATTACGAGAAGGGGATTGTGGATGAGACCTATGCCCGTTACATTGATGACTTGATCAATGGATTAATTGCAGCAGGTGTAGAGCCAATGTTTTGCTTAGAGCATTATGAGCTTCCTGCCGTTTTGCTTGAGAAGTATGGCGGATGGTCATCAAAGCATGTCGTCGAGCTGTTTGTTCTCTATGCGGAAAAAGTGTTTGAGCGCTACGGGGACAGGGTCAAACATTGGTTTAGCTTTAATGAACCAATTGTTGTCCAAACACGTGTTTATCTAGATGCCATCCGTTATCCCTTTGAGCAAAATACGAAAAAATGGATGCAGTGGAACTATCATAAAGCGCTGGCAACAGCAAAAGTGGTGAAGCTGTTTCGGGAGATGGGATTGAAGGAATCGACAGGTGCAAAAATCGGGGTGATTCTCAATCCAGAAGTGACGTATGCAAGATCCTCTGCCCCGCATGATCAAGAAGCGGCACGGATGTATGATTTGTTTTTCAATCGAATGTTCTTAGATCCCTCCATCAAAGGGGAGTATCCAGAGGAATTGCTCGATGTGTTGAAAAAGCATGATATTCTTTTTGATTCGACAGAGGAAGAGCTTCAGGTCATCAAGAATCATACGGTCGATGTCGTCGGGCTCAACTTATACTATCCGCATCGTGTCAAGGCACCGAGTAAGGCGTGGAACGAAGGGACGCCATTTCATCCGTCTTATTATTACGATATGTTTGAGCTGCCAGGGAGAAAAATGAATCCATTCAGAGGCTGGGAAATCTACCCAAATATTGTCTATGATATGGGGATGAGAATAAAAGAAGAATACGGAAATATCGAGTGGTTTGTAGCCGAAAACGGGATGGGTGTAGAAAAGGAAGAACGGTTTAAAAATGAAGACGGTATCATTGATGATCAGTATCGCATTTCATTTATCAGCCAGCATTTGAAGCGGGCACTTCAAGCGAAAGCAGAAGGATCAAATTGCACGGGCTATATGCTGTGGGCTTTTACGGATAATGTCTCACCGATGAATGCCTTTAAAAACCGCTACGGATTAGTCGAAATCCAGCTGGAAAATGAACGGAATCGCCAGTTGAAATCATCAGCGTATTGGTACCAGACATTAATCAAAACAAGGGAACTGAAGGTTGAAACAGAAGTCATCTATCGATAGGAGTGATGGAATATGAAACGAATCATTCTCGCTTGTGCCGCAGGAATGTCGACGTCCATTGTAGTGTCCAAAATGAAGGCTGCTGCAGAAGCTAAAGAGCTGGATTATGATATCTACGCCATACCTGAAGGGGCCATTGCGGATGAATTAGAAGAGCATGGAGAAGATGTGCAGGTGATTTTACTTGGACCGCAAGTAAGCTTTATGAAAAAGGCAGCAGAAAAAACAGCGGCACCTTATCAAATACCTGTCGATGTCATCAATGTGAGATTATACGGAACAGCGAACGGGGAAAAAATACTAGAGCATGCTCTGAAACTAGCAAATGAATCTTAAGTAATTGGAGGAGAAGCAGATGACGGTATTAGAGGAAATGCAGGGAGCAGCCTTTCAAATCATTGCTCATGCAGGCGAGGCAAGAAGTCATTATGTCGAAGCGATTCGTCTAGCAAGAGCAGATGATTTTGAAAAAGCACAGCAGTTGATTGAAAAAGGGGAGGAAGCGTTTCGAAGCATCCACAACCTGCACTTGTCGCTGATCCAAAAAGAGGCGGCAGGTGAGCAGCTTCCCTTTTCTTTACTGCTGATACACGCAGAAGATCAAATGCTCACAACAGAGACCATTCATCTGCTCGCCATCGAAATGATCGAAATGTGTAAAAAAATGAACGCCCTGTCAAAATAGATATCAGCTATTAACCAATTTCTGTTATAATCATTCGGTAGATAGAGAGAAAGCAGGATTGGTGAATGAAAAAAACATGTATGTTGATTGCGGTTGGTCTTTTGGTGCTGCTCATTTCGGGCTGTATGGGAACGAAGGAGCAAACGATAGGAAACCAGCAAGTAGTCAAAGAGGAAAAGGGTCCATTACGATTAAAAGAAACAGAAGAGATTCAGCAGACAGAAGCGGAAGTGATTGATACACAAAGCTGGATTGTGCAAAAGGAGCCGGTAGAGCTTCCGATTTTGATGTATCACAGCATCTCCAGCGGTAACTCGCTGCGTGTACCAAAGAGCGAGTTTGCGGCTCATATGAAATGGCTGAAGGACAACGACTATGTCACGCTGTCGCCAGAAGAAGCGTATCGCGTCTTCACAACAAATACGAAGCCAAGTGAAAAGTGTGTCCTCATTACATTCGATGATGGATATACCGATAACTATACAAAGGCATTCCCGATTTTAAAGCAGTATAGAATGAAGGCAACGATTTTCATGATTGCGCAATCCATTGGCCGCCCGAACCACTTAACGGATGAACAGATGGATGAAATGATAGCAAATGGGCTTTCGATTGAGAGTCATACAATTCATCATTTAGAGCTCAATCGTTTATCAAAGGAGCAGCAGAAAGAGGAATTAAAAGGATCAAAGGCATTCTTTGATCAACGATTTTCTCAGCATACGAGAATGGTCAGTTATCCTGTTGGGCGCTATAACGAAGACACGCTAAAGCTGGCGAAGCAAGCCGGTTATCAAATGGCTGTCACCACTGAACCAGGACATGCGAAGAAGGAACAGGGCATGATGTCCTTGCACCGTGTTCGCGTGTCACCGGGACTTTCACCCGAAAGCTTTGGGAGGCTAGTAGAAGGGAATGAACGATAAATGTTTCACATGAAACATTTTACGACAAGTTTCACGGTGATGATTGGTGAATCGACATTTGGGTGGTTCAAAGGCGAAACAGAACTTTCATGAAGATGGAAGTTCTGTTTTTTTATCATTCATCAAAAAATTCCATATGAGCTTTTTCTTGCTTGTAATAATCGATTCGATCTTTCATGGTCCCGGTATGAAACTCAAATTTATGTCCATCAGGGTCCGTAAAGTAGATCGACTGATGATCTTTTTCATCTCTCGGACGGCCTGGCAAGATGTTGACGTTCAAATGTTTTAGCTTGTTGTACATGTGATCTACATCCTCTTCATCAATTGAAAAAGCGATGTGCGTGTAAGAGTGCTGAATGTCTTGACGAGGAATGTCTTTTTCCACATTCAGGGCAAGCCATAGCCCGTTCAAATCAAAGTAAGCTGTCTTTTTTCCTTTTACTAATAAAGTGGCGTCAAATACGTTTGTGTAAAAATCAATAGAGGTTTCTAAATCAGAAACAGAAAATAACAAATGATTGATTCCTTTTATCGACATCACATTCACCTCAAAACATATTTGAAAAAAAGCCTGTAGATGGGGTCTACAAGCTTGTTTATTGATAAACAGGATAGCCCGTTATTTTGATATCTTTCCCTAGTGGTTCTACTGAGAGTTGATCCAATTCGATGGCATCACTCATGAGGCGTATGCCTTCGCCTCCAAAAAAGGAAGGGGACAGCCGACCGCCAATGAGTTTAGGTGCCATATAGATGACCAATTTATCTACAAGCTGCTGTTCTAAAAATGAGGCATTGATCTGGCCGCCGCCTTCAATCATGAGGGAGGAGACATTTCTTTCTCCCAGCATTTGAAGTACTTCTTGCAGGGGCACCCGCGTCTCGCTATCTGTTACAAAGACGCTGACGCCGGCTGCTTCTAAAGCGGCTCGTTTTTCCTCATCGGCTTGCTTTGTTGTAAAGATCCATGTAGGTGCCGTCTGATCAGTGACGATCTTTGCTGTCAGCGGTGTTGAGAGCTTAGAGTCTAAAACAATTCGAATCGGATGATTCCCATTTGGAATCCGTGCAGTTAGTGAAGGGTCGTCATGAATAACCGTTTGAGCACCGACCAAAATCGCATCATTGATACTGCGGATATGATGAGCATCATAACGGGATGTCTCAGATGTAATCCATTTGCTGTCAGACGTAGCAGACGCAATTTTTCCGTCTAAGGTAATACCTGCCTTGAGCGTCACGAAAGGTGTTTTTTTCGTAATAAAATGATTAAACACTTCATTCATGAGAATGGATTCCTGTTCAAGTACGCCTGTAATCACTTGGATGCCAGCATCTTGTAAAATGGCGATGCCGCGGCCAGCGACAAGTGGGTTCGGGTCAAGAGCCGCCACAACAACGGTTTCGACGCCTGCTTTCACAAGTGCCTCCGCACAAGGACCTGTACGGCCATGGTGAGAACAAGGCTCGAGGGTCACATAAATGGTGGCTCCTTTTGCCTTGTCTCCAGCCATTTTAAGTGCATGAATTTCAGCATGCGGTTCACCGGCTTTCATGTGAGCACCGACACCAACAATTTCATTCTCTCGCACAATCACCGCCCCGACGAGCGGGTTTGGAGAGGTCTGACCTTTCATTGCCCGTGCATTTTCAAGGGCTAGATTCATATATCGCTCATGATGTGGCAATCGTACGCACCTCTTGCTCCGCCTTCATGTGACCTGAGCGGTTGATTTTTGTCTGCAAGTATTTTTCGTTAAACTCCGAGACATCACCCCAAAGCGGAATGCGTCCAGAAAGAGATAGACCTGCATGGCTGATGGCATCTGTCTTTTTCGGATTATTGGTAATGAGTCTGACCGGCTTTGTACGAAGTGTTTGAAGAACGGCGATGGCTTCTTCATATTGACGCGTGTCATCTTCAAAGCCGAGTGCTTCGTTCGCTTCTACTGTATCGTAGCCGTTTTCTTGAAGAATATAAGCCATGGCTTTACTGAAAAGTCCAATACCGCGGCCTTCATGATTGGCTAAATAGAACAGTGCACCTGCACCATTGTCTTCAATCATCCGCATGGACTGCTTCAATTGGAACCCGCAGTCGCAGCGCTTGCTTCCGAAAATATCACCAGTGTGGCAAATGGAATGCATGCGGATAAGGGCTTCGTCAGCGTGCTCGAACTCCCCATACACTAGAACGCTTGACTGCTGTTGATCGGCAAGCTGGCGGGACGAGAGGCTTTCAATTAAAGCTTCATCTGACAATGGCTCTTTTCCATCGTCTTTTAACCATGAATACCAGTTGAACATCACGGTTCTGCCGTCTAAATTCACTGGCAATTTAATGGGTCCAGTGATATATATATACCCGTCTTCTTGCTGTACTCGTTTGATTTTATCTTTTAAAATGGCTGTTTTAAGATCTGTGTGTTTGTCCATATTCTGCACCTTCTTTTTTGTCTGTTTCTTCAATCTGTAAACGAACGAGAACGCCAAATGGATCAACAAATTCGTTACTTTTCCCTGTTGTTTTCACTTGAGTGCCTGCTTTTGTCATACGCTCGACGACGGACTGTCTGTCTGCTTCTTGTGGGAATACCAGTGTATAGCTTCTAATTCCTGAAAAACGTGGATCAATGGCTCCTTTTCGTCCCCGTCCCCATGCATTAAAGGCAAGGTGATGGTGGTACACACCAGCGGCGATAAACAGGCTTGCTGGTGGAGCCATTCTGATGTGAAAACCGAGCGTATTGACATAAAAGGAATCAGCTTCTTCTGGGTTAAGATGGAAATGTAAGTGTCCCATCACTGTACCAGCGGGAAGTCCTTCCCAAGTTGTATCAACGGCTTCTTGCAGGAGACCATCTCCATCAAGAGGTGCATTGCCGCCACCTTTCAGTTCTCCATGCTCACCTACCCAAACGTCCTCAGGGCGATCAGCATATATTTCTACGCCAATGCCGTCAGGGTCACTTAAATAAATGGCTTCACTGAAAAAGTGATCGCTTGCTCCAATTAAAGGATAGCCTTTTTTGATCACATGTGCCAGCCATGTGCCCAGGTTTTTTCTGGTAGGTAATAAAACAGCAAAATGATAAAGTCCTGGCTCATGATCAGGCTTCTCCATGAGCTGTGCATCCTCTTTTAACAAAAGAATGGGTTCCTTTGCATTGCTTCCAAGAGTGATGGTGGAATCCGTCTGTTCTACTATTGTAAATCCTAAAATGTCTGTATAAAAAGGTAAAGAACGCTCAAAGCTGGACACATGTAACTCTGTTACACCCAATCTTAGCTCCTCAATTGTCTTCAAGCTCGGTCAGCTCCTTCATGATATATGCATCGGCATGTTCAAATGTTTTTGAAAATCTATAAAAATGAATACCTTGTTACTTAAAGTAACTAAACTATATAATAGTTAGTGACTTATTTCAAGTAATTAATTGTGCTATAATGAAAAAAAAGAGAGAAAAGCGGGAGGGAGTAAGGTATGGCTCAAGTAGATGGCTGTCCAATCACAGATGCCATGGAGATTCTAGGCAAGAAGTGGGTCATTCTCATCATCAATCAGCTTCTGACAGGCCCTAAGCGTTTCTGTCAGCTTGAAAATGAAATGGACATCAGCGGACGATTATTATCAGAAAGGCTGAAGGATTTAGAGGCTGAAGGACTCGTTGAGAAAAATGTATACCCTGACATTCCAGTACGGATTGAATACGAATTAACAGCGCAAGGGAAGAAAATTGAGCCGATTATTCGTGAAATGTATGCTTGGTCTTTAGAACGTAATAACAGCAAAAAAGGGGAACAAGTCTCTTCCTAAACGATTTCGATCAGTCTGTCTGATCGAAATTTTTTTGTGCGATTTTCCAGAAATCTAAGTCAATAGTATGAAAAATGATGTTGACAATAAATTCATTCATCATATAATATCAAGGAGAAGAGGGGTCTTTTCCCTGTAATGGAATGGAGGTTATGCCATGGTATCATGAATGGGACAGATTACCTAAAACACGTTTCAAACCATCATTTAGAAACAGACATCTTTGGCTTTTAGGAAGCAAAGATTTATTTTTTCAACTCAATTGATAATGATTATCATAATCATCTATAAGTGTGATCCAGCGCTTATGAAGGTTATTTTTTTTATTATCTATTGAGAATAATTATCAATATCATTTAGGAGGGTTCACATGAAAGTCATTCGTTCAACATCACACGTATTATTGTTCTTTAGTTTTGTTCTATTATTTGCTCTAGCTCCGGTTAGCTCAGCCTCAGCAGCAGGCTTAGCAGATGGTCAATATTCAGCACAATATGTGGTATGGAAGGCAGATAGCGATTCGACTTCAACAGCGAATACGTATTTTGAAAAACCAGCCAAGCTTGTCGTGAAGAATGGAAAAATCAAAGCACAAGTCACGTTAACGAATAGCTCTTGGATCACAAGCTTTAAAACACTTGATCAAGGTGTCTACAAAGATGCGAAGGTGATCAGTACAAATACAGCTGCAAATAAGAGAACGGTTGAATTCAACATGAACAGCCTGACAGAAGTCGTACCAGCAAAAGTGAGCGTGACTGTACCGGTCATCGGATATACAGGCAATTACGACATCCGTCTCAAGTTTGATGCAGCATCTGTTCAATAGAAAGGGAGGAAATTCGCTTGATGAAAAAAATGATGAGGCTATCAGTCTTCATGACCGCTTTATTATTGGCACTTATGCTGCCTTTTTCAAACGCACAGGCTGCCACGTTAAAGGATGGTACATACTCCGTCAACTATACTGTGCTGAAGGCTGAAGGAAATGCGGTTTCCATGGCAAATGATTACTGGCTGAAGCCAGCAAAAGTGATTGCAAAAAAAGGGAAGCTGACTGTACAAATGACCATTAAAAATAGCAGCTGGGTGACGGAATTTAAAGTGCCGGGAAATGGCGGCTATGTCGATACAACGGTTCTCTCAACTAATAAAAAAGCCAACACAAGGCTTGTTCAGTTCCAAGCTCAGAGCTTGTCTAAGCCAATCAAGTCAAAAATTCATGTCACTGTTAAATCTGCTGATTATGATCATGATTATACCATTCAGCTGAAATTCGATGAGAGCAGCATGAAATCGCTTTCGTCTAACAGCACAAACAAATCAGCGGGTGCAGCAGAAGATCAGCAGCCATCAAAAGAATCAACGAAAACATCTGATTCATCCACGACAAAACAAGAAGAGAATCCTCAAACTGGTGATACAAACCAGACAGGGTGGCTCCTTGTGCTTGCTCTATGCTCAGGCGGGTTTTTAGCAAGAAAGTGGATCATCAAGCATTAAGGAAGGAAGTGTCACCATTTGAAACGTCTTTTTCATCTAAAGGCAGCTATTCTGCTCGTTTTATTCAGTTTATTGACTGCGTTTCAGATTCCTCAAGGAACGGCTCAAGCGGCATCATTTGTTGATGGTGAATACACGGCCGGATTCACCATTTTAAAGAATGGCAGCACAGAGGCGTCCATGATGGATACCTATACAGAAAAGCCAGCTAAGCTGATTGTGGAAAATGGCAAGACAACAGCCTATGTCACGCTGAAGCAAAGCAAAGAGATTACAGATTTCAAGGTTGAACAAAATGGTGCTCTTGTCACCACTGAAACCGTCAGTGAGGATGAAACAGCCAATACACGTGTGATCAAATTTGATGTAGCCGACTTATCAGCCAAATTAAACGGCTGGGTGAAAATTTACTGGGATTTAGGCGGCTTTATTTATGACGAAGCGTATGACGTACAGCTTGCATTCGATCAAAGCAGCCTAACACTCGTTACACCTGCAAAGCCAGACGATAACGAAACAAAACCGGATGACCAAAATGGCACAAAGCCAGACGATAACGAAACAAAACCGGATGACCAAAATGGCACAAAGCCAGACGATAATGAAACAAAGCCGGATGATCAAAATGGGACAAAACCAGATGATCATCAGGCAACACCTGGCAATAACAATGGATCAAAACCAGATGATTCTGCGCAAAATCACTTAAAAGATGGCGAGTACCGCATCAATTACAGTGTACTAAAAGGGGATGAGAACGAGGCATCTCGGATGAACCAATACTTCTCACATCCTGCATCCTTAACCATCAAAAATGGAAAACAAACCATTTCCTTTACGGTGAAGGATCATACGTCTGTCGCTTCCTTGAAAACAGAGAAAAACGGATCTTATCAAGAAGTGAAGACTGTCAGCACAGATAAAGCAAAGAACACAAGAGTGGTGTCATTTGATGTCGCTGATCTGAAAAAAGCGGTCAAAGGAAAAGTACACATCGTGGTAGCAGCTGCTAACTATGACCAAACCTACGATATTCGTTTTCAATTCGATGCAAAGAGTATCGCTCCACTTAAGAACGGGCAGGTAGAGGAAGAAACACCGGCTGCACCAGAAACACCAAAACCAAACACACCATCACCAGAAACAAATAACGGCGGAGCTGCTCAAGAGACGGCTAAGCTTAAAGATGGTGTATACAAGCTGCCTTTCTCAATGAAGAAAGCAGACAAGGATGAGCCTTCTCGTATGAACGATTACGTCGTGAGCCCTGCGACATTGGTCGTGAAAAATGGCCGCCATTTCGTTTCATATACAGTGAAGAACAGCTCAGCCATCACATCCTTCCAAGTAGGGACAGGCGGGAAATATGAAGAGACTCTTGTCGCAAAAACAGATCAAAAAGCAGACACACGAGTGATTCAATATGAAGCCAAAAGTTTAAGCACAGCTCAAGCAGCACGCGTAAAAATTGATATTCCGGCTGCGAATTATCATGAGCAGTACGATGTCAAACTTGTCTATGACACAAAAGGAATCACTCTTGGTGAAGGAAGCGGCATTGCTACGGTAATCGGAAACGATGAGAGTATCGGCTTTGTCAAAAATCCAAATGATCGCGATTCTCAAACAAATCAGCTTGAAAATCTAGCGCCAGAGGAAACAGGCGCAGAGCAGATGACATTTACTCCATCAGATGACCAAACCAAGTCTGAGACTGGACAGTTGAATCCGAAAACAGGAGATACCTCTCTTCTTTGGGTGTATATTCTTTTATTCGGCGGGTCGTTATTCGTACTCGTAAGAAAGTATCAAACAAGAACAAGGTAGATGGATTAGTTTAAGTGAGATGCGCAATTTCTCTCGGCGCATCCACTCTCTTTTTTCGAAAGGAGGCTTCTGTTTTTGAAGCATCGAATGTTATGTACCCTGATCGCTGCTCTTAGTGTGTGCGTGATCTTATCGGGCTGCTCACAGTCAGCCGAAAGTTCAGCGAAAGGCAAAAAAAGCGCAGAATCAAGTGCGCGCATTGTGGCAACGACTGTAGCTGCTGTGGAGATTATGGATGCTTTAGAGGTGGATCTTGTCGGGGTGCCAACAAGTCAAAAATCCTTGCCAGCTCGTTATAAAGGACTGCCGGAAGTCGGTAATCCAATGAGCCCGGACATGGAAATCATCCAATCACTTCAACCAACAGATGTCCTGTCTGTCACAACCCTTCAATATGATTTAGAGACACCCTTTCAGCAAGCAGGTGTTCCTGCCACATACTTAAATCTCGAGAGCCTTGGCAGCATGGAGAAGGCGATCACGAAGCTCGGAGCTCAGTATGACAGAAAGAAACAAGCCGAGCGCATCGTGTCTGACTTTGAACAAAAAAAGAAAGACATACAAGAGAAGACGAAGGGAAAGCGCAAGCCGTCCGTTCTGATTTTGCTTGGTGTACCGGGCAGTTATTTGGTGGCAACAGAGAATTCATATATTGGTGATCTTGTACGTATCGCAGGCGGAAAGAACATTGTCAAAGGTGAGAAAATGGAGTATTTGGCATCTAATACGGAGTATTTACAAAAAGCCAATCCAGATATCATACTCCGGGCCGCACATGGGATGCCAGATGAAGTTGTCCGCATGTTTGATCAAGAATTTAAAACAAATGACATCTGGAAGCATTTTCATGCGGTCAAGCAAGACCGGGTGTATGACCTCGAAGAAAGCTTATTCGGGACAACGGGCAATTTAAAGGCAGCAGAAGCATTAGATGAACTAACGCGTATGCTCTACCCGTCATAAGCGGCGAATCTTAATGATAAAAGGACGTTCAAGATGAAAAAAACAGGGATTTTATTTCTGATAGTTAGTCTCTTACTGGTGTGCGTGTTTATTTATTCCGCCATTACTGGGAGTATTCATGTCACCCCGATTGAATTATTGGAAGGGCTCATCACCGGTCAACATGCACAGGTAGACATCATTAAAGATTTGAGAATTCCCCGCATGCTCATCGCAATGTTTACAGGGGCCGCCTTATCTGTCTCCGGTGTACTGCTGCAGTCGGTCATGAGAAATCCATTAGCTGATGCCGGCGTCATTGGAATTTCATCAGGAGCCAGCTTCTTTTCTTTAATGGCGATTACAGCGCTTCCTCAATTTTATTTCTACTCTCCTTTATTTTCGGTGTTTGGCGGAGCCATTGCATGTTTCCTCGTGTACGTTCTGTCTTGGAAGGGCGGTTTAAGCCCAATCCGTATGATTTTGGTTGGGATCGCCATCAATGCCATGTTTACTGGAATGGCTGAAGCATTTGTGACCATTTGCAGCTATTTCAATATCACGATCAATCAGTCAGGACAGTCAAATCTCACGATGAAAACGTGGGGAGATGTCCGTTTAATCGGAGTCTATGGCGTCGCCGGTCTTGTCGTAGCACTTTTCTTCAGCAGATGGTGTAACCTCTTGGCTCTTCAGGACAAGACAGCGAAAAATTTAGGGTTGCGTGTGACCAGAATGCGCCTTTTGATTTCCATCACAGCGGTATTACTCGCGGCGGTGACAGCTGCGGTAGCGGGCGTGATTGCCTTTGTCGGTTTGCTCATTCCGCACATTTCAAGAAGGCTTGTTGGCTCGGATCATCGGGTACTCATTCCATTTTCTGCGTTAAGCGGGGCTTTGCTGATTTTGACGGCTGATACGCTCGGCAGGACGCTTGTCGCGCCAAATGAGATTCCTGCTTCTACGATCATGGCCGTGATTGGCGGGCCGTTTCTGATCTTTTTATTAAGAAGGGGGGACCGTCTCCATGGACATTCGTGAGGTGTCATTCTCATATGACCAGCAGAAGGACATCGTTCAATCGGTCACAACACAGATTGAAAAGGGGAAAATCACAACCATTATCGGTCCAAATGGCTCGGGGAAATCCACACTGCTTTCCTTGATGGCGAATAATCATTGTCCAAACAAAGGGCAAATTCACTTAGACGGACAAGCGCTGAATGCATTTAAGCCAAAGGAGCTGGCAAAAAAGCTGGCTGTCGTCCATCAGCAAAATGAAGCGCCGCTTGATTTAACGATCGAACGGGTCGTGGCATTCGGTAGAACGCCGTACCAGACGATGCGCGGGGGTGACAAGGAAGAGGATGAGAGAGCGATAGAGTGGGCACTGTCCAGTACAAAACTAACGGAAAAACGAAAGGTGCCGCTCGCCTCACTGTCAGGTGGTGAGCGTCAGCGTGTATGGATTGCGATGGCACTTGCGCAAAAAACACCGATCCTTTTCTTAGATGAACCGACAACCTATTTGGATATCTACTATCAATTTGACATTCTTGAGCTGATCCGTGAGCTCAATGTCGTGCATGGACTCACGATTGTCATGGTGCTGCACGACATGAATCAGGCTGTCCGCTACAGTGACGTCATCATTGCGATGAAGGATGGACGAATTATCAGTGAAGGACAGCCAAACGATGTGTTAACAGAAGAGAATGTGCGGCACATTTATGATGTGTCCGTCACGATTAGACAGGATGCAGAAACAGGAATGTACATCGTGCCTGTTGGCATATAAAAGCAGGTGAGACAGTGTGAAAAGAGGAAAACGGGTCTGGCAGCGTATGCTGACGATCGTCTGTTTAGGAGTATTCATTTATAGCGGTACAGCCATTGGCTTAGAACTGTTCGGCTATTATCAAAATCGTCAGGTGCTTGCAAAGGCTCAGACGATGTATGGTCAAGAGCAAGGAATGACTGAAAGCCGGGAACCGGGAACCACCCGTACGTCATTTGATGAGCTGCGGAAGGTGAACAACGACATTGTCGGCTGGATCAATATGAAGGACACGATGATTCAGTACCCAATCGTTCAATCTCGTGATAATGCATTCTACTTAACCCGTAATTACTTAAAAAACGACACCCGGGCAGGCAGTATCTTTATGGATTATCGCAATGACGTCTTGCACGAGAGCCCGAATACTGTGGTGTACGGGCATCGGATGAGAGACGGATCCATGTTCGCTGGACTCACAAACTATTTAAAAAAGGATTTTTTCCATGAGCACCGGACATTTCAGTACGATACGCTGTATCAAAGCTATGAGGCGGAGATTTTTGCCGTGTATGAAACAACGGTGGATTTCGATTATATTCAAACCGATTTTCAAGATCTTGGCGAATATGCGCACTACTTGCAAGCTGTGCGGAAAAAATCAATCTATCAAACGAAGACAGACGTGTCCACAGATGACCTCATCCTCACTCTATCGACCTGTGATCATGTGCTTGCACCTAAAAATGGGCGTCTCGTCGTACAGGCAAAGCTACAGAAAGTTTACTAGAAAAGGAGAGACAGACGGTTGAAATTTTCACATGTGATCTTAGCTGGACTCGTCTTGATGCTTCTCCTCGGCGGATGCAGTCAGGCAGCACCTGTAGAGAAAGGAAGCGGGCAAGGTGCGCTGAAGATAAAGGATTTTACTGGCAGAACGCTGTCATTTGAAGAATCCCCTCAGCGTATCGTCGCATTATCGACTGGAGACATGAGCATCCTGTATGCATTAGGCGGTGAGGTAGTTGGCCGTCCGGCCGCCGAATTACCAGACAGCTTACAACAGGCAAAGTCCGTCCAAACAATTGGCACAACGCATCAATTTGATGTAGAGCTCATCACAAGCTTAAAGCCCGATGTTGTGCTTGGGAATGAACAATTAAACAGCAAGGACATCTCTACAATAGAAGGAATTGGTTCACAGCTTCTTTTGACAAGTGCCAATTCAGTGAAGGATATTCAGCGTCAAATAACGTTATTCGGGGATTTGCTCGGAAAGCAGCAAAAGGCCAAAGCCCTCAATGAGCAAATCGATCAGAGGAAAAAGCAGGTCAAGCAGCCTCAGAAAAAAGTGAAGACACTCGTTGTATACGGGGCACCTGGCACATATATGGCGGCACTTCCTCAATCCTTAAGCGGAGATTTACTGCACATCGCAGGAGGGACGAACATCGCTGAAAATGAACCGGCACTCGAGAAATTCCCTCAATACGCTCAAATCAATGCAGAAAAGGTCATCGAAGCCGATCCTGATCTTATTCTGCTTATGACTCACAGCAATCCTGAAGATGTGAAAGCGGGCTTTATGAGTGAAATGAAACAGAATGCCGCTTGGCACGATGTGTCAGCTGTGAAAAATGGACACGTCGAGATTCTGCCTAGTGATCTATTTGGGACGAACCCAGGCGCGGAAGTGATGAGAGCGATTGATGAGCTAGAGAAAAGATTGAAGCGATTGTCATCATGAAAATGAATGCAGAGTTAGATTTTCAAAAAAGACAGTCGAGACGAAAATGGCTGATACCCGGACTATTCATCTCGTTAGTTGTAGGCGCATGCTTAGGGCTTGCATTAGGTTCCGTTCAATTATCGCTGCAAGACCTACTCGCCGCTTTGACGGGATCAGGCCAGCCTGTCCATGAGAAAATTGTGATGGATTTACGTCTGCCGCGTGTTTTGATCGGTTTTATTGTCGGAGCCTGTCTCGCAGCATCAGGGGCGATTTTACAAGGAGTCGTCCGAAATCCACTCGCTGACCCTGGCATCATCGGTGTGACTGCTGGCGGCGGATTGGCTGCTGTGCTCAGCATGATTGTGTTTCCGCAATTTACGTATTTGCTGCCAGCTGCTGCTTTCCTTGGCGCTTTATTAGCGGCACTCGTGGTGTATATGCTGTCATTTGATCAAGGGGTTTCCCCGCTGAAATTGATTTTGGCGGGAGTGGCAGTCAATGCCCTCCTTGGGGCGGTTATGAATGGGTTTATGGTGCTTTATAGTGAGCGTGTGCAGGCTGTTCTGCCTTTTTTATCCGGAGGATTAAATGGACGGAGCTGGCATCATCTAAGCTTCGTGTCGCCATATGCGCTTGCTGGGTTGTGCCTTTGTTTTTTTGCCATCAAGCCGGCAAACCTTCTTTTGCTTGGTGATGAATCGGCGCAGTTACTCGGCCTTAGAGTAGAGCGCACCCGGTTTTTCTTAATTGCGCTGGCGGCGCTTTTAGCTGGTGCAGCTGTAAGTGTGAGCGGCTTAATTGGATTTGTCGGGCTGGTCGTTCCTCATTTTATCCGTCTTTTAATTGGAGATGACTACCGGTACCTGCTGCCTATCTCAATGCTGGGCGGAGGCGTACTTGTGGTTTTTGCAGATACAGCGGCACGGGTATGGTTTACACCGGTTGAACTGCCTGTCGGTATCCTGCTTGCCTGCATCGGTGCACCTTTCTTCCTCTATTTATTAAAAAAGAAAGGGAGGGGTTAAGTTGAATGTGATAGCTATGGATGACGTGAGTCTCAGTCAAGGAGGCTTTCGGCTGTCGTCTATTTCAGCAGCTGTTCCTAAAGGAAGTGTGACAGGAATTATTGGACCAAATGGATCAGGGAAGTCGACTTTTATTAAAGCAGCCGCACGTCTTACATCGATCGAAAGCGGCATGATATACATTCACGATATACCGCAAAAAGAGATGACAGCTCAGGAGATTGCAAAGGAAATCGCCGTTCTCATGCAGACGAGAACAGCCATTCCATCTATGACCGTACGGGAGCTGGTCGCACTTGGACGCAGTCCGCATCGTTCGATCTGGAAAAAGAGCTCGAAGACAGATCAAGAAGCGATTGAGTGGGCGCTTGATGTGACCAATAGCCGCATCAATGAAAACAGAATGCTGCATACATTGTCAGGCGGAGAAAGACAAAAGGCGTATATTGCGATGGCGCTCGCTCAGAAGACAGAGACTTTGATTCTGGATGAGCCGACGACTTACCTAGATATTGCACATCAGCTTGATTTACTAGAGCTGCTCAAACAGCTGAATAAGACGCATGGAATCACCATTTTAATGGTTCTTCACGACCTGCAGCAGGCAGCAAAATATTGTGACCGCCTCATTGCGATGAAGGATGGTCAGGTTTATCAAATAGGGACACCAAACGAAGTATTAACAGAAAACTTTTTCAAAGAAGTCTTTGGGATTCAGGCTGAGGTTCACTTAGACGGTGAGCATCCGCTCATTATCCCAATCGCTTCGATCCAACAACCAAAGGGAGATGAACAGAAAATGATCATTGTCAACAACCAGGTAAGAGTAGAAAAAGGCAGTGCTGACCACCTCGTCAAGCGTTTTAACAAGCAGGGACAAGTAGAATTCATGGAAGGATTTTTAGGCATGGAAGTATGGGTCACGCAGCAGACAACCGATTACGATGAAGTGACCATTCATACCCGCTGGAATCGAAAAGAAGACTTTGTGAACTGGACAAAATCTCAGGCGTTTGGTGATGCGCACGCTCATGGGAAAGCGAAACCTGAAGGACTATTAAAAAACAAAATTACGTACTACGAAGTGCAAGTCACTAGACCAGCTTTACAGAAAAAAGCCTAAAAAAGAAACATAGCGCTGCGGTTCATGTGCAGCGCTATTTTTTTGCGTTTTTTACTTTCTGTCACATATCTTTGACAAAGTATTCAAACAACTGACACAATACCATCCAATTTTTAGGTAAAATTTACTTTATTTTTGAAGCGCATGGGTGTAAAGTACAGGTATAAATAACTAACCGAATGAAAAGCAAGAGTAAAATTTCACCGAGTAAACCATTTCAAACAGGCTATTATTTGTGAATCATTGAACAAATAGTGAATATTTTGTGAAGTGGTGAGCATAGTTGTTTCGAATCATTCGGCATGTGAAAGTAAGGGAGGATGTAAGGCTGTGAGTGAGCTGTTTTTAGCAAGATTTCAATTTGCTTCAACGACATTATTTCATTTTATTTTTGTTCCTATGTCAATAGGTTTGGTGTTTATCGTCGCCTTGATGCAGACCCTTTATGTCGTCAAGAAAAAAGAGATTTATAAAAAAATGGCGAAGTTTTGGGGTCATCTATTCTTACTCAATTTTGCAGTAGGTGTGGTGACAGGGATTTTGCAGGAATTCCAGTTTGGGATGAACTGGTCAGATTATTCAAGGTTTGTCGGTGATGTGTTTGGTGCACCGCTTGCCATTGAAGCACTGCTCGCCTTTTTCCTTGAATCTACATTTATTGGACTTTGGATATTCGGCTGGGATCGTCTGCCGAAGAAGATTCATTTATTGTGTATTTGGCTTGTTTCTCTTGGTACGATCTTTTCGGCGTTTTGGATTCTACTCGCCAACTCATTTATGCAAGAGCCAGTTGGATTTGTCATTAAAAATGGCCGCGCAGAAATGAATGATTTTGGCGCTCTTGTAACGAACCCGCAGCTTTGGGTTGAATTCCCGCACGTTCTGTTTGGTGCGCTGGCTACAGGTGCATTCTTTATTGCAGGAGTTAGTGCCTATAAAATGATCAAAAAACAAGAAATCGCCTTTTTCAAAAAATCATTTCAGATTGCCATGGTCCTCGCTTTAATTTCTGGCTTAGGTGTGGCGTTCTCTGGACATGATCAAGCGAAGCACTTAATGAAATCACAGCCGATGAAGATGGCAGCAAGTGAAGCCCTTTGGAAGGATAGTGGAGATCCAGCGGCTTGGACACTATTTGCCAATATTGACACAGATAAAAAAGAAAACTCTGCGGAGATCAATATTCCGTTTGCTTTAAGTTACTTGGCTTATCAGAAGTTCAGTGGAGATGTGCCAGGCATGCTGACACTTCAAAAAGAATATGAAGCAAAGTTTGGCCCTGGAGACTACATTCCGCCAGTGAAAACAACCTTCTGGAGCTTTAGAATCATGGTTGGTGCCGGAATGCTGATGATTTTTGCCAGTATGATTGGCTTGTACTTGAGCTTTAGAAAGAAACTCGAAACGAACAAATGGTTTTTACGCTTCATGGTAGGGATGATTGCGTTCCCGTTTATTGCGAACTCAGCTGGCTGGATCATGACTGAAATTGGGCGTCAGCCGTGGACTGTCTTTGGTATGATGACGACGGCTCAATCGATTTCGCCAAACGTATCGTATGGCATGCTGTTATTCTCAGTCATTAGCTTTACGACGATTTATCTGATTCTTGCCATCTTGCTTGCCTACCTATTCATTCGAGAAATTAAAAAAGGTGCACATTCGGAAGAGGATACAGATCAAAAGGATGAAACGGACCTGTCTACAGATCCATTTGATGGAGGCGCATATCATGGCATATCTTAACGAGATTTGGTTTATTCTTGTCGCAGTATTGTTTGTTGGATTTTTCTTCTTAGAGGGATTTGATTTTGGTGTTGGGATGTCCATGCAGCTGCTTGGAAAGGATGCGCACGAACGCCGCATTTTAATTAATACGATTGGTCCTTTCTGGGATGCGAATGAGGTCTGGCTGATTACAGCTGGGGGCGCTATTTTCGCTGCATTCCCTCACTGGTATGCCACGATGTTCAGTGGATACTATATACCATTTGCGGTTCTCCTCTTAGCGCTCATTGGGCGCGGAGTCGCCTTTGAATTCCGAGGGAAGGTGGAGAAAGCCTCTTGGATCAAAGCATGGGACTGGGTCATCTTCTTTGGCAGTCTGCTGCCGCCGTTTTTACTCGGTGTGCTATTCACGAGTATTTTACGCGGGATGCCAATTGATCAAGACATGAATATGTATGCTGGTTTTACGGATTTTGTGAACCTTTATTCAGTGATTGGCGGGTTAGCTGTGACGGTTCTTTGCCTTCTGCACGGATTGATTTTCGTCACACTACGTACAGAGGGTGATTTAAGAGATCGTGCAAGAAAGCTTGGCAAGCGTGTCCTGCTTATTGCGCTGCCAGTTCTTGTCCTATTTGTCGGTGTATCTATCATGGAAACAGACATTTATACGGTACGCCCGATCATCACCATTCCGTTAACTGTCCTGATTGTGGTTTGTTACGTCGCGGCTCTATTCTTTATGAGAAAAGAACGTGATGGCTGGACATTCTTATTCACAGGTGCAGGCATCATGGTGACAGTGACGATGCTTTTCACTGCATTGTTCCCGCGCGTCATGATTAGTTCAATCAACCATGCGTTTGATCTTACCATTCAAAACGCTGCATCCGGATCATATTCACTGACGGTGATGACGATTGTTGCCATTTCTTTGCTGCCCTTTGTGCTTGGGTATCAAATTTGGAGCTATTACGTCTTCCGTAAACGTGTAAGCGGTAAGGAGCCAATGACCTACTAATGGATAAACGTTTGCTTCAATTAAAAGGAATGAGGGGGCTTCTTGCCCTCTTGGGTATTGTGTCACTCATCCAAGGAGCAAGTATTATTTTCCAAGCACAGTGGCTGGCACATGCCATTACTACGCTGTTTGACGGGAAAAGCCTTTCGCAGGCAACGCCTTATGTCCTGCTGTTTCTTGCTGCCTTTCTGGTGCGGCACGGTCTCACCTTGATTCGGGAGAAGGTCATGTTTACCTACTCTTCCCGAATTGGAGCAGACGTCAGAAAACAGCTGTTAGACCAACTCTTTCGTTTAGGTCCAGCTTTTACAAAGAAAAAAGGTACAGGAAAGCTTGTCACATTAGCGATGGAGGGGATTGCTCAATATCGTCAGTATTTACAGCTATTTTTACCGAAAATGGTGAACATGGCAGTGATACCGGCTATGGTTCTCATCTATGTTTGGACATTAGACGAAACATCTGCCGTCATTTTAATCGTGACGCTGCCGATTTTAATTATCTTTATGATTTTGCTAGGCCTTGTCGCTCAGCGTAAAGCGGCCAAACAATGGAGATCGTATGAGAAATTATCCAATCATTTTACTGATTCTCTCCGCGGCCTTGAAACGCTTCGTTACTTAGGCATTAGCAAAAAACATTCCCGCAATATCGGGGAAGTGTCAAAGCGATATCGAAAGGTGACCATGAGCACGCTGAAGGTTGCATTTCTTTCATCATTTGCGCTTGATTTCTTTTCCATGCTGTCGATTGCAACTGTCGCTGTCTTTCTTGGCTTGCGATTAATTGAAGGAGAGCTTCTGTTATTGCCGGCTCTGACCGCGCTCATGCTGGCACCGGAATATTTCCTGCCAGTACGTGAAGTGGGAAATGATTATCATGCGACGCTAAATGGAAAAGAAGCGAATGAGGCGATGCAGGTCATTTTAGAAGAAAAGGGCTTCCGCGCGCAGGAGACACAATCCGTGCAGCTAGACAAGTGGGGTGAACAAGTTGTGCTCACGCTGCAAGATGTTAGTGTCCAGCATGATGAACATGCCCCTTATTCGATTCAGGATGTAGACCTCACTGTCAAAGGGAAGAAAAAAATCGGAATCATTGGTGCCAGTGGTTCAGGGAAATCGACGTTAACCGATGTGCTCGGCGGCTTTGTTGAACCGACCTCAGGTCAAATCACGTTAAACGGCCAGCCGCTTGTTCATTTACAGATGAAGGAATGGCAAAAGGAAGTCGTCTATATGCCGCAGCACCCTTATTTATTTCACATGACATTGAGAGAAAACATTCGTTTTTATGAATCGCATGCCACAGATGAAGAAGTGGAAAGAGCTGTCTGTGAAGCTGGCTTATCTCAGCTCGTAGCGCAGCTGCCAAATGGTCTCGATGAGGTCATTGGAGAACAGGGAAGAGGACTAAGCGGCGGACAGGCGCAAAGAATTGCGCTTGCGCGAACGGTGCTGGGCCAGCGGTCAATTATGCTGTTAGATGAACCAACGGCGCATCTCGATATTGAGACAGAGTATGAATTGAAGAAAACAATGCTTCCGCTGTTTGAAGATAAACTTGTGTTCTTAGCGACACATAGGCTTCATTGGATGCCAGACATGGATGAGATCATTGTCATGGATCATGGAACAATTGCAGAAATGGGTACACATGAATCATTGATGCAAAGAAAAGGCGTGTATTATCAATTGGTACAGGAGCAAATGGGGGCGGTCACACATGGTCAGTAAAGGCTGGTTTATACCTTATATCAAGGAGAATCAAAAGCTGTTTGCGCTGGTTTTGTTTCTAGGGGCAATTGCAGTATTCTCTGCTTCTATGCTGATGTTTACGTCAGGATTTCTCATTTCAAAAGCTGCCACAAGACCTGAGAATATACTCATGGTCTACGTCCCAATTGTAGCTGTACGGACCTTTGGTATTTCACGCTCAGCTGCCCGCTATGCAGAAAGACTGGCGAGCCACCAGCTCATTTTGACCATGATTGAAAAAATGCGTGTCCGTCTGTATGACATGGCTGAACGAAGTGCGAAACAGACAAAGCTGGGTACAGGTGAAATGCTTGGGCTCCTGTCAGATGATGTCGAGAGACTGCAGGACGCCTATTTAAAAACCATCTTTCCATCCATCGGGGCGCTGCTTTTATATGCCGCATCCATTGGGGCACTTGGTCTATTCTCGTGGCCTTTTGCTGGACTGATGCTGCTTTATATGGCACTTCTCGTATTTGTTTTCCCATACGTCACAGTGCTAGTGAACCGGGCGAGACAAATTCAAATGAAAAAAGGCAGAAATGAACTGTACAGCCATTTAACAGATGCAGTCATGGGCGTTAGTGACTGGCTGTTTAGCGGCAGGCAGAAAGATTTTGTTGATGAATATGAACAGAAAGAAGCGAAACTGTTAGCGCTTGAAGCAGCCAAGCACCGGTTTATCCGTCTGCGCCAGTTTTTTGCCCAGCTTATGATTGGAGGAGCTGTCGTGCTTGTCGTGTATTGGAGCGGTTCGGTCGTTCAGTCAGGCACGATGTCACACACACTGATTGCAGCCTTTGTGCTTGTGCTATTTCCGTTAACAGAAGCCTTTCTTCCACTCTCAGATGCAGCAGGTGATATTCCCGTCTATCAGCATGCTGTCAGCAGATTAAATCATTATGAAAAGCTTTCGTATGAAGGAGAATCTGAGCGCAAGACAGTGGATCAGTCAACCATTTCTCACGATCAAGCTGTCTGTTTTGATCAAGTGTCCTTTGGGTATGATTCGCACCAACACGTGCTAAAGCATCTCTCATTTTCACTGAAGCAAGGTGAATCACTTGCTCTCTTAGGAAAAAGTGGTGCAGGAAAATCGACTATTTTGAAATTGTTAGAAGGAGCTGTCGTGCCAAATCAAGGAGCTGTCAGTATCCAGGGGAAACCGGTAGAAAGCATTCGAGAAACCGTGTCCACCTATGTGTCAGTGCTCAATCAACAGCCGTATTTATTCGATACCTCTGTTTTAAACAATATTCGCTTAGGCTCTCCAGATGCGACAGAAGAGCAAGTAAAAGAAGCAGCGAGGCAAGTGCAGCTGCACGATACCATCGAATCCTTGCCAGAAGGTTATCACACCGGTGTGCAGGAGACAGGGGTTCGTTTCTCAGGTGGAGAAAGACAACGGATGGCATTAGCCCGGATTTTGCTGCAAAACACCCCGATTGTTGTATTAGATGAGCCCACCGTCGGACTTGATCCGCGCACAGAGCGTGAGCTGCTTGAAACCATCTTTCGTGTGTTAAAAGGAAAAACGGTCATTTGGATTACCCATCATCTCACTGGCTGTGAGGCATGTGACCGCATTATGTTTATTGAAGATGGACAAATTGAGATGCAGGGGGAGCATCAGGATTTACTGAGAGAAAATCTGCGCTATCAAAAATTGTATGAGATGGATCGTCCATTTTCTACAATATAAATAAACGAAATAACAAGAACGTTCGGACAGAGATCTCTGCCCGAACGTTTTGTGGTTTTAAGGGTTTACCTTTCCAACACCAGCATTTGATACCACTTCTGATTTGACATTGTTCACGTTAAGCAAAGAGTAGTGATAAGGAGGGTTGTACGTACCTGTTGAAGACGTTGGCAGACTGCCTGTGCTGTTAATAAATGAGTTGTTGATGACATGCCATGTACCGACTTGACGGCTGTCCCAGCTGCCGATCGCATTATTTGTATTTTCAAATACGTTGTGCTCAATTCTCATCTTCGCGCCCATACGAGAGTTGATCGCTGTGGTATGAATGCCTTTATAGTAGTTGTTATACACATGACCTTCCCCGTAGCGCATAGACGGTACACGAGAATTCAGGTTTTCAAAACGGTTGTTATGGAACGTAATTTTTCGGTTGTAGTTGTCGTTATCAGAGCTGCCCATGAGCATCGTTTTCCAGCTGTCATGTACATAGTTCCATGAGAAGGTAATATAGTCGGAGTCTTTTTTCACATCAAATAATCCATCATAATCATCTTTCCCAGAGTTTAATGTGTTGTACAGCTCATTATGATCGACCCATACGTTTTTAGAAGCGCCTTCGATTCCGATGGCATCCTTGTCACCGATGTTACTGTGATGGATTTTCAGGTTGCGGATAATGACGTTATTGGAACGCCATACTTTGATACCAATTCCATTAAATTCACCTTTCGTGCCTTTGCCGACGATCGAGACATTGTTTGTATCTTTCACATCGATTTTATTGGCAGATGTATTAGAAGGGTTAATCGTCCCGTCGACAACAATTTTTAATTTTTCGTTTGTTCCTTTACTTTTGAGGGCAGCCAATAGTTCATTTCCAGTTTTGACTGTGACGGTTTTACCGCCTTCACCGCCTGTTGTACCGCCATTTAATGTGGAGAATCCTTGTTGATTAAAATTGGCCATAATAGAAGGGCTTTCTGGATACTTGGCTGCCGCTTTTGCCTCCCCATTAGGTGCAAATAATGAAGTCACGAGACCAACCGCTAACACACCAGCTAACATTGGAACTTTTTTCTTCAAAGTCAACATCTCCATTCTATTTTGTTTTAATGTAAACGTTTCCAAAAATAAGCTGCAATTCAACTGCCCCCCCTTTCTTCGCCAGTATCGCCTTTTTCGGAATGTAGGAAGAGCATAGCACGCAAAAAGGTATCATCGGCTAAGAATTGGCGCTGTGTATTCCATGATTTTCTAGGAAACTAAGGCCATGATTATTTTATTTTCATCTAAATGAGACAAGGATCATTGACGATAGGTATTGGGATGACCTAGTGATTATGAGGGAGAGGCTCTTCGCTTGATAGAAAATCAAGATGATTACGAACGCACCATTTTGTTAGGGACGAAAGAATGTCATAATCATTACATAAGAAAAAATTGGATATAAAATGAATCAAATACTGGATCAACAGGGAGAAAAGGAGCCAAGTTAAAAAAATTAAGTCTATTTTGAACGATGTCGTCATCCGTGTCGTCACATGAATAAGAGAAGAAAAGGAAGGAGGGGTGTGTTTGGAGCAGACAGAAGAGACATTATTGATTCAGCGGGCAAAACAGGGAGATGATGCTGCATTTACAGCCCTTTATCGTCATCATTATTCCTTTCTTTACCGTTATATAATGAAGCTCACCCTTCAACAAGAGCTGGCAGAAGAAATCATGCAAGAAACGATGCTGAAAGCGTACATGAAACTTTCTTCATTTAGAGGAGATTCCTTATTTTCAACATGGCTCATTTCCATTGCATCTAGACAATTTTTAGATCACCAGAAGAAAAGAAAACGTGAACAATTAAGAGAAGGGAAGGCGAATCAAGAGACCATACGCCGCTTCAAATGGGACATTCAGCAAAAGGGCCACACATGGCATGAGATGTGGGATGCTCTAAACGAATTGAAGGCACAGGAGAGAGCACCGATTATTTTGCACTATTATTATGGCTTTACTTATCCAGAGATTGCTTCAATGCTCGGTATGAGAGAAGGCACTGTGAAGTCGAGGGTTCATCATGGATTAAAGAAAATTCGAAAGGAGTGGTCTCAATGAAGGAAGATCAGTTCACCGAACGTTTAAAGGAAGAGTTACAGCAGCTAGATGAACAAATTGAAGTGAAAGAGCCAAGTGAGCAGGCTGTCATGATGATGCTGAAGCAGGCAAAGGAACAAGAGAAAAGGCGTTTTAAACAAGAAGTACTGGCGTACGTTCTCATCAGTCTGACCATTCTGGCACTATTTGTCGCTGCCATCACCCATTTGCCTATCATCTTCATTCTTCTTCAAGTAGTGAGTGTGCCGCTCTGCGTCGTTGTCGGCATCAAGGAATATCAACACATTAAAGGAGGGTCTTCCTTATGAGTCAGACGGAGATGATCATCTTATTGTGCGCATTGCCGTTATTGTTTGCGCAGGGGCTTCTTTTATTTATGGATGCAAAGAAAAGAGGGCGCTATAAGTGGTTTTGGGGCATTGTCGGTTTAATTAATTTCCCATCGTCTTCTATTTTATATTGGCTTTGTGTCGTGTACCCTGATCGAAAGAAAGATGAGAAGATCCGAAAAGATTGAGCGGACGGCCTGTAAAACTTTAGGCCTTTTTTTCGGGTTGAAGATCAACTAGAAATCATTCATGATTCATCTATTTGTCAAAGAGTGCGGGATATATAACGTCTAAATCATCATTTCTAGCACAATAGTCATTCTGCAAGAGATACTTTCTAAAAACGATTGCTGCGGCTGCTTGATCCATCTCAAATCGGCATCATTTTCATCTGTTATCAGTATTGATCAGATTTTACAAATGGTGTTAAATTAATCTCAATATGCGTTAGAAAATCTAACAGATAAATGTGTGAAGATATCTACAAGGAGGCAGATGAGACATGTTGACCTTAGATCGAGCAGCACAAACAGCACAAAGCTACATCGACCGTGTGTTAGAGGAGGTGGAAAAACGAAATCCTGGTGAGGAGGAATTTCAGCAAGCCGTAAAAGAAATTCTAGAATCACTCGTTCCTGTTTTTGCAAAACACCCAGAGTATGAAAAACAGGGCATTTTAGAACGACTCATTGAGCCTGAGCGGCTTGTGGTATTTCGTGTACCTTGGGTAGATGATGAGGGGAAAGTACAAGTCAATCGGGGTTTCAGGGTTCAATTCAATAGTGCCATCGGTCCTTATAAAGGAGGCATTCGATTCCACCCATCTGTCAATGCAAGCATTATTAAGTTTTTAGGATTTGAACAAATCTTTAAAAACGCACTGACTGGTATGCCGATCGGCGGGGGAAAAGGTGGATCAGATTTTGACCCTAAAGGGAAATCTGATGGAGAAATCATGCGTTTCGTCCAAAGCTTTATGAGTGAACTCAGCCGATATATTGGACCTGATCAAGATGTACCAGCAGGTGATATTGGCGTAGGGGCACGCGAAATTGGCTATATGTTCGGACAGTACAAGAAAATGCGCGGTGCTTATGAGGCGGGTGTGCTCACAGGGAAAAGTCCTGGATTTGGAGGCAGCTTAGCGAGAAAAGAAGCGACAGGCTATGGACTGGTGTACTTTATGGAAGAAATGTTAAAAGCGCATGGACTGCAATTTGAAGGGCATTCAGTTGTTGTGTCTGGATCAGGAAATGTGTCTATTTATGCGATGGAAAAGGTCATGGAGCTAGGCGGTAAGGTCGTTGCTTGCAGTGATTCAAGCGGAGCGATTTATGATCCTCAAGGCATTTCACTTGAGACTGTGAAGCAGCTAAAGGAAGTGAGCAATCAACGGATTGGGGCATACATAGACATTCACCCGCATGCCGAATTGATTGAAGATTGTGAACAAATTTGGTCTGTTCCTTGTGATATTGCGCTTCCATGTGCAACGCAAAATGAAATATCTGAGATGCAAGCGCAGCAGCTCGTGGAAAATGGTGTCATTGCGGTAGGAGAAGGAGCTAATATGCCCTCTACTCTTCAGGCAGTCAAAGTGTTTGAACAGAATGATATTCTATTTGCGCCGGCAAAAGCGGCGAATGCTGGCGGGGTAGGAGTCTCAGCACTGGAAATGGCACAAAATAGTGCAAGAATGTCTTGGACATTTGAAGAAGTAGATGATCAGCTGAAACAAATGATGCAGACGATTTATCGTCAGTGTACAGAGACAGCAGACGAATATGGACACTCTGGAAACTTAATCGTAGGAGCAAATATTGCAGGATTTCGCAAAGTGGCAGATGCGATGATCGCACAAGGCGTGATTTAACTCCTGCTCTCCCGCACCTGTTTATTTCATGACAAGATGGGGAATCGTCCTTGTAAGAATGACAATAAGGAGGCGCGGGAGAAATGAAAAAATGGCTGAAACAAATTGTCAAATGGGCACCAGTGATTTATCCAGTGGTGAGGAAAATATATAAAGAGCGAAAAGCATCTAAACGTCGTAACGTATCAGCCGGATAATCCGGCTTTTTTTATGCAAGCATTACCGATTGAGCCCTGAACGAAAAAATAATAGATTTGAATGATCCATTTCATGCTTCTTCCGTTAAGTACATAACAAACGGAAAGAGGAGGCAATAACAGATGAACATGAAAAAAGCGATTTTAACTATCCCGCTTAGCGCAGCATTACTATATTTCCGGCAGCTCATATCGCAAGTGCACGCGAAGGACATATGCATGGAGAGGAAAAGAAGACGTCTTCGTCACAAGAAGTGTCAAACAAAGCAACCGATCTTCGAGCAGCACTAGACCAGCTGTTTTCGGAGCATGCTTATTTAGCAGTGATCACGATGCAAAAGGGAATTGACGGCAGTAAAGATTTTGATCAAGCAGCGGCAGCGTTAAATGACAACACGAATGACTTATCAGATGCCATCGCCTCTGTGTACGGAAAAAAAGCAGGGAAACAATTCAAAGACAGTTGGTCAAGCCATATCGGTTACTTAGTTGATTAAGTACAAGCAACGGCAAAGAAAGATGAAGCAGGTAAAAAGAAAGCAGTCAAGCAGCTTGACCAATATCGTATGAAACAAGCCGATATGCTCGATCAAGCAACAGACGGGAGATTGAAAGCAAGTGAACTTGAAGAAGGCTTGAAGATGCATGTGAATGAACTGCTAAAAGCGTTTGACAGCTACACAGAAAAGGATTTTGATACGACCTATGAAACCGTTAGAAAGTCCATTCATCATATGTTTGAAGTAGGCAAAGGCGTATCGTGGGCGATCACAGATCAATTTCCTGGGAAATTTGATCATAAATCAGTCGATACACCAGCTGCAGATCTTCGTGAAGATTTAAACTACTTGTTCTCAGAGCATTTGGCACTTGCAGTCGTTGCCATGCAAAAAGGAAATGATGGCAGCAAGGACTTTGATCAAGCAGCCGCAGCTTTGAACGAAAACACGAATGATTTATCTGATGCGATTGCATCTGTTTATGGTAAGGATGCAGGAAAACAATTCAAAGCCATTTGGTCAAGCCATATCGGCTACTTTGTTGATTATGTCAAAGCGGATGCATCAGGAGACAAAGAAGCGAAAGAAAAAGCTGTGAAAAACTTAGATGCGTATCGGATGAAGCAAGTTAAATTCTAGATCAAGCGACAGATGGACGTTTGAAGGCGGCGGATTTAGAAGCTGGCTTGAAAATGCATATTGATGAGCTGATCAAAACATATACGTCTTACCATAATGGCGAATATGATCAGCTTTATCCAACAGTGAGAGAAGCGTACGGTCATATGTTCATAGTCGGTCAAGATGTCGCAGCAGCGATTGTTGATCAGCATCCTGAACTGTTCAAATCCAACATGCCTAATGAAATGCCGAAAACAGGTATGGGAGGCACAGCCGGTCCTTTAGGTATGTCATATGAAGCATTTGCGGGAATGATCGCAAGTTTGATCCTAGCCGGCGGTGCAGCGGGTGCGTTCTTCCTTACTCGCCGTAAGACATCAAATTAAGCTCGTATAAAAAGGAAAGGGGAACGTGCACAATCGTGCCGTTCCTTTCTTTAAAAGGAGGCAGACTGACTTGAAAAGGTGGTTGTTTGGTCTTCTGATGCTTCTCATCATCACGGGCTGCGCATCACAATCTATGGTTGATTCGTCATCCTCTAAAACAACCTCATCTCCTGAAAAAATGACAACAAACCAAGCCGCAAAACAGTCTCATTCACAAGACATGTTAAAAGACGAACCGTCTGGTATTGTCCCGGCTGAAATTGCGATTCCGGCGATTGATGTCAAAGCAAAAGTGGAGAAAACAACTTTATCAAAGGATGGCAGTATGGGCGTCCCAAAAAATACGGACAACACAGCTTGGTTTAAAGATGGTCCAAAGCCAGGAGATAAAGGAAATGCCGTCATGAATGGCCATGTTGATAAATAAATGGGGACCTTCTGTTTTTTATCGATTAAAGGAGCTAAAAAAGGGAAACAAGGTAATCGTGACGTCCTCGTCAGGAAAAAAGCGAACTTTTGAAGTGATCAAAGTGCAAAGCTATCCGCGTGAAGAAAAGCCGAATGCGTTTTTCGGGTACGCTTTTACACGGAATCTCAATTTCATTACGTGTACAGGGACATTTGATCATGCAGCAGGGACTCATGAAAAGAGACTGGTTGTCTTTACCCAGCTGATCCCTTCATAAAAAAGGCGATTACACGGAGGTGTAGCGCCTTTTTTTATGGTTTCTGCCAGAGTCCTACAAAAAGATTCATAGGTCATTAGATATGGTTTGTTGTATAAATAGGGGCGTTTGTCATATAAATGAGTTGGCAATTTTTATTTCTTTTCAGTAGAATATGAGTAATGAAGAGAACTGCAAGCGTATACACCCTGTCCAGACAAGGCAGATTCTCCACCCTTACATAAGGAGGCGATCTGATGCTGAGTAAAAGACTGGCGCACATCTTAAGTCAGCTCATGGCAGCGGAGACCCCGCTCACAAGCGCTGCGCTTTCTGTCAGCTTACAAGTGACAAGCCGCACCATTCGTACAGACATCAAGGAACTGAACGACCGTCTCGCTCCTTATCAAGCGGCTGTATCAGCTGTTCGAGGAGCTGGCTATGAGCTGTTGATCAACGATGAGAATGCCTTTCGCCGTTTTATGAAAGAGGAGGTCGAACAGGAAGAGCCACTGGCTGTTCTGCCGGAGGAGCGCGTTCGGTTTATTTTAAAGAAGCTGCTTCTCGCAGAGTCTTATGTGAAACTGGAAGACTTACAGGATCAGCTGTTTATTAGTAAATCGACGATGAGTAACGATATGAAATGGGTCAAACGCAAGCTTGAGCCCTTTGATCTGAAGCTGGAAGCGAAGCCGAATAAAGGCTGCCGGATCAAAGGATCGGAGATGAAAATTCGTTATTGTATGTCAGAATATTTATTCAATGAACGCCGTTCCTGCCAAACGATGCTGAACACAGCAGTCACCATTTTGCCAAAACATGAATTGGAATTGATTCAGAAAACAATGATTGATTATATCAATGAAGAAAGAATGAATCTATCAGACATTTGCATGAATAATTTAATCGTTCATGTTGCGATTGCCTGCAAACGGATTAGACACGGAAACTATGTATCTGTTTTGCCAGAGGAAATCAATGAGATACCACAGGCAAAGGAATATAAGGTCGCTAAAAAAATGGTGGAACGCCTTGAAGGACTGCTGGACGTCTCTTTTCCACAAGAGGAGATCGTCTATATCGCCATTCATTTATTAGGAACAGCCAAAATGGTACAGTCCTTTTCATCGAGTGGTCAAAAACAAATTGTGGATGATGACACGAGCCGTCTTGTTCAGCTTATGCTCCAAGCCATTGATCAAAAACTGCAGCTTGATTTAGCCGGCGATGCGGAATTAATGATTGGACTGAGTCTGCATTTAAAGCCAGCTATGACCCGGTGTAAATATGGAATGAACTTAAGAAATCCGATGCTTGATGAAATAAAGGCGGGGTATCCACTTGCTTTTGAAGCAGGTATTATCGCCAGCAGGGTCCTAGAAGAAGAGGAGGGGCTGAGTATTCATGAGAATGAAATCGGATATATGGCGCTTCATTTTGGTGCGGCTTTAGAGAGGAGGAAAATGGAGATTCCGCCGAAGCGATGTCTCATTGTCTGTGCATCTGGTGCAGGGAGTGCAAGGCTGCTTCAGGATCGTTTGCGGTCACAATTTGGGTCAAAACTGACCATTTTAGGAACAGCAGAGCTTTATTCGCTTCCGCATGTGTCTTTACATGCCCTGGATTTGATTATTACAACGGTCCCGATTCAGATGGATTTACCGATTCCAGTCATACAAGTAAACACCATTTTGGGAGGAGGCGACTTTTTAAAAATTGAAGAAGCCCTGACGAGTGAAACAAGGGTGACATTGGCCTCTCAATATATGAAAAAGGAATTGGTCTTTACAAAATGCGCCTTTCAAACAAAGGAAGAGGTCATCACCTTTCTCACGGAAAAAATCATCGATATGGGGTTAGCACCAGCAGAGCTTACACCTTCTGTGATGGAAAGAGAAGAGGCTGCACCGACATCCTTCGGGCATTATACAGCCATTCCGCACCCTATGACGCCGCTGACAGAAGAGACGTTTTGGGCGATATGTACATTAGAAAAACCGATCATATGGGGAGAGAAAAAAGTTCAATTTGTCTGCTTGCTTTGTGTCGAAAAAGAGAATGCCAAAGATTTAAAAGGGATGTACCGTCTGCTGGGCGAGCTTGTGCATAATGTGAAATTCATTCAGCATCTCATCGCCTGTGATACATTTGAAGACATGCTGGATATCATGTATAAAAAGGTCCCTTCGTACAAGAACTAACAGTGTGATCTTAACTTTTTCCGCTTCCTAAAGGAAAAAGTATAGGTGTTTATGAAAGCGGTTTCATAATATGATGAATGTGTAAAGAAAAGCTTCACACTTTCAAAAGGGGGCGTTTACACATGAACATCTTATTGGTTTGTGCAGCAGGTATGTCAACAAGCTTACTAGTCACAAAAATGGAGAAAAGCGCACAAGAACAAGGAAAAGACTATCGTATTTGGGCAGTATCAGGAGATTCAGCAAAAAGTCATATTGATCAAGCCGATGTGCTTTTATTAGGACCACAGGTTCGATATTTATTACCACAAATGAAAAAGCTCGGAGAAGAAAAAGGAATTCCAGTCGACGTCATTAATACCGTGCATTATGGCGTATGTAATGGGGCTGAGGTTTTAAAATCTGCTGAACAGTTAGTGAACGGATAAAGGGGGCGGAAGGGATGAATGGATTCAACCGATTTCTAGAAGAGAAGGTCATGCCGTTTGCAGGGAAGATTGCCGCTCAAAGACATTTACAAGCATTGCGTGACGGAATTGTTTTAACCATGCCTCTCATTATTGTCGGTTCACTGTTTCTCATTTTAGCCAACCTTCCGATCCCAGGATACAGCGATTTTATGGCAAGTATCTTTGGAGCTGAATGGGCCACGAAACTATCCTATCCTGTTAATGCAACCTTTGACATTATGGCACTTGTTGCCACCTTCGGGATTGCCTACAGGCTTGCTGAAAAGTATGCAGTGGATGCCCTATCATCTGGTGCGATCGCTGTTGCAGCTTTCCTTTTGGCGACACCATATCAAGTTCCTTTCACACCTGAAGGCTCAACAGAAGCCATCCTAGTAGGTGGGGGAATTCCAGTCACATTGATGGGCAGTAAAGGGTTATTCGTTGCCATGATTATTGCCATGCTTTCAACTGAAATTTACCGATTCATTGTCCAGCGGAATATCGTCATTAGGATGCCTGATGGTGTACCGCCAGCAGTGAGTAAATCGTTTATCGCACTTATTCCAGGTTTTGTGGTCATCACGCTGATCTGGGTCGTTAGACTTGTGATTGAGATGACACCATTTGAGAGTATTCATAATATCATCACGGTCTTAATTGGCACACCGCTTTCCATTCTTGGTGGAAGCTTAGGCGGAAGTATTGTCGCCATTGGTGTGCAAATGCTCCTCTGGGCATGTGGTATTCACGGAGCAACCATTGTCGGCGGCGTCATGGGCCCAATTTGGCTCGGTGCGATGGATGAGAACCGTCTCGCATTCCAAGCAGGAGAAGTGCTGCCAAATATCTTCACAGCGCAGTTCTTTGAAATCTTCATCAATGTCGGCGGAAGCGGTGCAACGCTTGCTTTAGTGCTGACGATGATCTTACGTGCCAGAAGTAAACAAATGAAACAGCTTGGCCGACTTGCCATTGGGCCAGCCATCTTTAACATCAACGAACCGATCATTTTTGGAATGCCGATTGTCATGAACCCAATGCTTCTCATTCCGTTTATCCTTACGCCAATCATGATGATCATCACCACATATATCGGAATGAGCACAGGACTTGTAGCAAAACCGGCGGGGATCGCTGTCCCATGGACCATGCCGCCCATCATTTCAGGCTATCTCGCCACAGGAGGCAAAATCTCTGGTGCTGTCATGCAGCTGATTAACCTGGCGTTGTCATTCGCTTTATACTACCCATTCTTTAGAATGTGGGATAAGCAGAAATTAAAAGAAGAAAGTGAGCTAGAAACAAAAGCATCAACTGATGAAAATGTCGTCAGCATGTAATAGAGGAAACAAGGGGGATGCGGCCGATGGAAATGGAACAAATTGTGTTTCAACTCATCTTACACGGCGGGAATGGCAGAAGCTCCGCGATGGAGGCCATTACATGTGCAAAGCAAGGAAATTTTGATGAGGCGAAGCAAAAATTGCAGGAAGCACAAGACGCGTTAAATGAGGCGCATCACGCACAAACAGAGCTGATCCAAGGAGAAATTAGAGGAGAAAAGACCGACATCAGTCTCTTAATGATCCATGCACAGGATCATCTCATGAACGCAATGACCGTCAAGGAACTCGCGGCGGAAATCATCGAGCTCCATGAAAAAATGAAGCAACTCGGAGGTGTCAATTCATGAAAGATGGAATCAAAATTGTCACAATAGGCGGGGGATCGAGCTATACGCCTGAGCTTGTCGAAGGGTTTATCAAACGATATCATGAATTGCCTGTAAAGGAATTATGGCTAGTGGATATTGAAGCGGGTCAGGAAAAGTTAAACATCGTGGGCGCTCTCGCGAAACGCATGGTTGAAAAAGCGGGTCTGCCGATTGAGGTACACCTGACGCTTGACCGCCGGGAAGCCCTGAAGGACGCAGATTTCGTGACGACACAATTTCGTGTAGGACTGCTGGAAGCACGGGCAAAAGATGAGAGAATCCCGCTCAAATACGGCGTCATCGGTCAGGAAACGAACGGACCAGGCGGTTTATTTAAAGGACTTCGAACCATCCCAGTCATTCTAGATATCGTGAAGGATATGGAAGAACTTTGTCCAGATGCATGGCTTGTGAACTTTACAAATCCGGCGGGCATGGTCACAGAAGCTGTGCTGCGCTACACGAATCTAAAAAAAGTAGTCGGTCTATGCAATGTACCCATTGGGATGAAAATGGGGATTGCCAAGGCGCTTGATGTAGATGTTGAGCGGATCGAGGTACAGTTTGCGGGCCTCAATCACATGGTCTATGGGTTAGACGTGTATTTAGACGGGGTCAGCATCAAGGATCAAGTGCTCGATGAATTGGGAAATCCGAATAGTCAGTGGTCTATGAAGAACATTGAAGCGAAAAACTGGGAACCTTCTTTTGTAAAAGGCTTAGGGGTGATCCCATGTCCGTATCATCGCTATTACTATAAAACAAAAGATATGCTGGAAGAAGAGCAAAAAGCAGCCCAAGAAAAAGGAACAAGAGCAGAGGTTGTACAGCAGGTTGAGCAAGAATTATTTGAGCTCTATAAAAATCCTGATTTATCGATTAAACCACCGCAGCTCGAAAAAAGAGGCGGGGCATATTACAGTGATGCGGCATGTAACTTAATCAGCTCCATCTATAATGATAAGCATGACATCCAACCTGTCAATACAGTGAACAGAGGGGCGATTGCCAGCATTCCGGCTGAATCAGCGGTTGAAGTGAACTGTATCATTACGAAGGACGGACCAAAACCAATTGCGACGGGCGATCTGCCTGTAGCTGTGAGAGGGCTCGTTCAACAAATCAAATCATTCGAGCGTGTGGCAGCAGAAGCGGCTGTAACAGGAGATTACGAGACGGCTCTTGTGGCGATGACGATTAATCCGCTTGTCCCATCTGATGAAATTGCAAAGCAAATTTTAGATGAAATGCTCGAAGCGCATCGTGAATATTTACCGCAATTCTTCAAATCAGTCAAAGCGTAAAACAAAATGGCCCCTTTATGGGGTCGTTTTTTATCATTGCCCCATATGGGAATTCAAGAAAGAAGTGTATGATAGAAAAAACAGCATGTATGGCTTCAAAGAAAGGACGGTTTGAATATGGTTGCAATTGGTTTAATGCTTTACGGCTTTATCGTTCAACCACTGATGAGTTACGGCACAGTGGTCTTGTTTTTGTATGGCATCATTGCTTCATTTATTGGTCTTATTCGTCATAGACAGTATGTGTGGATTTATGTTCTCCGCCTGCTCGTTTGTTTTACCATTCCAGTGACCAACCTGTTGATGTATTTCGCAACGATTGGTGGAGATGAAAGAGACTTTGATTTCCAGCCCATGCCGCTTGTTTATCACCTTGTCTTTATCCTAGAAATCATCATCGTCTTTTTACCAGAGATCTTTTTACTGATCGAAAGAAAGCGGAGCATAAAAAGGAAACAGTGGATATATGCAGGGGCGATTGTGGGGGTATCGGTCTTGTTTTGGTGCACAATTTGATGGAAGGCTGACTGGACATCTGAGTCTATTTCGCCTTTTTGTTGCGTAACCTCCTTCGTCTAACCTTCACAAAAGTAATAGAAAGAACAAAGATAGAAATTCCGAGAAACTTAAATAGAAACCGGGTGAGGAACGGTGAATCGTCGAAACCTGTAGCTATGATCATCGATCCGATACAAATACCAAAGAACGCTAGTAGATAAGTAAAAAACATACCATCACTCCTTATACGTATGATTACCATTATAAGGTATATTGGAGGGGTAAATAAACAAAAAAAGAACCCTTCATGACTGAAAGGTTCTTTTACATGCTTAAGTCTGTTTGACGACCGAGTCGACTTCTACTGTCCAGCCGAAGATATCTGGCTGTGTTCCTTTTTGAATACCAGTAATGGCTTCGTACAATTTCTTCGATACTTCACCTGTTTGACCATCTTGAATTACATATGGCTGATCGTGATAAATTAATTCCCCGACAGGAGAGATGACGGCCGCCGTTCCAGTTCCAAAGATTTCTTCAAGCTCACCTGATTGATGTGCTTCAATTAACTCATCAATCGAAATTTTACGCTCTGTCACTGGAATACCCCAATGTTTTAACAGCTCAAGTACAGAGTTACGGGTGATGCCTTCTAAAATGCTGCCGTTCAATTCAGGCGTCACGATTTCTCCTTTGATTTTAAAGAAGATATTCATACTCCCGACTTCTTCAATGTACTTTTTCTCGACTCCATCAAGCCAAAGAACCTGTGAAAAGCCTTTGGTTTCAGCGACTTGCTGTGCCTTGAGGCTTGAGGCGTAGTTTCCAGCTGTTTTGGCATTTCCTGTCCCGCCCTTAACGGCACGGACAAATTCGTTTTCAACTGCAATTTTGACCGGGTGGATGCCTTCTTTATAGTAAGATCCCACTGGAGATAAGATAATCAGCAGCTTATACGTGCTTGACGGCGCAACGCCTAAATACGGCTCAGTGGAAATAATGAATGGACGGATATACAAGGAAGTGCCCTCTGCATCAGGTACCCAATCCTTATCAATGCGAATGAGTTCATTTAAGCCCTCTAAAACCGTTTCTGTATCAATTTGCGGGATACACAGGCGGTCATTGGATCTGTTTAAGCGTTCCATGTTCTTTTCCGGACGGAATAAGAGAATTTTCTGATCCTCAGAAACATAAGCTTTTAAGCCTTCAAAAACAGATTGCCCATAATGGTAGACCATCGAAGCTGGGTCCATTGGAATGGCCTGATAAGGTATAATTCTGGGATCGTACCAGCCTTGATCAATGGAATAATCCATCACAAACATGTGATCTGTGAAGATTTTTCCGAATTCAAGTTGATCAGATTGAGGTTTTGGTTTTTTTGTTGAACTAAGTTCAACGCGGATGGGTTGTTTTGGCATCGTAAATCTCCTTGCTGTTTGATTATTTGAAAATTCTAATAATATGAAATAATTATGATTCTATTCTATACCTTCACAAAATATAAGCAATAGCTTTTCTGGAATTCAGATAAGAAAAATCTGTTAAAGCGCTTTCCTTCTCTCTGCCATCAGTCTGCCTCATGTCACCCCTTTTTAATAAAGAAATAAAATCCAAATGCATTATTAACTGATTAATCTGACAATTTAAAAGCGGATGATTTTCCTGTAAGATATTCTTTCAACCATACACCTTTTGACTAGTACATTGCAAGGGGCATTCTCATATTTTAATCCTCTTTTTTTTAACCGATAAAGGAAGAAGAGAAGTGAAAGGAGCAAACAACAAGATGAAACGAGCGATACTAGGCATTTTACTTATTTTATTCATGACCGTGATCAGCTTCGGCTGTCAAGCGATGACAGAGGAGGCTGGCGCTAAGCAAAGCACAGCCTATTACGTGGCGCCAAACGGAAACGACAAAAACCCGGGAACGAAGCAAAAACCTTTTCGCACGCTGAAAAAAGCGGCAAGTATGGCGAAAGCCGGGGCAACCATTTACATGAGAGGCGGCACATACAAAGAGAAATTGATTGTCCGCCATTCAGGTACAAAGAAAGCACCCGTTATCTTTCAAGCTTACGGAAAAGAAAAACCTGTCATTAGCGGGGCTTCTCTTAAAGGAAATCAAGCAGATGGCGGTCTTGTCACGATCGATCAAAAAAGCTACATCACCCTCAAAGGTCTGACGGTGGGACATCTCAAGACGAATAAGGAAGATGTGACACCAGTCGGTATTTTCATCAAAGGAAGCGGCAAAGGCGTCAAACTGCTCAACAACCGAGTGTATGACATTCAGACGAAACACAAAAATGGGAATGCACACGGTATTGCGGTCTATGGAACAAAAGCTCCTGCGGCCATTGAAGACATTGAAATCAAAGGAAACACTGTTGAAAAATTAAAGCTTGGCTTCAGTGAAGCGCTTGTGCTAAATGGGAACGTCAACAAGTTCCGTGTGACACATAACACGGTTCGCCACACAGATAATATAGGCATTGATTTAATTGGTTTTGAGAACGTAGCACCTTCTAAAAAGTACGATCAAGTTAGAAATGGTGTCGTATCTAAAAACAAAGTATATGAGATTACGAGTGCAGGGAATCCAGCCTATGGCAAAGACATCTCCGCTGGCGGAATTTATGTTGATGGCGGGAAGGACATTGTGATTGATCATAACATCACACATCACAATGACCTGGGGATTGAAGTCACAAGTGAACATAAAGGAAAAATGGCAGATCGCATTCGCATCGAACACAATCAAGTGTATTTGAACCGTTATACAGGTATTTCAATTGGCGGCTATGATAAAAAGCGAGGCGGAACAACAAATACGACGATCTCACATAATATTTTGTACAAAAATGACACAGCCGGCTTAGAAGGCGGTCAATTGTTGATGCAATATCAAGCCGTGAACAATCGAATCACGAATAATATTATGACAGCGAGTGCCTCGCATTACTTAGTCGTGAATCTTTATGGAGTGAATCAAAAGAATACCTTCCAGAAGAACGTGTATGACGACCGAAAAGGTGCAAAGGCATCACAGTGGGTATGGCGTGGGAAATGGATGGAAGGCTACAAAACGTATCTCTTGAAAAGCGGCCAAGATAAAGGATCAGCACACCTCAATCCACAATTTGTGAATGAGAAAAAATATGACTTTCGCCTGAAGAAATCATCACCTGCTAAGAAAATCATCGGAAGTTAAGCATGTCTGAACCACAAACGCATTGTTTTAAATTTTCAAAAAAATCATTGACATTGATGTGACATCACATTAAAGTAAAGAAGACATTTTAACTAAAACAAAATTTCATAACGGATCTCTTATCAAGAGAGGCAGAGGGACTGGCCCTATGACGCCCGGCAACCGTTTCTACTATAGAAATTGGTGCTAATTCCTGCAAAGCTGTTACAGCTTTGACAGATAAGAGAGGAAGACTTCCCGATACATGTTTCATGCAACGGTGATCAAGCCTCTCTTCCAGGAGAGGCTTTTTTTCGTCTCTTTTTCAAATGAAAGAACAGTTTACTGGCGTTTTCCCACTGTTTTACCTAGTTTTCCGATGTGAAAAATAAAAACAACTTGAGGAGGAACAGCAATGAAGCGTAAGCATTTTACATCATGTCTTATATTATTAATGGTATTGACGATCCTATTAACGGGCTGCGGCACTGGATCAAGTGCAGGCTCAAAGGCAAATGCGAACGAAAAGGTCTCCTTTGACAATGTACCGAAGCGATTTGCAAAGGGACAGGGAGCAAAAATTAAAGTCATCCGTAAAATCGGAGGAGATGATCATACAGCGCAGTTTTTAGCTGGGACGAAGGCAGAAGGTGAAGCGCTTGGCTTTACGGTAGATGTCTACACCGCAAATGGAGATACAGCGAAATTCCATGATGCGATCTCTCAGGCGCTGGAAGAAAATTATGATGGCTTTATCATCTCTCATGGGGACGACGAGGCGACCGTCGCTGACGTGAAAAAGATTACAGCGAAGGGCATTCCAGTCGTAGCGTTTGATTCGAATCCTAAGCTGAAGGACATCAAAGGGGTCACAGTGACGTCTCAAGATGACGAACAATTAGCGAAAAAATCATTAGACGCACTCGTATCTGATTTTAAAGAAAAAGCAAATATTGCATACCTCTGGGTAGATGGGTTCCCGCCAATGGTGAGACGAAACAAGGTCTATCAAGAAACGCTCAACCAACACAAAGGGATCAAGGAACTTGACCGCTTTGGCATTGCTTCCTCTGATACGTCTGTTCAAACGCAAAATGCAGTAGCAGCCATGCTGAATAAATATCCAAAGGGTAAACTTGACGCTATTTTTGCCACGTGGGATGCCTTTGCCATTGGCGCAGCAAGAGCGCTAAAGGAAGCAGGAAGAACAGAAGTGAAGATTTACGGGATTGATGTGTCAAATGCTGATCTTCAAGAAATGACAGCGAAAGAAAGTCCATGGAAGTACACAGCAGCGGTTGATCCGAAGCTCATCGGCGCTGTTGACGTGAGAATTCTTGCGAAGAAAATAGCGAGTGAGAAAACGCCATCTTCCTATGACCTTGAGGCCTCTCTCATCTCGCAAAATCAGCTTCAACAAGCAGGAAAAGCCATCAATATGGTCAATCTTGCAGACGAAGTGAAGGGGTTCGGCTCATCGACTGCTTTTGAAGAAGATTGGATGAAGACCTTGAAGAAGCATTATACAAAATAAACGACGTGCACTCTCTTCCATAGAGAGTGTTTCGTTTTTCAGATGATGATCATGAGAAGGAGGACACCTATGACTTCGCCGCTTGTTTGTATGAAACATATTTCGATTGAATTCCCAGGAGTAAAAGCGTTAGATCAAGTGAATTTTACATTAAAAAAAGGGACGGTTCATGCGCTGATTGGAGCGAATGGTGCTGGGAAGTCCACGTTAATGAAAGTTCTTTCTGGCGCTCATTCGCACTATGAAGGAAGCATCCATATCAATGGTCAGGCGGCATCCATTCAAACCCCAAAGAATGCGGCCTCATATGGTGTGCAGACGGTCCATCAAGAAGTGGATACGGCGCTAGTTCCCTACTTAAGTGTTGGTGAGAATATGATGATGCATCAGATTGAGAAAAAAACATTTGTCGGCTGGAAAGAGCTGCACCGTAAGGCAGCTCAACTATTAAAAGAAATGGACATCGACATCTCCACAAAACGCCTTGTGAGTGATCTGACCCTTGCAGAAAAACAGATGGTGCTCATTGCCAAGGCCGTTTCGATTAAATGCAGCATTTTAATCTTAGATGAACCAACGGCCCCTCTTAGTCATACAGAAACAAGCAAGTTATTCTCAATGATTGATCGGCTGAAACAGAATGGAACGGGCATTGTGTTTATCTCCCATCGCATGCCTGAAATTTTCACCATCTGTGATGAACTGACAGTGATGCGAAATGGAACCGATGTCGCAAAACACCTCGTTCAAGATACAAATCCGCAGCAGATTATTGAAGAAATGCTAGGTGCGCCATTAGAGGAGCAATTCCCGCTCCGTACACCTTTGAAGGATGCACCTATTGTGCTTGAAGTGAAGCAGCTAAACGACCAGCATAAATTACGCAACATTCATCTTCACGTGAAAAAGGGAGAAATTCTCGGAATTGCAGGCCTTGTCGGTGCTGGAAAAACGGAATTGTGTAAAGCCCTTTTCGGCGCCTCAGAAAAAAAGACGGGAACTGTGCAGCTTCATGGTCAAACCGTTCGCATCACATCGCCTCATCAAGCCGTGAGAGCTGGAATGGCCCTTGTGCCGGAAGAACGTAGAAAGGAAGGGGTTCTAACAGAAGAGAGCGTGGGATGGAACTTAACGGCTGCAAGTCTTCGTTCATTCTCAAGAGTGTTCAGCTTCTTACATCGTTCGAAGGAAAAGCGGGAAGCAGACGTAATCGTCAAACGGCTTGGTGTCAAAACCCCATCTCTTGAAGCAAAGGTGAAGCATCTATCCGGTGGAAATCAACAGAAGATTTCCATAGGAAAATGGCTGCTGGCTGAAGCGGATATCTATCTCTTTGATGAACCAACAAAAGGCGTTGACGTTGGAGCGAAAAAAGATATTTTCACCCTGATTGCAGAGCTTGCCGCCCGCGGGAAATCTGTGATTTATGCGTCAAGTGAGCTGTCGGAGATTGCAGGTATCGCAGACCGAGTCTACGTGCTGTATGATGGCAGCATTGCCCGGGAAATGACTGCGCCAACGACTGAGGAAGAGCTTTTATATCATTCAACAGGAGGACAATCATGAGTGAACGACAAATTCCAGCCCCTGTGCAGCAAATGAAAAAACAGCGGCCATCCTTTCATCTATTTGATTTCTTTTATCGATATGGCACGATCTTAACCATTGTCGTATTGATTGTGGTATTTGCGGCAGCGAATCCAGCGTTTTTGCAATCAGGGAATATCATCAATATATTACGGTCTATCTCCATTGTGACCATTATTGCGGTGGGCCTTACCATCTCATTGGCAGTAAACGGCTTTGATTTATCAGTCGGATCAGTCGCAACGTTATCGAATGCAATTGTGATTTCTATGTTCGTGTGGTTTTCGCAAAACCCGCTGATTGCGATCCTCTCTGCGCTAGCGGCTGCCCTTATTGTTGGATTACTCAATGCCTTGATGATTGTCAAAATGAAAATTCCAGATATGCTCATGACATTAGCTATGATGTTTATCATTCAAGGACTGGCTCAAACGTATACGAAAGGGGCGACCATTTCTGAAAACATGGTGCTGCCTGACGGTACATTCTCAACGGGCACAATCCCCGCCTTTTTCAGCAAAATCGGCCAGGTGCCATATATCATTCTCTTAATGGCAGCCATTGTGCTATTTGCACATGTTTTCATGACCTACACAAAGCACGGCCGATTTATGTACATTATTGGAGGGAATAAGGAAGCGGCTCGTTTGTCCGGTATTCATGTAAACAAATATAAAATCGCAGCATATCTGCTCTCGGCTTTATTTGCAGCAATCGGTGGTATTGTGCTGGCATCAAGGGTGATGACAGCGGAAATAAATGCTGGCGCACCTTATTTAATGGATGGCGTAGCGGCAGCTTTTATCGGTTTTTCCGTCATGGGAGCAGGAAAGCCAAATGCATTTGGTACGTTTATTGGGGCTGTGCTCATCGGTATTTTGCAAAATGGACTTGTGATGATGTCTGTCCCTTATTACGCGATGGATATTGTGAAAGGCTCTGTACTCGCGCTTGCGCTGGCGTTAACGTATTACAAACAGCGAGGCTGACGACGTATTTTTTAAAACCTTTTGAGTCTTTTCTCCGTCTAGTAAACGGAAAGCGGTGCAGCCGCCGTTTCCCAAAAGGAGATGACAAAAAGAAATGAATATGTCAGCAACTCATGTAGAAGATTTGAAAAACGTCATGGAAGACTGGAAAAATGAATTATTAGTATATAAATTTGCATTAGATGAAATGGATACAAAGTTTTCAATTATCAGCCAGGAATATAATTTAATCCATGGACACAATCCAATAGAGCATACAAAATCACGAATCAAATCCTTTGAAAGCATTGTAAATAAATTAGCAAGAAAAGGATGCGACATCACAACACAATGTGCCAAGGAGTATATCCATGATATCGCAGGTGTCCGTATCATCTGCTCTTTTATTCAAGATATCTATAATATTATGGATGTATTGAGGCAAAGAGAGGATCTAAAAATCCTTGAAGTGAAGGATTACATTCAACATCCAAAACCAAATGGCTACAGAAGTCTTCATTTAATTGTGGAAATCCCTGTGTACTTAACGAATCGTGTGGAGCATGTGAAGGTTGAGATTCAGGTGCGGACCATAGCGATGGATTTTTGGGCGAGCCTTGAACATAAAATCTATTATAAACTGCAAAACGATGTCCCTCATCAGCTGACCGATGAATTGAAGGAAGCGGCAGATATCGCCCATTACTTAGATGAAAAAATGCAAAATATTAAACGAGAAATTGATTAGCGCATAGAAAAGAGCAGCTGTTATATTCACAGCTGCTCTTTTTCATTTTTAAGGATTGGTGCCGCGGTCTCTCTTTTGAATGATATCTTGAGATTGTGCAGATTGGCTGTCTTTTTGGATAGAAGCGCCAATGGAAACACCTGTTATCAAGAGTGTCAAAATCGCAGTTGTGATAAACCATTTTTTCATCATACATCACTCCATATTTTTAACAAGTTTTTAAGGACAACGCCTTGTTCCAGAAATAAGTGGATTCTTCATGAAGTCCAAGATCCGTTAAGTAAGCAGCTGCATCCTGACAGATGGCTTCAAGATCGACAAGGAAATTCATAGATTCTAATTGATCACAATAAGATTTGATTTGCTCCATCATGTTGTCTGGCTGAAGCATAAGTGTTTCTAAAATGGATAATTTAAGTGAAATGTTTCGTTGTTTTAAATTTTCTGCTTTTTGTAGTGAAAGCTGTACATAATAGTGGAACAAACCAGGCTTTTTCAGCTTGAACAGTGCTTTTGTATAGACATACATGGCAAGTAAGTAGCCGCCTGGAGAAGACGTTTCAAATGTCTCGATCAATAAAGCTTTTTCTAGGAGCGGCACAGCTTCACTGTATTCATTTCTAAGACTTTTAATAAAAGCTGCATTGCAATACGCGTGACCAAGTAAATCTGGGTCTTCCATTTGTTCTAGTGAATGAATCACTTCTTCAAATAATGACTCTGCCTCATCATATTTCGATTGATCAGCATAATTCAAAGCGAGCATCATTTGACAGCTGATTGATTTTTTCACATAACATGGATCTGCGTCATAAATAGATGAAGCCATCTTTAAGTGGTGTATGGAGAGAAGCGTGGACCTTATATTATAGTAAAGACACCCTGTTTTATAATGAAATTCTGCTTTTTCAATGTCATCGTGCACGAGATCTAATTTATCCTCGGCCAATTTTAAAAGGTGAAATGCCGTATCCTGATTGCCTCTGCGCATTTCATACATCCCTTTAAAGAAATAGAAATAGTAACTGAGCATGTCATCTGTACGGATCGCATTTTCATCAACAAAAAGACTATGATCCAACGAAGCTGTATCTTCGATGAGATCCTTAAAACGGTACTCTAGCAATTGATAGTAAAGTAAGACGTCTTGATTCTCTTCCATTCGATCAAACGCTTGAAGAATCTCTTCTTTTAGCTGGATCGCACCTTGTATTTCTCTTTTTTTCATCATGACATACCAGTCATTTAACATATTCGCTACATCAACGGACGACAAAACACCTGTTTCGGCCAATTTATATCCTCCTTTCTTCATCTATCCATCTAGTTCGATGTCCATTCATCTGAATTCACTTTCCATATTCAGTATCTTCTTATATTTTAAGCGCTCTCTTGCAATTTGTAAAACATGTTTTTTGATGTAAATTCAACCAGTTGTGAAAGAAATAGGGATCATCCATCTTTTTGTATGCGTTTACATATTTTTAGGTAAAAAGAGGGTTTTGGAAAAAATATATTACGATATCAATAGAGAGAAGAAGGTAATTCAAGAGTCTGTTTTCGTATGTTAGAAAAAACGGAGATTTTCAAGGTGATGTCTCGTTTTTTCGTAAGATTATCTCACATCATGATTGTGAATCACTCTTCTTTTAGAATAAAATGAGTTATTCGCAAAAAAGTAAAATTTAAAGAGACTATTGATCTAGTATTGTATGGATCTTTGGTATTGATAAAAAATATCACACGCTATAGATTTAGCGTGGTATAGTATTATTGGTATTGCGAATATTTAGACAAAACTGACAATAGGGGGTCGTGTTTTATGAAAAAATCGATGTTACTGATCATGGGACTCATTGTTGTGCTCGTCATGGCAGCCTGTGGATCAAAATCGGACAGCGGTTCGGGAGAAGGCAAAGGCACATATAAAATAGGGATAGATACAACATATCCGCCGTTTGAATTTGAAAAGGGCGGTAAATATGAAGGAATAGACGTTGATCTGATTAACGCAATCGCGAAAGACCAAGACTTCAAAGTGAAACTTGAAGCTATGGACTTCTCAGGCATTATTCCAGCAATGCAGGCAGGCCAGCTTGATGTAGGAATGGGCGGGATGAGTATTACAGATGAGCGTAAGAAGAAGGTAGATTTCTCAGATCCATACTTCGACGCTGGACTGACAGTTGTTGTGAAAAAGGACAGCAGCATCAAATCAATTGATGATTTAAAGGGGAAAAAGCTAGCTGTTAAAAATGGGACGACAGGTGCAAAATTTGCATCAGATAACGCAGATAAATATGGGTATGAAGTGGTTCAATTTAATGACAGCCCATCGATGTTCCAAGAAGTTTCAAACGGAAATGCAGATGCCTTAATAGAGGATTATCCTGTCATTACGTATGCAATCGCACAACAAGATTTAAAATTGAAAACAGTTGGAGACCGATTGAATGGAGACCAGTATGGTATTTCTGTGATGAAGGGGAAAAACCAAGACCTATTGAAAAAGATCAATAAAGGTCTAGAGAACCTAAAGAAAAACGGTGAATATGACAAAATTATTGATAAATATTTGAAGTCATAACACAAGCGAGGCGCGCTCCGAGCGCGCTTTCTTTATGTGGCACCGTATGTGAATTAGGGAGGGAGAAACATGGACACGATTATTAATGCATTTCCATATTTAATGGATGGTTTGCAAACCACTTTATATATCTTTGTTGTTGCCATCATTTTAGGATTTATCATCGGTTTGATTGTGGCATTATTCCGTCTGTCACCTTTTAAAATCTTAAACTTCATCGCACTTGTCTTTGTCAATGCCATTCGAGGCACACCATTTATCGTACAGCTATTCTTCATTTACTTTGGTTTGAATACACTTGAATTCATATCGCTTGATCGAGTGCCGGCAGGGATTATTACAGTAGCGATTAATGCAGGGGCTTATTTCTCAGAAATTATTCGTGCAGGAATTCAGTCCATTGATAAAGGACAAACAGAAGCTGCACGTTCCTTAGGTTTTACAGGGGGACAAAACATGCGCTTTATCGTCCTTCCGCAGGCATTCCGCCGCATGCTTCCAGCGATTACAAACCAAGCCATCATCAGCTTGAAGGACACGTCTCTCTTATCGATTATCGGAATCGCCGATATTATGCAGCGGGGACAAGTACAAGCATCGGCAACATTTGATCCTTTGAATGTCTGGCTCATTGTCGGTATCATTTATTTCGTGATCATTTATTTACTTTCTCTACTGGCTAGCTACGCAGAAAGGAGATTTGATATCAAATGAGTATGATTACGGTGAAAAATTTAAAGAAATCCTTTGGCGATCACGAAGTGTTAAAGGACATTAATGCAGTCATCGAGGAAAAGGAAGTAGTGTGTGTGATTGGTCCTTCTGGATCAGGCAAAAGCACGTTTCTAAGATGTCTCAATAAATTAGAAGATATTACGGCTGGCGAAGTCGTTGTCCACGGACATACGATTACAGATCCAAAGGTGAATATCAATAAAGTACGACAAGAAGTGGGGATGGTGTTTCAGCACTTTAATTTATTTCCTCATAAAACCGTTTTAGAAAACATCACGATCGCACCGATGAAGGTAAAAGGCGCCGACAAGAAGGCGGCAGTCGATAAAGCAATAGACCTGCTTGAAAAGGTCGGCTTAAAAGACAAAGCCAAAAGCTACCCTAACCAATTATCTGGTGGACAAAAACAGCGTGTCGCCATTGCAAGAGCCTTGGCAATGGACCCGAAAGTGTTATTATTCGATGAACCGACATCTGCTCTTGACCCTGAAGTCGTCGGGGATGTATTAGCAGTTATGAAACAATTAGCCGTCGAAGGCATGACAATGATTGTGGTCACACATGAAATGGGCTTTGCGAGAGAGGTAGGAGACCGCGTGCTCTTTATGGATGGCGGATATATTGTCGAAGAAGACAAACCGGAGGCTCTCTTTGGAAACCCGCAGCATGAGCGGACAAAATCATTTCTTAGTAAGGTGTTATAAAAAAAGAGTAAGGGCATATGGATGCTCTTACTCTTTTTCTTTTATGGAGCCTAAGAAATATCGCAGTTTATATGATGATAAAGGTAACTGGCCCCATTTCCTAGGAAATATTAGCGCTGGAAGAATTCGATCCATTCTTGGTCTGGGCCTCTGAAAAAGAAGTAGCAGTATCCATTTGGTAACGTCGTAATTTCTTCATCAATTAATTCAATTTGCAGCTTTTGAATACGATTGAATTCAGCATGAATATTGTCTGTTGTAAAGGCAAGATGATGGACCTTTCCTTCAGATGGCAGGTCGCTGCTGTACCCTTGGATGAGCTCAATTTCCGTTTCTGTCTCATCTTTAAAACCGAGAAATGCAAGCTCAATGACTCCGTTTGTATGAGTGATGCGATCCTTTAATTTCATGCCCACGACCTTTTCATAAAAATCAATGGACTGATCAATATTTGTGACCATAATACCTGTATGATCTAATCGTAATGTCGTCAAAAAAAGAGCCTCCTCTATGGTGTGTTGATATTTTTCTCCTCATCTTATCATAATAGGAGTAACGTATACATTCATATGATAGGATAGAGAGAGTCAATTTAGGATAAGGATGACACAAATGAAAAAAATCTCATTAAAACAAACATTTGCAGAACAAGTGAAAAAGGGATATCCGCTCATTTCCAAAGATGCTGTATCTCATGTAAGCGGTGTGAAAGAAGGCGAGCTGATTGAATGGGTGGATGAGCGAGGCGCCTTTTTAGGAAAAGGATATTATGGTGTACAAAATAAAGGAATCGGCTGGGTAATCACATTTGATGCCAACGAAAAAATAGACCAAGCCTTTTTTGTCTCCAAGCTTGAGCAGGCAGCGAAAAGCAGAACGCATTTATTTCGTGATGCGCAGACGACTGCTTTCCGTGTGTTCAACGGAGAGGGTGATGGAATTGGCGGCTTCACGATTGATCATTATGACGGTTTCTATCTCATCCAATGGTATAGCGAAGGAGTCTATACATTAAAGGCGGAAGTATTGGCTGCACTTGAGCAAGTATATCCAGACTATAAAGGCATTTATGAAAAGAAACGATTTGATACGTCTGGACAGTATATAGAAGATGATGATTTTGTGAAGGGAGAGAAAGGTGAATTTCCTCTCATCGTGAAAGAAAATGGCATGAACGTAGCGGTTTACTTAAATGATGGTGCGATGACAGGCATTTTTCTTGATCAACGTCATGTGAGAAAAGCGATTCGAGATCGTTATGCAAAAGGAAAGAGCGTGCTTAATACATTTTCTTACACAGGCGCTTTCTCCGTGGCAGCAGCGCTTGGCGGAGCGAGCCGGACGACAAGTGTAGATGTCGCAAACCGCAGTTTGAAAAAAACAGCTGAACAGTTTGAAGTCAACGATATAGATGTGGACGGGCAGGATATGAAAGTCATGGACGTCTTTAAATATTTTCCGTTTGCTGCGAAAAAAGGATGGACTTATGATCTTGTCATCTTAGACCCGCCATCCTTTGCACGCACGAAAAAGCACACATTCAGTGCGGCGAAGGATTATAAGAAGCTATTAAAAGAAGCCATCCAAATCACAGCTGAGAACGGCGTCATTGTGGCATCAACGAATAGCAGTGCATTTGGTATGAAGAAATTCAAAGGATTTATTGCGCAGGCCTTTAAAGAATCAGGGCAAACCTATCGTATCCTTGAAGAATATACACTTCCTGAGGATTTCCGTACAACGAAGAATTATCCTGAAGGAAATTATTTAAAGGTTGTCTTTATCCAAGCATAAGAAAAAGCCATTTTCCGATAAAGGAAATGGCTTTTTTATAAGGCAAACGACATGAGGAGAGGCGCTGCACATAATGTAATAATAGCTGAAAGAATCATCGACACACTTGAGATCGTCCCTGAGACGGAGCTCATTTCAAATGCCTTCGATGTTCCTGCCCCGTGTGCACCTGTTCCAAGCAGGACGCCCATGGCAATGTCATTATCAATACGGAAATAACGAATGACCATTGGACCGATGATTGACCCAAACAGTGCGGTTAAAATGACGAATACAGCCGTAACGGACGGCATGCCGCCAATCATTTCTGACACACTCATCGCCACCGGTGTTGTGACCGACCTTGGGACAAGACTTTCAATAAGGCCTGTATCCAAATGAAACAACTTGGCGATAAATGCTGTTGATAGGATCGCAATGACAGAACCACAAGCCACATTCAAAATAATTTCCACTGCATGCTTCTTCAGAATGTGAAAATACTTATATAAAGGAATGGCAAAAGCAACAGTCGCAGGCTGAAGCATATTCGTGAGCCATTTACCGCCTTGATTGTATGCATCGTAAGGAATGTTGACGATTAATAGCAAGACGACAAGGACAAGCGGCGTCACAAGTAATGGGGAGACATAGACCTTCGGATGCCGTTTATACACCGCTTTTGATCCGAGATATAAAAGAACCGTTAAGATCAGAAATAGTGCGCCAACTAACATAGCTTTTTTCGCTCCTTTCTTTTCGCAATCATTTGCGTCATGATACCAGTCGAGAGCATGACGACAAAGGTACTAAGTAAGACGACAAGGACAATACTTGTGCCAGATTGAGAAAGCAATGTTCCATAATCAATGACACCAACTGCTGACGGGATAAAGAATAGCAGCAGTTCTCCAAGCAGCCATACGGCGCCAAGTTCAATCCATTTTAATTGAATAATTTTAAAATGAAGTAATAAGAAAATGACCAGAATGCCTAAAATCGTGCCCGGAATTCTTAAATGCAAAAAGGCCGCGAGCACATTCATCAATTTCGCAAAAACAAACAAAGCCATAATCTGAAGGACAGCAATCAGCGGCGTTTTGAGCAATTTCACTTTCTGTTCACTCCTTTTTCTATATAAATTGTTCACTGTTTCACAAAAACATGACAACGTTCCAATTGATTAGCTTACTTTAAAGTGTACAGCACGTTCAGTTATAGGTAAAATACATATATCGAATAGTTAGTATTCCTTTTGTCTATAGGAAGGGTGAGTCATGTGGACATTAGACATTTAACATATTTCTTAGAAGTGGCGAGGTTAAAAAGCTTCACAAAAGCATCACAATCTCTTTATGTGTCGCAGCCTACCATTTCCAAGATGGTCAAAAATCTCGAGGATGAGCTGGGGGTGCAGTTGTTTTATCGAAATGGCCGGCAGGTTGAAATGACAGATGCTGGACAAACGATGTATACACAGGCGAGTGAAATCACACAATCATTTCAGAATTTAACGAGCGAGCTAAATGATTTAATGAATGTCAAAAAAGGACATATTCGCATCGGGCTGCCGCCGATGATTGGATCGAGTTTTTTCCCGAATGTCATGGGAGAATTCCGCCAGCAGTATCCAGATGTCACATTTCAATTGGTGGAGCACGGCTCTATTAAAGTAGAGGAAGGGGTCGAAGATGGTTCGTTAGATATTGGTGTCATTGTTCTGCCTGCAAATGATAAAATTTTTCATACGTACACCATTATTAAAGAAGACATGAAGCTCGTGACGCATCCATCACATCCGATGGCAGGTCGTGATAAGGTTGATTTAGCTGATTTAAAGGAAGAGTCTTTTATTTTCTTTCGAGAAGATTTTGTTCTGCATAGCCGGATATTGAATGAATGTATGAATGCGGGATTCCGGCCCAATGTCATTTATGAAACGTCTCAATGGGATTTCATTAGTGAGATGGTAGCCGAGAACTTGGGAATTGGTCTTCTGCCTGAGCGGATCTGCCGTGATCTTGATCCTGAAAAGGTGAAAGTCATTTCCTTAAACACGTCGATCCCGTGGCATTTAGGAGTCATTTGGCGAAAGGATCGCTATTTGTCGTTTGCGGCAAGAGAATGGTTAAAGCATACTAAATCCTATGTGTGGGGAGCAGAGTAAAAGGGAGGACGATACGGATGAAAACAAGCTGCGTGTCTCATTTATTGGAGAGGGTTCGAGCGGAAAATCCACTCGTTCATAATATCACCAATCAAGTCGTGACGAATTTTACAGCGAATGGTCTGCTTGCTTTAGGCGCTTCGCCAGTCATGGCAAATGCCAAAGAAGAAGTGGCTGAAATGGCGCAGTTGGCGGATGCACTTGTGCTCAATATCGGCACATTGACAAAGGACACGGTGGAGGCCATGGTTCTGGCTGGACAAGCTGCCAATGAAAATGGTGTACCTGTTCTATTAGATCCTGTCGGCGTCGGTGCGACAACGTTTCGAACGAAAGCGGCAAAACAGCTGTTAGAGCAAGTGAACATGACCGTTGTCAGAGGAAATGCTGCAGAAATGGCTCATTTACTTGGAGTGGATGGCTGGGAGTCAAAAGGCGTTGATGCGAAAGCAGCGAACGGAGATGTATCGGCACTAGCCAAACAAGCGGCAAGGACACTTCAGACCGTTGTGGTGATCACAGGAAAAGTCGATGTGGTGTCAGATGGAGAGGACGTGTTGTCTATTCATAATGGACATGAATGGCTCACCAAGGTGACGGGAACCGGCTGTTTACTGACGTCTGTCATCGGGGCATTTTGTGCAGTGGGTGAACGGCCTATTCATGCGTCAGCAGCTGCATTACTGTTTTATGGTGTCGCAGCTGAAAGGGCAGCTCATTACACTCAGGATAAAGGGCCAGGGACGTTTCAAATGGAATTGTTAAATTCACTCACACACACAACTGGCGATGATGTGGTGACTATGGGGAGAATAGGGGGAATTTCACATGACAAAGGCTGATCAACAGCAAATCAAACAGCAATTATCGGTTTATTTTATTATGGGAACAGCGAATACAAGCAGACCGCCGCTTGATGTCGTAAAAGAAGCCATTCAAGGCGGAATCACCATGTTTCAATTTCGAGAAAAGGGCGAGGGAGCCTTGCAAGGAGGAGAGAAGAAACAATTGGCTCGTCAACTTCAAGTGCTTTGCCAAGAAGCAAATGTTCCTTTTATTGTGAATGATGATGTACAGCTAGCGATAGACCTTAATGCAGATGGCGTTCATGTTGGACAGGAAGACACAAATGCAGAAGACGTCAGACAACGGATCGGAAATAAAATATTAGGTGTGTCTACGCATAACCTAGATGAAGTGAAACAAGCCATGAAGGACGGCGCAGATTATGTCGGCATGGGCCCAGTTTATCCAACAGAAACGAAAAAGGATACACGCAGTGTCCAAGGAGTATCTTTGATCACTGAAGTACGTCGTCATGGTCTTCATATTCCAATTGTTGGAATCGGGGGTATCACATACGACAATGCTGCACCAGTCATCCAAGCAGGGGCAGATGGTATTAGCATCATTAGCGCCATTAGCCAGAGCGCTGATCCAAAAAAAGCAGCAGAAAAATTGAAAGCACTTGTTGCATTAGAAAAAGCATCTCTTTAACCTGTAGGAGACATGGATTGACTCAATTCATGTCTTTTCTGATTTCAGGGAAAATAGACAGGTGAGAAACAATTGTGTACAATTAAATTGTTCGATTATTTTCGAAATGACAGGTAAATAAAGGAGAATGAACAATGGAAGTGCTCGATACGTATTTTCGCCGCTACGATGAAGCAGGAAAAGGACAGGAGCAAATGGATGAATTGCTAGCATTGTTTTCTGACGATGTCATGATTGTCTTAAATGGTGCCGAGAAGCCTGGCATCCAAGCGTTTACACAGTTTTTAAACACGTTTTTCCACGTGCATGAAGACATCAAGCATATGTGGGATGGATGGAAAAAAAGAGAAGACGGAAAATATGAAACGAACTGGGCTGTTTGCGGGAAACTTTCGGATGGCCGTGTCTATACAGCAGAAGGAATTGACATTGCAGAACTGGACGACAAAGGAAAGATCGTTTATTTAGAAAACGTTCCGAAAAATCCAGAGTTATTTCAGCGCTATTAAAAAGCCGGCTCGCTGCCGGCTTTTCCTTATGAATCAGTATCCATATGCATGCCTGTATGTGCCTTTACTTGAATTTCCGTAAAGGTGTCATCATCTGCTTTTTCAGAGGAGAATATCGTGCCTAAGTAAGCGGCAAGGAATCCGAGTGGGATCGAGATAATTCCAGGGTTCGACAGCGGGATGAGCGGATCTCCTGTAAAGATGGCTGTTCCCGATGGGTCCCAGACGCTTGGACTGAGCGAGACGATGATCAGTGCGCTCAACAGTCCTACTAAGCTCCCTGCAATGGCACCCGTAGAATTAAATCGTTTCCAAAAGACAGTGAAGATAATCAATGGTAAATTTGCACTTGCTGCCACGGCGAAGGCAAGTGACACAAGAAAAGCGACGTTTAAGGATTGGGCAAATAATGCAAGAATGATGGAAAGAATGGCCACGCCTATGGAAGCAAAGCGTGCCGCCTTCACCTGTTCCCGTTCACTCGCTTTCCCTTTGCGGATGATCTGACTATAAAAGTCATGGGCAAAGGCAGACGCTGCGGATAAGACGAGACCAGTTACCACTGCCAAAATGGTCGCAAAGGCAATAGCGGAAACAAAGGCAAATAATAAATCACCTCCAAGGGCTTGGGCGAGCAGAGGAGCGGCCATATTTCCTGCTGCATCTGCTGCTGTGATCGCTTCTGTTCCAACAAAGGCAGCAGCACCGAAGCCAAGGAAAACCGTCATTAAATAAAAAATGCCGATGATCCACGTAGCGGATAAAACAGATTTACGCGCAGAAATGGCATCCTTTACCGTATAAAACCGGATCAAAATGTGCGGCAAACCTGCTGTCCCAAGCACTAAAGCAAGGTTCAAAGACAGCGTCTCTAAAGGCACATCATATTTATTTCCCGGGTGAAGAAATGCCCCACCGAGCGGGGTCGCTGTTTTCATCTCCTCAAACATCTTCAGCAGACTAAAATCAAACTTTGCAAATACAAGCAGTGAAATAATCAGGGTCCCAAGCATGAGAAGCACAGCCTTTGTGATCTGTACCCAGCTGGTAGCGATCATGCCGCCAAACACGACATAAATGGTCATCAAGACACCTACGACCAGCACAGCAATCCAGTAATCAATGCCAAGAAGCAGTTTGATTAATGCACCTGCCCCAACAAGCTGTGCAATCATATAAAAAGTAGAGACTGTGATTGTGTTAAACGCGGCAACCCCTCGAATGGCAGGACGCTTAAATCGTGCAGCAATCATATCGGCCATCGTATATTTCCCTAGATTTCGAAGCGGTTCGGCCACAACGTAAAGAACGACAAGATACGCCACTAGAAAGCCAATGCTATAGAAAAAGCCGTCAAATCCATTTAACGCGATCATTCCAGCGATCCCTAAAAATGATGCGGCAGACATATAGTCCCCGGCGATGGCAAGGCCGTTCTGAAACCCAGTCAAACCTCCGCCTGCCGTGTAAAAATCGCTCGCATTGCTCGTTTTTTTCGCAGCAAAATATGTGATGACCAATGTGAGCCCTACGATCGCTATGAATAAAATAAAAGCGGTCATGCTCATTCGTCATCACCTCTTGATTTAGTTTTTAAAGCGCTTACATATTTGTCAAACTGAGCTGCTTTTCTCGCATAAAGTCCACATAATACCCAGGTCATGACAAATTGTGTGAGGGCGAATAACCAAGCCCATGAGATCGCGCCAATTGCCGGCGTGTTCAAAAAGGTGAAGTAGGATGTAGCAACCGGAAGTGAAAAGTAAAAGAGAAAAAAGAAAATCGTCATCGGTACGATAAATCTGCGTTTTTCCTCGAGAAGTTTTCGAAAATCCTCTGAAGCGGCAACCTTCTTATAATGAACTTTTTTGTCTGCCATTGTTTCCTCCTTTGTACGAATTAGGGACAAGGTACTCCAATGCATATGAGACGATCTGGTTGTTTATGACAGTATATCATAAAAAAGGCACCCGAAAAGGGTGCTTTCTACCGATAATTCGCAAGAAATGTTTGTCTCGCTTTTTCATATGTTTCTGCGTCAAAATGATCTCCGCATTTGTGGATACACCAAGGCTCTTCTTGTCTCGCAATTCCAACCTCATAGCCCTGCTGGACGAATTCAAAGGACTGCGAAACATCATAAAAATGAAAGCCATCAAAGAGATCCTCACGCCACTTCACATCATACTGCGTCGCCATGAAAAGACCATCAATCGCCGAAGCATTGATATAATCTTGCGTTTCCGCCTGTTGTTGACGACCTCTTTCAAACGAAAGCAGCTGATAGGTGTCGTGACGATATTCAATGACTTTCCCCCTGCAATGAGAACTCTCCCACCAAATCCCATTGTCAGGCACGCTTTCAGCTCCTATGACCCCAATCATCCCAAGTGATGGATGCTGTAAAAAAAGCGGGATCAGCTCAAGCAGCATATGCTGTTTGACAATCAAGGTATCTTGATGAAGATAAATTTTAAACTGAGCTGGATGGGTGATCGCTTCATTATAAGCAGAGGTCATACTGGATGCATGTCTAATCGGCAAAACCTCCACATGATATCCATGGGGAGCAGGAAGTGAAGCGAGCTGCCGAAAGCAAGCCTGAAACATCGATTCATCATTTACACATAAAACAAACAGGATGGTGGGGTTACTCATGAAACTGAACCGCCTCAACCACATACTGATAGGCGGTAGCGGCCTCGTGAAAATCTGAACGAATGCCATGCTTCATGAGTAATTCATGTAAATCACTCATCACGCTTGCATAGGAAGGATGCTTTACGCGAATGGTTTCGAGTTCGCGAATACGAAAGCCTGCTGAATGAAAGAGTGCATGAATTTCGTGAAGGGTGAAGAAACGTAAATGTGTTTGATCCATTAATCCTGCATCTGTATAAGTGAATCTGCCGGCTAGTAATTCTAAAACTGTTGATATGTGACCGATATTCGGAATGGATGACAGGATGATTCCTTCTTTTTTAAGGAAGGGTTTGACCTTCTTTAAAACGGCCCACGGATCCAATAAATGTTCAAGGACATCTCCGAAAATGATGCAGTCAAAGTGTTCATGTTCGTAAGGGAGAGTCATCTGTTCAATATTTCCGCATAGCACATGATCTAGCTCTTGCTCAGCCTCTTTTGCTGCATCCTCAAACGATTCAATTCCATAAATGGTCCGGCCCTTTTGTTTCAGGACTTTTCCAAGTTTGCCTGTGCCGCATCCGATATCCAATAAAGACGTCCATTCCTCACGAATACGGCTGACAATGACCGGGTTCACGCCATGATAATACTGATCCTTTTTTTGGTGATAATAGGAAAGGGAATCTGAACTCACGCTCTACCCACCTTTCTGCTTTCTCATTGTTTTCATGCTTAATATATGGGTGGGGAGCTTGGTTTTATAACGTGAGAATGACAATTTTCATGAATAGCGGCTATAAAGGGATCATATAAAGAACGGGAAACGGACTGTCCTCCTAATATAGAAAGACAGAACCCCATGAGTGGAAGGGATTGGTATGAAGGGGTGTTCAATTACTGTAGCGTATCGTCATGAAAGGATTTTCAAAAGGTCAATTGACAAGTCAGAACTTTTAGCCAAAGCAGTCTGAAAGACAAAGGATAACGGCGTTGATTTACGGTTTGTTTATCATCTTCTGATCACCGTTGGATGTTAAAAAAGCTTGTATTTCTTCGATGCCTAGTCCAATTTTTTTCGCTTCCTGAATCAAATAAACCCACTCTTCGTCAACTCTTCTTTTCACTTGCGTATCCATAATATCCTCCAGTTCAATAAGACATATTCATCTGCAACCAATGACTTGAACAAACCGTCTAGTAACTGTACGTGTGGATGAAAACAGCGCAAAATAGATTTTGTCGAAAAATGATGACATTTAACCTATTTTGTAAAATCTATCACCTACCACGTTCCTAAAAAAATGACTAAAAAACCCATAAATATTGATTTCTTACTTCTAATAATAAACAATTGTAAAGTCAGTTAAAAGATTATAAATTAAAATAATGAAAAAGACCTAAATCATTTGGCTTATATAAACCAATTAGGTTGACATTTGCCATCAAGTAGAACAAATTTCATCTGTGCAGGACGTACATATTGTTCGTTTGGGAAGTTCTTCTCAAGATGGTATTCTAAAAGAAACAGAAACCACCAAGAAGGAATGAAGAAAGACATGTATAGCCTTTTTCAAAAGTATCAAGAAGTTGTCATGTATCTTGTGATGGGTGTGTGTACAACCATTGTCAACATAGTCAGCTTCTACTTATTCGTTGAGATGTTTTCCATGGATTATAAAACAGCTACAGTTGTTTCATGGGTATTTGCTGTTCTCTTTGCTTATATCACCAATAAGAAGTATGTCTTCAAGCAAAAGGCTCGTGATACGAAAAGCCTTATGCGTGAGCTTTCTTCATTTTTTAGTGTTCGTCTCATGTCTCTAGGTGTAGATCTGGGGCTGATGATTTTATTTGTGAGCCAAATGGCGCTCAATGAAACCGTCGCAAAAATTCTTGTCAACTTTGTGATTGTGGTTGTGAATTATGTCGCCAGTAAATGGTTCGTCTTCAAGAAAACAAAAGAAGATGCGATTTAACACATGAAAAAAGATAGGTGATGTGAAATGAGCAGCAGGCCAGACGAATTATATGATGTCATATATCAGCAAACAGAAAAGCAGCATGAACAAGTGCTGAGGCTAGTCAAAGAAATGACCGCACATCCAGAAGCGTTTTCGGAACAAGAAAAGGAAAAGATCAACCGAATGGACATTGCGCTTCAAACGGCAACGGACATTTTAGAAAACTTAATGACACCTGACACGCAAATGACCATTGTTTTAAGACAAGGGAGAATTCATGTTGACCTGACGAAAGCGTAAAAGAAGCAGCCAATTGTGAAAGCGGCTGCTTTTTATTATGCATCGCTTGTTTCCCGCAGTTGCTTTGGAGACATGCCGATTTTCTTTCGAAAGACTTTATTCAAGTAATTCGCATTTCGGTAGCCGCACTGTATGGCGATTTCTTCAATCGAGTATTTTGTTGTTTTCAGTAACGTTTCCGCCTTTTCTAACCGGATATTGGTTAGATAGTGAATAGGTGTGAAGCCAGTGGCTTTTTTGAATTCCCTCGTAAAATGACTTTTGGATAAACGTGCCGCAGCTGCCATATCGTCCGGGCCAATTTCCTCGTGAAAATGATGGCTGGCAAACAAGGCAGCTTGAACGATGGGCTCGGGCCATTTCTCCATTTGTCCCTCAAGCTTTGGCAAATATGAATATAGTTCCATGACAAATTGATAAGCAAGGCTAGACCCCTCAAATGGATTGGTAATCCGTCTTTCACTGGCTTCATCATAAATGTTCTTGAGCAGGCGGATCGGTCTGGAATTTGGATGAAAACGCATGACCTGCTTTCCTTGGTCAATAAATTGGTCAAAGCAAAGATCGCAGGCTTCCCCGTAAAGCGTTAAATAAAGGAATTCCCAATGCTCACTGTCCTCTGGAAAATAATATTGATAGGCACTTGGGCTTTTCACGAGAAAGGCCTGACCCGGCAACACTTTGAAACGTTTCTCTCCGATTTCAATCATGCCATGTCCAGACAGTGTGAGCTGAAAGATGCACTTGCCTTGATCTTTCCGCTCCACGCCATTCCAGCTATATAACGAAGATGATTGTACTTCCCAGCCAACAGACCATATTTGCGCCGGCAATGTCACATCAGAATGGTGAAAACGAAATGCAAATGCTTCCTTCTTCAAATTGGAAATCCTCCTTCGCAGCAAAAAACAACCTTTTTCTATTTAGAATCATGTTACACCTCATATCACATCGTACCATTCACAGCAAAAAAAGGGTATTTTTTAACGGTTTTTTTACCATTGAACTGATGCTGCTGGGACAACTAAAATAAAAGTATCAGAAGAGAAAAGGGGAATGGATATGATCGAGACGTTACGCGCGGCATTTCACCAGCAATTTGGAGATGGAGAAGAACTTCGCTATTTTTTTGCCCCAGGAAGGGTGAACTTGATTGGTGAACATACAGATTACAATGGAGGCCATGTGTTTCCATGCGCACTTACTCTCGGAACGTATGCTGCTTGTGCGAAGCGTTCAGATGGCCGCGTGAGAATGTATTCCTTGAACTTTGATAGCGATGGTGTGAAAGAATTCAACCTTTATGAAATCGCTTACGTGGAATCGGACGGCTGGGCGAATTATCCGAAGGGTGTGTTCAATCAGTTTATAGAAGCAGGGATGAAGATAGAAGAAGGCTTTGACATTGTGTACAGCGGCAATATTCCAAATGGCGCAGGTCTGTCTTCCTCTGCCTCCATTGAGCTTGTCACCGCTGTTCTCATCAACGAATGGCATTCATTCAGCGTTTCAAATGCCCGTCTTGCCCTCCTCTCACAGCGTGCAGAAAATGAATTTATTGGCGTCAATTGCGGGATCATGGATCAGTTTTCGATTTCCCTTGGAAAAGAAGATCACGCCATTTTGCTCAATTGTGACACCCTTGCCTTTGAATACAGTCCTTTTCGGCAAGAGGGACTGGCGCTTGTCATCGCCAATACAAACAAAAAGCGGACACTGGCTGATTCCAAATACAATGAGCGCCGGGCAGAGTGTCAATCAGCTTTAAATGATCTTCGGAAAAAAATCGACATCACCCACTTATGTGAGCTCACTGCGGATGAATTTGCAGCACATGCCCACTTGATTGAAGATGACATATGCCGCAAACGGGCAAGACATGTCGTGACGGAAAACGAGCGGACGATGAAAGCAGTAAATTTTCTGAAAGATGATAAAATGGAAGAACTAGGTGGGCTCATGAAGGCTTCTCATCTTTCTTTAAAGAATGATTATGAAGTAACAGGACTTGAACTAGATGCACTGGCTGAAGCAGCTTGGCGGCACCCGGGGACGATTGGCTCCCGTATGACAGGTGCAGGCTTTGGCGGATGCACGATCAGCATTGTGAAAGAAGAACTGCTGGGTTCATTTATAGAAGAAACTGGTGCGATATATCAAGAGAAAACAGGCATTCAAGCCTCTTTTTACACAGCTGGAATTGGAGGCGGCGCAAGAGAACTCACAAAGGAGGAAGTGTGATGACAATTTTAGTTTGTGGAGGAGCAGGGTACATAGGCAGTCATGCGGTGGCGGCTCTTCTAGCGAAAGGCGAACGAGTAGTGGTAGTGGATAATTTGCAGACAGGCCACAAAGAAGCTGTTTTGGAAGGAGCTGTCTTAGAAGAGGGAGATTTACGGGATCACGTCTTTTTAAGACAGGTTTTCAAAACGCATCAAATAGAAGCGGTCATGCACTTTGCGGCAGATTCACTTGTCGGGGAGAGTGTGACAGACCCGCTTAAGTACTATGACAACAACGTCGGCGGAGCAACCGCTTTACTACAAATAATGAATGAATTTGATGTGAAACACATCGTCTTTTCTTCAACTGCTGCTGCATACGGTGAACCGAAGTGCGTGCCGATCGTTGAAACGGATGAAACGAACCCAACGAATCCTTATGGAGAAACAAAATTAGCGATTGAAAAAATGCTGAAGTGGTCTGAGCAAGCGTATGGAATAGAATACGTGGTGCTTCGGTACTTTAATGTAGCTGGTGCCCATACAGAAGGACTTGTCGGAGAGGATCATCAGCCTGAAACACATCTCATTCCAATTATTCTGCAAGTTGCTTTAGGAAAACGGGATCAGATCAAGATTTACGGTGATGATTATGAGACAGAGGACGGCACGTGTATTAGAGATTACATTCATGTGATGGACTTAGTAGAGGCACACATCTTAGCCGTTGATCGGCTGCGTGCTGGAAAAGGTAGTGCTACCTACAACTTAGGGAATGGAACAGGTTTCTCCGTGAAGCAGGTCGTAGAAGCTGTCAGAAAAGTCACGGGGCATGCCATCCCGGCACAAGTGGCAAAAAGACGCGCGGGAGATCCAGCAAAGCTGATTGCTTCTTCTGAAAAAGCGCTGCAAGAATTGGGATGGACACCTCAATATGCTGACCTTCACACGATCATTCAGAGCGCGTGGGATTGGTTTCAGAAGCATCCAGATGGCTACCAAAGTGAATAAAGCGTAACAGGCAGGCAAGAGAGGGGACAGAGGGAATGGCGATTGATATTTTTGAAAAATTGGAACAGCTGATTCAATACGGGATCAATAAAGAGCTGATGACATCACTAGATATCGATTATACAAGAAATCGGCTGCTTGAGGTGCTCGGGCTCGATGACGCTGAAGCAAGAACAGTCTCAGGAGAAGGAGACCTTGAAGACATTTTAATGCCGATGCTGGATTGGGCAGTTGAAACAGGCCTTATTCCTGAGGGGACGGATACGTATCGTGATTTACTAGATGCGAAAATCATGGGCTGCTTGGTGGCACCTCCAAGTGTCATCTATGCGAAGTTTGAAGAAAAACGCCAACATGAGGGACCAGAGGCAGCTACAAGCTGGTTCTATGCGATGCAGCAGCATGCCCACTATATTCATACAGGCAGGATCGCCAAAAATGTACAGTGGTTTACACCAACAGACGATGGTGTGCTGGAGATCACCATTAATCTATCAAAACCGGAAAAGGACCCCAAAGCCATCGCTGAAGCTAAGAAGCTCAGTCAAAAGCAATACCCTCTTTGTCTCCTTTGTAAAGAAAACGTTGGCTTCGAGGGGCGGATCAACCATCCAGCGAGACAGAATCACCGGATTATTCCTGTGACACTCTCAGGTGAATCGTGGTTTCTGCAATTTTCACCTTATGTGTATTACAACGAGCACTGCATAGTGTTCAAAGGTAAACATGAGCCAATGAGCATCACCAAAAAAACCTTTGAACGACTGCTTTCCTTCATATCTATATACCCGCACTATTTCATCGGGTCGAACGCCGACCTTCCGATTGTCGGAGGCAGTATATTAAGTCATGACCATTTTCAGGGCGGTGCACATGAATTTCCGATGGCGAAAGCAGAGATGGAAGAAGTCTTTTCTCTCAAAGCCTTTCCGGATGTGCGAGCTGGCATTGTGAAATGGCCGATGTCTGTGATCCGCCTTCGAAGCAGCGAGCGGCAGTCGCTCGCGGACGCTGCAGACTTTATCTTACATGAGTGGAAATTGTATTCAGATGAAGAGGTGGGGCTGATCGCTCATACAGGAGAGACTCCGCACAATACCATTACACCTATTGCGCGACGCCACGGGGATGACTATGAATTAGATTTAGTGCTGCGTAATAACCGTACAGACAAGCGGCACCCAGACGGCATTTTCCATCCGCACGAAGAAGTCCACCATATTAAAAAAGAGAATATCGGATTAATTGAAGTCATGGGCCTTGCTGTCCTTCCTGGCAGATTAGCAGAGGAGTTAAGCCAATTAAAAGAGGCATTGCTATCCGAAAGTCCTCTTGAAGAAATCAAAGCCCGTCCTGCTATCATGAAACACGAAACATGGGCAAAGCGACTGCTTGAAGAGAACACCTTTACAGAGGACAATACCGAAACCATTTTACAACAAGAAATTGGCTCTATTTTTTCTCGAATTCTCTCGCAGGCGGGTGTGTTTAAAAGAACTGAGCAAGGGAAAACAGCTTTTAACCGTTTCATTCAAACACTTCATACAGGCAGGTGATTAGATGATTGAACAAGTAAGAGAACTAATGGAAGAAAAGCAGCTTGATGGTGTCTTGATTCAAAAGCGAAATAACTTCTCCTGGCTGACAGGCGGAAGAAGGAATCACATTGTGTTAAATACGCCAGAGGGCGTGTGCCAGCTGCTCGTCTTAAAAGACGACCTCGTCCTCATTGTGAATCAAATGGAAGAAAAGCGGATCATTGAAGAGGAAATGGCGTATGTCGATCATCCCTTTCAGGTGGTCACAATGGATTGGTATGAGGATGAGACCCCCTACATTCAAGAACTCACAAAAGGTAAACGAATTGGGGCGGACATTCAAATGGATGGATTCGAATGGATCGAGCCGGATTTGTCACATGTTCGATCGATCCTTACTGCCTCGCTGCTCAGTCAATATGAAATCCTTTGTCATGAAACAGCGGTCATTGTAGAAAGTGTCTGTCAAGAAATCGTGCCAGGGCAGACCGAACACGAAATTGCTTCGCTTATTGCTCAAAGAGCCATTGCACAAGGGATGACGATAGAAGTCCTGCTTGTGGCAACGGATGACCGGATCCATCAATACCGTCACCCGATTCCAACAGAGAAAGCACTTCAAAAGCACGCGCTTGTTGTCCTCTGTGCAGAACGGCACGGGCTCGTAGCGAATGTCACAAGGTCTGTTTACTTTGGTCAGCTTCCAAAGGAGCTTGAAGAGAACAAAGAGCGGCTTGCACGAATTGATACAGTCATGAATGCCGCCACACGTCCTGGTAAAACATTAGGAGATGTACTGAAAGCAGGTATTGCTCAGTATGAAAAAGAGGGCTTCCCTGATAGCTGGAAAAAGCTTCATCAAGGGGGAAAGACGGGATTTGTATCTAGGGAAATCATTGCTGTTCCCTCATCGAAGGAAGAAATTCAGCTGCATCAAGTGTTTACGTGGAATCCTTCATTGCCTGGACTGAAATCAGAGGATACGATAGTAGTAGAAAAAGAGGGCAACCGCTTTTTAACCTATACAGGCAAGTGGACGTACATGGACATTGAACATGAAGGGGAGATCTATAGACGACCTGACATCTTAGTGAGAGATGAATAAATGCAGAGTGCCGGCGCTGAGCCGGTTTTTTGCTGGAAGTCTTTAGCGAGATTCCACTAATTCAGCATCATTACCAATTCTTACAGCGTATCGCAGAGAATCGATACTTTCTTTTCTTGTGAACTTGCGTTAAAATGAGTAAGGTTTTTGTTAAATGTGGGGATACCTATTTCAAAATTGTTTACCTAGATAAAATTTCATTAAGTTAAATTGAAATTCGACCAAACTTTTTTATTGTGGTAAACCTAAATTTGACAAAGTTCTTGATTGTTTGTCCTTTGCCTTCAACTCTCAACTTTTCAAAATCCTAGAAATTTATTGTGTGTGCAATAATATAAATTTATGTCGAATTTATGACATTTTAATAGAAATCTGTTGAAAAATAAATGAACTTTTGAAAAAAGGGAAGCTAACTCTAACAGATTTTGATAGCATTACAAAGGGAAGAAAAGTTTTCGAAGGCAGATGGCTTTTCACAATTATTCAGCAATTTATACATTATCTAAGGAAGGATGGTGATCTTCTTGTTCAGAGCCATTAAACCTATGCTTTTATTAGCGATGCTCGTGAGTGTTTTTTTATTAGGAGGTTGCAGCAATATCGCTGTTTTAGATCCTAAAGGACCTGTCGCAGCACAACAAAAAGACTTAATCCTTTTATCCATTGGATTCATGCTCTTTATCGTTGGTGCGGTATTTGTACTGTTTACCATCATTTTGGTTAAATACCGTGAGCGTAAGGACGTTGGAAACGCCTCTTATAACCCAGAACTACACGGGAATACGCTTCTAGAAGTTATCTGGACAGTGATCCCAATATTAATCGTTGCTGCCCTTTCGGTTCCAACTGTAAAAACAATTTACTCTTTGGAAGAGGCACCTCAAGCAACAAGTCATAAAGATCCACTTGTCGTTTATGCTACAGCTGTTGATTGGAAATGGATCTTTAGCTATCCAGAGGAAAATATTGAGACAGTGAACTACTTAAACATTCCAAAAGATCAGCCGGTTTTATTCAAAATCACTTCCGCTGATACAATGGCATCACTATGGATTCCTCAGCTAGGCGGGGAGAAGTATGCGATGGCTGGAATGGAGATGGAACAATATCTTCAAGCTGATCAAGTTGGCACTTATGAAGGAAGAAACGCCAACTTCACAGGCGAGGGCTTTGCTCAGCAAAAATTCAAAGTCAATGCGATGACGCAGTCTGACTATGATAAATGGGTAAGCAAAACGAAGAAAGAAGCACCAAAGTTAACGAAGAAAACGTATGACTACTTGATGCTTCCGGATGCTGCAGATGTGCAGACATTCTCATCAACACATTTATCCTTTGCGAAGCATGGAGAGGATTCTGAATACGCACTCCAAGCACGCAAACGTTTAGGTTACCAATCAGTTTCTCCGCATTCCAAAACAGATCCTTTCGAGAATGTGAAGAACTATAAAAGAAAACTAGATAATGAATAAACTGACTAAGGAAAGGAGGAGGCCGTTATGCATTTGAAATGGGATGAGTTTTTTGTAACTGGAGACCCATTAATTCTTGGTGCGCAAATTTCTATCGCTCTTACTTCCATTGCTATCGTGTTTGTTTTAACCTACTTTAAAAAGTGGAAATGGCTCTGGAAAGAATGGCTAACATCAGTTGATCATAAAAAGCTTGGGATCATGTATATCCTTGCTGCTGTGATTATGTTCTTCCGCGGTGGGGTAGACGGACTGATGATGCGCGCGCAGCTGGCGCTTCCTAATAATACGTTTTTAGATTCCAACCACTATAATGAAATTTTCACAACGCATGGTACGATCATGATTCTATTCATGGCGATGCCATTTTTAATTGGTTTAATCAACGTCGTTGTTCCTCTTCAAATTGGTGCACGTGACGTTGCATTCCCTTATTTGAACAACCTTAGCTTCTGGACATTCATGGTTGGAGCGATGCTGTTCAACATTTCCTTCGTCATTGGAGGATCACCAAGTGCAGGCTGGACGAGTTACATGCCGCTAGCCGGAAATGATTTCTCACCAGGTCCTGGACAGAACTATTACTTGCTCGGGCTCCAAATTGCAGGTATTGGTACACTTATGACAGGTATTAACTTCATGGTGACCATCTTAAAAATGCGTACAAAAGGTATGACACTTATGCGTATGCCAATGTTTACATGGACAACATTGATTACGTCTGTCATCATCGTATTCGCATTCCCTGTATTAACAGTTGCTTTAGCACTTATGACATTTGATCGTTTATTCGGTTCTGCATTCTTTACACTCGAAGCAGGCGGTATGCCAATGCTTTGGGCGAACCTTTTCTGGATTTGGGGACATCCTGAGGTATATATCGTCATCCTGCCGGCTTTCGGTATTTTCTCAGAAATCTTTGCGACGTTCTCAAGAAAACAGTTGTTTGGTTACAAAGCGATGGTTGTATCGATTGTGGCAATCTCTGTTCTTAGTTTCCTTGTGTGGGTTCACCACTTCTTTACAATGGGGAACAGTGCAGCGGTTAACTCATTCTTCTCGATTACAACAATGGCGATTTCTGTACCAACAGGTGTGAAAATCTTTAACTGGCTCTTTACGATGTATCGAGGCCGTATCAGCTTTACTTCACCAATGCTTTGGGCACTTGGTTTCATCCCGAACTTCGTTATCGGTGGTGTCACTGGGGTTATGCTTGCGATGGCAGCTGCGGATTACCAGTACCATAACACGTACTTCCTTGTATCCCACTTCCACTATGTATTAATCGCAGGTACTGTCTTTGCTTGTTTTGCTGGTCTTGTTTTCTGGTATCCAAAAATGTTTGGTTACAAGCTAAACGAAAGAATCGGCAAATGGTTCTTCTGGGTATTCATGATCGGATTTAACATCTGTTTCTTCCCGCAGTACTTCTTAGGACTGCAAGGAATGCCAAGACGTATTTATACGTATGGACCAGAAGATGGCTGGACTGCACTAAACTTTATTTCAACAATTGGTGCATTTATGATGGGTATCGGATTCATCATCCTTTGCTACAACATCTACTACAGCTGGAGACACGCGAAACGTGAAGTGTCTGGAGACAGCTGGGGAGATGGACGTACTCTTGACTGGGCGACATCTTCTGCAATTCCGCCGCATTATAACTTTGCAGCACTTCCAGAAGTGACAACACCAGATGCATTCCATCATTGGAAGCAAAACAACGTAGACGTTCATCCTGAAAAAGAATTCAAGAAAATTCACATGCCGCACAATTCAGGCAGACCACTCATCATGTCTGCATTCTTCGGACTTGGTGCATTCGGTCTTGTATTTGAATGGTACTGGATTGGCATTATTGGCTTAATCGGTGTATTCGCAACAATGATTTTACGCTCATTTGAATATGACGATGGCTACTATATTCCTGTTGAAGAAGTGATTGAAACAGAGAAAAAGAATAAGGAGGCGCAGAAGTAATGGGACATAATGATAGCAGCTATGCAAATGCACCGCTTGAATATCAGTCTGAAACAGGACGTTTAAACATCCTTGGTTTCTGGATATTCCTTGGCGCGGAAATCGTGTTATTCTCAACACTTTTTGCGACCTACTTTGTTCTTCATGGCAGAACAGCTGGCGGCGTTTTACCAGCTGAACTGTTTGATATGAAGCTTGTATTGATCATGACATTCCTGTTATTGGTTAGTTCATTTACATGCGGGATTGCTGTTCATGAAATGCGCCGTGGAAGTACAAAAGGGGTTGTCATTTGGACGATTCTGACACTGCTTCTAGGTGCAGGCTTCGTTGGCTTTGAGATTTTCGAGTTCTTCCATTATGTACATGAGGGTGCGAGCATCCATACAAGTGCGTATTGGTCTGCATTCTTTGTACTCTTAGGAACTCACGGACTACACGTATCCATCGGTATCTTCTGGATTACCGGGGTCTTGTTCCAAATTAAAAAACGTGGATTAACTCCACAAACAGCAGCGAAGATTTTTATCTCAAGTCTATACTGGCATTTCCTTGATGTTGTATGGATTTTCATCTTCACAGCTGTTTACTTGATCGGATTAGGGGGGCTTTTGTGATATGGCTGGAAAAACAAATTCCTCAGCAGAGCACGAACACTTCCCTTGGAAACACGTAGTTGGCTTCATCCTATCCATTGTGCTAACAATCTTAGCATTCTGGATTGCCATTGGAGCTGAAATTGGCAGTTCTGCAAAACTATGGATTATCTTTGGTTTTGCTTTCATTCAAGCGTTCTTGCAGCTATTCATGTTTATGCACATGACAGAAAGCGAGAACGGAACTGTTCAAGTCGGAAATACATTGTTTGGTCTGTTTTGTGCGATTATCTTCGTTATCGGATCTGTTTGGATCTTTGCGGCTCACTACAGCCACGGAGAGAACAGCAAAGATGGTTATTCACCTTCTGCGCCAAAGCAGTCTGAGCATTCAGAGAAATAATAAAAAAACCACTCATCCCTCAAAGGTGAGTGGTTTTTATCATGATGTTGATTACGCCTCCAATAGGTGGTGCGTGATTTATCTGGTGCTGCTGAATCTTTTGCGAATGAATGGAAGTCCATAAATGAGAAACGCTGCAATGTGTGCCAAAATGACGTTAATGGCAAAGAATGCGATCATGAAGGTATGTCCTGCTGGAGATAAACTGCTCGTCATGTAAAGACCGAAGAAAATCCACATAATCATAATGGGTGGAATAGAAGCTAGTGCAATTTTTCTGTTTTCAAGCCATAAAAACAGGGGTGTAGCCGTTGCAATACATAGGTACGCAAAGAACATATCCATCGTATCCAACTCCTTTGTAAGTTGATATCCAAATCAAATGAGAGGTCAGGATGCAATTGTGTCTGTTTTTAGGAGATATTGTGAACATTTTGTTACAAGTATTATACCACAATTGACTTTGAAGTAAACTCAATAATTGGAAAATGGGCCTTATTCCGTAGAAAGTGGCTTTTTCCTTTTCTCTCCGTACAGCTTATGCTGGCTTGATAATTGCTTGTCATATCGCCACATAGGTCATTGAATTTTCCCCTTAATATCTGTAAAATAATCTTTTTAAAGGACTCATGATCGGATGAATGGAAAGAGTATAGAGGAATTTTTTCCTATTGTTAGAATGAAAAGTATTTCATTTTTTGAAAAATGATTGGAACCTTTCGGATGTATCTTCCGTCATATTTAAGGTGAGTTGCTTTTGTGAAAAATTCAATCTAATATAAATAAGGGCTTTTATGTTTTGTAATAAGGGTGGTTAGTTCATGAACAAGCAGAATACATCTCCGTACTATCAAGGGGATTTAATTTTTATATTTTTAGCCTTCTTTGCCATCAGTGTCATTGCGATTTATGCTGCGGGTCAATTTGGACAGTATGGATCTAATGCATGGACGAGGCAGATTATTTACTACATGGTCGGAGTTATATGTATTGTAGCCATAAATTACTTTGATTTGGAGCAATTAGAGAAGCTAAGCCTCTATATTTTTATAGGTGGCATACTGTTGTTACTTTTTCTGAAAGTCGCTCCTGCACAAATCGGAGGTCATGATTTTGCTCCAATTAAAAATGGTGCAAAAAGCTGGTTTGTGATACCAGGGATTGGGACACTTCAGCCTTCAGAGTTTATGAAAATTGGTTTGATTATGATGCTTGCATCTGTCATCGGTAAGTCAAGCCCTAGAGGAAAACGGACATTAGAAGATGATATCTTCCTACTATTAAAAATTGCCGGTGTAGCAGCCGTTCCAGTTGGACTGATTTTCTTACAGGACGCAGGTACGGCAGCTGTCTGTATGTTTATTGTCGTTGTGATGGTGTTTTTATCAGGGGTTAATTGGAAGCTGATTTCTCTCATCGGTTCTGTGGTTGTGCTTTTAGTTGCCGCTGTGTTAGCCGTGATCATTCTCTTCCCTGATGTTGCGAAAACAATTGGCATTCAGCAGTATCAGATTAACCGGATTACCGCTTGGCTGCCTGATAGCTCTACGTCAGCCAACCAAGCGCAGACTCAGGATGCGTCTGGGTCTGATAAATATCAAGTAGACCAGGCCATTATGGCTATTGGTGCTGGACAGATTTTTGGGAATGGGGTTAAAAACTTAAAAGTCTATGTCCCAGAGGCACAAACAGATATGATTTTCTCCATTATAGGAGAAGCCTTTGGCTTTGTCGGATGTGCGTTTGTTGTGATCATGTTCTTCTTCTTGATCTACCGGCTTGTCGTGCTGATCGACCGTATCCATCCTTATAGCCGGTTTGCGTCATTCTTCTGTGTAGGATATACAGCACTGATTGTGATCCATACGTTCCAGAACATTGGGATGAATATAGGCGTGATGCCTGTAACAGGGATTCCGCTCCTATTTATCAGCTTCGGAGGAAGCTCTGTCTTATCTGTCCTTATTGGATTCGGGATTGCTTATAACGCAAGTGTTCAATTAACGAAATATCAAAGTTATTTATTTAAATAAAACGGGTAAGGGCAGTCTAAGTATAGACTGTCTTTTTTCATGCGAGTTTTAATTTTTGAAAAGCCATATGTCTTTGTCATATGATAGTACAAGTGAAGGAGGTCTTCGAATTGAACAAAACGATAGAAACGATATTAAATCATCGGTCCATCCGTTCGTTTACAGACGAGCGTTTGTCCGAAGAAGAGGTGCTGACACTCATTAAAAGTGCACAGGCTGCTTCGACATCAAGCTATGTACAGGCGTATAGTATTATTGGAGTGACAGATCAAGAGAAGAAAGCCAAGCTTGCTGAACTGGCTGGGAATCAGCCATACGTTGAGAAGAATGGGCATTTCTTTGTCTTCTGTGCAGACTTGAAACGCCATGATGATATTGCAAAAAAAGCAGGGGAAAATCATCAGGAGGCGCTTGAGAATACGGAAGCCTTTCTCATTAGCGTCATTGATACGGCGCTCGCTGCGCAAAATATGAGTGTAGCCGCAGAATCAATGGGACTTGGGATCTGCTATATTGGCGGTCTGCGTAATCAACTGAAAGAAGTGTCTGAATTACTTAAAACGCCATCTTATGTGCTGCCGTTATTTGGTCTGGCTGTCGGACATCCAGCGAGTCAATCGTCACAAAAGGAACGGCTGCCAGTTGAACTCATTTATCATGAAAATGCATATCAGCAAGATGAAGCGCATGTGGATCGTTATTTAAAAGAATACGATGATCGTATTTCATCATATTATGAAGAACGAACAAACGGAGAGAGAAAAGATACTTGGTCTAAGCAGATGCTTCGCGGCTTTAGTCAGCCAAAGCGTGCCTTCCTTGGAGAATTTGTTAAAGAGAAGGGCTTTAATCGAAAATAAATAAGACATCCCCCCTTTCGATTGAGAGAGGGGGATTTCTGTAAGAGGTGCAGCATGATGAAATTAAGTATACTGGATCAATCTCCTTTGATCGGAGATGCAACACCTGCTGAAGCATTGAAGCAAACGGTTGAATTGGCAAAGCAGGCAGAGAAGTGGGGCTATCACCGTTTTTGGGTATCAGAGCATCACTTTTCAAACCGGCTTGCAGGGTCGAGTCCAGAGGTGCTTCTCGGTCATTTATCAGCCGTTACGTCACATATACGTATTGGCTCAGGCGGTGTGATGCTGCCTCACTATAGTGCCTATAAAGTAGCAGAGAACTTCAGGGTTCTCGAAGCACTGGCTCCTGGCAGAATTGATCTTGGGATTGGACGTGCTCCTGGTGGTATGCCCATTTCCTCCATTGCCCTTCATCATGGTGAACGAAAACGACTAGGTGATCAATATCCTGAGCAGGTAGAAGAATTGAAGGTCTATTTACACGACCTAGCGGATGAATTTTACCCGCTGCCCCATTTAACCGCTTCTCCGAAGGTAGAGACTGCACCAGAGGTATGGATTCTTGGTTCCTCTGGAGGGAGTGCAAGACTTGCGGCGAAAGCAGGTGCAGGCTATACGTTTGCTCTATTTATCAATGGCGAAGGCGGAGAAGATTCTGTGGAGCAATACATCAACCGGTTCGAACCTTCAGCATTCGGTGATGAGCCGCGCGTCAGTCTTGCGGTCTTCGTTTTATGTGCTGAAACAGAGGAACAGGCAGAAAAACTGGCAGTCAGCTTAGATTTATCCTTACTCGCCAATGAACAGGGGCAAAACCTCGGGGGCTTTCCTTCATATGAAAAGGCACAAGCTTATTCCTACAGTCCATATGAACAAAAACGAGTGGCTGCCAATCGTCAAAGGATGGTGGTTGGAACGCCATCTTCTGTGAAAAAGCAGCTGACGGCACTAGCGAAAGCGTATCGTACAAATGAAGTAATCGCTGTGACGATCACTCACCACATGCAAGACCGGCTCACATCGTATCGTTTATTAAAAGAAGCCTTTGATGCATAACGTATGTATGTCTGTTTACCGTCCACGCAGCCAATAGAGGTGGAAAAGGAGCATCATGATGAAAATAAACGCGGCTGTCACCAGCAAACTAAGCGGGTAATGAAGACCCATAGACCGTCAACTCGCATGGTTGATGAAAAGGACGAGGATGTTTCGCGTGTAAAAGGGTGAAAAAATACATCAAAGTGATCGTTAGAAAAAAAGCAGTCAAAAAAGAAACGATCCATAGCAATATCAACATCAGACTCTCTTTCCTCCATATATAATCAAAAAGCCTTGATGAGCTAATCCGCTCATACAAGGCTTTTCTTGTGATTCACGTTTATTCAGGATAAATATCGAAGGGTTCCTTTGTTTGAACAGTGTCTGATTTCCCTTTCAAACTTGCATACGCAAGCATTGTATACTCACCAGGTTCCAGCTTTTGACCTTGATTGATCGTGCCATTCCATTTTACGCGGTGTTCTCCTTTATCTACATGTTGATAAACACCTGCTTCACCTAAATACTCTCCATCTGTCGAGTAGACGAGAAATGCAAGGTTCTCAGCGCCACCAGGCAGATAGCTGCTAATGACATAGCTTCCAGCACGGTTATCCGGCTCAACGGAAACCGAAGTGACGCGCGGATAATCAGGCTCTTTTACAATCAATAAAGTAGGAATCTCTGTGACCTTTCTGCCATTTTCACGAAGGGTAATGCTGCCTTGGTACGTTCCTTTTTTGGTTTTACCGTATTTCACTTGTACCGCGGAAGTAAAGGACCCAGTGGAATTCCCTTTGACAGTGATTTTTTTCGTTCCGTTTGTGCTGATGCCGCTGCCATTGAATTTGTAATCAATGGTATACGTTTTCGGTGCTTTTGAAAGGTTTTCTACCTTGAATTTCTTCGTTTTGATTTGAACGCCTTTTTCTTTCAAGAAAGTGCCGTAAGAATAGCTGGCATCAGAAACGATAGATGACGCTTGGAGTGATTCGATGATTCGAACACTGCCTGTCCCTTGTGTGTTATGAGGGAATGGGCTGCCATTTGCGTCAAATAGTTTTTCTGCTGTATTCATCATCAGTGCTTTGATCTGTTCAGTTGTGTACGATGGTTTTGCTTGCTTGATGATCGCTGCGACCCCTGCCACATGCGGTGAAGCCATGCTTGTTCCTTGCTTTGAGCCATATCCGTAAGGCTGAGAAGGGTTATGCGTTGGAATCGTACTCACAATGCTGACGCCAGGTGCTGATAAATCAGGCTTAATCATCCACGTATCCACAACTGGTCCGCGAGATGAGAAGTCAGCGACTTGCTCACTAAGTTCTTTGACAAATTGAATGGAGAAAGTCGTTGTATTGTTTCCAGCCTCAATGGCTTTGACAAGCGCCGTTCCTTCAGCTTTTGAAAGCTTAATCGTAGGAAGAGCGAGACCCGGTACATCGACTGGAATTTCTCCATCGGTGTTGTTATACATCACAACGCCGATTGCACCAGCAGCTTTTGCATTGTCGACTTTATCAACAAAGGCAATGGCTCCTCGTTCGATCACGGCAACCTTTCCTTTAACATCGATGTCTTCAAATGCTTTTTCGTCACCGATACCTGCATGGACGAGTGTGACTTGTTTTTGGTCAAGTGCTTTTAAATCACTCTCTTGGTAGTAGCCCATCACTTTTGCAGTAGAATAGTTCGGGAATTTCACACTATAAAGGCTGTACGGAAGTTGAGTTGCTCCGACAGAAATGGCATCTCTTGACGTGCCGGGAGAACCGACTGTCCAGCTGTTCGGTCCGCTGTTTCCATTCGATGTGACAGCGACAACGCCTTCAGACATGGCCCAATCGAGTGCGATGCTTGTGGCATAATCAGGGTTATTCACACTGTTTCCGAGAGAGAGGTTCATGACATCTGCTCCATCAGTAACAGCGCGGTCGATGCCTGCAAGAACGTTCTCAGTTGTCCCAGACCCGCCTGGTCCAAGTACACGGTACGCAAGAAGTGTGGCATCCTTTGCGACACCTTTAATTTGTCCATTGGCAGCAATTGTTCCTGCGACGTGTGTGCCATGGTCTGTCGATTCACCTCTAGGGTCTCCTTTAGGCGTCTCTTGCGGAGAATAATCGTTATCAACAAAATCATAGCCTTTGTATAAACCAAAGTTTCCTTTTAAATCAGGGTGGGTATAGTCTACTCCAGTATCAATGACAGCGACTTTTACCCCTTTTCCAGAGTAGCCGGCATCCCAAGCTTTTGGTGCACCGATAAATGGAGCGCTTTTATCCATAAGAGGGGAGACATCTTCATTTGGAAGCTGAATGCTTTCCTTTTTCACTTCATCTGTTTTATATGTAACATCCGGATAAACGGCTTTTACTCCGTCAACTGCTAGCAGCTTCGGAATTTCGTTTGCAGGAAGTTTCATAGAGAAACCAGAGAAGACTTTTTCATATTCCTGACGAACACTCGCTTTATCAATTTCTTTGAGTGCTGCATTTTTTACTTTTGTTCGAGATTTTTTGAGGGAGGCCTTTGTTTGAGCTTTGCCTTCTTGCTTGGCTTCAACTAAGGATTTTTCCTTTAATTCAACAATAACAGTGGTATGTTTTCTAGAGTTGACATTGATTTCACCGAAGATTTCTGCTTTTTCCAATTCCACCTGTTTGTTCGATGGAGCGGCAGCAGCCTGTTGACCTGTAAAGAATGTGGATAAAATAAAAATAGTGGAGAACAATAGAACAGAAGAACGAGAGATGACCTTTTTCATTAATTTTCCCCTTTCTAGCTGTGTTTTAGGGAGATAGCCTTTCTTTTTGTGGATAAATAGGAAAGATTCACTGCCCGTTATTAAGTATTCAATACGATGAAAACAATTCCTTTACTAAAATGGTCTTATTTTACATAGTTATAAAGAACTATTTTGTTTATAAAGTCTCACTTATGCACAAACTCCTGTTGATAACTCAATTATTTAGATATATATATGGAAAATAAAAAAATCGCATACACAAAATCTAGTAATGGGATGTTGATATGTGGATAAACCCTGTTGATAAGGTGTGCTTATCTTTTGGATAGAGTGTGTATAAAATTTTTATTCAAACATCCTCGTACTTGATGATCTTCTGCACTTTTCAACAAAACTTCTGAAAACTAGTTTGTTTTTTCACCCAGATTGTGACAAACCTCTCTTTTTTCTCGGGATATGATAGGAGCAGTTGTTTTGCTAGAACTGCTAGATTCTAAGAAAAGCGGAGGGATGTTCAGTGAGGAAATTCAAAAACTGGTTGAGTGTATGGTTTGGTTTCATGATGAATGTGCTTGTGAATCCTGGTGTGATGATGAAGCAGCAACGTTTTCAGGCGGCCGCGGTGGATGATAGGTTCTTTCAAGTCGTGAAAGAGAGAGAGCTAGAGAAGCTGGCAGAAGAAAAGAAGAAGAAGCGCAGGTCAGAGAAACCGTTTAAGCAAAGTCTGATGATGCTTGATGAGAAGACGGCGAGAGAGGCGCGTGCTGGTCCGCTCTTACCTTTACATGAGAGATGAAACAGGGTAAAATCCCTCATAAGAAACGTTATCTGGTGGGAGAGGATACCCCTTGAAGATATATAAGATATTGAATAACAATGCGGTGATTGTAAAGGAAGGTGATCAGGAGAAAATTGTGATGGGGCCTGGAATTGCTTTTCAGAAGGGGAAAAATGACGTCGTTCCCGTTCAAAAAATAGAGAAAATCTTTGTTGTGCGTGAAGAAAATGAGAAATTCAAACAAATTCTTGCGACATTGCCCGAAGCGCATATTGAGGTGGCAGAGCATATTATCAGTTATGCAGAGGGTGAACTGATGATGCCGCTTAGTGATCATATTCATATATCACTGACTGACCATTTATCCTTTGCCATTGAGCGCATTCAAAAGGGCATTGTGCTATATAATAAATTGCTTGGTGAGATCAAAGTCTTATATAAGCAGGAATATGATATTGGAAAGTATGCCATTCGTTATGTAAAGGATCGGCTTGGGGTTGAACTGCCGGACGATGAGGCAGGATATGTGGCACTCCATATTCATACGGCCAAAATGAATACGGAGTCTATGAAAAAGACCGTGAAATATACAACGATGATCAAAGAAATGATCGAGCATATAGAAAGCTATTTTCAACATTCAATTGATGAGGATAGTATTTCCTATCAGCGGCTTGTGACACATTTGAGGTATGCATTAGGCAGGTTGGAATCAAATGAGGCATTTCAAATCATGGACGATGACATGCTGAGTTTTATCCAAACAAAGTATGATTTGGCTTACCGGTGTGCACGTGGACTCGCTGATTTGTTGAAAAATGAATATGAACTTCATCTCCCTGAATCGGAGATCGGCTACATCACGCTGCATGTCCAGCGTCTGCAGGATGCCGAATTGGTTTAGTGGTTGTGCCTGCATGCAGGCTTTTTTTTATGCACACTACTCTTATTAGTGTATATGGGTCAATTGATTCGAAAAAAGAGGTTGACGCACGTCTCACTCTTATACTATGATGAAAGCGTAATCAAAATTTGATATCGTGGGATTGTGACTGCCAGGCAGGCAAGACCTAAAATTTGCGTAACGAGGGGACGTGTATGTCCTTTTATCGTTGGTGAATTTTAGGTCTTTTTTGCTTTAAAAAAGGAGGAGACAACATGGATTATCAAAAAACAGCCAAAGAATTAACAAAACGATTAGGCGGCAAAGAAAATGTCATCAGTGCCACGCATTGTGCAACAAGACTCAGATTGGTGATAAAAGATGAGGAACTGATTGACAAAGAAGCCATTGAGGAACTTGAAGGGGTGAAGGGGGCTTTCTCAAGCTCGGGACAATTCCAAATCATTTTTGGAACGGGGGCAGTCAACAAAGTATATGAACCATTTGCTCGTGAGACTGGTCTTGAGACAGGAGACGAGAAACAAAAGCCTGTCAGCCATGATGAAGCAGTGAAACAAAAAATGAATCCACTTGCACGTTTTGCAAAGACGTTATCAAATATTTTTGTACCGATCATTCCAGCAATTGTTGCAAGCGGTTTATTAATGGGCCTATTAGGCATGATGAAAGCCTTCAAATGGGCTGACCCAAGCTCTGCGATCTTCCAAATGCTTGATATGTTCTCAAGTGCAGCCTTTATCATTTTGCCGATTTTAATTGGGGTCAGTGCAGCGAAAGAGTTTGGTGGAAATCCGTATTTAGGAGCCGTTATTGGGGGGATTATGATTCACCCGAACCTGCTCAACCCGTGGGGGCTGACGGATGCGAAACCAGAGTATATGCATTTATTCAATTTTGATATTGCTCTTCTTGGTTACCAAGGAACAGTCATTCCAGTCTTATTGACTGTGTACATCATGTGTCTTGTTCAAAAGAATTTAAGAAAAGTGGTTCCGAACAGTATTGATTTACTTGTGACCCCGTTTGTGACGGTGATTGTGACTGGATTTGTGACGTTTATTGCAGTTGGACCGCTTGGAAGAATGCTCGGTACTGGAATTTCGAATGCATTGACATTTATTTATGATCATGCAGGCTTCTTAGCAGGACTCATTTTCGGAGGTGCCTACTCTCTCATTGTTCTTACAGGGGTTCATCATAGCTTCCATGCGATTGAAGCAGGACTGCTGAATGATATTGGGCGTAACTATTTGCTGCCAATTTGGGCCATGTCCAACGTAGCTCAAGGCGGGGCGGGATTGGCTGTCTTTTTCTTAACGAAACGCGCGAAAATAAAAGAAATCGCACTTCCTGCAGCTTTCTCAGCTTTCCTAGGTATTACCGAGCCTGTCATATTTGGTGTCAACCTCCGCTATCGTAAGCCGTTTATTGCCGCGATGATCGGAGGCTCATTAGGCGGGGCATTTGTTGTCTTCACGAAGGTTGCAGCCAACGCCTATGGTTTAACGGGTATTCCGATGATTGCGATTGCCGCGCCATACGGTGTGCAGAATGTGGTGAATTATGTGATTGGTATGTTAATCGCTGTTGCTGTTTCATTTACTCTCACCATCATCTTTAAAGTAAAAGAAGTAGAAAAATAATCAAGGAGTGGTCACAGTTATGACAACAACTGACGCAGCACTTCGTCAAAAGGTAGCAGACCGTATTCGAAACTATGAGCATTTGGTGAAAAAAGATGTGTACCGTCAGCATTTTCATTTAATGCCGCCAGTTGGTCTTTTAAATGACCCGAATGGGTTGATTCAGTGGAAAGGGGTTTACCACGTTTTTTATCAGTGGCAGCCATTCAAAACGGGACACGGCGCAAAATTTTGGGGCCATTACACATCGACAGATCTAGTGAATTGGCAGCACGAGGAAGCCGCCCTTGCCCCAAGTGATTGGTTTGATCAAAACGGCTGTTATTCTGGCAGTGCAGTCATTGACGATGGACAGATGTATGTGATGTACACTGGAAACGTTCGCGATGAACAAGGAAACCGTGAGACATATCAATGTTTAGCTGTTTCAGAAGATGGCATTCATTTTCAGAAAAAAGGTGTCGTGGCGACGCTGCCAGAAGGATTCACCGCCCATTTTCGTGATCCGAAAGTATGGAAGCGAAATGGCCAGTGGTACATGGTTCTTGGTGCACAAAGCCTGGACCTGAAAGGGAATCTCGTCTTGTTTACCTCTGATACTTTAGACAATTGGACGTTTCAAGGCATGATTGCTGGCAGTGGGAAAAATAGATTAGAGGATTTCGGTTATATGTGGGAATGTCCAGATCTATTTGAATTAGATGGCCGGGATGTATTGATTGTGTCCCCGCAGGGGCTCAAGCCGGATGGCTTAAAATATCATAATACACATCAATCAGGCTATTTTGTTGGGAGATTGGATGATCATACCTATCAATATACGCACGGAGCGTTTGAGGAGCTGGACCGCGGCTTTGACTTCTATGCGCAGCAAACCTTTCTAGACGAATCAGGCAGACGTCTTTTAATCGGATGGATGGGGGTGCCTGATCAAGGAGAAGAGCATCATCCAACGATTTCGTATCAATGGATACACTGCCTCACGATCCCGAGAGAGCTGCGATTAGATGATAACGGACATCTGATTCAAAAACCAGTCACTGAGCTCCAGGCGATGAGAACCAATGAACAAGAGAATGTTTTTCATATCAAACGCTCCGTCCAATCGATTCCTGTAGATGATATTACAAGCGCAGAGGTATTCATTGATCAAATTGACACACAAAAAGGGTTTGAATGCTGTATTCGAGCGGCAGCCCGTATCATTTATGATAAAGATGAAGGCAAATTAACATTAGAGCGAGATCGATTTGAAGATCGATCAAAAGAAATTCGAGAAGTAGCAATAGAGGAATTACACGACCTTCACATCTTTATCGATGCATCGTCGATCGAGATTTTTGTAAACGGAGGCCGAGAAGTATTTACTGCTCGTTACTTTCCTTCCCCGGGAAATAAATCAATCTCGATCAGTGGCAGAAATGAAACAAAGCTTAAACTAAAAACATGGCATTTACAAAGAAAAGCAGATCAATAATCTGCTTTTTCTAGTGAAATCCGCCTGTATCTTAGAACCTATAACATGTATATACAAGGGTGGCCTGAAGCGGTTTGATGACGTTTTACATATATGATAACAAGTGGAATTATGGTATCATTTTAAAATATATACAGCTGAGGCTGACGTTTATCCAAATGCGGTAGGACAAAAAGGGGTTGTTTACTTGAATTCAAAACAGCAGCCGACGACTAGAAAACGCTTGGAGACAATGGCAGATCATGTTGAAGATAAACGTGAAGAATATAAAGAATTGCTCATTCAAGTCCAATCTATTCTCGGTGAACCTTCTCTAGAGCAGGAAGAATTAAAAGAGAAGCTGTCAGATACGTATAAACAAATGAAAGAATATGCCTTATTTGTTGAATCCATTGAAGCCTTTATTCGAAAAATGGCGAAAGAATCTGATCAGCAAAAGTAGGTATTCCTGTATGGATAAAAGAGTGTACCCAGACGCGGGTATGCTTTTTTTCATGAAATGAAAGGGTGACGTCAATTGAAGATAGAAACGTATATTTATTTGGAGGACAAGAAGAAGTTTGTAACCATTGATGATATTGAAAAGATCAAAACCTTCGTTGCTACAAAAGAAGATTTTATGGAACAAGGGTTTACAAACCTTGAAGGAACAATTACGTTCGATCATGGGAAAAAGGGGAAAATAGAGGATTTCGAAAATCCAGATTCTATTGAAGAGTTGTGGCATTATTATAAAAATGTATTAGTAGATTACATGGAAGAAGGGTACGGAAAGATTTATTATCCAAGTTTACCCCTAGAAATACAGTTGGAGAGAAAATCCGATCGAGAAATTATGTTATCACTTGAAAATCAGATATTGGTGGCTGACTTTAAAGAGTTTGTATATCAACTCATTGAATCAGGTCGTCAATTTATCGAGTTTTTAAAAGTGATTACGGGAAGACCTGATGATAGTGATTTACGTGATGAATTTGAGAGAATAGAGAAGGTATACAAGAGCTTGTAAGTACAAACAAAACCCGATTCGCCCATTAACAAGGCGAATCGGGTTTTTCTGTTCTATTTGTCAACACGATGAGCAGAATGCTTTGTTGGTCCGATGTATTCATTTAGCTGGAAAGAGCCTTTGATGGCAGCTGTGATGAATTCTTTTGCTGCATAAATGGCTTCTTTCACGTCTGAGCCGTTTGCTAGTTCAGCTGTGACTGCTGCTGAGAATGTGCAGCCTGCGCCGTGTGTGTATTCTGTGTCGATCTTATCTGTTTCAAGGCGTTCGAAGGTTTGTCCATCATAAAGCAAATCGATCGCTTTATCTTGGCTTAGCTTACCGCCTCCCGTGATGACCACATACTTGGCACCAAGTTCGTGAATGCGTTTTGCTGCTTCTTCCATTTGTTCGATCGTTTTGATCTCACCGATTCCGCTTAATTGACCTGCTTCGAAAAGGTTAGGCGTGATGACGGTTGCCAGTGGCGTAAGCTTTTCGCGTAGTGCTTCAGCGTGCTCCGGATATAGCACTTCGTTCGCACCCTTACAAACCATAACAGGATCAATGACGACATTTTTTAGGTCGTATGTTTTGATAGTGTCAGCTGCAAGTTCGATCACGTCGACTGTTGGGAGCATACCCGTTTTCAGTGCATCTACCCCAATGCCTTCTACAATGGTAGAGAGCTGCGCACGAATCGTCGCCGTATCAATTGGAAACACCTGATGATCCCAATGGTTATGAGGGTCCATTGCAACGACAACGGTTAAAGCTGTCATCCCGTAGACGTTTTTTTCTTGAAACGTTTTTAAATCTGCTTGGATACCTGCACCGCCGCTTGAATCCGACCCTGCGATGGTGAGTGCTTTATTCATAGACATAGTTGCTGAACCTCCAATGTGATGTGTAACAGTTACTGTTCTATCCCTTATTATAATCAGCTTTTCCGTTTATCACAATGAAACGACATAAAAAAGCGTTCCACCCTAGGAGGAACGCCTTTCTCCTTACCTTTTACAAATCACCAATTTTCCTTTTTTCAGTTCGTCTAAAAGTGTTAAGGTTAATTCCTGATCCGCGCCAACCGACATCATTTTGGCCATGAGCTCGTCATCCCGGGTGCGGATGACATTGGCGATTTGATCTAAAATCCCTTGATCGACCGCTGTCATGCTTTTGGCATTTGTATGCTCTGTGACGGTATCAGAGCGTTCTGGATCGTACGCAAAAACGAAAATATCATCCTTTGCTGAATGTATTTGTTCAATGGTCTGTTTGGCTTCTTTGCTATTTTCTACTGTGAAGTATTCCATCGTGATCACTCCTTTTCATCAAAAATTCCCATTTTCCCGTCACATCAAACCGCCTTTTATATCATGAGAAGAACGTCATTTTATGTTTTAATGGAAAAAGACGAATCTATTAAAGGAGTAAGCTGAATATGAAGATTTCCTTATTAATTGTGACACATAACCGGCTCAGCGCACTGTGTGAGCTGCTTGAATCCATTACGAGACAAACTGTACAGCCTTTTGAAATTGTGGTCGTGAATGATGCAGGAGAGCGAGTCGACATCATCCAGGAACTCTACTCTGAACTTCCGATCCGCTTGATCCATTTAGATGAGAATGTCCAGCATGTGAATGCTAGAAACGTGGGGGTGCGGGAGCTGACAGGCGATGTCATCATGCTGAGTGACGACGATGATTACTTTACACCTTGTCATATTGAACGTATGAGTAAGGCGCTGGAGGACGCCGATTTTGTCTTTTCTGATGCAGAAATTGTGTCATTTGAAGAAAAAGGCGCGACCCGTTTCCCGGTGTCGAGACGTTTATTTGCTTATACAGCAGCTATTGAGGATATGCGTGTTTTTTCTACCTATGTTCCTTCCGGCAGTATGTACAAACGCTGTATACACGATGAGATTGGCTACTTTGATCCAGCGATGCATCATTATTGGGACTGGGACTTCTTTTTGCGTGTATCACAGCATGCCCGTGTCAAACGAGTGCCAGCTGCCAGCGTGATCTATGCGTTTTTTGACGGCGGTGGGAATCAGTCTAGTGATCTTGGTGAAACAAGGAAGAACTACTTAGATGATCTAAGTGAAAAGCATGGGCTGGGTGACCTGCCGACAGCTAACTTTGCTGTCTTATTAGAAGAACCAGCGATGAAAAAACGAGAATCAGAGAGTGATATTGTGTGGGACGGAAAACCGATGATCTCCAGACTAACGCAGCAAATAGAAGGAGGAGAACCCCAATGAAGCCATTTTTAAATGATAGCTGGTGGGCTGTGATGAAAAGTGAATTTGAACAGCCATATTATCAGGAATTACGTGAATGGATGAAGGAAGAATATCGCACGCAGACCGTTTTTCCGAAACCGGATGACGTTTATCGTGCGCTTCATTTGACGTCTTATGAAGAGGTCAAAGTGGTGATTTTGGGACAAGACCCTTATCATGGCCCAGGTCAGGCACATGGATTAAGCTTTTCTGTTCAGCCTGGCGTGAAGCATCCGCCCTCATTGAGAAATATTTTTCAGGAGCTAAAGGATGATCTTGGCTGTCCTGTTCCAAATCATGGCTCACTTGTGAGCTGGGCAGAGCAGGGTGTGCTGCTCTTAAACACTGTGCTGACCGTGAGAAAGGGCGAGGCGAACTCGCATAAAGGCAAGGGCTGGGAACGTGTGACAGACCGTGTCATTGATGTGCTGAATGAACGTGATCAGCCCGTCGTTTTTGTGTTATGGGGAAGACATGCTCAAAATAAGAAAGAACGCATTGATCAAAACAAGCATTACATCATTGAGTCACCTCATCCAAGTCCTTTTTCTGCAAGAAACGGCTTTTTTGGCAGTCGTCCGTTTTCAAAGGTAAACGCGTATTTAAAACAAATGGGGATCGAAGAAATCAACTGGTGTATCCAAGGTATTGAGTGAAAAGAGGACGAGGGAAGAGCCCCTTCGTCCTGTTTATTTTAAAAATTTACGAACCAAGTCGAGTCCGTTTTTCGCATTTGGATAACGGAAGGAAAAATCGAAGCGATTGGTTTGGCGCAGGACGCTTTTTTCATGCGTAAAGGTAAAGAAGCTTTCTTTCCCATGATATCGTCCCATGCCGCTTTCACCCACGCCTCCGAATGGCAGGTAAGGAGTAGCGACATGCATGAGCGTGTCATTGATACATCCTCCGCCAAATGAAAGATGGTCTAGAATATAGGATTCTGTTTCTTTACTTGTTGTAAATAAGTAAAGAGCAAGCGGCTTCGGCCTTGTTTTGATCATATGCGCTGCCTCATGCAGAGAATCAAAGGTCATGACAGGCAGAATCGGTCCGAAAATTTCCTCCTGCATGACGGGATCTTCCCATGTGATGTGGTCTAAAATGGTCGGAGCGATTTTGAGCTCGTGTTCATTGCGCTGTCCACCCGTGACAATCGTTCCATTTGAGAGGAATTGTGAGAGTCTGTCAAAATGACGCTGGCTGACATTTTTCCCAAAGTGCGGATGTGTTTCAGGGTGTTCACCATAAAAGTCCCGGATACAAGCTGTCATTTCCCGCAAAAGGTCCTCTTTAATGGACTCATGAACGAGCAAATAGTCTGGCGCAATGCATGTTTGCCCTGCATTGGTGAATTTGCCGAAAGTGATTCGCTTCGCCGCTAGTTTGATGTCTGCATCAGGCATGACGATGCAAGGGCTTTTTCCGCCAAGTTCGAGTGTGACAGGAGTCAAATGCTTTGCGGCGGCTTCCATGACGACTTTGCCGACTGCCACACTTCCTGTAAAGAAGATATAATCAAAGGGCAGTTTCAGCAGCTCTGTACTCACATCTACACCGCCTTCTACGACAGCTGCATGGTCTTCTTGAAATACACGTTCCACCATTGCGCTGATTATTTGTGAGACTTGCGGCGTCAGCTCAGACGGTTTTAAGATGACGGCATTACCCGCAGCAATAGCTCCGACTAATGGAGAAAGAGCCAATTGGAAAGGATAGTTCCAAGGGGCAATGATGAGCACACTGCCGTAAGGTTCTTTGATGATCATACTTTTCGATCCGATATGAGTCAGAGGTGTTCGCGCGCGTGTTGGCTTTGCCCATTTGTGAAGATGCTTGATGGTATGATTGATTTCTTCATATACCATCCCAATCTCTGTTGTATAGGCTTCTTGTTCGGATTTATGTAAATCATGGGCTAAGGCTTGTAAAATATCCTTTTCATGCTGTTTGATTTCTGCTTTTAAGTCTTTAAGGAGACGGATGCGTTCTTGAACCGGCGGCTTTTGAAAGACTTTTTGTTTCTGAAAAAGAGCAGTGAGTTTGTCCATTATTCAATCCTTTCATAGACGATTTTGTTCCTTTTATTATGTGTGAACGACCATGCCGGGTCAAATAAGAGCAACATGAGCGCACTGCTTTGGAAAAATGAACCCATTTCGTTTGTTCATTTGGTAAAATAATGTTGGAAAACGAATTTTTTAGATTGGAGGGTCTACCCTTGAATATTCATATATCAAGTCTGCTTCAAAAAATGGAGGAAGCGGTTCAAAAGGCGAAACAAAGTGGAAATGATGAAGAGGTGAAACGTCATGTGGCAGCGATTTCTTCACTATGTGAGGTCATTCTCGATGCACCATCACAGGTGCAAATGCCGCAGTCGCCGGTTATCTCGCCACCTTCTTCGATACAGACACCGTCCGCGCCGCCCGTATCCTCAGATCAAGCCATGCTTGAGAAACTGATGGGTGCGAGTGGTGCGAAGAAATTTCAGCATCAAGAAGAGGGGCAAAAAGAGAAGGATGGGAACGGCGACTCTATTTTTGATTTTTAATGGTCTTGTCACGACAAAGGGAAGGTGATCGGTTTGAAACTATTTTTGGGCGCCATTCAGTGGATGGCATTTTTTATCGCAGCTTCTATTGCCGTACCTATTGCGATTGCACAAGCGTTTGAATTGAACCAAGTGCAGTCAGCGGAGCTGATTCAAAGTACATTCTTTTCACTTGGTCTTGTGGCGATGGTGCAGTGTTTATGCGGCCATATGCTGCCGATCAATGAAAGTCCAGCAGGGCTTTGGTGGGGTGTGTATACCCTTTATGCAGGCATGACAGGAACAATTTTTGCGACGTATCCTGAAACCCTGCAAGCCTTACAAGGAGCTTTAATTTTTAGTGCCGCATTCTTTTTTATTTTTAGTTTATTTAAAATCATTAATTGGCTCGCTTCTTTATTTACGCCAGTCGTCACAGGCATTTACTTGCTGCTGCTAGTTGTGCAGTTAAGTCAGCCGATCATGCAAGGGCTGATGGGCATCGGCTATCGAGGAAATCAGGTGGACGGGCTTGTCTTTTGCTTATCGATCTTGATTATTATCCTTACCTTCATGATCAGCCGCTCAAAATGGCATTACTTAAGGCAGTTTTCTGTGTTATTTGCCCTTGCAGGAGGCTGGCTGTTATTCGCTCTACTCGGGTTGGCAAAGCCGGTTCGAATTCCAGAAAAAATCATCGAGTTTCCGAAGCTGTTCCCATTCGGCATGCCGGTCTTTGACAGTGGACTACTTGTCACGTCCTTTTTTATTACGATCTTACTCATTGTGAACATGCTGGCAAGTATTCGAATTGTGGAAAGTTCAGTGAAGGCATTTGGTGAACTGCGTGAGCGGAAGAGAGCTCGGCCGGCTGGTTTTGTCGCAGCATTTGGTCACTTACTGAGCGGATTGATCGGTGCCATTGCGCCTGTACCTATTTCCGGAGCAGCAGGATTTATACAGACAACGAAAATTCCATCGAGAAAGCCATTTTTCATAGGAAGTCTGCTCATTGTACTCATTAGTTTGTTCCCGCTGCTCATGAGCTTTTTCTCCGCATTGCCATCACCTGTGGGGCTTGCTGTAAACTTTGTGGTGTTCTCCTCGATGATTGGGATTGCGATGTCAGAGTTTGATCAGTATGAGAAAGAAGAAATTCCGCGGATTCGCTTTGTCCTAGGGATTGCCGTTTTAGCAGGTGTAGGGGCGATGTTTGTACCGCAGGGAGCCTTGAAAGGCATGCATCCTGTGCTCATTTCATTATTAAGCAATGGTCTTGTTCTAGGTACACTCATTGCGATTGCGGTCGATCAAGTCCTGTTACGAAAGAAAAAGAAATCCGACAATCTCGTGTCAACGTAAAGGGAAAGTTGAATGTCGTCTGTCACCCGCGCTATGATAAACATAATTGACGAGATAAGGAGAATGACGAATGAAACTATTTTTCATTTTAGGTGCGATTAATGCCATGCTAGCTGTTGGACTCGGAGCCTTCGGTGCGCACGGTCTGGAAGGGAAAATCCCTGAAAAGTATATAGACATATGGAACAAAGGGGTTCAATATCAGATGTTCCATGCGATTGGATTATTTATTGTCGCCTTTCTTGCAGATAAGCTGTCAGGTGTTTCTCTAGTTCCCACCGCTGGCTGGGTGATGCTTGCAGGCATCCTTTTCTTCTCAGGAAGCCTTTACGTGCTGGCATTGACACAGGTGAAGATTCTAGGTGCCATTACCCCAATTGGCGGAGTGGCGTTTATCGCTTCTTGGATCATGCTTGTCAGTGCAGCAGCAAAAAATTTATAAGTCAAAAAACCGATGCTCTGAGAGGGGCATCGGTTTTTTTCTTAATTCCAGTAAGGGGCATAATTTGGCGGTGCTTGATAATAAGGGATGTAGTGAGACGGAGGGACAGGATGCGTTTGTGCCTCCTCTTCTCTGTGGCAAAATGGTCCGATAAACACACTTGGCTTCACAGGCTGTGTCGCCTGCTTCCACTGTGTTTCGTTCATGCAATACGTATGTGCCATGATGTGAGCAGGGGTGAGGGTGAGAAGGTCTGAGCCTAGGATCACTTCTGGCGTAGATGCGTTAAAAACGGCTAACAAATGAGTTCTGTCTTGGAGGGCAACTTCATAGTGCCACCAGCCTTGAGGTACGTTTGCCACCTGTCCAGGGGTGATGGTATAGGTGTGCAGTTTTTTTGTGAATGGATTCAGCATCGAGACAGCAGCAGAACCGGCTATACAATAAACAAGCTCTGCGGCATTTTGATGATAATGAGGCTCTACGACTTTGCTTTTACTCAAATATATATCCAGCAGGGATACTTGATCCAACGAGTTTAATTGTTTTTTTCCTAAAACATTAATCAGATTATGCTGATCGTACTTCACAAGGGGGCTTTGACTCAGATCGTATGAATATTTAACATTCGGTGATGTATAATCCAGCTCAACAGTCATTGATGTCACCTCTAGGCGTTTGATAAAAACTACTAGGCATCTTATGACCAGCGCCTTAGAGGTGTGACAAAAACCTAGTCAAAAGAAAAAAGCAAGGGCGCCTGCTCCTTGCTTTTGCTATATGTGGCGTTATCTATCTCGGAGAATACGTGGACATAGAGTATGGATAGTCGTATTGAATTTCCCCATCAAACGTAATGTAATCAAGATAGATCGTTAATAGTAAGTATCGTGTTCCCGTCTTATTATCACTAATGATAATGTGGTCACGTCCTGCAGCTTCAATGACGCCTCTGAAAATCTTCGAGTTCCATTCCTTACTTGCCTCAAACGTCATGTAAATCGTGGCTACCTTGCCGCGGTTCAATCGTAAAATATTTTCAATATAGGACTGCTCGATTGGCAGCTGACCAGTGACATTCTGCTGATAAATCGGTCCAGAAGGAATTTGATACGGCTGCCCGCCGCTCTGCGTGCCCTGCCCCCCTTGTGAAGAACCAGTAGACGGCAGTGGTGAAAATCCCTGCTGCATTTGTCCTTGCATTTGACCCTGCATTTGGGGAGGGACTGAATAACCCATCTGCTGCGCAGGATACGGATTTGCTCCATATTGTTGCTGGCGAAAATCTTGACCTTCGAAACCCGAACCTTGCCCAAATTGATTTTTCAATTTCATAACGTTCCTCCTCTTTCCTCATGGTGTTCTAAACAGAAGGCGCTTAAGCACCTGTTGTTTCCATAGCATTCTTTCTCTCTTTCACACTATGAGACAGGAGGATGGAATATGTACATTGAACGAAAAAAAGGAACTGCGGTGCAGTTCCTTAGGCGTGGGCAAACCCTCGCATTCTTTGCCAGATCTGCGCTTCGTTGCTCACGAATATCAAATTCTCTCTGATGCTCAACCTTCCTTACATCATCCAATTTACAGCGCGCTGGACACCAAATAAAAGTGTAATGATAAGAAAACATGCCGCAAGCGGTGTGATCACAATGAGAAAGGCTTGCCATAATCTGAGCTTCATCACAGCGACAATGCCTAAAACAGTCATTCCAAATATCCACGTCTTTGCATAAGCATCAATCAGTGTCAAAAGATCGAGATAATACCAAACTTCATAATGCTGATCTAAATAAGGTGAGATTTTGACAAACGTATACGGACCAAGCATTCCAATAGTGAAAATCCAACTGAGTGAAAATAAAGCGGAAGGGAAAAAGATCGTCAGCGTGCAGGCTTTGAGCACATCTCGATATGCTGTTTGACTGCCAAAAAAAAGATGCCCTAACCACTTTAGGATGAGTACACCGAAAAATAGAACCAGATTGCCTGCAAGAATACCATATCCCGCTCCTTGTAACAGAATAAAAGGGAACGGAATATGATTGCCCATATACTCGCTAAAATAACCTTCGTAGACCCAGCCTGTACCAGCGATACTTGCAAGGAGCATCATCAGCCAAATTGGAATAGAGGAATGTTGATATGAGCGAATAATCGTTTTTGTTGCGACGAAAATTTTAAAAAATCGAAAAAAACCTTTTGCTTCCTCTTCTTGGGAGTGATCATTCTTCATAGCTTCCAATGTTCTTTACTCCTTTAATACACATAAATGATTACTTATATTACCAAAAAGTTCGCGTTTTTCAAAGATAGATCAATAAAAAAATACAATTTTATAAAAAATAGGTCACTCTACAGTCTCTTTAAGAGGAGACACATATGATAAACATAGTTTGAAAGAGACCGAGGTGAAAACTTTGACAAAAGTAACTGTCATTATGACGAGCTACAACAAGGCGGCTTACGTCGGCAGATCGATTGAAGCGGTCTTGCAGCAGACGCTTTCAGACTTTGAACTATTTATCATGGATGATGGTTCAAACGAAAAAACCCTTGCTGCGATTGAGCCCTTTCGCAAAGATCCCCGTGTTCATTTTATCCAAAGCGGTGTCAAATCGCTGGAGGAGAGAACAGTGAAAACCCGATACGCCGTCCTGATTAATCAAGCATTAGAACTGGCAAAGGGCGAGTATATTTCCTATGCCACAGATGACAATGTCTATGCCCCGGACCGTTTAGAGAAGCTCACTCATTATCTAGATGCACGACCAGGTGATGATATTGTCTATTCTGCATCGAAAGTAATCTATTTAAATAGCAAAAAAGAGCCAGTAAAGGAAACGATTCGACCTGCGCAAACGGTGCAATGGAATGCACCCTGTGCCATAGATCATTGCTCGGTCGTTCATCGTGCATCTATTTTATCAAAGATTCAAGCTGAATTTGGGTCTTACTGGGACGAGAGTCCGCATTTTTATCGAATAGGAGATGCCCGGTTCTTTTTTCGATTAAATCATTTTTATCCGTTCTATCCCTTTGATGAAGTTTTAGATACAAATTACATCACAGAACAGTCGATTCACTATCAGCTGGCAGAAGAAGAGAAAAGTGCCTTTATTCAAGCACTTCCTGAGCAGTCTACCTGCTGGGAGCTCCGCCACATATTAAAACAAAGACATGGGAGGTGACCTGAAGTGTCGCACTATATTCATCATTATTGGCAGGTGTACTTTGAGTATGTGAATCTCATGAAGGATTTGTCCTATAAACAAATTCCTCTTGGGTTGATCAGCAATTTCTATCAATATATCAGTCCTGAAGTAAGGGAACGCATGGAGGATGAAGTATTCGGTCAAGAATTGACAACCGATTGTCCATTGCCGGAAGAGATTCAGCCATTTTTTGATCAGCATAAGCAGCAGATCAAGCGAATTGCTTATCGTCCGGCGAATGGAAAGGTATTGCTTCACTTTGAACATCTGCGTTTTACTGAACAAAATTACACGCGGTTCCATACGAGTCAAACGGTGGTGCTCGCTCGCTGGAAGAAGGCAGATTATTTCGGTTTACCCGTCATCAGCAAGCCGGAATTAGCCGGAGAGGTTAATAAAGAAGCCCATGCTGAATATATTGAAAAAGCAAATGCTCTCCTTAAACCTTACGCAAAGCACCCCGTCTTTGGCAATGTCTTTTTTAGAGAAAAGCTTCGGAAGGACATTGTGCAATTTATTGATGTGATTGACCAGACAGAAGTTCTATTTCAGATGGAGCCAATTGCAGCCGTCATTGTGGGGACGACGGAGGATGCTTACAGCCGCGTACTGGCACTGCAAACAGTGAAACGCCAGCTCACGAGTATCTGTCTTCAGCACGGCGCACTTATGGGAGACGAAGCCTTTTTGCCGATTTTCACGACGTGCCATGGGGTGTTTGGAAAGTATGAAAAGGACTGGTATGTAGACAAAGGCTGTCAGCCGGAACAGGTGGAGATCACAGGTCATCCGAGGTTTGATTTGGTGAAGGATCGAACGCCGCTTCAACAGGAACTCATCTTTCGTAAATTGAACTTCAATCCTGCCAAAAAGACCGTGCTTGTGGCAACGCAGCCGTTCTCAGAAGCCTTCTATGGTGATGTTCTTAAAACGATTGCAAAACGGAAAGACATTCAGTTGATCATGAAGCCGCATCCGTGGGAAATTGCCCGAAACCGATTAAATGAGTATGTGTCCATTGAACGAGCTGGAAATCATGTGAGATTGATTAAAAAAGATATCGACTTATATGACCTGCTGCCATATATGGATATGGTCATTACGCTCACATCAACCGTCGGTCTTGAAGCAATGCTCTTTGAAAAGAGTGTGCTGATCGGGAAAATGACAGAAGGCAGAAGATACCCTTATTACGAGTCGCTTGGCAGCTATCATATGGAAAACCCTGTTGAACTGGCTGAGAAAGCCATTCGTATTTTGTCGGATGATCAAGAGATGAAGCTGGCAAAGCAGCAAGGAGCTCAATTCATTAAACAACATTATCCGCATGCGCGATCGACCGATGTTCTGCTTTCTCTGCTTAAAACAAAAACAGGTGTGGATTTTCAGAGATGAAGATAGGGGTGTGCAAGCGATATGGAAAAAAAGAGAGCGCAATTTCTTCCTTATGCCCTGCCGTTGATTGAGCAGGAAGAAATTGACGAAGTCATTGGAACATTAAAATCCGGCTGGCTGTCAACCGGACCAAAAGTAAGACAGTTTGAAGAAGAGTTTCGGCAGCTGACCGGTGCAAAACATGCGATCGCTGTCAATTCATGTACGGCTGCTTTATTTTTAGCCTTAAAGGCTAGAGGGATTGGGAGTGGGGATGAGGTGATTACAACGCCTCTGACATTCTGCGCAACAGCCAATACGATCATTCATACAGGGGCAGCACCTGTATTTGTCGATATTGACCCAGCGACTCTCAATCTCGATGCAGAGAAACTAGAAGCGGCGATTACACCACATACAAAAGCGATTGTCCCTGTTCATTTTGCTGGTCAGTCGTGCGATATGGACCGGATTTTAGCCATTGCCAAAAAGTACGATCTATTTGTGCTCGAGGATGCCGCTCATGCTCTGTATACAACGTACCATGGCCAGCCCATTGGAGCGATTGGTGATGCGACTGCCTTTAGTTTTTATGCGACGAAAAACATAGCGACTGGAGAAGGCGGCATGCTGACGACAAACGATGATGCGCTTGCCGCTCGGATCAGAAGACTAGCACTCCATGGGATGAGCAAGGGAGCATGGAATCGTTATGGAGAAAAAGGAACATGGTACTACGAGGTCGAGGAACCTGGCTATAAAATGAACATGTTTGATGTGCAGGCATCGTTAGGGCTTGTCCAGCTAAGCCGTCTGGATGATATGCAGGCGCGGAGAGAACAAATTGCGAAAACATACAATCAGGCTTTTCAAAAAGAAGCAGGGCTGATTCTGCCGCCTGTCCATCATGAGGGAAGACATGCATGGCATTTGTATGTACTGCAAGTGGATCCAAAAGAAGCATTCATCACACGCGATGAGCTGATTGATCAGCTGCAAAAGGAGTATAAAATCGGCACGAGTGTTCACTTTATCCCTGTTCATTTGCATCCATACTATCAACAAACCTATCACTATTCACCAGAGGATTTCCCTAAGTCACTCGCTTACTACAAGCGGACTCTCTCACTGCCTCTTTATCCAAGTATGACAGATGAAGATGTGCAGGATGTCATCACCGCGGTGCTGTCTATTTTAAAAGAACAGAAGGCATCTTCATGAAGACCGTTCATGCAATAGACGATCAGGTGCTGTCCGCTTGGCTGGAGAAATACGGCCAACAAGCTGAACAAATGAAAGGCTTCAAGCAGTTTGGTCTTGTCAGTGGCGCCCAGCTCAAAGCGGTGCTGTTATTCGACTGGTCAAAATGGGAAAGCGGCATATTTGATCAGCATATTTTTCATGTGAAGTTTGCGGAAGCTGAGTCATCATCTGCTTTTCAAGAATTGATGGAGCGCTTCATCAATTGGATGAGAACAGAAAAATGCGATTTTTTCTTTTTACGTCTTGAAGCGGCTGAACTTGAAAAAAACCGGATCGTCCAAAGGCTGTCACATGTGTACTATGTGGGCGGTCTCACTCGGCTTGAGGCGCCGCCTGTTCACATGGAGATGCCATCAACAGGTGAAGATGTGGTGATAAGTCTGCCGGATGAAAAGGAATACGATGAGGCGGTTTCACTTGGTCATCAGGCTTTTGTGAAAAGCCGGTATGCACTCGATCCATTTTTAGACCAGAATGTCGTCCAGCATTTCTATCAAGAATGGATGAGAAACAATTTGCTCGGACGTGCAGATATCAATCTCGTGGCAAAGGTGAACGATGAAGTCGTGGGCTTGATACAAGGGATGACCAAGGGCGATGAAATGGCGCTTGAGCTGTTTGCGATTAGACCGGATGTACAAGGAAAAGGGATCGGGAAAAAACTGTTTATCGAGATGATGAAGGTCTCTTATGAGAGAGGGCATTGTTTTATTTCTGCCGGAACACAGCTGCATAACACAACCGCCATTCAGCTGTACGAAAAGATGGGCTTTAGAACAACAAATGCCTTCTTGTATTACCATGTATGGCCGAAAAAAGGAGAGAGATAAGATGGCGCATTTCTATATTGGAGATCGCAAAGTGGGGGATGGTGCGCCTGTTTTTATCATTGCAGAGGCAGGCATTAACCATGATGGAAAGCTGGATCAGGCGCTTGCTTTAATTGATGTGGCAAAAGAAGCAGGTGCCGATGCAGTGAAGTTTCAAATGTTTCAAGCTGATCGGATGTATCAAAAGGAACCGGGTTTATACGAAACAGCCAAGGGAGAAGAGGTATCCATTTTTTCTTTAGTCGAACAAATGGAGCTGCCGCCCGAATGGCTGCCAGCTTTATTGACGCGCTGTGAGGAAAAAGGGCTGATGTTTTTAAGCACAGTGTGTGACGAAGAATCTGCGGATCTATTGAATCAAACCGATCCGCCGGCTTTCAAACTGGCATCCTATGAAATCAATCATTTGCCTCTTTTGCGTCACACGGCTTCTTTTCAAAAGCCCATCATTTTTTCAACAGCCGGAGCCACTATTGCAGATGTTCATGAAGCATATGAGGCAATTACAAGCGAGCAAAACCATCAAGTCGCCATTATGCATTGCGTAGCAAAGTATCCAGCACCTAGAGCTTACACGAATCTTCGTGTGCTTCAAACTTTAGCCTCGGCTTTTCCTGAGGCAGTCATTGGCTTTTCTGATCATAGTGAGCATCCAACTGAAGCCCCTGTTGCCGCTGTGAAGCTTGGGGCAGCCATGATTGAAAAACATTTCACGGTAGATAAGACGCTGCCTGGGGCCGATCATTCCTTTGCACTTGATCCAGAGGAATTAAAGGAAATGGTTCAGCATATTCGAGCGGCGGAAAAGGACCGAAATCAATCAGAAGAAGACGCTCATCCTCTGTCAGAGGAGATTCTTGGCAGTTCTTATAAAACGACAACAGCCATTGAAGGGCAGATTCGTAAATTTGCGTATCGAGGGATTTTTACAACAAAAGGTATTGCAAAGGGCGAGACTTTGACAGCACAAAACCTAGCCGTATTACGTCCAGGACAAAAAATCCAAGGTCTGCATCCGCGGTACATGGAGATTTTACTTGGCGCCAAGGCTGTGAGAGACATCCCAGCCCATACAGGCGTTTCGTGGAAAGATGTGCTCATGCAGGAGTCCGAGCATGATCAATGATGTGCTCTTTGTCATACAAGCTAGAATGGGCTCAACAAGACTGCCAAAAAAGGTGATGAAACCGATCGGCGGTATGGCACTGATCGATTTCATTGTTGAACGGGTAAAGCAATCAGATCATTACAATCACAAAACCCAGAACCTCATGATTGCTACAACAGTCGAGGCAGAGGATGATCTGTTGGCTCAATATTGTTTATCAAAGGGCTATAAGGTATTTCGCGGTAGTGAGATAGATGTACTGCAGCGATTTGCGCAGGTTGTCCGTCATTTTGAACCTCAAACCATTGTCCGTTTAACGGGAGATAATCCATTTATAGATCCAGCGCTTTTGTCGAAAATGGTTGAAGAACATAGACAGAAGAAGGCTGATTACACGTATACGACTGGAACGCCACTCGGTATTTCCGGGGAAATGATCGACGCATCAATTTTACGTGAAATCGACAATTTTCCCCTTACGCAGCCGGAGCGTGAGCATGTGACGCTGTATATCCGAAAGCATCCTGAGCGATTTCAACTGCAATTATTCACACCGCCCAAAGAACTCGCATATCCTGCTTATCGATTCACGATTGATACAGAAGAAGATTATGTATTTGCCACCCGTTTACTTGAGAAAGCTGGTGGATCTATTGCTGTGCCTACGGCTGAGCTTATCTCCATTTGTGAACAAGATCCTGATATTGTTCGGTTGAATCAATTTGTGAGACAGAAGGATGCTGAATGAATAAAAAAATCATGATTGTTGTGTACGGTGGTTTTTTAAGAGGGATGGGGCATGTCGCCAGAATGAGACGGCTGGCAAAAGAATTGTTTCAAGAAGGAAACGACTTATATTTCTATACAAATGAACAGATTTGTGTAGAAATGCTCTCGCATCCAGCTTGGCACGTTCATTTAGTGCAGGAACCAAACGTATTCCTTCAAATGGAGCAGGACATAAAAGAGCTGAATCCTGATCTTCTGCTGATTGATGTGCTTGATTGTGACCTCCAGTTTCTTCGATCGATCAAAGCGTCCTCCGCCTCTGCAAGGCTGGTCTTATTTGAAGAAGAAAGAGCAGAAGCCTGCCAGCTTGCTGATGCTGTCGTGAACGGCATTTATGGTGGTCTGGACGAAAAGCGTCTGCAAGTAAATGGAACGGACTATTTTTATGGAACACCTTATTTATTGTTAGATCACGAGATCAGCAGATTAAAAGACACATATGAGGTTCGAAAAGAATGCAAAAAGGTGGTTATCAGCCTTGGAGGCAGTGATCCAGGCGGATTGTTATCAAAGGCTGTATCAGCACTCTTCGAAGCTGGCCATTTACACATTCTAGCGGTTACAGGAAAAGCCTCTCGCATCGAAGAACAAATCGAGGCTGCGCATATTCAATTCATTCGCCATACGGATCAATTACCTGCCCGTCTTGCAGAAGCCGATCTGGCGATTGTTGCTGGCGGGATGACGTTATATGAGGCAGTTTGTATCGGGGTGCCCAGCATTGTCCTTTCGCAAGTAGACCACCAAGCAGTGACAGCCACTCGTTTTGCACAAAAGGGAGCCTGCCACCATCTTGGATTAGGTGACCTTGTGGATGAAAAGGATATATGGCGTGCTGTTGAAAGACTATCCGCCAGTTACTTTCTCCGCAGGAGCATTCATCTCAATGGACGGTCACTCATTGATGGAAAAGGAACCGAACGAGTGAAAGACATTCTTATAAACCTCATGAATCATCACCAAAAAGAACATAAGGATGTGTAGATGTGAAGGGAGTTATTTTAGCAGGAGGAAAGGGATCACGACTGGCACCTTTAACGAAGATTTTCAATAAACATTTATTGCCGGTTGGTCCATATCCAATGATTTATTGGTCTTTGTTCAAACTGAAAGAAGCAGGGATTTTAGATGTGATGGTCATATCACAAGAAGAACAAATCCCGCTGTTTCAAAAGCTACTTGAAGGCGATCAGGAACTCGGGATGAACATTGTCTATCAGGTACAGCCTGAAGCTTCTGGAATTTCGGACGGTTTATCCTATGCAAAGCCCTTTGTAGAAGAGGAGAAATTTGTGCTGATGCTAGGTGATAATGTATTTGAGGATTCGCTAAGCCCTTTTGTTGAAGCCTTTCAGCAGCAAGAAAGCGGAGCGAAGGTTCTGTTGAAAGAAGTGGCAGATCCAAAGCGGTTTGGCATTGCAGAAATTGATGCCGCTCACCACCGGATATTATCAATTGAGGAAAAACCGGAGCATCCGCGTTCATCTTACTGCGTCACCGGCATCTATTTTTATGATCAAGAAGTCTTTCAATATATAGAGAAAATCTCGCCGTCAGATCGAGGCGAATTAGAGATTACAGATGTAAACAATCTCTATATCTCAAATAGCCAGCTGACCTATGATATGTTAAAAGGGTGGTGGATTGATGCAGGAACACATGAATCTCTCCACCAAGCATCTACGAAAATGTTTGAAACGATGAAGAAAAAAGAGGGATACGAATGACGAAGTCTTATTTAATTACAGGCGGAGCGGGATTTATTGGACTAAATTTTGTGAAGCTGCTGCTTCAGGAAACCGATGTCCGGCTCACTGTTTTTGACAAGTTAACATATGCCAGTCATCCAGAGGAGATGGATGAATTATTAAAGCTGTCTCATTTTCGTTTTATTCAAGGGGATATCACCCTTCAGCATGAGTTGGATCAAGCATTTGATGAAGTCTATGATGCCATCATTCATTTTGCAGCGGAATCCCATGTTGATCGCAGTATTGAATCGGCTGAGCCCTTTATTCAAACCAATGTGCTCGGCACCTATCGTATGCTGGAGGCAGTCTTAAAAGGAAAGGCGAAAAAACTCATTCATATTTCAACAGACGAAGTATATGGAGATTTGGAGCTGGATGATCCTGCTTTCACAGAACTAACACCACTTTCACCGAATAATCCTTATTCAGCAAGCAAGGCGAGTTCAGATCTGCTTGTGAAATCTTATATCCACACTCACCAATTACCCGCGATGATCACACGATGCAGCAACAACTACGGACCGTATCAGCATGAAGAAAAATTAATACCGACTATTATTAGAAAAGCGATCAATGGTGAAAACATCCCGATTTATGGAGACGGCCAGCAGATTCGCGATTGGCTGTATGTAGAGGATCATGCGAGAGCTGTAAAGCAGGTCCTTGAAAGCGGAACAGCTGGGCAGGTGTACAATATTGGCGGCGGCAACGAGAAAACGAATCTCGATTTGACCAAGACCATTCTGACGCAGCTCGGGATCAGTCATGACCGTATTGCGTTTGTTCAAGATCGAAAAGGGCATGACAGACGGTATGCCATTGATGCCAGTAAGCTAAAACGGGAGCTCGGCTGGACGCAGGAAACGTCATTTGAAGCAGGTATTGAAAAAACGATCAATTGGTATTGTGCCAAATTTGATCAGGGCGAAGAAGGGTGACGGATGAAAGTTTTAATCACCGGTGCAGGCGGGCAACTAGGGAAAGAATTGAGCAGACAGCTCAAGGAAAAAGATATCACCGTCATTGCCTTAACGAGGAGTATGCTCAATATCGCAGACCAGCAAGCAGTCAGACACGCAATGAGACACTTTCAGCCTGATATTGTTGTCAGTGCAGCAGCATATACATCTGTTGATCAATGTGAAACAGAAACGGAAAAGGCGTATCTTGTCAATGGCATTGGCGCCTATTATACAGCGCTGGAGGCAAAGAACGTGGGGGCTGATGTGTTACATGTCAGTACAGATTATGTATTTGACGGGCAAGCAGACAGCCCTTACCAAGTCGATGCACAAGCAGATCCTCAAACCATTTATGGAAAAAGTAAAAAGCTTGGTGAGGAATTGATTCATCTCGTGTCAGACGAAGTGAAAATCATCCGTACATCGTGGCTATACGGACATGAGGGACATAACTTTGTGAATACCATTCTTAGGCTCGCAGAAACAAAGGATCATTTGCGCATCGTGAACGATCAAGTAGGATCACCTACTTATACAAAGGATGTCGCAGAGGCAATCATTCATTTGTTTGATCAGAAGGCAGGGATTTACCATGTCAGTAACCGAGACAGCTGTTCCTGGTTTGACTTTGCGTCAGAAATTGTCGCAAAAAGCGGCCTGTCTACGACCATTGAGCCAATTTCCACGGAAGAGTACGGCTTCCAAACGCCTCGTCCAGCCTATTCTGTGTTAGACCTTCAAGCGATTGAAGCCACAGGCTGGCAACCAAGACATTGGAAGGATGCACTTCACGAATATTTGCAGAAAGAAGGGAGATGGCATCAGCATGATTGATGGTGTACAAACGAAAAAACTCATGAAACATTGTGATGATCGCGGCTTTTTTGCAGAGCTCATTCGAGATGATGAGCCGATGCTGAAACGCTTTGGGCAGGCATCGTGGTCGAAAAGCTTTCCAGGAGTGATCAAAGCCTTTCATTATCATGAAAAGCAAGACGACGTTTGGTTTTTCCCAGCAGGTCATGCCCAGGTCGTTTTATACGATTTGCGTGAGGATTCTCCTACAAAGGGTGAAACCGACGTGTATTATATGGGGGAAGACAATCCAATGCTGCTCCTCATCCCAAAGGGTGTCGCACATGGCTACCGGGTACTAGGCGAGACGCCGCTGCAAATTGTGTATTTCACGACAGAATCCTATGACCCGAAAAACCCAGATGAAAAGAGAATCGCTTGGAATGATGAGACGATCGGATTTGATTGGGAAACGACATTTAAATAAAGAACAGAGGCCTTTCGCAGGAGAAAGGTCTTTTTTTGTTGAAATACATTCTATATGTGTCATTTTATGTATTTTTACTAAGTTGAGTAGAAAAGGGATGTGGATGAGTTTGTCTAAAAGAATTGCATTTGTCACAGGGGCAAGTACAGGGATTGGAAAGGCAATTGCTATAAAGCTTGCCGCCCAAGACCATGTAAAAGTCATCATCAATTCTAGAAATCAATCCTCACTAGAAGATGCGCAGCAGCACATTGGGCGTATGGCAGAAACAAAAGAGCCGGTGTCTCTTTTCTGTGGCGATATGTCGCATGAAGGAGTGCGAGCGGAGGCCTTTGCGGCAATAGAAAAAGAGTTTGGCAGACTGGATGTGTTGATTAATAACATTCCAGGAGGGAAGCCAGATACTTTTGATTCATGTGAAAGTGAGCAGATGCTCGCAGCATTTTCTCAGAAAGCCATTGCGTACATTGATACGATGAAACGTGCGGCAGCGATGATGAAAAGACATGAATACGGCCGGATCATTCAAATTGTCGGGAACCTCTGGAAGGAACCTGGTGACCAAATGTTTACGAACAGTATGATGAATGCAGCGATTATCAATGCTAGTAAAAATGCAGCCACACAGCTTGCGCCCTCAGGAATCACAGTAAATTGTTTAAACCCAGGATTTATTGCTACAGATCGGTATGAACAATTTATCGGAAACATGATGCGTCAACAGGGATTATCACGGGAAGAAGCTGTACAGGCTGTTGCGTCAGAAATCCCGATGCAAAGAGTAGGTTCAGCGAGTGAAATGGCTTCATTGGCCGCTTTTATCGCATCAGAGGAAGCCTCCTATGTCACCGGACAGCAAATATCCGTCGATGGTGGTTCAATGAAAAGTATATAACATGAAAAACCCGCTATATGCGGGTTTTTTGATGAAAGCGAATCGGCAGTATATGGAGCCGATCGATAAAAAGGGCAAGCTGTTCAATTGGCGCCACCATTGAGATGCGGACATGACGTCTTCCATGTGCTCCAAATACACCCCCAGGCGTCACGACGACATCTGCATGCTCGAGTAAATAGTCGGCAAAAGCATGAGAATCCTCGAAATCATCAGGGATCGAAGCCCATAAATAAAAGGCGCCGGCTGGACGTTCAATGGTCCAGCCAAGCTGCTTCTCCGCTTGACGGATGAAGAAATTCATTCGTTCAAGGTAGACTTCTTTCAAGGATTGAATATGACAGTCATCACTTTGTAAGGCAATGGTGGCGGCTTGTTGAAATCCGCCATACATACTGACAAACACATGATCTTGGAAGGCGTTTATGGCATGAATGATGTCCTCATTCCCTACAGCAAAAGCGACTCTCCATCCTGCCATATTGAATGTTTTGGATAAAGAATATAATTCCACGCCTACTTTTTTTCCAAGAGGTGCCTTTAGAAAGCTTACTGGTTTTTGCTCATAATGAAATGAACCATAGGCAAAATCATGAATCACATGCAGACCGTGAGCTGAGGCAAATTCCGCAGCCTCTTCAAAAAATGCTTCACTTGCCACAGCACCTGTAGGGTTATTCGGATAATTTAAGAAAAGAACCTTTGCCTTTTTTAACACGTCTGGATCAATTGACGGGAAATTCGGCAAATAGCCATTTTCCTCTTCCAGTCGGATGCAGTATGGCTTTGCGTCCGCCATCAAGATGCCTGAATGATATTCTGGGTATCCAGGATCGGGGACGAGGGCAATGTCCCCTGGATCAAGCAGGCACTGACTCATCACATAAAGGCCTGTTTTCCCTCCATTGAAAAGGGCAATCTCCTTCTGCGGGTCAACCTCAATGCCGAATTCCTTTCTGTAGAAATCTGCAATGGCTTGCTTGAAAAAGTCAAAGCCTCTAAAAGGAGCATATTGCTGAAATTGCAAAGTGCCTGCTGCCTCTTGAAGGGCACTCACAATATGGGCAGGAGTAGGAAGATCGGGATTTCCCTGACCAAGGTTCACAATGTTCGCTCCGTTTTGTGTTTTATGTGCAATTTTCTCAAATACGGTTCCAAATTTTTGTTCTGGCAGCCGTTCAATCATGTTAGATGGTAAGATCTTCACCACGTTACCCTCTCTTTCTATCCCTTCACTAGTTCATCCATTAACTGAATGGTTGCCTGCTTCTGAATGTTACGGATGGATGCGGCAACATCCTGAGAAGACGACCCTTTTAATTCAAGAGACACGATGCCATTAAATGCTTCGAATAAAGATAGATCCACAAAGGTTCCTTTAGGTGGGACGGATTCACTGATGATGACAGTATCTCCAACTAAAGTGTCCTGCGGAATATGAACATGATCAATGGTGATATGTGTGACCTCAGGCGGAATGTGTCCGCTCTCTTTGAAATGCTGAGGGTATAAATGACAGTCTGCTAAATAATGCGTATGTCCAGAAAGCAGTTCTTTTGGCAAATCAGCCTTTTTTCCATCGACTAATACATCAATCAACAGCTTGGCCATATCTACCCCAAAGACCTTTTTGATATTCGGAATCATATTCCAGCCAGCAAATCTAGCTGCTGATTCGATTAATCCGGTTTCTCGATTTTTCATAAGCTTGATTTCTGTATGAGTGGCACAGTTTTCAAGACCTAGCCCTTCATTTGCCTTCTTTGCTGCCTCAATGATGAGTTGCTGGGCTTCATTGTCTAGGATCGACGGAGTAATATGAGCCGTTTCTGTAAAACCGATTTGAGGGGTCTTATCATGAATGACAAAAGGGATATATTCACCCTCAACGACTAACCCTTCAACACTGACATAATCAGCGTAGCCGTCCTCTTGATACCAATCCTCGTAAGCACCCTCTAAGTATGTTTCAGCGACAAACGGAGCTTCATACGTCACAGCGTTTGGAACGGGAATGGTTTGCAAATAGGATTGTACGTTTAAAAAGAGATCATCACTGCCGGCTCGGTCATGAAAAAGGGTCACGCCAATGGAGCTTGCTAAGTATGTAGGCTTTAAAATAAGCGGTGTCCCGATATGTTCAATGGCTTGCTGGAAATCAGCTAAAGTAGTGACAGGCTGAGTTTTTACTGCTTTGACCCCAGCCGCGTTGAATGCAGCCCTCATTTGACTTTTATCACGCGCTAATTCAGCTGCCTTTACCCCAGCGCCGCGCAGTCCAAGACGCTCAGCTGCTTTTGCCATTGGTGCAATGAATAATTCATTATTGGTGGTGATCGCATCCGCTTTGAAAAAGGAAGCCACACGAACTAGGTCGTCCACCACCTCTTCCTCGGATTTCAGATAATCGTCATGTGCCCAGTAAATAGAATCTGGGTGTTCAAAAGAAGGGTTTGTGTCAAAATAATCTCGATCTTTGATGACGGCAATGGAGTATTTTTCGATTAGCTCAGCGTGTCCCTTTGTAATAGCAAAGGGTCTCGGGATATAAGAAACGATATGATACGATGCAGCCACGCTTTCGTAAAACATATGGGGCGGGCATCCTCCCAGATCAGCAATGACAAGTACGGTTTTTTTACTCAATGAAAGCACTCCTTTTTATCTAGCGGTGTAACCGCCATCTGCTGTGACAACACTTCCAGTCATATAACTGGATAGATCAGAGGCGAGAAACAGCATGACGCCCGCAATTTCTTCGGGTTTTCCGAGACGAAGTAATGGGTTCACCTTTGCTTTTTCTTTTTTGACAACCTCAAGACTTTCTGAATGATTGTCTAAAAAGGATTTTTCATTTAATGGCGTATCAATAATGCCCGGGGCGATACAGTTCACCCTGATTTGATGGGCGGCATAGTCGACCGCCATGGATTTGGTTAGCTGGATGACACCGCCCTTTGTTGCGTTATATGCAGGGATGTCAGGCCAGCCGACAAGACCCCCGACAGATCCTGTATTGATAATACTTCCGCTTTTCTTTTCAAGCATATGCGGCAATGCATGCTTACTCATAAGAAATACACCCGTCAGGTTGACCTGTAAAATGTGGTTCCAATCCTCCAGCGTCATCTCGTGAACGGGGGAGACAATTTCGATGCCTGCATTGTTAATCAAAACATCAATTGTTCCAAAACGGTTCAGCACGAACTGAACGGTTTTTTGACAGTCAGACTCATTCGTAATATCTGTTTTGAAAAACGCAAGATGCTCGTGCGGCAATGATTCGACGAGTTGTTTGCCGCTCTGTTCATTGATATCAGCCACTGCTACTTTTGCTCCATGCTCAAGGAAAAGCTTGACTGCGGCAAGCCCAATCCCTGATGCACCTCCTGTAATCAGGACGACTTTTCCGTCGAGGTTCATTTCTTCACCTTAGACGCTTTTGGCTTCAACCGATTATAGCGGGGAGGGAAGAAGAGATTAATAGACTTTGATGCTTCCGGCTTTGGATTTATCGCACCATGATCTTCCTTTGGATCACAGAAATAAGTGGTGCCAAATTCCATTTTCTCTGTAAAGCCTTCAATGGTCATATCATAACCTCCACTGATGCAAATGCCGATTTGTTCATTGCGGTGTTTATGAAAAGGCATTTCACCGCCATTTCCAGGAATGTTGGCAATCATGAGCTCCATCCAATCCTCAACAAAAAAGGTGACTTCCATGCCAGGGAGTAAATCCCGTGTTTTGAAAATATCTAAGAAATAAGTAGGAGGAGCCGTATATTCCTCGCCATCTTTTAATCTCTTAATATCAATGGCGATCGCTTCCTCATCTGTCAGGTTAGATGCGCCGTGAGGGACAAAAGGTGGTGCGATATAGGCTGATTCTAAAGGGGTGAGCAATTGGGTCGATGGGCCGACCGTCATTTGAAGCTCGCCTTTTAATACGATGCCGATTTGTGCTTCGGGATGCTCGTGAGGTTCTATGATCGTGTGAGGAGGGACGTATGAAATTAACACTTCCGTATCACCTCTGACCGTGGAATATTGTGTGACACCATTCTCCCATTCTACTTTTTTGGCTTGAGGAAAATATCGTTCTTGCGTCTTTTGTTCAGTTTGCATATTATATCTCTCCTTTTCCGAATATGGACCAGCTCATTGGGATGCTTTTAAACGTTCGAATGAAGGTGAGGCCGTATGTGGCTCTGGCTACCTCATTAGTTAAAGCGAAATCAAATTCGCCGTCTCTTACTTTTTTTGCGGCAGTACTTGTAGAATTGACTAGCTCAAATTCAGCATTTTGGTGAATGAAATATTGAATCAAATTGACAGGTGCAGGGTGAGAGACAATTTTTAAATGGTGGAGCATTTGTTCTTGAAATGGGAAATCTGGTCTGACAGCCAAACCATACATGGGTGTGTCACATCTGAAAATTTGTAAAAGCTGCAGGTCAGGTCTCATGTAGAAGTGTTTGATTCCTTCGTATGCGTGTGGAACGAGAGTGTATTGGAGTGCGTTAGAGAGAGTATGTTCAATGCAAGTTTCGAACGTGTCGTAAAGGGATAGTTTCGTATGAGTGCCGAGTGTAGTGGTGGAATGAGAGATGAAATGTTTTGCTGCATATTCACTGCTTGTCCCCTCAGGGCCTAGTGTATTGACTGTAAACATCTTAGGTGAAACGATGGGCTCTTCTTTGAAATGAAAAACATCATTCTTTAAGATCATGTTTACCATCCAATCTTTTTCAAATTTTTACTAGATTATAAAAAATAAAATTGGCAATTGTCAACAAAATTTATAAAAAATGTATTTTATGATGATATTAAAAATTGATCTAAAAAACTGCACATACCTAGATGTGCAGTGAATTGAGCTTACGTTTCAAATGTGTTTTTATGTTTCTGCTGTAAGGTTCGTTCACGTTTATAGCTGGCGAAGCTAATGAGAAAACCAACAAGCGTAATGAGTGCACATACAAGCCCTACCGTATGATAGCCGAAATGGACATAGACAGGTCCCATAAGAGCGGAACCAAGCATAACGGCAAGATTGGACGCAAGGCTGTAAAAAGCCATCACTTTGCCTCGGTGGGTTTGGGAGCAGTCGCTTAGGACAGTGCTCAAAAGCGTGACAGATAAACTTTGCATGGCACCCCAAATAAATAGGGCGAAAATCAGCAATGTCCATGAGAAAGGTGCATAAGGAAGTAAGGCGAGAACGAGCGTAATGCCGCCCAGCACAAAGAAAAGAGAACGTGTTTTGCCAAACCAGTCTGCTAATTTCCCTGTAAATACACTCATGGAAAAACCGACGCCGTAAGCCATGATCAGAAGTCCTGCCGTCGATTGCCCTCCAGAAAACAGACTTTGCAGATAAGCTCCTAAGAACGAGTACATGCCATAAAATCCTAGCATATTACAAAATGTCACGGTCAAATAGGCGGGGACACGATCAATTTTCAAAGCGCCCCATATAGAGCCAGCTTTCTCCCTAGCTTGAGGTGCTCCTGTATTCGCTGTGGCGGTTTGTTTACGAGATTCAAGGATGACGAGCAGCAGGACAATGAGACTCATGATGGCGAAAATCCAAAAGGTCCATCGCCAGTTTAAACTCTGCCCGATGAAGGCGCCAATTGGTACACCAAGGACAAGAGAAAGAGACCAGCTCGACACAATGAGCCCCATCACTTTGCCTCGATATTCGTAAGGAACCCGGTCGCCTACAAGAGCATAGGCTGTTGGCACAAATACACCGGTCGCCAGCCCAGAAATGGCACGGCCAGCAAAAAACACTGCCAAATTCGGGGCAGCCGCACACATCACGGTTCCAATCAAAAAGAAAGAAAGCCCGATGATCAAACACAGTTCCCTTGAATACCGGTCCCCTAAAGGAACAAGCAGCGGGGCTCCAACCAGCACAGCTAACCCATAAATGCTGATGGAAAGGGCGAGAATATCAAGAGAGTGCTGAAAGGAGTTTGATAAATCAGGCAGCAGTGGTGAAATCACCAGTTCTTCCGATCCCGCCGCAAAGACGCCAAGTGTGAGCGCGATGGCAAGTGTGATGGGAAACGTTTTAGAAGCCTTGCTGTCTAAAGATTCTTTCATCAGGTGATCCCTCCATACTTGCTTTTTCATTCAATTCCGTTAAAATAAATTCTACCATTATTTAGTTTTATTTTACATTTCGAATCATAAGTATTATCATAAAATACTTTTCAAATGGAACGACTTTCGGATAGGAGAGGTACGAATGAAAATCACCGATGTTGATGTGCATATTTTAAATGAATTGAAAGAAGATGCCCGCTTGTCTATGAGGGAATTGTCCAAACGAGTCAACTTATCCGCACCTGCGGTAGCAGAAAGAGTACGTAAATTAGAGGATGCAGGAATTATTGAAGGGTATTCGGTTCAGGTTAACTATAAAAAATTAGGGCTTATGATTGACTGCCTGCTGGAAGTCACAGTGCTAAACGGGGAGTATCAACGTTTTGTGGCTTTTATGAATCAGCACCCACGCGCTTTTTTTGCTTATCGAGTGGCAGGACAGTCATGCTTTTTCATTAAGCTGTCAGTCGCTTCTCTTGAAGAAATTGAAGCCTTTATTCAGGCAGTGTCTGGGTTTACAAAAACCGTATCTCATATCGTCTTATCCGAGCACTCCTTTTCCCATCCAGTTCAGGAACGTGTGAAACAAATAGAAGAGCCAGAAATGACCGTGATGAAATAAAAAAGGACCTGACTCAGGTCCTTTTTGTTCGTCTATCTGACTGATAGCTCATAATCGTAATGATGAGCCCAATGAAGGTTACAGCTGCAGCAAATAACGGAACAAGCTGCAAGACTGTCAAGCGCTGCACCGCCAGCATTCCCAATATTAAAGGCAGAATGACTAAGCGTCGATGCGAGTGTCGGTGCTTCATGTGCCATGTTCATCGTGCGGTATTGCAAGGTAGGAACAAGAATAAATGAAATGATTCCCCAAACAAAAATGGTCAGCACAGCAGGTACTTTGAATTCGGAAGTGATTGTAAACAATAACAGGACAGCCATCAGCAGGATCAGTGTCACCATAATACTCGGCATCAGCTTCCAATCGGCAAGCTTTCCGCCAACTAAATTCCCGATGGTCACCCCAAGCCCGAAGAGAACAAGGATGAGCGTCACCCCATTTTCCTGAAAACCAGTCACTTGCAGCAGGATCGGGCTGATATACGTAAAGGCGGTAAACACACCTGCAAAACCAAAGATCGTCATTGCAAAAGAAACGAGTACCTGTGGCTTTTTCAAAACAGACACTTCATTTCGAATATCCAGTACTTCTTCCTTCGATTGATTGGGTACTAAGCTGATGATACCGATTAAGGAAATGAGCCCAATGACGGCAATAACAAGAAACGACATACGCCAGCCGAATTGATTTCCGATGAAGGTACCAAACGGCACACCCAGTACATTGGCGACCGTCAGTCCTGTAAACATGAAGCTGATCGCACTTGCACTTTTCTCCTTAGGCACAAGCCGCGCAGCCATTATGGCTCCGACGCCAAAGAAGGTTCCATGAGCAAATGACGTCAAAATACGTGCGGCCATTAATAGACCGTAAGTGGTCGATACAGCGGCAACAGCATTTCCCGCCACGAACAGGATCATTAATAGAATGAGAAGACGTTTCCTCGACATTTTCCCAGTTGATAATGTTAAAATAGGTCCGCCAACTGCGACACCAAGTGCATATCCAGTAATCAGCTGCCCTGAAGCAGAGATGGATACATGAAGGTCGTTTGCGACGTTTGGCAAAAGTCCCATAATGACAAATTCAGTCATGCCAATCGAAAACGCACCGAGCGTTAAAGCAAAAATAGCGATGGGGAAGTTTTTCATGATGTGATCACCTTTTCTAAACAAATACATAAAAAAAGCTTCGGAAAGTTCCGAAGCCTTAAGAGTTTATCATACATGGAAATAAGACGCCAGCTGCTCGTTTGCTAATCGGTTTCCGACAAAGAAGGAACCAAATTCGCCGTAGCGTGCACTGACTTCATCAAAGCGCATTTCATAAACCAATTTTTTAAATTGAAGCACATCGTCAGCGAAAAGAGTGACGCCCCACTCATAATCATCAAAACCGACGGAGCCTGTAATGATCTGCTTTACTTTCCCAGCATAACTGCGGCCAATTAAGCCGTGGCTTCTCATGAGTGATTTACGCTCATCCATGGAGAGCATGTACCAGTTGTCATTGCCAGAACGTCTTTTATCCATTGGATAGAAGCACACGTATTGAGAAGAAGGGAGCTCTGGGTATAGACGCGCACGTACATGCGGGTTCTCGTAAGGATCTCCGCCATCTCCGCCTCCAGCTAAGTAGTTGCTGAGTTCCACAACTGAAACGTACGAATAAGCTGGGATTGTAAACTCTGCTAGTCGTGTTTTATTGAATTCAAGTTCAATTTCACCCAGTTCTTCCATGGTTGGACGCAAAATCATGAGCATAATATCTGCTTTTTGGCCGACAATACTATAGATTGTTTGGCTTCCAGCCTTATCGTGCTCAGCTGTTTTCCATTTTTCTAATAGACCTGTGAACTCATGAAGAATCGCTTGGCGCTCATCACTTGTCAGCAGCTTCCAAGCTGTCCAGTCAAAGGTTCTAAAATCATGCAGTGCATACCAGCCGTCTAGTGTTTGAGCTGCTTCATTGGTTGTATGTTGTTCGCTCATTTATTTCACTCCTATTTACAGTTTTCCATCTGTTCCAACTATAACATAGTTTGTCCAAATGAAGATGTGATCAAAACTTGAACGACGAAAACAGCTTTTATGGAAATTGATTAAATTAGTTTGAAAAATAAGAATTTAATTTGTAAGCGCTATAATGTAAGTTGGTAGTTTGAATTTATGTAGAAGAAGAGTATGCTTAAAAGAGAACGCTTTTTTTGTAAAATCAAGGAGGGTATATAAGTGGCAGATATTTTTTCAACAGTTCAGGAAAAGGTTGCAGGTAAAGGAGTAAAGATCGTTTTTCCTGAGGGAATGGACGAACGCATTCTAACAGCCGTTCAAAAACTAGCAGATGGCAAAGTATTGCAGCCAATTGTTGTAGGTAAAAAACAAGAAGTTGAAGCAAAAGCAAAAGAATTAGGTCTTACACTTGATGGTGTCGACGTGTATGATCCTCATACATATGAAGGTTTTGAAGAGCTTGTACAAGCTTTCGTAGAAAGACGTAAAGGCAAAGCAACAGAAGAGCAGGCAAGAAAAGCATTACTAGATGAAAACTACTTCGGTACAATGCTTGTATATAAAGGTCTTGCAGACGGACTTGTGAGCGGTGCAGCACACTCAACTGCTGACACAGTGCGCCCAGCACTTCAAATCATTAAAACAAAAGAAGGCGTAAAGAAAACATCTGGCGTCTTCATCATGGCTCGCGGCGAAGAGCAATATGTGTTTGCTGATTGTGCGATCAACATTGCACCAGACAGCCAAGATCTAGCTGAAATTGCGATCGAAAGTGCAAACACAGCCAAAATGTTCGACATCGAACCACGTGTGGCAATGCTTAGCTTCTCTACAAAAGGCTCAGCAAAATCAGACGAAACAGAAAAAGTATCTGAAGCAGTTCGTATTGCAAAAGAAAAGGCACCTGAGCTTGTACTTGATGGAGAATTCCAATTCGATGCAGCTTTCGTTCCTTCAGTAGCAGCGAAAAAAGCGCCAGATTCCGTCATCAAAGGCGATGCGAGCGTATTTGTTTTCCCTAGCCTAGAAGCTGGAAACATCGGCTACAAAATTGCACAGCGCTTAGGTAACTTTGAAGCTGTAGGTCCAATCTTACAAGGCTTAAACCAGCCAGTAAACGATCTTTCAAGAGGCTGTAATGCCGAAGACGTTTACAACCTTGCGCTCATCACAGCAGTTCAAGCACGATAATAGTAACGATCAAAAAAGCTAGTTTCGTTTTCACACGAAGCTAGCTTTTTTTGCGCGTGTGAAATAGGTATAAAAACCCAATACCTACGATTCATTTTTCGTTGAATTCGTTTTCAATCATATGCCTCTTGTGCTAGGAAATGGTAACATAACGGAGGACTATTTGAGGAATAGAGGTGTTTGACGATGTCTGGAGCTATCATCGGTTATACAACAGCCTTGTATTCGTTAAAGGCAGACATATCCATAAAAAAAGAACAAATCATCGAACTGAGCATATGTCGAAAAGAAGTGAAAGAGGCAAAAATGGCCTTGTCAGATGCGAGCAAGAACATCACGCGTCCAGACCTTACTTCACATACATGGTTTGGCCACTTGGCAGATACGTTTGATAGCCTTAGGGAAGAGATGAAATCGGTTAGTCAAGAGATAAAGGATGCACAGCTCACCAATCTATTGAATCGAATTGATGAAAAAATCAATGACTTGACAGCAGATATCCATTCATTAGAACGTGATATTCATACAGTTGAAAGAAAGATAGAAAAAGAGAAGCAAAAACAACTGGAAGAAAAACGAGGAAAATAAAATGAGCAAAGAAATTAAAATAGATGCCAGTGAGGCGAAAAAAGCATTAAAAAATGTAAAACAAGCAGGCGCTCATGTCCATTCAACACTTCCAAAAACCATCAAAGGGAAAAATGAGCTCTCCACCACAGAACAGATAGAAAAGATCAACCAGCAATTGAATGAACTAAGTACATCCTATATAGAGATACTTCAGAAACAGCTTGTACAAACAGAACAAGCCGTGAGCACCATGATTGAAACGGACAAATCGCTTGCTTCTAGTCATAAAAGAAAATAAAGGAGAACGGAATGAAAACCCTTGACGCCTTTGCGCTAATCAATGGAATTGACCAAACACTGAATTCGTTAAAGCAGCAATCACAAAACATCAGCTCACTAGAAAAACAAATCGACCACATCATCTCACTTGATGATGCACTAAAGGGAGAGGCAGGGCAAGCCATTCGAGCATTTTATACAGAATGCCATATTCCTTTCTTGCAATTCTTTCAGGTTGTCATTGAGGAATACAGTTCTGCGCTCAAAAAAACAAAGCAGGCACTTCATGCCCTTGAATCAAATCAACACGGTTTTATTTCACAAACATTTATTGAACACGAACTTGATTCAGGTTTAAAAAAAGCGGAGCGAGCGATTTCTGACATCGTATCAGATGTAAGCCAGGCGATCGGCAGGGTCAGTCATATCGTTCACTTGCCTCATGTAGACGAGTCTGCGTTTCAACAGAGCTATCAAAAAGCGTGGCTTGAGACATCCAGAACCATTGGACTGCTCCATGCCTTTGACAGAGAACAAACAAGTGCTATGAATGAAACAACAAGTGCATTGCAAACAATGAAACAATACATAAACACCTTAAGCACCATGTTCACCGGCCCAAAAATCGAGATCACCAGCTATCAAAAGGGATCTATTTTCAAAGACACAAAAGAAGAAAAAGTAAGAAGCACGATCAGTGGATTGAATGACAAAATAGACAACCCGAAAGACAATCCGATGATGATCATGCTGAAGAAATTGGGTGAGAAAGAACAGGCAAATGTGAGGACGGTGGTTCATAGAGACACCCTCCGAAACGTCAACAAGCAAGTCAAAGCAAACGATCCATGGCTTACGACATTACAAAAAGAAGTTGTGAGCGGGAAAAGTAAGATTCTTAGAGACATCAGGGTCGTAAATGGTAAACTATATAACGTAAAAGGCATCAAAAAGCTAAAAGAATTCGACATCGCTGATGAAGTAATCACAGATCCGTCGGACATTGATTTTATAGGCGGGAGATACACCGTTTATGCCAATAAACAAATCATTCGAACGTATATCGCAAACGACGAAGTAAGAATAGAAGAAGTCGACAACATCCCAGAAAGCCGCAGCCACGGAAATGCCAAACGCATACTAGACGGTGAAGTTGTCTCAACCGCCGAAAACATCATTTTAGAATACAGCGGCATCTATGACGGATACCGAGCGGTTACTGGTAAAGACCCAGAAACTAGCGAAAATATTAGTAGCACAGATCAAGCCCTATCCGCAGCCTCTATCATCCCATTTATGAAAATCATTAAAGGCGGGAAATATGTCTTTAAGATTGATCAAGGGAAGAATGTGGTAAAGAGGGTTGAGAAGACTGCTAAAGGTGCGGGTGAACTTAATAAGGATTTAGCAAAAGCTTATCTTAGGGATATAGAGGCTAAAACTGGACGTAAGGTTAATAAAGATCAAATTCATCTTATTAAAGAAGCCTTAAGAAACAAAAACTATGAAAAATTGACACCAAAAGAGACTGCTAAGCATAGAAGCAAATTTACATCGAGCTTGAAAGATAAATTAATTGCAGAGTGGGAAGAAAAAACCAAACAAAAGTGGCCAAGATATACAGAAGAAGTACTTGATAAGAATGGAGAGGTTGCTCGGAGGGTTGGTCAACCGTATGATGCTCATCATATCATAGAGAACAACTTTGGTGGCGCCCATGAGTGGTGGAATATTCATCCGGCTAAATATCCTAACGAACATCAATCAGGGATACATGGAAAGGGAGCTCCATCAGGTAAACTATTTCCAAGGAGGTAAAATAGCATATGGCTAATTTTAAATTTATTAATGAACTAGAAAATAAAACTTATAAGGTATCTGAAGATGACATTTTAAAAGCTGAACAAAGAATGGACATAAGTTTTCCAAATGATTTAAGACAATTATATTTAGAAATTGGCTATGGTTTTATTAAAGGTCAAAGTGCTAACTCAATAAATAGAATTATGGGACCAGGGACAGTAGCAGATATTAGATTAAGAGAAGGTGTTTTTGAATTTGATCCAGATTTAGATGGACTTTTTGATGATGAAAATAAACTTATTTTTTTTGAAGTAAACGAAGGTGTTTATATTTCATTAGATTTAAAATTAGTTAATAATCCAGTATATTATTTTGATACTCAAATAGCTGAATCGTTAGAGGATTTTTTCAAAAAGTTTCTCAATAATAATGAATATTATCTAGATTTAATTGAGGATTAGACTTAATCGGAATAAATAGTGAAAATCAATTGACCTTGAATGGCTATGACTTGCTTTTCAAGGTTTTTTACTTTATTTTAATCAACTACTTTACGCGAATAATATCACTTTGCATGGCAATAAATAAAGAACTGTTGTCATAGATAGAACTGCTGTCTATTGTTCTAGAAAAAGGTAAATTAGGTCTGATATCTAGAGGAATAAGGAAATATCAAGTTTTGTAGTAGGTAGTAAAACAGGGAAAGGAATGCATATGGAACATAAACAACACAAAAACAAAAAAACATTTAACTGGCTATTAAGTATCAGTTTTCTTCTTGTCATTGGGACAGCTTTGATGAGAGGAGTTTCATTCTCAGATGCCGAATATCGAGGTTTCCCCATTGATTGGCTAGTTCTACACTCACATCATGCCTTTGAATTTCTGTGGTTAGGTTTTATACTCGATGTGGCTATTTTCTATTTCATATTAAAGTTGCTCCTTCGGATGTATAAAAGTGTCATGAAAAAATTAGCTGCTTAAAATATAGGAGGCTTTCAAAAATGATCAATCTATTTCAAATCCAAAATCTGAACATGAAAGAGCCAGCAAGTGAGATACATATCAAAGAGGCAGAAGCTGAACTAAATTTGATTTTCCCCTATGTCTATAAGACCTTACTAAAACAATCAAATGGATGTTCCATTGGAGGCGACCTGCTTCTATACGGAACTGAGGACATAGTGGAACGCAATGCAACGTGGGAAGTTCATCATTATGCCAGCTGCTATGTAGCCATTGGTGACGATGGCGGCGGGCAAGTATTTCTTATGCGAGGAAGAAGAGGAGAAAACAGTGTGGATTGTCGATGCTGGTGTGATAGACCCTCAGCATGCGGAATTGGTGGCTGAAGACTTGTTGAGTTGGGTCAGTGAGGGCTGTTACATAGAAGTTTAGTCTATTAAGGAGATGATCGATTTGCCGTGGAACACATTGATCGCTGCATGCCTCGTGGTTGGGATTCCTGTCGTTTTGATTGCAGCTGTTTATTTCATCGAAAAAAGGAAGAACAAGAAAACCAAAGCATCCAGTTGAAAAACTCTGTGACGTTCCTTGTCATAGAGCTTTTTTCTCTCTCATTCTCCCCCATGTTATAATAAACACAGTTTATGAACGAGAGGATATGCAGGACATGAAAAATGAACCTATTGAGTTACTGACACAGCCGAAATGGCGAATCATAGATCAATCGAGCCTCGGTCTTTATGTGGACCCGAAGCAATCCTTTGCGATGGATGATACGCTTTGTGCGTCGGTTGGGAAGGGTCTCTCACCAGCGACAGCGCGTTCTTGGGTACATCACAATACGATTGTGCTTGGGATTCAGGATACAAGACTTCCATTTCTGCAAGATGGCGTGAAACTGCTTGAGGAAGAGGGCTATCGCGTCATTGTACGCAATTCAGGCGGCCTTGCTGTGGTGCTGGATGAAGGTGTCTTGAATGTGTCATTAATCTTTGCAGAACAAAAGAAGGGCATTGATATTGACCGCGGGTATGATGCGATGGTGGAATTGGTCCGCCGGATGCTGTCTAAGTATGAGGTGGACATTGAAGCTTATGAGATTGTCGGCTCTTATTGTCCGGGCAGCTACGATCTAAGCATCAATGGAAAGAAATTTGCAGGCATTTCTCAGCGTAGATTACGCGGTGGAGTCGCTGTGCAAATTTATTTGTGTGCAGATGGAAGCGGGCGGGAACGTGCCGACTTGATCCGTCGTTTTTATAACGCCGCCTTAAAGGACAAACGACAAGAAGTGAAGGCCGTGTTTCCTGATATACAGCCTGATACGATGGCGTCTTTATCAGAATTAACTGGAGAACCAATTGATTGCGCGCTTCTTATGCGTCTTTTACTAGAAGAGCTTCAAAAGCTCAGTGATCAGCTGACAGCGTCAGGACTGAACGCAGAAGAACAACTGGAATTTGAGAAAAACATGACGCGGATGATTGAGCGGAATGAAAAGGTGTTTTCGTAAAAAGAAAGGAAGGGTTCTGGTGAAATCCAAAAACGGCGGTTACCTCTATTTACTATGGCTTCCTGTCCTCATGGGAGCCGGCTACGGCATTTCGCTTTTAGTGCCATTTCTTCAGCCTGTCCTGACACTTGGCATCGCAGGTCTTTATATTTTTATGTTTGGTGATTTTCAGGTAAGGCAGGTCAGGTATATTTTTATGTTCGTGTTTTTGATCAATGTCCTTTTTAGTGTGATGCTATTTTTGGGCATTTAAAAAAGTGCTTCCCGAGGCGGGGAGCACTTTTAGTTATTCTGCCATTTTTTCGAGGTTGCCGTTTCGGTCCATTTTAAAGGTTGGTGCGGCACTATCGTCCTCTTCAAACAAAACTAGTTTTCTTGCACGGTTCATGATTTTGACGAGTGTTTCATAATCTTCTTGAATTGTGAGCTGATCCTTTTCAAGCTTTTTCACTTCAGCTTCTAGCTGCGAGACTTTATGAGAAAGCTCATTGTTTTCTCGTTTTAAGCGGCTGTTTTCCATACGTAAGGCAGTGGATTGCTGACCATCGCCTTCATAACGGCGTAAGAAATCAATGATATCGTCGATGGTTAATTCTTGATGCTGCCTAAATGGATTTGCTTCCGGCTTTTTCTCTGCGGTATTTGGGGCATGAGAAGCCTGTGACAATAAATGTGATAAACTAGCTAACTCTTCATTGTAGCTTTGATCCACAAACTGAAGCTGTTCGGCTGTTTCAGCAGCTGGTGCAAATGTTTCTTCCTTTGCTGGCTCCAATTCTTGTGAGAATTCTTCTTGAGTGACCGTTTCTTCTACTTGCGGCTGATAAAGTAATCGTTTTTTCGCAGGCTGGCCATTGCCAAGTGCGCGCATCCGTTGTTTTCGCTGTTTTTTGGCAAGTGCCAGCGCTTTTTCATATTGATGCCTGACGACAGCATTCCATCTAAAACCGCATGCCGCTGAGGTGCGGTTCAGTTTATCTCCTACTTCTTCAAACGCATTAAGCTGCGTGCTGCCCTCTCTGACGTGACGTAAGACGGTTTCTGCCAGGAGGAGATCATTTTCCTCTGACCATGCATCTTGTCTTTGTTTTGACATGTGTTTAAACCCCCATATGATTTGATGGTATTAGATTAGCCAAGTTCAAGAAGGTTTATACAAGTTTGCTAAAAGGATAGTGGAAAATACTAGCTTTTATGTAAGCGCGTCATTGGGACGGCAAAGCGTCTTGCAAGTCCAGCCGCTTCGATGTACAATGTTGGGTGGTATATTATGACTCTTGGTTTTCCAACTGTTTCATATAGAATGAAGTTCATCATTGAAAGGAAGCGTAAGACCATGGCTAATGAGTTTCGCGTATGTGACGATTGTGATGCGACGAACCTAAAGACGTTGCTGCCTCGACTCAAATCGGTTGACCCTGATGCAAAAATTGAGATTGGCTGTCAATCCTATTGTGGTCCAGGACGAAAAAAGGCTTTTGCGTTTGTAAACAATCGCCCATTATCCGCACCAACAGAAGATGAGTTACTCGAAAAGGTTCAAAAAAAAGTTAAATAAATGTCACTGAATGTGTTCAGTCGACCTAAAAAGAGGTCCGTCCCTGTCAGGTCGGGCTTTTTACGTCCGTGCAATCTTTGAGAACACATTCACCAGCAAATTCAAGGATGTTTTCGGGGAAAGTTACCCGATATAATAGAAACACGTCTTAAAAAAAGAGGGACGAAACGATGGCGTATCCAAAAGGGAAATTATCTGAGGAAAAGGTATTTAAAGATCCTGTGCACCGTTATGTTCACGTACGGGACGCATTAATATGGGATTTAATAGGAACAAGAGAATTTCAGCGCCTGCGACGAATTAAACAGCTAGGAACCACTTACTTGACGTTTCATGGTGCAGAACACAGCCGTTTCAATTATTCACTCGGTGTATACGAGATTGTGAGACGGATTGTGGATGATGTATTCAAAGGTCGGCCGGAATGGGATGAGGGAGAACGCGAGCTTGTACTGAGTGCAGCCTTGCTTCATGACCTCGGACATGGTCCATTTTCTCATTCCTTTGAAAAGGTCTTCCACTTAGACCATGAATCGTTTACAAGAGATATTATTTTAGGGCAAACCGAAGTCAATGAAGTGCTTCGCCGGGTTAGTGATGATTTCCCGAAGCATGTGGCAGAAGTGATTGCCAAAACGTATCAAAACAAACAGGTGGTCAGTTTGATCTCAAGTCAAATTGATGCCGACCGTATGGACTATTTGCAGCGTGATGCCTACTATACAGGCGTCAGCTACGGCCATTTTGATATGGAACGTATTTTGCGCGTGATGCGTCCGAGAGAAGATCAGATTGTGATGAAGCAGAGCGGGATGCATGCGGTCGAGGATTATATTATGAGCCGCTATCAAATGTACTGGCAAGTTTATTTCCACCCAGTGACACGCAGTGCGGAAGTCATTTTAACGAAAATTCTCCATCGTGCAAAAGAGCTGCATGAAACGGGCTATATTTTCACACATGCCCCTGTTCATTTTTATTCGATCTTTGAGGGGAATGTCACCACAGAGGACTATATTAAGCTGGATGAATCCATTGTCTTATTTTATTTTCAGGCGTGGGAAGACGAAGAAGATCACGTGCTGGCTGATTTGTGCCGCCGTTTTATGAACCGCCGATTGTTCCAATATACAGAGTTTAATCCGAATGAAGAAATGACGAAATATTTCAAGCTGACCGCCTTGTTCAAGGAGGCAGGCATTGATCCTGACTATTATTTAGTCGTCGACTCTTCCTCTGACTTGCCCTACGACTTCTACAGACCAGGGGAGGAAGAAGAGAGACTGCCGATCCACCTTTTGACGCAAAGTGGTCATATTAAAGAGCTGTCGAGACAGTCAGATATTGTTGACGCCATTTCCGGTAAACGAAGAACCGATCATAAACTTTATTTCCCGATGGACTTAATTGTAGATATGTCGGAAAAAGCTGAAGAAAAGAAGGCGATCATGAAGCTGCTTGGATTGGGATAAGGAAGTACTGAAAAAGGAGATGTCGGGAATTTGTTGAAAGAGCATGCAAAGTTGATGAAGGTATTCTCTGAATCAGGGGAAATCGTTGGACGGAAGAAGCTGCAAAAGATGATTTACATAGCAAAAAAGCTAGATTTGCCTTTTTACGAGAAATACGATTTTCATTTTTATGGCCCCTATTCAGAGGAGTTGACGCTCAGAATTGAAGAGCTGTGCAACCTTGGATTCTTGGACGAAATGAAGGAAAAAAAGGGCGGATACTATCAATATCGCTATTCGCTGACGGACAATGGGAAAGAGTTTCTCGATCAGTGTGAAGTGGACATGCCTGACCTCAAAGTACTGACGCAGCAGATGAACGAGCAGTCGTCTCGTTTCCTAGAGCTCGTCTCCACAATTTTATACTTTGATGACCTGCCAGAAGATGAGGTAAAGGAAAAGGTCTTCACCATTAAAAGCAAGCAGCGCTATACGGACGAAGAATTTGAGGATGCGCTTGCTTATATTGATCAATTGAAGGAATTGAACTAGTTTCGCAAAAGCCCAGCATTTAGGGCTTTTTTTGTTTTGTAAGACCCAGACCAAAAGCGCTATTTTTCGATGAAATGTGTGCTGAAATATCCGAAAAATTAGTGAATATGACGTATTTCGACTTTTTTCTGTGTATCTAATTCCCTGTTTTTGACTGAATAGAAGGAAAATGGTGAATTTTCAGTGAATATATAACCTTGTAAAAATCAAAGGAGGGATAGGAATGAAAAAGCGTTCAGTCTTTTTGTCATTTTTATTGGTAGGTAGTTTGTTACCGGGAGTAAGTTCAGCTTCGGCACCAGTCGCGAGTGCTGGTCATGGGCATGATCATGGTCATGCGCCGTTCGAAACACATATTAGTGAGGGGTTGCCAAAGGCAAACGATTTTAAAGATTTGACGAAAGCACCTCCAATTGAACGAGATGTGAAAACAAAGGTATTAGATGAGTCTGGTAAGCAGGTAGGCTCTAGAACCTTTAAGGCGAATACAGGAGATTCTATTTCAACAAAGGCAAGTACAGGCAGTCAGAAAGTAACGGTCTATGCTGTAGCAGATGCGCAGTATCGTGCGAAATATAGTGACTGGCAGACGCGGATTGTCAGCATTATTGAGCAAGCGGACGTCACCTTTAACCGTGACCATGATGTAGACTTTGTCGTACAAGCAGTAGGATCTTGGACATCTTCTGGATCAAATGCAGAGCAAATCTTGTCAAACCTTCAGCGCAGCTTTGATGGCAGAGGTTACGATTTTGTCACAGGATTTACAGCAAATCCAAACTTTGATGCGGGCGGAATCGCATATGTATACAATAGTGCACCGAGCGGAAGTGCATTTGCCGTCAACCTTGATCAAGGAACAGCGAATACAGCAAAAGCGGCTACGCATGAATACGGTCATAACTTTGGCTTACCGCATGACCCTCAAGGCAGCGGCATTGTCTGCTTAATGAATTATGATTATTCCTACACAGTCGATTTCTTTGATGCGGCTCATAAAAATCAAGTGAACCGTAACAAAGCGTGGTACAGATAAAATAAGAGACAAAAGGACAAACACCCTATGTGCTTGTCCTTTTTTTATGCTTACAGGTCGCTGATTCGTTTTCCTGCTACGGCATAGTGTTCTTTTTTCATTTCTTCAATAATGACAGAGACTTTTTCTGCACCTGCGCCTGTTGTTTCAACAACAGCATCAGTGACTTTCTCTACAAGAGCTCTTTTCTGCTCGTCTGTTCTTCCTTCTAGCATTTGAACGGTGACAATCGGCAATGCGAAAACCTCCTTTTTCCTTTTCGTGCTACGCTTCCCTTTAGTTTAAGGGACTTCTTATAGTATACTGAATGAAGTAAATCATTGTATAGAAAGAAAGAGGGATTCATGCCTTTGGACCAATTTCTTGTGTATCCATTAGAACTTATTCCATATGTCGCCATTACGCTTGTTGTTGCATTTACGATGCACGAGCTGGCGCATGCATATGTTGCGTATCGTTTCGGAGACCCGACAGCTAAGAACCAAGGGAGACTCACATTAAATCCACTGAAGCATCTTGATGTATTTGGGACGATTTTGATCTTTGTGGCTGGATTCGGCTGGGCGAGACCTGTGCCGGTGAATCGTTATCATTTTAAAAACCCGCGCTTAGCAGGAATCTGCGTCTCGATTGCTGGCCCTTTAAGTAACTTGGTGTTGGCGTTTCTAGGCTTTTTCGTGTACGTGCTTCTTCAGAAATTTGGCGGGGAGTCGCTCATGCGCTTTGAGCCGGGAGTCGATAATTTCTTCTTAATCTTTATTAACTTGAACGTCATTTTGTTCCTATTTAACTTATTGCCACTTCCGCCGCTGGATGGGTATCGTATTATTGAGGACGTCGTCAGCCCTGGTATCCGGGCGAAAATGACGCAATTTGAACAATATGGGATCATCATTTTTCTCATATTCGTGATCACGCCGCTAGGACAGTTTGTTTTTGGTCCATTGATCGGAATGCGGGATCAAATCATATACTGGTTTAATCTTATTTTGAAGCCGCTGCTTTAGGAGGTCTAATGAATGGAAGGTAAAAAAAAGAAACCAATTGGTTTTAACATCATTAAAAAAACAGATGCAACCGACGGACACGGAGGCTTTGGAGCGGGCGCGCTCAGCCTTGATAACATTTCGCCAGTGATCATTGACGTAGAGGAAAAGGAAGCTGTCATTGATATTGGTGCGATGCATGCAAGAAGTGCCGTGGAAAAAGGAATTAAATTCTTGAAAAGCAAAGAAGAGGTGCCGAACGGAAAGCTGTATTGGCTCGTATGGGTGACCATTGACCGCAGAGAAGAAGGTCCTTATTATGCGGGTGTGACGGCATGTGAAATGACCGTTGACCGTTCAATCCGCCGCGGGTATAAGTCGCTTCCAGAGCATGTGAATTTAATGGATAAATCGATGAAGCGAAAAATCGTCGTCAGTCATATGGATGACGTCTCGAAAAAGGTGCTGGCTGATTTCTTGAAGAGTCATAATGAAGCACTATGGGAAGCATCCACAGATGAATTAAAAGAAGGATTGTCTGTCTCTGAATAATTGTGAAATTTTTGTGAAGAATGGTGAATTGCTACCAATTCCAGCTGGTTTTTGAGTAAACTGGTGTTAAAGCTAGGACATGGAGAATCCCGAGATGCAGATCTCGGGGTTTTTCATGTCTTTTTTTAACGTTTCAGCCACTTTTCCCACCATTTCTTTGGCCTTTGATCTTGAACCGGATCTTCCTCAAAAGATTTATCCTCCGCACCGTAGCAAACACCTGTCGGCTCCGTTCCTTCTATAAAATAGGTGAATACCTTTGATTCACACCCTGGACCCGCAAGATCGCCGGTTTTTGGATTGATATACACACCTTTTACACCGTCTGGCGGCATGAAGGAGGACGCTGGCTGCTTCGAGAGGGCTGATTCCATAAAGGATGCCCATATCTTTTTTGCATAGGCTGTTTCTTCGACCGAGTCAATGGTACGCCCTTTATCATAGCCCGTCCACACACCTGTGACGAGCTGGGGAGAGAAGCCGATCATCCAGCTGTCCGCTCCTGTCGTTCCTGATTTCCCTCCGTATGTTCGTGTGAGATCCTTCATAATGGTGCGGCCAGTGACACTCGTATAGCCGTTTAACTGATCATTGAACATTCCTGACATCATATCGGTGGTAACAAATGCTGCCTTTTCATCTAAGACTTGCTCTCGTTTTTGTTTCTCTTCAAAAAGCACGTTGCCTTTTGCGTCCGTTACTTTCGTAATAAAGGTTGGTTTGACGCGTTTTCCGCCATTGACAAGCATTGCGTAAGCATTGGTCATTTCAATTGGTTTGACAGGGGACGTGCCTAGGGCAAGTGATGGCACTTGATCTAGTTTTTCGTTGATGCCAAATGTTTTGCCAGCACGTACAAGCTGCTCCATTCCTAAAAATAGATGGGTTTTCACGGCATAAATATTATCAGACAGCGCCAAGGCCTGAAGCATGGTAATGCCATCATTGGCGTAATAGCCATGATAATTGCTTGGTGAATAAGCAGCACCGCTTCCTTGATCATCGAGCTCAAAAACCGTTTCTTCACTGCGCATGACGGTTGCTGGTGTAAACCCATTCTGCAAGGCAATGTAATAGAGAAGAGGTTTCATTGTTGAACCGGGCTGTCTTTTCGCTTGTGTCACTCGGTTGAATGGACTTTTCTCATAATCTCTTCCCCCTATGAGGGCGAGTACATGACCTGTTTGGGGATGGATAGCAGTAAAACCGATTTGGATATCTGATTTCGAATAGATTGTGCTTTTTAACGTCTTCTCTGCAATTTTCTGTAACTCTGGATTTAAAGTCGTTTGGATATGAAGGCCATAGGTTTCGATCTGCTCCTCAGTTAACCCCAAGCTTTGTTTCAACTCACGAATTACATCATCATAAAAATACGGGGCTTGCTTTGCTTGCAGCTGCTTCTTCTGCAAAGGGCGATAGGACAGTTTTTCTTTCGTGGCTTCAGCGGCTGCCTTTTTCGTAATCATGCCGTCCTCTTGCATGTGCCTCAAAATCATATTCTTTCTTGCGCCGGCTTTCTCTTCATTCACATAAGGGGAGTAGAGAGAAGGGCCCTTTGGGATACCGGCAAGTAAGGCAGATTCAGCGAGGGTCAAATTCTTTGCCTTTTTTCCAAAATACAGCCGGGACGCCGCTTCTACGCCATAAGCTCCATGACCATAATAAATGGTGTTCAAGTATCCTTCTAAAATCTCATCTTTTGTATAGTTTTGCTCTAAGCGGATCGTGTAAAAGGCTTCATTCCATTTCCGCTTCCACGTTTTATCATGATCTAAATACAGATTTCGTGCATATTGCTGGGTGATCGTGCTGGCGCCTTGTACCTTAGCCATGGCACGAATATCAGCCACTGCAGCACCCGCCATCCGTTTCACATCAAAGCCATGATGCTCATAAAAAGTTTTATCCTCAACAGCTACAGCTGCCTGCCTGATATGAGAGGACATGTCCTTTAATGGCACCCAATATCTCTTTTCTCCAAAGCTGGATTCTCCAAGCTTTGAACCATCGGCTGCATAAATGGTCGTGGATTGGGGAACTTGAACAGAAGGGGCACCTTGCCATTTGGCTATTAAAAGAATCGTCAAAAAGACAGTGCCTGCAAATAGAAAAGCGAGCAAGCCGATAAAAAAACAGGCTCGAATCGTTTTCACGGTCATGCGGATTTTTTTATTACTCATGATTGTGTCCATGCAAAGCCCTCATTTTGACGGTTTTTTATCAGTATGGAACAAAGAAAACCGTTTTAAACAAATGATTGCAAGAGCGTGCATTAAGATTGAAGAGAACTCATGCGGTTCTTTACAATTTGATATGAATCCACTATACTTTTTTCTTGGACAATCGATATAGTCATAGCCGATAAAGGCGCTAACAATAGATGTTTGTTTATTATTGGATGAGAGGAAGATGGACAATGAGCGAACTTTGGTATACAGAGAAGCAAACGAAGAATTTTGGTATTACATTGAAGGTGAACAAAACCCTTCACACAGAACAAACAGATTTTCAGCATTTAGAAATGGTGGAAACAGAAGAGTTTGGCAATATGCTGTTTTTAGACGGTATGGTGATGACATCTGAGAAAGATGAGTTTGTATACCACGAAATGGTGGCACATGTTCCTCTTTTCACTCATCCAAACCCGGAAAATGTTCTTGTCGTAGGCGGAGGAGACGGCGGTGTCATTCGTGAAATCCTGAAGCATCCAAGTGTGAAAAAAGCGACACTTGTTGATATTGATGGCAAAGTCATCGGATACTCGAAGAAATTCCTTCCTTCTATTGCTGGGAAACTAGACGATCCTCGTGTAGATGTTAAAGTCGGAGACGGCTTTATGCACATTGCTGAAGCTGACAATGAGTATGATGTCATCATGGTGGACTCAACTGAACCAGTTGGACCAGCTGTGAACCTGTTCTCTAAAGGATTTTACGCAGGAATTTCAAAAGCACTCAAAGAAGACGGTATTTTCGTGGCACAAACGGACAACCCTTGGTTCACACCTGAGCTAATTACAAATGTACAGCGCGATGTGAAAGAGATTTTCCCAATCACGAAGCTTTACACAGCGAATATTCCAACGTATCCAAGTGGTCTTTGGACATTTACCATCGGTTCAAAAAAATATGATCCACTTGCTGTAGAAGACAGCCGTTTCTTTGATATTGAGACGAAATATTACACAAAAGAATTGCACAAAGCGGCATTCGTTCTGCCGAAATTTGTGAGTGACTTAATCAAATAAATCAAGCGAAGTGGAAATGCGCAAATGACAGTTTGCGCATTTTTTGAAGCGTAAAAGGAGGAATCTTGCATGAGATTCGACGAGGCTTATTCAGGAAAAGTGTTTATTGGAAGTCATCCGACATGGGAAGATGCAAAAGTCATTTTATACGGCATGCCGATGGACTGGACCGTCAGTTACCGCCCAGGCTCACGTTTCGGTCCGAACCGCATTCGTGAAGTATCGATCGGTTTAGAGGAGTACAGCCCTTATTTAGATCGTGAGCTTCACGAGGTGCCATTCTTTGATGCCGGTGACATTCCACTTCCTTTTGGAAATGCACAGAAAAGCTTAGATTTAATTGAAGAGTATGTCGACAGCATTTTAGAAAAAGGGAAGTTTCCATTAGGAATGGGCGGCGAGCATCTTGTATCTTGGCCGGTTTTCCGTGCGATGCATAAGAAATACCCTGATTTGGCGATCATCCATATGGACGCACATACGGATCTTCGTGAGGAATACGAGGGTGAGCCGCTGTCTCATTCAACACCGATTCGTAAAGTAGCAGGACTCATTGGACCTGAAAATGTGTTCTCTTTCGGGATTCGTTCTGGAATGAAAGAAGAATTCAAATGGGCAAAAGAAGCGGGCATGCACATTTCTAAATTTGAAGTGCTGGAGCCATTGAAGCAAGTATTGCCAAAGCTGAAGGGGCGTCCAGTTTATGTGACGATCGACATTGATGTATTAGACCCGGCTCATGCACCTGGTACAGGCACGGTGGATGCTGGCGGTATTACATCAAAAGAGCTGCTTGCATCTATTCATGCGATTGCAGGATCTGATGTCCAAGTAGTCGGTGCAGACCTTGTTGAGGTAGCACCTGTATATGATCATTCTGACCAAACAGCGAATACAGCGAGCAAGCTTTTACGCGAAATGCTGCTTGGATTTGTGAAATAACACCTTGATAGAGGAGCTTGTCATCTCATGTGGACAAGCTCTTTTTTTACATGAAAAAGGAGGCAGTTCATGTTTTCTTCTATATTGATGGTGCTTCTCGCTTTATGTGTGTTAGCGGCAGGCATTCTCACGCTGAAACGAGAGCTCAAAGCTGAGCCGCCCGTTTTTGCTTCGAAAAAGGAAGCAAAGGAAGAGATGATGGGGCTGTTTCAGGATCGAGGCTTTTTCTATCTGACGGCCATTGCGTTATTCATGCAGGTGGTATGTAAGCAGACGCAAATCGTGCCATTTAATTTTTTTCAGGTATTTTTGGCAAGTTCAGGCGTACAAGCTCTTTTTTATTTAATCAACAGAAAAGACTTGGGCGTAAAGGCTGGATTGGTGGTATTAGTGAGTGTCCTGTTTCTTTTTTTCTAAAGGGATGGCGGAAGATCAAAAACGAAGTTTAATCGCCGTGAAGAAGAGAAATGATGGTATGATAGGCGATCATGAATATGGTATACTATTTTAGTTAAACGGGTCTTAGCAAAGGAAGTGCAAAATGACACAAAACCAAATTTCAATTCATGTCAAGTCAGTGATGAAACCAGAGACGGAGCCGGCTGAAACGATCGAATTCCGCACGACTGGAACGTATCAAGAGAAGAATGACAAAACGTATCTCACTTACCATGAAGAACATGAAATGGGTCAAGTAAAAACCGTTGTGAAAATGAGTGAAAAAGAAATTTTTGTCATGAGATCAGGTGCCATTCAAATGAAGCAGCGCTTTCTCATCGGAGAAACGACCGTCACACATTACACGATGCCCTTCGGTACACTACAGCTTGATGTACACACACATGGCATTGATCTAGATGTGGACAAGGGACTGCTGCACATTACGTACGATATGCTGACAGGGGAAGATCAAAAGCATTTACATACATTATCGATTTCGTATAAGGAGGATTTACGTTCATGAATATCGCAGAACAGGTCAAAGATGCGTTAAAAGAAGAAATCATTGCGGCAGTCGTCAAAGCAGGACTTGCTGATGAAAGCCAGGTACCAGATGTCCTTTTAGAAGTGCCGAAAGACAAAACTCACGGTGATTACTCCACCAACATGGCGATGCAGCTTGTCCGCATTGCGAAAAAAGCACCTCGCCAAATCGCAGAGGACATTGTCAATGCGTTTGATAAAGGGAAAGCTTCTATTGAAAAACTGGATATCGCAGGTCCAGGGTTCATTAACTTTTATATGAACAATCAGTATTTAACAAAGCTCATCCCAGCTGTCCTTGAAGCAAAAGAGGCATATGGTGAAACGAATACAGGCGGCGGCCAAAAGGTGCAAGTCGAATTCGTCTCAGCCAACCCAACAGGTGACCTTCACCTTGGACATGCCCGCGGAGCAGCTGTAGGTGATTCCCTTTGCAACATCCTTGATAAAGCAGGGTTCGATGTGAGCCGTGAATACTATATCAACGATGCAGGGAATCAGATCAATAATCTCGCTTTATCTGTAGAAGTACGTTACTTTGAGGCACTCGGTCTTGAAAAAGAGATGCCTGAAGACGGCTACAGAGGAGAAGACATCAAAGGCATCGGGCAAAAGCTGGCGGATGAATTTGGTGACCGTTTCGTGCATGAGCCAGAAGAAGAGCGGATGAAGTTCTTCCGTGAATACGGATTAAAATACGAATTAGAGAAATTGCGTGTAGACCTTGAGAATTTCCGTGTCCCATTTGATGTATGGTATTCAGAAACCTCTTTATATGAAAACGGAAAAATCGAACCAGCGCTGGAAACCCTTCGCGCTAAAGGCTATGTCTTTGAAGAAGACGGTGCAACGTGGCTGCGTTCAACTGATTTTGGCGATGACAAGGACCGCGTGCTTATTAAAAAGGACGGCAGCTTCACTTACTTGCTTCCAGATATCGCATATCATAAAGACAAATTAGACAGAGGCTTTGATCAGCTCATTAACATTTGGGGAGCGGACCATCACGGCTATATCCCTCGAATGAAAGCGGCGATTCAAGCACTTGGATATCCCGCTGGCAAGCTTGAAGTAGAAATCATTCAGCTCGTTCACCTATACAAAAACGGTGAAAAGATGAAGATGAGTAAGCGTACAGGAAAAGCCGTCACCATGCGTGACCTGATTGAAGAAGTAGGCTTAGATGCCACTCGTTATTTCTTTGCGATGAGAAGTGCGGCGACACACATGGACTTTGACCTAGACTTAGCCATCTCTACGTCTAACGAAAACCCTGTGTACTACGCACAATATGCACATGCGAGAATTTGCAGCATGCTGCGTCAAGGTGAAGAAAAAGGCTACGAGCCGAACCTTGAAAAAGCAGATTTCTCTCACATTCAATCGGAAAAAGAATACGATCTTCTCAAAATCATTGGCAGCTTCCCAGAAGTTGTAGCAGAAGCAGCTGAAAAGCGCATTCCGCACCGCGTGACGAACTATATTTATGACCTTGCATCAGCCCTTCACAGCTTCTACAATGCCGAGAAGGTTATTGATGTAGAAAACGAAACAAAAACAACAGCACGTCTTTCACTCATGAAAGCAACACAAATCACGCTTGCTAATGCATTAAAACTAATTGGCGTATCTGCACCGGAAAAGATGTAATACAAAAAAGCCCCGCTCTACTATAGGAGTGGGGCTTTTTGATGTTCAACACCCGCTATCTTCTAAGGACAGCAGGTGTTGAACATTACCCAAGCGTATTAATAATGTTAGAAATAGAATCAAATAATTGGCTAAGTACATCAGAGAACATGTTGCCCCCTCCTCTCTTTTCTTTTTACATCTACTTAACGAAGGGGATGGAGGGTTGGATCACTTTTTTCTGAAAAAATTTTATAAAAGATCGTGGCATAGAAAAAAGCACCGTTTATTTGGGTGCTTTTTTGGCTCTGTTTTATGATAGAATGCGCAGCTGCACGGCTCCATCTTTACACGCTAGCTTCACGTCTCCGCCAATCGGTAAGGTGAAGACCGGCTGCGTATGTCCGATATCGACATCGTAGATCACTGGGATGTGTTTGAGCATTGGATGTTTATCTAAAATGAACCTCAAATGTTCCTCTGTCATCTCGGATTTCTTTTGGAAGCGTCCGATGATCAACCCTTTGATTGATTCTGCATGCTGCATGAGGGAGGTGAGGTCTCTGGCGAACATTTCAGGGAAAACCAACTCATCATCCTCCACAAATAAGATGGCATCCTTGATATGAGGTATAAACGACGTCCCTTGCAGTAAGTTCAGTGTACAAAGGTTACCGCCATACAAGGTGCCTTCAGCTGTTCCTTCCTGATATATTCCCCATTTTGTCGGATGAAATTGCCTGTTCGCTTGATCAAGATACCAAGCATCATCACTCCACTTTGTCGAAGGGATCACATCAAAAGACTCATCGTCATTCATCAAGCAGGCTTGAAACATAGCGGTCTGCTCCTCTTGTCCCTGCTCCATTTGGAAGCTGGAGAAATGAGGGCCAGAGTATGTCACCATATCACATTTGGCGGTAATGGCGCTTGCGAGTGCGGTGATATCACTGTAGCCGCAAAGAACTTTAGGATGCTGACGAATCAAGTCGTAATCAATATAAGGCAAGAGTTCATTGCAATTGAAGCCTCCAATGGCTGTCAAAATACCGTCGACTTCATCATCTGTGAACGCCTCATGGAGATCAGACAAGCGGTGTTCAATAGATGAAGAGGAATGAAGATCACATTCAAACGCGTGTTGTCCAAAAGAGACGGTGAAGCCTAACATCTCTAAACGCTTTTTTGCTTGAGCGATTCCTTCTTCTGATAAAATGCTGGCACTTCGGCTTGGGGCAATGACACGAAGATGACTACCTTTTTTTAAAGGAGGTGGTGTATGCATAAACAAATCTTCCTTTCCATCACATATTTATCCATTATATCGGATCAAATGGTCCAAGTCTGTAAAAGCTAGGAGAAAGGCATAGGCCGTGCGTTTCATACAAGCTGTGCAAAGGGTATGGAAGAGAAAAAGACAGAAACGAATGAGGGCGGAGAATGTGAAAAAGAGGAGATTGGAATTTTTATTTTTATATTTTATGATATTCGGGGCATATGTGGTGTATTGGTGGCCTGTGCCAGCGTGGAGCATTCAGCTGTACGCGGCAGTTTATATCGCCATTATTTTATTTAGTATCATCTCACTCATGCTAGAGAACCGTACATCACAGCACACGTTGTTATGGATGTATGTGCTGATCTTTTTCCCGATCATTGGCTATATGTTTTATTTGTTCTCAGGACAGCTCTATGTGAAAGGTCATTTATTCAAATCAAAGAGAATGTACAACCGTGAAAAGTTACGCAGAATATCTGAGCTTGAGAGCAAGCCGGATGAATCGCGTCTAACCGAAAATCAGCGGACTTTTTTTCATTACACAGAAAAAGCAACAGGCATGCATGTGAACACAAATAGTGATATGGACATTTTAAAGAATGGGGAGGAGACTTTTCCCCGTATATTTGAAGAATTAAAAAAGGCAAAATCGTTCATCCATATAGAATACTACATGTTCAAATCAGATTTCCTCGGGCACCGGATGATGGAGATTCTGATAGAAAAAGCGAAAGAAGGGGTAGAGGTTCGCTTCATCTATGATGCGGCTGGCAGCATTCGCTTCTCCCGAAAAGATATTAAACGCTTGAAGCAGGAAGGAGTAAAGGTCGCTCCTTTTCTGCCTTTAAAATATGGTTTTTTTAATCAAAAATTCAATTTCCGAAATCACCGCAAAATCGTGATAATTGATGGGAAGACAGGGTTTGTCGGCGGGTTAAATGTCGGAAAAGAATATGTCGGACGTGATGAAAATATCGGTTTTTGGCGTGATACTCATACCATGTTAAAGGGTGAGGCTGTTCAGACCCTTCACTCTGTTTTTATGCTCGACTGGGAGTATGTATCAGATGAAGTATTAATTGAGGATCCGAAGTATCATACGCCGCATCCTGTGACGGGAGAGGATGTCATTCAGGTTGTACCGACTGGACCCGATATGAAAGAAAGTATGAGTGATTTATATGATGCACTCATCTCAAATGCGAAACAATTTGTCTGGATTGCAACACCTTATTTTGTCCCAAATGAATCCCTTCGTACAGCATTAAAAATTGCTGCTACAAGAGGGGTGGATGTCCGGGTGATGGTACCGGAGATCAATGACGGCTTTCTCACACAATACGCCACACGATCCTATTTTTCTGAGCTCCTAAAAGAGGGCATCAAGGTGTATCACTATCAAAAGGGCTTCATGCATCAAAAAGTGATGATCGCAGATGGAGAACTTGCCTCAGTCGGTACCGCAAATGTGGATATGCGAAGCTTTCAGCTCAATTTTGAGGTCAATGTCTTTACAGCCGCGAAAAAGCCCATTGAGCAACTGATGGCCCATTATGAAGAAGATATGAAAGAATGTGAGCAAATGGGACCTGTTCATTTTTATAAAAGAGGGTTAAAAGAGCGATTGAAGGAATCATTTGCCCGGTTGTTTTCTGGCGTGTTATGAGGATTTCAAGTCAAAGAAATCATTTCCTGATCTAGTATTTTAAAGAGGATTCCTCTATAATTGAAAATGATTATCAATTATAGAGGAAATGAGGTTCTTTTACATATGCTAAAACGCTTTTTCGCCTATTACAGGCCCTATCGAGGTCTGTTCTTTTTAGATTTCTTTTGCGCTGTCGCCGTTGGATTGATGGAACTGGGTTTCCCGCTTATCGTGAACTACTTCATTGATACATTATTGCCAACAGGGAACTGGGCGGTCATTGGCTGGACCGCACTTGCGCTGTTTGTCATTTATGCACTCAGCTCGGTTATGCAATTTATTGTGTCGTACTGGGGGCATATGCTTGGAATTAATATTGAAACAGATATGAGGAAGAAGCTGTTTGATCACTTTCAGCGCCTATCCTTTAAATTCTTTGATAACAACAAAACGGGTAAGCTCATGTCACGGATGACAAACGACCTCATGTACATTGGAGAAGTGGCGCATCACGGTCCTGAAGATTTGTTTATAGCGATTATGACAATTCTTGGTGCCTTTGCTGTCATGCTGATGATTAACTGGCAGCTGGCTATTTTAACCTTCCTGATCATGCCTGTCATCATCTGGCTTGCCCTTCATTTTAATAAGAAAATGACGCATGCGATTACACAGCTGAACAATGACATTGGAGACTTTCATGCAAGGGTTGAAAACAATATCGGCGGCATTCGTCTTGTTCAAGCCTTTGCCAATGAACATTTTGAGAAAAAACGCTTTGCTGAAAACAACAACCGTTTTCGGAAGGCGAAGCTTCTTTCCTATAAAATTATGTCGGTCAATGGATCGATCAGCTATATTCTGACACGTCTTGTGACACTGTTTGTCCTTCTCGCAGGTACATGGTTTGTCCTGCAAGGTCAATTAACGGCAGGTGGCTTTATCGCGTTTGTTCTGATCACAAATGTTTTATTTAGACCGATTGATAAAATCAACACGGTCATTGAAATGTATCCGAAAGGCATTGCGGGCTTTAAAAGCTATGTCGATTTGCTAGAAACAGAGCCGGATGTGAAGGATACAGAGGGAGCACGTGATGTATACGGACTGAAAGGTGAAATTGAATATCGAAACGTGACATTTGGCTACGATGAGCACAGCCATGTGCTAAAGGATATCGATTTAAAGATCAAACAAGGAGAAACGGTTGCGTTTGTCGGGCCTTCAGGAGCGGGGAAATCAACCATTTGCAGTCTGCTGCCTCGTTTTTATGATGTGGATGAAGGGGACATCACGATTGATGGTGTAAGCACAAAGTCGATGACATTGTCTTCTTTAAGGCAGCAGATCGGTATTGTGCAGCAGGATGTCTTTTTATTCTCGGGCACCATTCGTGAAAACATTGCGTACGGCAACCTAGAAGCCAGTGATGCAGAGATTTGGGAGGCTGTAAGAAGTGCGCATTTAGAGGAACTCGTTCAGCGTTTCCCAGAAGGGTTAAATACCGTGATAGGTGAGCGCGGCGTCAAACTGTCAGGCGGTCAAAAGCAGCGTCTGTCGATTGCGCGGATGTTCCTGAAAAACCCGTCCATTCTCATTCTAGATGAAGCCACATCAGCACTTGATACAGAAACAGAAAAAGCCATACAGGATGCACTGAGCGAACTGGCTGTCGGACGGACAACGCTCGTCATTGCCCACCGCCTTGCGACAATTAAACACGCCGACCGTATCATCGTCGTGACAGAGGAAGGCATTCAAGAACAAGGCCGCCACCAAGACTTAATCCAAATGGGCGGCGTATACAGCAGACTGCACGAAGCGCAGTTTGGTCATTAAGAAGAAAGAGAAAGCCCTTTTGATAAAGGGCTTTCAGCGTGTAGACAAACCCTCGCATTCGTTGTCAGTCCTGCGCTCTGGTGCTCACGAATGTTCAATTCGCTCCGCTTCAGTGCTCGTCCTTCCTAGACTGCAAAGGTTTTCTATCACGCTGAAAAAAGATAAAGGACTAAAATAAAGATCATTATAGCCCTTTGTCAAAAATCTGAAAGCCCTTTTGATAAAGGGCTTTTTTTGTTAGGATAGAAAAAACTCGTGTAGGAAGGATCTGATGGAATGAAGGGGCTTCGGCGATTACAAAAGAGAGATAAGATCGGTATTTTTTCACCTTCAAGTCCTGCATCAGCGACCTCGCCTCTTAGGTATCAGCGGGCGAAGAAGTGGCTTGAGCAAAAAGGATTCATTGTGGTACCAGGATCATTAACAGGGAAAGAGGATCACTATCGTTCAGGTACAATTCAAGAACGAGCCGATGAGCTGAATGAGCTAATGGCTAGAGAGGACTTGGCGTGCGTTATGTCAATGATTGGCGGGACAAATTCAAATAGTTTGCTGCCTTATCTTGATTTTGAGCTGCTGAATCAACATCCGAAAATCATGATCGGTTATTCAGATGCGACAGCGATTCTTTTAGCCGCCTACGAAAAAACGGGACTGCCTGTATTCTACGGACCGGCGCTTGTCCCATCTTTTGGAGAGTTTGAACCGTTCGCCGCTTATACATATCAGTCGTTCGAAGACATCCTGATGCAGCCTCAAACCATTCCTTATCAGGTCAAAAAACCACCTTTTTGGACGGATGAACGAATCAATTGGGAAGAAAAGACGCGTGATAAAAAGCAGCGTCCAAACGATTGGCTGTGCGTCATAGAGGGACAGGCAGAAGGTAGATTGATCGGCGGGAATCTGAATGCCATGTACGGCATATGGGGAAGTGAGTTCATGCCAGCCATTCAAAACGGAGACGTCCTCCTTATTGAAGATTGCATGAAAACCGCTTCGGTTGTAGAAAAAAACTTCTCTTTATTGAAAGTAAATGGAGTGTTTGAGCGGGTATCAGGTATTCTTTTGGGAAAACATGAGCTGTTTGATGATGAGGGAACGGGAAAAGAACCTTACGAGATTTTACTTGAGGTGCTTGGAGAGACAAAGAGACCGCTCATCGCAGATTTTGACTGTGCCCATACACACCCGATGCTTACGATGCCAATCGGGGTACAAGTGAAAATGGATGCAGCTTCAAAACAAGTTTGGTTGGCAAAAGAGTGGATATAACAAAAGAGCGGCCTGAGGGCTGCTCTTTTTTATGAAACCTGCTCTTTTTCAAATGGCTGCAAGAGATCTTGCGCTTTTTTTCCCTCTACGACAATTAAGTAATCAGACTCTAAATGAGTGAGCCTGAAGGTTTCAAGCTCTACGATGTTCTTGATGTTGCACATTGTTTTTTTAGAATACACATATAGACGATGTTGAGCCTGGTGGCATTTTTGATAAAGAGAAATAAGCTTATGTAAATTCAATGCTTTCGCAGCGATTTGGATTGAATAGATTTGAGACATCTTCATATCCTCCTGTTAATTACTTTCTCACAATAGCTTTGTTACCCCTGTTTGCACAGGGATAAACCTTTCTCTATGATTTCCACTCAAAGGTTCCTCCGCCCGTTCGCTTATTGCCTCTTATCGCAGACAGCTCTTCGACAAGTCGGAGCAGTGCCTGATCCTTTAACTTCGCCTCAATCATAAAATCTACATCACGCCCATACGGTTTTAATGCATGAAAAAGCGGTAAGACAAAGGACATATCTACACCATCTGCATGACTGCGTATGGCTTTTTCTGATTTAGGTGAGGATAAATGGATTTTAGGCGGAATGCCAGTGCTCGTCCAAGTGTCGAACATTCTTGGCAGAATGTCTTCAAGCGCGGCATCGTCATCTTTATTGGCCACGTGATGATGGTAATCAAAAACAAATGGAATACCTTGCTTTTCACATACACCAAGGGTTTCTAACGACGTATAGGTTTTGTCATCATTCTCAAGCGTCATTCTCGCCTTGATATGCGCCGGAAGCTTTTGGATATTGTCATCAAAACGTTGAAGCGCCGATTCTTTATCACCGTACGCACCGCCCACATGAATGTTCATATAGCCTTCCTTTTCGAGCTTCATCGCTTCAAGCATTTGATAATGGTACGTCATATCGATCACGGCATTTTCTGTGATTGAAGGCTTTGGGCTAGTAAACAAGGTAAATTGATTAGGGTGAAAGCTCACACGTAATCCGTGCCGTTTCACCAACTCGCCAATTTCATGAAACTCCTTTTGAAAAGGTGTCACAAAGTCCCAGCGCACATCGGGATGGGTCGCGAGCGGGACGATCGAACTTGAAAAACGGTAAAGCGGGATATCATGGGCAATGGCGAAATAGAGCGTTCTTAATGTATTCACGAGATTGGCTTTCGTTGTTCGCAATAAAGCCTCTTCTCTCTCTTCCTTTGAGAGCTTACTGTATCTTGCAAAGGTCAGCGACTTGGCAGGAGAAGCTTCCCACAAGGTGACGGCATTGGATACATAACCAAATCGATAACGCATAGGTCATCTCCTTTATAAAAAGTACGAGAACATGGCGCCAACCCATTCCAGCGGACGTGACAAAAGCGGACGCTGGGTCAATTTCTCCTCTGTCATAAGCTCAGACACTTCCATGTGCTCCCGAATTTTTTCCTCTACGTGTGCAGTAAAGTCGGCATCATCAATGGCGACGTCTACTTCCTCATTTAGAAACAAGCTGCGTTTATCAAAATTTGCCGTGCTAATCATACAGCGTCTCTGGTCAATTAGAATGGCTTTCGCATGATAAAATCCTTTATAAAAACGATACACAAGGCAGCCAGAGGCAATGAGGTCTTTCAAATAATGAAATCCAGCCTCTTTGACAAGTGGATGATCCGCTTTCATTGGGATGATGATTTCAACCGTGACACCTCGCTCTCGTGCATCAAGCAGTGCACTCAGAAGAGGGGCAGATGGAATAAAGTAAGGCGTACAGATGATGATCTGCTTTCTCGCCTGCTGAATATCTTTGAGAAACAAAGCTTCTAAAGAAAAACCAGCAGTCGCGCGTGTTGTGCATTGTAGTGTTCCCAGTTCCAAAGCAGGAAAAACCTCATATTGCAGCTGATGAATGCCAGATGACCGGTATAAATCATTCAAAAACACATGCTGGAGATCTGCGACAACTTGCCCTGTCATGCGCAAATGATAATCTTTCCAAATGCCAAACTGGCCATTTTTTCCAACATATTCATCGCCAATATTAAACCCGCCAATATAGCCAATCTTTCCATCAATCACCGTAATTTTACGATGATTTCTCATGTTTAACCGATAAATCAAAAAAGGGAAACGAGGCTTATTTAAAAAGTAAAATTGGATGCCGCTTTTTTCTAGCATATCAATGGACTTTTGATCAAACGGATAGGACCCTAGTCGATCGGTCAGCAAAAAGACTGAAACCCCTTGTTCCGCTTTGGCTTTCAGTGCTTGTAAGACCCCTTGGCCAATCTTGTCGTTCTTTACAATAAAGAACATCATATGAATAGAAGAAGAGGCCTGTTGAATATCCGCGAGCAGCTGATCAAAAAATGGTTCGCCATCATGATAAAAAGCTGCATCACCGCTTGTTTTGTCAAAAGACCGTTCAAAAGCGCGGGTAGAAAAATATTTCTTTCCCATATAAAGGTCTACCATCACGAGAAAAACGATGGCAATGAGTACGAGTAGGATGATCAATGCGATCATGAAGCTTCCTCCTTTTTTGCATATTTCAATAGTGTACCCAAACGTGTAAAAAATATTGACTGAATGCTCATTCATTATTTATGATAGAGGTACAACATAGAAACGGAACAAAGTGGTTTTTGGGGAATGAAAGGGGGAGCAAGATGAATAGCCTTTTAATAATGAACTTGATCGCATTTGCGGCGGTGACCGCTTACGCTGTGTATTTGTTTATTTATCTCATTCGAACACGAGCGGCGTATATTCGTCTTGGTAAAAAAGAAGAATTTCAACAAGACATGAAGAAACGCTTAGAGCGTGTTTGGGTCAATGTGTTTGGGCAAAAGAAGCTGTTAAAGGACAAGAAGAGCGGCATCATTCATGTGCTGTTTTTCTACGGATTTATCCTTGTACAGTTCGGAGCCCTTGATTTTATTATGAAGGGACTCGTTCCGGGCAGCGGACTCCCTTTAGGTCCGCTTTACGGCTTCTTTACCTTTTTCCAAGAGGTGGTCACACTTCTCATTTTAGTAGCCGTTGTTTGGGCATTCCATAGAAGGTATGTGGAGAAGCTTGTCCGTTTAAAACGAGGCTTTAAATCAGGTCTAGTGCTTTTATTTATTGGCGGCTTGATGCTGACAGTCTTACTGGGGAACGGGATGAACATCATTTGGCATGGACACTCTCAATCACCAACTGAGCCAATCGCCTCCAGTATTGCTTTCTTGCTGGGCGGAATTTCACCTCTTGCAGCAACGGTCGTTTTTTATGTCGCATGGTGGGTGCATCTCCTTATTTTGCTGACATTCTTAGTATATGTCCCGCAGTCAAAGCACGCTCACCTCATTGCAGGACCGGTGAATGTATTTGCCAGCAGATTAGACCCGCCAGGCAAGCTGCAAAAAATTGATTTTGAAGATGAGACACAAGAGACCTTCGGTGTGGGAAAAATTGAAGACTTCCGTCAGTCACAGCTGATCGACCTTTACGCCTGTGTGGAATGCGGGCGCTGCACAAATATGTGCCCAGCAACAGGAACAGGGAAGATGCTGTCTCCAATGGATTTGATTTTAAGGTTAAGAGATCATTTAACAAATAAAGGGGCCGCCATTACATCGAAGACACCATGGGTCCCGCAGCTTGCCTTCAGGCAGACAACAGGAAATCAGCTGGCGCTGCAGGCGAGAGGAGCAGGTGCAGAGGAATCGGCGGCCAGCTCAATGTATCATCCTTCTCTCATTGGTGAGGTCATTACAGAAGAAGAAATTTGGGCATGTACGACGTGCCGAAACTGTGAAGACCAATGCCCTGTCATGAATGAACACGTCGACAAGATTATTGATATGCGCAGATATCTTGTGCTGACCGAAGGGAAAATGGATGCAGATGCACAGCGTGCCATGACAAGCATTGAGCGCCAAGGGAACCCGTGGGGATTGAACCGGAAAGAAAGAGAAAATTGGCGTGAACTGAGAGAAGATGTGCATGTGCCGACAGTAAAAGAGCTGAAAAAAGCAGATCAAACCTTCGATTATTTATTCTGGGTTGGTTCAATGGGGGCATATGACAATCGAAGCCAAAAAATTGCGCTTGCCTTTGCAAAGCTCCTCAACGAAGCAGGGGTCTCCTTTGCCATCCTAGGCAATAAAGAGAAAAACTCAGGCGATACACCAAGAAGACTTGGAAACGAATTTTTATTCCAAGAGCTTGCTGCAAAAAATATTGAAGAATTCCAGAAAAACGGGGTCACAAAGATCGTCACGATTGATCCGCACGCCTACAATTTATTTAAAAATGAGTATCCAGACTTCGGACTTGAGGCAGAAGTGTACCATCATACAGAATTACTGGCAGAGCTAGTGAAAGAAGGGAAAATAACGCCTGTACATGAAGTGAACGAAGTGATTACCTTCCACGACTCTTGCTACCTAGGCAGATATAACGAGGTGTATGATCCGCCGAGAGACATTTTAAAAGCCATCCCTGGTGTGACGCTGAGAGAAATGGAGCGTCATCGTGAAACCGGTATGTGCTGCGGTGCAGGCGGGGGCTTAATGTGGATGGAAGAAGAGACAGGTACCCGGATTAACACTGCCCGAACGGAGCAGGCGTTAAAGGTGCAGCCGTCCATCATCAGCTCAGGATGCCCTTATTGCCTCACCATGCTGGGAGATGGCACGAAGGCGAAGGAAGTAGAGGAGCAGGTAGGCACATTTGATGTCGCAGAACTTCTTGAAAAATCAGTGTTTGGTGAGGCTGGAAAGCAGGTTTCGTAAACAAAACAGGCCGATGAATAGGATATTCATCGGCTTATACATGGCGCTGTACATCAGCTGCTTAGATAATATGTAAGCGGTAACAAACGGGAGGGGACATACATGAGAACGACGGTCATTGTATCTGGAGCAAGAACACCATTTGGAAAACTAGGCGGTGCTTTCAGTGGGTTGACTGCCGCAGAACTAGGCGGAATAGCGATCAAAGCTGCGCTGGAAAGAGTACGGGATTCACATTTTGTGGATGAGGTCATCATGGGAAGTGTTTTGCAGGGAGGACAAGGACAGATTCCTTCAAGGCAAGCAGCAAGAAATGCTGACCTTCCGTGGTCCGTTCCGACGCAAACTATCAATAAAGTCTGTGCATCAGGAATGCGCAGTGTGAGCACAGCAGATCAAATCATTCGAGCTGGAGATGCTGAGGTCATCGTAGCAGGCGGTATGGAGTCCATGTCACACGCCCCTTATTTGCTAAAAAAAGCGCGATGGGGCTACAAAATGGGAGATGGTGCGGTACAAGATGCGATGATTTTAGATGGATTAACCTGTTCGTTTACAGGCGTTCATATGGGTGAGTATGGGAGCATGGCTGCAAAGGAGCTTGGTATCACGCGGGAAGAGCAAGACCTTTGGGCACTAAGAAGTCATGAACGGGCCATCGAAGCGCAGAAAAACGGCTTTTTTCAACAGGAAATCACCCCAGTCACCGTCAAGACGAAAACGGGAGAGCGGCTGATCACAGAAGATGAATCCCCGCGGCGTGATACGTCATATGAACGACTGTCAAAGCTCATGCCTGTTTTTGATCAAACGGGTACCATTACCGCTGGAAATGCACCAGGTGTCAATGATGGAGCAAGTGCGCTTCTTTTAATGAAAGACACATATGCGGAGCAGCATGACGTAAAGCCAATGGCAGTCGTGCTTGGGCATACGCAGGTAGCCGTAGAGGCAAAGGATTTTCCGAAAACACCAGCCTTTGCCATCGAGAAGATTTTACAGAAAACAGGCAAGCGTCTAGAGGATATCGATCTCTTTGAAATCAATGAGGCCTTCTCAGCTGTGGCGCTGGCATGTGAAAAAATAACCGGGCTGGATCGGCGGAAAATGAATATCAACGGTGGAGCAGTAGCGCTTGGTCATCCCATTGGGGCAAGCGGAACACGTATCATATTGACCTTGATTCATGCATTGAGACAAAGAGGCGGAGGCATTGGCATCGCGGCGATTTGCAGTGGAGGCGGTCAAGGAGATGCCATCATGATAAAGGTAGATTAAAAGGGAGGCGTTCATCGTCATGAGTACAGAAGAGACCGTCATGGTCGTTGGAGCAGGTCAAATGGGATCAGGCATTGCCCAAGTTTTTGCTCAGTCAGGCTACACAGTCCTGCTGCATGATGCATCTGAAAAGCAGATTCATCGAGCCATTTCCTCCATGACCAAACAACTGACGAAACGAGCAGAAAAAGGAAAGCTGGCCCATCAGGCAGTCCGAGATATTACGCAGCGGCTTGCCGTTTCCACAGATTTAAAGGACGTGCAGCAGACTCATTTAGTGATTGAAGCTGCATCTGAACAAATGAGTGTGAAAAAACAAATCTTTGAAACACTTGATCAATTTGCAGAGGCGAAGACGATATTTGCAACAAACACATCTTCCTTGTCAATCACAGAATTAGCAGCTGTTACGGGGAGACCGGAGCAAGTGATTGGCATGCATTTTATGAACCCGGTGCCTGTCATGAAACTGGTTGAGGTCATTCGAGCGCTGCAAACAAGTGACGACACGTATCAAATCGTTTATGAAACAGCAAAGACATTAAACAAAACCCCAATTGAAGTGGAAGACTTCCCAGGGTTTGTATCAAATCGCATATTGATGCCAATGATCAATGAAGCCATTTACACCCTTTATGAAGGCGTGGCAGATGCAGAAAGCATTGACGGGGTCATGACGCTTGGAATGAATCACCCAATGGGGCCGCTTCGTCTCGCTGATTTCATCGGACTAGATACATGTTTATTTATTATGAATACCCTTCATGAAGGACTTGGGGATAGCAAATACCGACCTTGTCCTCTTTTGAAAAAATACGTAAATGCAGGCTGGCTGGGTAAAAAGACAATGAGAGGTTTTTACACATACCACGACCACTCATAGGGGGAGTCAAGATGGATGTTTTGCTTACGGATCAACAGCGTCTCTGGAGAGAACAGGCAGCAGAATTTGCAAGACAGCGTGTATTCCCTGAAGTGGAAGCCATGGAACAAGGTCAGTTCCCAAGAACACTTTTAGCTGAAATGGGACGCCAAGGCTTTCTAGGGATTCCAATACCAGCTTCGTATCAAGGCTTAGGAGCAGATTTTACAACATATATCATTGCGATTCATGAATTATCCAAAGTGAGTGCGACTATCGGTGTCATTGTGTCCGTTCATACATCTGTTGTGACGATGCCTATTTTGGCTTTTGGAACGAATGAGCAAAAAAAATCCTATGTTCCGCTGCTTGCATCCGGGCAGAAACTGGGGGCATTTTGCCTGACTGAACCCAAGGCTGGCTCAGATGCCTCCAGTATTCAGTTAAGAGCGGAGCGGGCAGGCGACCACTATGTGTTAAATGGTACAAAAATGTTTATCACAAGCGGCGGGGAAGCAGAACTGTATCTTGTCTTTGCCGTGACAGATCCTGCTTCTGCGAAAAAAAATATATCGGCATTCATTGTCGAGAAAGGTACACCAGGATTTACGATTGGAAAAGATGAGAAAAAGATGGGGCTCCATGGGTCAAAAACTGTCACGCTTCATTTTGATGATGTGCGGATTCAAAAACAGCAGCTGCTCGGTGCAGAAGGAGAGGGCTTTCACATAGCCATGTCTAGTTTAAATGCGGGGAGAATCGGTATCGCGGCTCAAAGCCTCGGTATAGCTGAAGCCGCATTAACCGAAGCGGTGACGTATTTAAAGCAGCACCCGGCAGGTCTAGAAACGACCATTCGGCTGGGTGATTTGGCAGCGAAGCTTGAAGCTGCCAAACTATTAGTCTATCAAGCGGCTTTTTATAAAGAGGCGAATCGTCCGGTGACAAAGGAAGCATCCATGGCAAAGCTATTTGCGTCAAAAACGGCGGTTGAGATCAGTACAGAAGCGATCCATTTACTCGGCATGGACGGTTATACGAATCGCTATCAAGCAGAACGTTACTTTCGTGATGCGAAAGTTTGTGAGATCTATGAAGGAACAAGTGAAATTCAAAGGCTGGTCATTTGTAAACAGCTAATATGAAACGAGGTGGCTCATGATGCAGTTTCAATTAAGTGATGAACATGAAATGATTCAAAAAATGGTGAGGGATTTTGCGAAAAATGAAGTAGAGCCAACAGCAGCAGAGCGGGACGAGACAGAAATGTATGATCCAGCTATTTTTCGCCAAATGGCGGAGCTCGGTTTAACGGGCATTCCTTGGCCGGAAGAGGTAGGCGGGATCGGCAGTGATTATTTAGCCTACGTCATCGCAGTGGAGGAGCTTTCAAGAGTGTGCGCCTCTACAGGCGTCATCCTCTCCGCCCACACCTCTCTCGCCTCGTGGCCTATCTATACTTTCGGAACAGATGAACAAAAAGAGACCTATTTAAAGCCGCTTGCAGAAGGACAGAAGGTAGGGGCATATGCACTCACTGAGAGCGGTTCAGGTTCAGATGCCGGTGGAATGAAGACAACGGCAGTAAAGGCAGGCAGTGAATACGTCCTGAACGGTGCGAAAATCTTTATTACAAATGGCGGCATTGCGGATTATTATATTGTGTTTGCCGTGACAGACCAAGAAGCTGCATCTCGAAATACAACCGCCTTTATTGTAGAAAAAGAGACCCCCGGGTTCTCGGTTGGCAAAAAGGAAAGCAAACTGGGCATCCGCTCATCGCCAACGACTGAAATTCGATTTGAAGATTGCCGGATTCATGAAAGGAACCGGCTCGGACAAGAAGGAGAAGGATTCAAAATAGCCATGATGACGCTCGATGGAGGTAGAAACGGTATTGCTGCTCAGGCTGTTGGGATTGCACAAGGCGCTCTTGATGCGGCGGTCCATTATGCGAAGGAGCGCAAGCAATTTGGCAAACCAATCATACAGCAGCAAGGGATCGCTTTTAAGCTGGCAGATATGGCAACTGCAATTGAAGCCTCCAGGCTGCTTACTTATCAGGCAGCATGGCTTGAAACGAAAGGGTTTCCGTATGGAAAGGAATCAGCTATGTCAAAGCTCTTTGCTGGAGATACAGCCATGAAAGTAACAACAGAAGCCGTTCAAATCTTCGGCGGCTACGGTTATACAAAGGATTACCCAGTCGAACGATACATGCGAGATGCGAAAATCACTCAAATTTATGAAGGCACACAAGAAATCCAGCGCCTAGTCATCTCGCGCAAACTGCTAGATATGTAGAAACCAAGCAAAGACCACCTGACGTGAGGTGGTCTGTTTTGGTGCGATAATCAGTTCTTAAATGTGAAATCATTTCCAATATTGTCCCATGCCACCTTATCAATATGATAAAATGTGCAAAAGTATCAATATGGAGGTTATCATGATGAACACAACATTTATGGGTATTTTAGGATTAGTCACGATGATCATATGGATTATGGTCTCCACAGAGCTTTCAAAGTCTCCAAAAAAGAAGGAAGAAAAAGAAAACAGCCGCAGAAAACTATTTGTCCTCATGCCTGCGGGAATGGTATGTACGATTGCTATCGTTATCTTATTCATTCAGAGAATCCAGTTTTAAAATAGAGATGAACAAACTAAAAGACAAAAAGCATACCGTACACAAAAGCCAGACCAATTTCACGCAGATGGTGCGCCCCATGAGAAAAAATCAAAAATTAACATGATTAAAGGTGGCATAAACTCCTCTAATTTGTTTATAATGAGAGGTATGGTTTGTCGTAAAAATAAGGTATAAACACTTATTATTTCACTGATAAATGGATACATACATGTAATAGAAAGGGAGTGTCTGACCTTGAGTTTGAAAGAATACTCACAGGAGCAGCTCAAGCACATGTCTTTAGTTGAACTTGCATATGAAATTTTCAGAGACAGCAAAACACCGATTACGTTTTCCGAGTTAATAGATGAAATGGTCCGTTTACAAGGGATACAAAAATCTGATCTTGATGATCGACTTGCTCAATTTTATACAGACTTAAATATAGATGGCCGCTTTATTTCGTTAGGTGATCAGAGATGGGGACTTCGCAGCTGGTATCCAGTTGATCAAATCGAAGAAGAAGTTCAGCCAGCTGTGAAAACAAAAGCGAAAAAGAAAAAAACAAAAGCAGCTGTCGTTGAAGAAGACTTCGATGAAATTGAAGAGGAAGAAGAAATCGAAGAGCTTGAAGAAGATCTTGATCTTGTTGAAGACGACGATGATCTCGACCTAGACGATGATGAGGAAATTGACGAAGATATAGAAGACTTCGACGAAGACGATGACGACGAAGATGATGACGGCTTAACAGAAATTGACGAAGACGATTTAGACGATAATAAGGAAGAAAAATAACCCTCACAAACCGGTCCTCAAAACAGGACAAAACCGTCTTGACTTTCGAGAGCGAACTATGTAGTATGTATTTTGGGCTCTCTAAAAAGAGTACGTAAAGATACGTTCATTTACGCTCCCTTTCATTTATTTGAAAGGGAGCTTTCTTATTTTTCAAGAGATTTAGGGATACACTCTAATAAGGATGAAGCTGTGCATGTCTAGTCATGCAAGGGTAAAAAAGAGAGGAGCATACGAAATGACAAAGTATATTTTTGTAACAGGAGGAGTTGTTTCCTCACTTGGAAAAGGGATCACGGCTGCATCGTTAGGCCGCCTTCTGAAAAATAGAGGGATGGATGTCACCATTCAAAAATTCGATCCATATATCAACGTAGACCCAGGGACGATGAGTCCATATCAGCACGGTGAGGTCTTCGTCACAGATGACGGTGCTGAAACAGACCTTGACTTAGGTCACTACGAGCGCTTCATTGATATTAACTTAAATAAGTACAGCAACGTCACAACTGGTAAAATCTACTCTACTGTTCTGAAGAAAGAGCGCCGAGGCGACTATTTAGGCGGAACCGTACAGGTTATTCCCCATATTACAAATGAAATCAAAGACCGCGTGTACCGTGCCGGAAAAGAAACAGGTGCAGATGTGGTTATTACAGAAATCGGTGGAACAGTAGGAGACATCGAATCCCTTCCTTTCCTTGAAGCGATTCGTCAAATGAAGAGTGACATTGGCCGTGAAAACGTGATGTACATTCATTGTACCCTTGTTCCTTACATCCGAGCAGCTGGTGAACTGAAAACAAAACCAACACAGCATAGTGTAAAAGAACTTCGCAGCCTTGGTATCCAGCCAAACGTTATTGTGGTCAGAACTGAAATGCCAATGACCCAAGACATGAAGGACAAAATTGCGTTATTCTGTGATATCGATACAAAAGCTGTTATTGAATGTCAGGATGCAGACACGCTGTACTCTATTCCGCTTGATTTACAAAAACAAGGACTAGACAAGCTTGTATGTGAACATATGAAACTTGACTGCCAAGATGCAGACATGACGGAGTGGACAGCGCTAGTCGATAAAGTACAAAATCTCTCAAAACAAGTCACAATTGGTCTAGTAGGAAAATATGTTGAACTGCAAGATGCATACATTTCTGTCGTTGAATCACTTCGCCATGCTGGTTATGCATTTGATGCAGACGTTCAAATCAAATGGATCAATGCAGAAGAAGTGACAGCAGAAAATATGGCTGATTTCGCGCAAGATGTAGACGGCATCATCGTTCCTGGAGGCTTCGGAGACCGCGGAGTGGAAGGGAAAATCATTGCTACACAATATGCCCGTGAAAACAAAGTGCCATTCTTCGGAATCTGCTTAGGAATGCAAGTTGCGTCGATCGAATATGCGAGAAACGTACTAGGCCTTGAGGGAGCTCATTCAGCGGAAATTGATCCTGAAACAGCATTCCCAATCATTGACCTTCTTCCAGAACAGAAGGATGTAGATGATCTAGGCGGAACACTTCGTCTTGGTCTGTATCCATGTAAATTAAATGAAGACTCAAAAGCATTTGCTGCATACAATGACGAAGTGGTCTACGAACGCCACCGTCATCGCTATGAGTTTAATAATGAATTCAGACAGCAAATGGAAGCCGCAGGCTTTGTCTTCTCTGGTACAAGCCCAGACGGACGTCTTGTTGAAATTATCGAGCTGAAGGATCATCCTTGGTTCCTTGCTTCTCAGTTCCACCCAGAATTCGTCTCAAGACCGACAAGACCACAGCCATTATTTAGAGATTTCGTTGGTGCTTCACTGCAAGCATCTGAATCAAAATAAATCAAAAACTGCCGAGAATATGATCTTCTCGGCAGTTTTTTTATTCATATTCCTCAACGATTTCTTTCACAGTAAACGATAGAGCGTGGTAGACGTATAAGCATGTCATTAAAGCAGGATAACCGAACCTTGTTCCGTCATCAGCGGGCACAAGCGGTTTCTTGAGCTGAAAATCAATGTGGACATCACAATGCTCTTCAATCATGGACGGCTCCTTTTGTGCTGGACCGACACCAACAATGGGCGTACCTTGAGCGTGCAGCTCTTTTACAAGAGATTGAATATCCTCGTCTTCTGGGTCTGAATAAAATAGCAGCACCCTGTCACTTGGATGAAGCAAGCTGAGCTCCGTTTGATCAAGCGGCAGTACTTTCGCACCTGGAAAGGGCTCCTTGCTTTCAGTTGCCTCTAGGGCTACAGCAGCCAGTTCATTCTTTCCTTGAAAATAAACAGCATGTCCACTGACAACGGCTTGTGCAAGAAGGCGTGCACCATCCTCGATCGCTTCAGCCTGCTTTTCTCCAATACGTGAAAAAATACCTGATAACTGGGTCGTGAAAATTTTTAACAAGACTGATTTCCTCCTTCGGTCAGATCATTTTATAATAGAATATAAAGAGAATATTAGGAAAAATGCTCAGAAAATGTCGTAAAGTAAACTATTATAAATAAAGGAAATGTGAAAATCAAACAGAATTATTTAACAACAGCTCTTTTTATGGCGAAAAATGAAAGCAATGGGGTGTAACAGATGAATGAGAAAATTTTAATTGTCGATGATCAATACGGTATTAGAATATTATTAAATGAAGTGTTTCATAAAGAAGGCTATCAAACCTTCCAAGCAGCCAATGGACTTCAGGCGTTAGATATTGTGAAAAATCATAGACCAAACCTTGTCCTGCTTGATATGAAGATTCCCGGAATGGATGGTATTGAAATTTTAAAACGCATGAAATTAATTGATGAAGACATCCGTGTCATCATTATGACAGCCTATGGCGAATTAGACATGATCCAAGAATCAAAAGAACTCGGTGCATTGACGCACTTTGCGAAACCATTTGATATTGATGAAATCCGAGATGCTGTTAAAGAATACTTGCCGCTCGAAACAAATGGTTAGATGGAAATGATTGAATCGAGTCATTCTGTTGCCGATTTGTCGAATAATTGGTATCCTAGATAAGAAGAAGAAAGCGATCTGACTTTGAAAGTTTACATATGGCGAGAAATTCTGGTCATGCTAGGGTGGAGAGCTTTTTTTAGTAAGCAAATTAGCTACATAGGGAGGATTTTTCATCATGCCTTTAGTTTCAATGACAGAAATGTTGAAAGACGCAAAGGAAAAAGGTTACGCTGTTGGACAGTTTAACTTAAATAATTTAGAATTCACGCAAGCGATTTTACAAGCTGCTGAAGAAGAGAAATCTCCAGTTATCTTAGGAGTATCTGAAGGGGCAGGACGCTACATGGGCGGCTTCAAAACAGTTGTCGCAATGGTAAAAGCGTTAATCGAAGAATATAATGTAACAGTTCCTGTTGCGATTCATTTAGATCACGGTTCAAGCTTTGAATCTTGTGCAAAAGCAATCCATGCAGGATTTACTTCTGTCATGATCGACGCTTCTCACCACCCATTCGATGAGAACGTAGCAACAACTGCGAAAGTAGTTGAGCTTGCACATTTCCACGGTGTATCTGTAGAAGCTGAGCTTGGAACTGTTGGCGGACAAGAAGACGACGTCATCGCTGAGGGCGTTATTTATGCTGATCCAAAAGAATGCCAAGAGCTTGTAGAACGCACTGGCATTGACTGCCTTGCACCTGCACTAGGTTCAGTTCATGGTCCATACAAAGGTGAACCAAACCTTGGTTTCGCTGAAATGGAAGAAATCGGTAAAATGACAGGCCTTCCACTTGTTCTTCACGGCGGAACAGGTATCCCAACTGCTGACATCAAGCGTTCAATTTCACTTGGTACAGCAAAAATCAATGTAAACACTGAAAACCAAATTGCTTCTGCGAAAGCAGTACGCGAAACACTTGCTGCAAAAACAGAAGAGTATGATCCACGTAAATATCTTGGACCAGCTCGTGACGCAATTAAAGCGACTGTTATCGGCAAAATGCGCGAATTTGGTTCTTCTAACCAAGCATAATTTGATGAGAACCGAAAGCCGCCTGAGTCACAGGCGGTTTTCTCCATATCTTGAGAAAGCGCAATCAAAATTTACATTTCAGACAATTTATTAATAGGAGAGTGGCACGGTTATGTTATTTTTCGTAGATACAGCGAATATCGCAGACATCAAAGAGGCGCACGAGCTTGGCATTTTAGCAGGCGTGACAACAAACCCTAGTTTAGTAGCGAAAGAAAAGGACGTATCATTCCACGACCGTCTTCGCGAAATCACTGACGTCGTATCAGGTTCTGTCAGTGCAGAAGTCATTTCCCTCAAAGCAGAAGAAATGATTGAAGAAGGAAAAGAGCTTGCTGCCATCGCACCAAATATCACGGTCAAAGTACCGATGACAACAGATGGCCTTAAAGCTGTCAAAGCGTTAACAGACCTTGGTATTAAAACAAACGTCACTTTGATTTTTAGTGCAAACCAGGCATTGCTTGCAGCTAGAGCTGGTGCAACGTATGTCTCTCCATTCCTCGGCCGCTTAGATGACATTGGCCAAAATGGTCTCGATCTCATCAGCGAAGTGAAAACTATTTTTGATGTTCACGGATTAGATACACAAATCATTGCTGCATCCATTCGTCACCCGCAGCACGTGACAGAAGCTGCGCTTAGAGGTGCTCATATCGGCACAATGCCGCTGAAAGTCATCAAGCAGCTGACAAAACACCCGTTAACGGATGCAGGCATTGAGCAATTTTTAGCAGACTGGAATAAATAAGTGATTGTGGCAGGCGGGATTGTCTCCCGTTTGCCGCAGTTTTCCTTAAAAACGCTAAGAAATGTTTTGTGCAAAGAAGAGAACATCACAGCCTCGCAAAGCTTCGATTATTTTTCTTCCGACAAATTTCGTTTAACCTGTATTCTTTCTCTTGATATTGGCTAAATTTTGGACAAGACCTTTTAAAGCGCGACATCCACAAACAGTATAACTCCAACAGTGATCTTCTTTAAGAAGGGAGACAAATATGGAAAAGTTAAACATTGCCGGCGGTGACCCTTTGCGCGGGACCGTACATATTAGTGGTGCGAAAAATAGTGCAGTGGCACTGATTCCTGCCACGATTCTCGCTGATTCTCCAGTAACCATTGAGGGCCTTCCGCATATTTCAGATATTGACACATTACGAGATCTGTTAGAAGAGATTGGCGGAAAGGTTACGTTTGAAAAAGGTGAAATGATCGTCAATCCTTCTTCCATGATCAGTATGCCGCTTCCTAATGGAAAGGTGAAGAAACTGCGTGCATCCTATTATTTAATGGGAGCCATGCTTGGCAGGTTCAAGCAGGCTGTCATCGGACTGCCAGGAGGATGTCACTTAGGACCTAGGCCGATCGATCAGCATATCAAAGGCTTTGAAGCACTTGGAGCCGAGGTGACAAACGAGCAGGGTGCGATTTATTTGCGCGCTGAAAAATTAGTCGGAGCTCGTATTTACCTTGATGTTGTCAGTGTAGGTGCGACCATCAATATCATGCTGGCAGCCGTACTGGCTGAAGGAAAAACGGTGATTGAAAATGCCGCAAAAGAACCCGAAATTATTGATGTAGCGACACTGCTTGCAAGCATGGGAGCCAAAATCAAAGGTGCAGGTACTGATGTGATTCGAATCGAAGGTGTAGAATCTCTTCATGGCTGTAAGCATTCCATCATCCCTGACCGCATAGAAGCAGGCACATTTTTAATTGCTGGTGCTGCGATGGGAGATGAAGTTGTTCTTGATAATGTGATCCCGACTCATTTAGAATCAATTACGGCGAAACTTAGAGAAATGGGGTTCACCATTGAAACGAGCAACGATCAGATGCTGATCGTTGGCAGAAACGAAGGACTCAAGCCTGTCGATATCAAAACCCTTGTGTATCCGGGCTTTCCGACTGACCTTCAGCAGCCGATGACGGCGCTCTTAACAAAGGCGAAAGGCACGAGTGTGGTCACAGATACGATCTACTCAGCCCGCTTTAAGCACATTGATGAATTGCGTCGAATGGGTGCAAACATGAAGGTCGAAGGTAGATCTGCCATTATAACTGGGCAAACGCAGCTTCAAGGAGCAAAGGTCAAAGCAAGTGACCTGCGTGCAGGTGCTTGTCTCGTCGTTGCAGGGTTAATGGCAGACGGTGTGACCGAAATCACAGGGCTTGAACATATAGACAGAGGATATAGTTTGCTTGAGAAGAAGCTTGAAGGCTTGGGTGCAACCATCTGGCGTGAAAAGCTGAATGACCAAGAAATAGAAGAACTTCAAAATTCGTAAGGCTTTGACTGTGAGAGGAGATTTGGACAAAAATGGAAAGAAGTTTATCGATGGAACTAGTACGGGTGACAGAAGCAGCCGCATTAAAATCTGCCCGTTGGATGGGAAGAGGATTAAAAGACGAAGCGGATGATGCTGCAACAAGTGCAATGCGTGATGTATTTGATACCATTCCGATGAAAGGAACAGTGGTCATTGGCGAGGGAGAAATGGACGAAGCACCAATGCTTTATATTGGGGAAAAGCTTGGGAACGGATACGGACCCCGCGTGGATGTTGCTGTTGATCCATTAGAAGGAACAAATATTGTGGCAAGCGGCGGCTGGAATGCCTTAGCTGTTATTGCGGTTGCAGATCATGGCAACCTGCTGAATGCACCTGATATGTACATGGATAAGATCGCAGTAGGTCCAGAAGCGGTAGGCTGCATCGACATCGAAGCGCCTGTCATTGATAATCTTCGCGCTGTGGCAAAAGCAAAAAACAAAGATATTGAAGATGTCGTTGCAACGATTTTAAACAGAGATCGACATGAGAAAATTATTGCTGAACTGAGAGAAGCAGGAGCAAGAATTAAACTGATCGATGACGGTGACGTTGCAGGAGCCATTAATACAGCATTTGATCACACAGGTGTTGATATTCTATTTGGTTCAGGCGGAGCGCCAGAAGGTGTCCTTTCTGCTGTTGCGTTAAAGGCACTTGGTGGTGAAATCCACGGAAAGCTTCTTCCTCAAAGTGAAGAAGAACTGAGACGCTGTGAGAAAATGGGGCTGGATGTTGGCAAAGTCCTAAGAATGGAAGACCTCGTGAAAGGTGACGACGCCATTTTTGCAGCGACTGGTGTAACAGACGGCGAGCTATTAAAAGGTGTTCAATTCAAAGGCTCTGTTGGAACAACACATAGTGTTGTTATGCGTGCGAAATCGGGTACAGTTCGTTTCGTAGACGGCAGACACAGCTTAAAGAAAAAACCGAATCTTGTCATTCGTCCGTAATCTGAAAGCGGGTATTCATTACCCGCTTTTCATATAGGTGTCAAATGTATATCATTTTCTTTTTAAAGTTGAATATTCTCTGCAAATGAGGTAAAACTAAAGAGTGCTGCGAAATTTTCTGCGAATTTACTTCTTTTAAGCTTCAACAAGTTTAAATACTGCCGCATCATGACGATATACTCATTATCCTTCTCTATGTTGACAAAGCTCAATTTCACATTGTTCCTATCTTTTACGATAAAACGAGTGGGAGCGTTACCATGAGAGCGAGGTCATTCCAACAAAACGGAATTAAAAGCTAATCAAATACAATGGTCATGCATTTGTAATGAAATACATTGACTAGAAAAGTGTGGTGTCCATATTGAAAGATGTTTCGATTTCATCTTTGGAAAATATGAAATTAAAAGAGCTGTATGAGTTAGCAAAAAAATACAAAATCTCTTATTACAGCAAACTAACAAAAAAAGAATTAATTTTTGCCATCTTAAAGGCGAACGCTGAGCAAGAGGATCTCTTATTTATGGAAGGGGTTCTTGAAATTATTCAGTCTGAGGGATTTGGTTTCTTAAGACCAATTAACTATTCTCCAAGTTCTGAAGACATTTATATTTCAGCTTCACAAATCAGACGCTTTGATTTACGAAACGGAGATAAGGTGTCTGGAAAGGTACGACCTCCAAAAGAGAATGAACGCTACTATGGCCTCCTTCATGTAGAAGCGGTAAATGGGGACGACCCAGAATCAGCTAAGGAACGTGTTCACTTTCCTGCACTCACGCCGCTATTCCCTGATCGTCAAATGATTCTTGAAACACAGCCTAATCACCTGTCTACTAGAATTATGGATATGATGGCGCCAGTTGGGTTTGGGCAGCGTGGTTTAATTGTTGCACCGCCTAAGGCTGGGAAAACCATTTTGCTCAAAGAAATTGCCAACAGCATTTCTGAAAATCACCCAGAGTCAGAGCTGATTGTCCTTTTGATAGACGAACGCCCGGAGGAAGTAACAGATATCGAACGTTCTGTTGCAGGGGATGTTGTTAGTTCAACCTTTGACGAAGTACCGGAAAACCACATTAAAGTAGCAGAGCTTGTATTAGAGCGTGCCATGCGTCTTGTTGAACATAAGAAAGATGTCATCATCTTAATGGACAGCATCACAAGGCTTGCTCGTGCATACAACCTTGTCATCCCGCCAAGCGGCCGAACGCTTTCCGGCGGTATTGATCCAGCGGCCTTCCACCGTCCAAAACGCTTCTTTGGTGCTGCGCGTAACATTGAAGAAGGAGGAAGCTTGACGATTTTAGCCACTGCGCTTGTGGATACGGGATCACGTATGGATGATGTGATTTATGAGGAGTTTAAGGGAACGGGGAACATGGAGCTTCATTTGGACCGATCTCTTGCAGAAAGAAGAATTTTCCCAGCGATCGACATTCGTCGTTCTGGTACGAGAAAAGAAGAACTGCTTGTACCAAAAGAGCATCTTGACCGTCTATGGGCGATGAGAAAATCGATGTCAGATACACCTGACTTTGCTGAGAAGTTCATGCGCAAAATGAGAAAAACAAAGACAAACCAAGAATTTTTCGATATTTTAACGCAAGAATGGAAACAAGCGAACATGTCTGCATCAAGAAGATAGCTTGTTGAAAAAATACATTTGCAATCATAGACTCACACTGTTATAATTTCATCATGTGCGTTTCAGAATTTATTCTGAGATATTAACTCTGTTTCCGAATTGGATTCAGGGCGGAAGGAGATGACAGTAGATGAAAACAGGAATTCATCCTAACTACAAAAAAGCTACAGTCAAATGCGCTTGTGGAAATGAGTTTGAAACTGGATCAGTAAAAGAAGAGGTACGCATCGAGATTTGCTCTGAGTGCCATCCTTTCTATACAGGCCGTCAAAAATTCGCTTCTGCTGATGGACGTGTTGACCGCTTTAACAAAAAATACGGTCTTAAGTAATAATAGATACAATAAACAGGCAGGAATCCGTTCTTGCCTGTTTTTTTACGTGGATTGATGGAACTTTAAAACGGGGGAGAAGACCTTATGTATGTGATGAAACAAAGCGGTTGGCTTGAAGTCATCTGCGGAAGTATGTTTTCTGGAAAGTCGGAAGAATTGATTCGGAGAGCCAAAAGAGCCACCTTTGCCAAACAAGAAGTAAAAATATTCAAACCAGCGATTGATAACCGATATAGTACAAGCTCAGTTGTCTCACATAACGGTTCATCAGTCGATGGGATTGCAGTAGCCTCACCAAAAGACATAATAACGCACATATCAGAAAGAACCGATGTCATTGGCATTGATGAGGTGCAATTTTTTGATGAGACAATCATTGACATTGTCACTCAATTGGCTGATAAAGGTTACCGAGTCATTGTTGCAGGCCTTGATCAAGATTTCAGAGGAGAGCCATTTGGTGTTGTTCCGCATTTAATGGCATGTGCAGAGCTTGTAACAAAACTTCAAGCAGTTTGTTCGGTATGCGGCTCCCCAGCGAGTAGAACACAACGCTTGATCGACGGTAAACCCGCATCCTATGATGATCCCATTATTTTAGTAGGTGCGCAGGAATCATACGAAGCACGATGCAGACATCACCATGAAGTACCAAGACTTGACGTTGGTACAACACTTGACAATTAAAAAAATAGCAAATGCCGCTGTGTTTCGTTTTTCGAGATTTTGGCTGAACACCCATCATTTGTACTTAAATAAATTAAATAACGCTACGAAAAAATTATCTAATTTTCAACGCTTGCGTTTTAGCATAAGCAGGCATAAAATGACTAACTGTAGTGTAAAGCATTTTAACGAAAAGTTCGATTTCTTGTCATAATTTTTTTGATTAAGGATTTTTCTCCTTAATCGTTCTTTAAATTAATAGTTCACTTTATTTATATTTTAGAAAGAGGGTAGTTTTTGATGAACAACGTGAAGAAAACAAAAGAAGGGTACCTCGAAACCACTTTGACAGGTAAAGATGTATTATCGATTCCAACGTTGAACAAAGGCGTTGCTTTCTCTGAAGAAGAAAGACAAGAGCTTGGACTAGAAGGTTTACTTCCTCCAACTGTTCTCACTCTAGAACAACAAGCGGAGAGAGCGTACAAGCAATTTCTGGCACAGCCAGATCGTCTTCGTCAAAACGTATACTTAAGTGATTTGCAAAACCGTAACGAAGTATTGTTCTATAAGCTTCTAACAGATAAGCTTCGTGAAATGCTTCCTGTTGTGTACACACCAACTGTTGGTGAAGCGATTCAAGAATACAGCCATGAATACAGAAGACCTCATGGTGTCTATCTTTCAATCGACAACATTGACGGCATTGAGAAAGCATTTGAAAACTTACATGCAACAGCAGGAGATATTGACCTTATCGTTGCAACTGACTCTGAGAGCATTCTTGGAATTGGTGACTGGGGTGTTGGTGGTATCAACATCGCAATCGGTAAATTAGCTGTTTACACAGCTGCAGCAGGTATTGATCCAAGCCGCGTGATTCCAGTCGTATTAGATGTTGGCACAAACAATGAAAAATTATTGAATGATCCATTATACATCGGAAACCATCACAAACGTGTACAAGGTGAAAAATACGAAGAATTCATTGATGCTTATGTAAAAGCAGCGCTTAAATTCTTCCCGAAAGCCTTACTTCACTGGGAAGACCTTGGAAACAAAAATGCGCGTAACATCATGAAAAAATACAATGATAACATCTTAACGTTCAATGATGATATTCAAGGTACTGGTGCCATTACTTTAGCGGGTGTTCTTGCAGCTGTCAAGAAAACTGGTACTCAATTGAAAGATCACCGTGTTGTCATTTTCGGAGCTGGATCAGCTGGTATCGGAATCGCAGATCAAGTGCGTGACGCAATGGTCCTTGAAGGTCTAACGGAAGAAGAAGCAAACAATGCATTCTGGACATTAGACTACAGAGGTTTGCTAACAGATCAATTTGAAGATGAAGTGCTTGATTTCCAAAAACCATACCTTCGTTCTTCTGCTGAAGTAGAAGGCTGGGCACGCGATGAAAAAGGACAAATCTCATTTGCTGAAACTGTTCGCCAAGCGAAGCCAACAATCCTTATCGGTACATCAGGTCAAGGCGGTGCATTCACTGAAGAAATCATTAAAGAAATGGCAGCTCATACAGAGCGTCCAGTGATCATGCCAATGTCTAATCCAACACCACTTGCTGAAGCAGTGCCAGAGGATCTATTCAAATGGACAGACGGCCGTGCACTGATTGCGACAGGAAGCCCGTTCGAAAACGTTGAGTATAACGGAATCGAATATGAAATCGGACAATCAAACAATGCGTTCGTTTTCCCTGGACTTGGTCTTGGTTCGATCGTAACAGAATCAAAAATCATCACAAAAGCCATGTTCGTCGCTTCTGCGAATGCAATTGCTGAAATGGTTGATCATGAGAAACCAGGTGCTGGTCTACTGCCAAGCATTGATAAATTGCAAGAAGTGTCAATCCATGTGGCTGTTGAAGTAGCGAAAGCAGCTATTGAAGATGGTGTCGCAAGAAAAACGCCTGACAACATCGAACAAGCTGTGAAAGATGCAATGTGGATTCCTGAATATAAAAAAATAGTAAGAGCATAATAAAAAGTGTAACGCGGCATTGTTTCGGGTAATCTAAGCAATGCCGCAATAAAATAAGAGACATGTAAAAGATTCAAGGAGGAATAGTAAGATGGACTTTTTAAATATTTTGATCCTCCTAGCACCGATTTTTTTCGTTATCGCGCTGGGTTGGTTCGCAGGGAACTTCGGCAGCTATGACGCTAAATCTGCAAAAGGTGTAAGTACACTTGTTACAAAGTATGCTTTGCCAGCGCACTTTATCGCCAGCATTCTGTCAACACCAAAAGATAAATTCTATAGTCAAATTCCATTTTTCATTGCATTGATTTTCGGAATCGTTGGTTTTTATATTATTATCCTTTTAGTTACGAAATTTGCTTTTAAATATGATTTAACAGATTCATCTGTTTTCTCGTTAAACTCAGCACAACCGACCTTTGCATTTATGGGGATTCCGGTCTTGGGCAGTTTATTTGGGGCTCAAGAAGTTGCAATTCCGATTGCTATTACCGGAATAGTTGTAAATGCATTGCTTGATCCAATTGCCATTATTGTGTCAACTGTCGGTGAAAAAACAAAAGGAAAAGCCAAAGACGGCGAAAGTTTCCTAAAAATGACAACAAAAGCGATTTTGCACGGTTTATCAGAGCCGCTTGCACTTGCACCGCTAGCAAGTATCATTCTTGTACTTTTAGGATTTAAACTTCCTGAAATCGGACATGAAATGTTAGAGGAAATCGGAAGTGTGACATCAGGGGTTGCGCTATTCGCAGTCGGTGTCACTGTAGGTATTCGAAAAATTAAACTAAGCTTACCAGCATTTAGTATTGCACTATTAAAAGTAGCTGTACAACCGCTACTTATGTATCTTATTGCCGTTCTTATGGGTCTTTCGGCTGACGAAATTACAAAAGCTGTATTGCTTGTTGCCTTCCCAGGTTCAGCTGTTGCAGCGATGATCGCCACACGATTTGAGAAACAAGAGGCAGAAACTGCATCCGCATTTGTGATCAGTGCCATCATGTCACTCATTACATTACCGATCATTATTGCACTTACCGTATAATATAGTAGAAGGCTGCCTCATGAGGCAGCCTTTCTTAGCGAAATGAATGAAACAGAGGGAAGAGCACACGCTTTTTTTTGATGTCAGGGTGTGTGATTTCCTTTTTTTCTTCTATTTGAGAGGGTTGTTTCAAGCTCGCAGCAAGACGCTCAAGTTTAGTGGTGAGATCTTCAATTTCTCTGCGGTGCTGAAGCAGCTGGTATGATACACCTTCATCTGCTTTTTTAGCCAGTTTCCGTTCGAGTTCTTGGAGTCGATTTTCTACATCAGTAGTGACATGCAATTGCTGCTGAATGAGCTGTTTCACTTGCTTTTCTAATGCTTCAATCCGCTTTGTGGAGGCATCAGTTTCTGCAGCAGGTGATAACTGTTGAACGGTTTCCTCGTGGATTGGCAGTCGAATGTCTTGGAGGATCACACCTTCACTCATTTGGTGTTTGACTTCTTTGAGCAGCTGTACAATATCTTCATGAAATTCATAATGTCCAAGTTCATTCCGGGCGACAGGGATGTTGAGCTGTTTAACCCAACGCTGAATCGTTTTTGAAGAAACACCAATTTCTTTTGCAACCTCATTTGTATTCAAACCAAATGCCCTCCCTTTTTTCAATTATAAGTACCATTCTCTTCAAGGAGGACCTGTTCCTTCACGTTAGACAAAACAAGTAACCAATCGCCAAAGATCGTGTTTTCTAGCGAAAAATTGCAGAAAATCAATTGTTTTGGAAATTTTTTTGACTGTCATACCCCGCTATACTATAATTAGACTGTTACGCACAAAACAGAGGTGAAGACCATGTTAGACCGTTTAAAATCAATTGAAGAACGCTATGAAAAGCTAAATGAATATTTAAGTGATCCTGAAGTGGTGAACGACCCTAAGAAGCTTCGTGAATATTCGAAGGAACAATCTGATATTCAAGAAACTGTTGAGGTATATAGACAATATCGTGCGGCATACGACCAGTTGAGTGAAGCGAAAGCAATGCTGGAAGAGAAGCTGGATGCCGAGATGCGCGACATGGTCAAAGAAGAAATTTCAGAGCTCACAGAGGAAACGGAACGTTTAAAAGACGAGCTGAAAATCTTGCTGATCCCGAAAGATCCAAATGACAACAAAAACGTTATTGTGGAGGTTCGTGGTGCAGCGGGAGGAGAAGAGGCCGCGCTTTTTGCTGGAAATCTTTACCGTATGTACAGCCGTTATGCTGAAATGCAAGGCTGGAAAACGGAAGTGATGGAAGCGAGTGTCACTGGCACAGGCGGTTATAAGGAGATTATCTTTATGATCAGCGGGAAAGGCGCATACTCCAAACTAAAGTTTGAAAACGGCGCACACCGCGTGCAGCGTGTTCCGGAAACAGAATCAGGCGGACGGATTCATACATCAACAGCGACAGTTGCTGTCTTGCCTGAGGCTGAAGAAGTTGAAATTGATATCCATGAAAAAGACATCCGTGTAGATACTTTCACATCAAGCGGACCTGGCGGACAAAGTGTCAATACGACCATGTCTGCTGTTCGATTAACTCACCTTCCAACAGGTGTGGTTGTATCCTGTCAGGATGAGAAGTCGCAAATCAAAAACAAAGAAAAAGCCATGAAAGTGTTGCGTGCGAGAATTTATGATAAATTCCAGCGTGAAGCACAGGCTGAATATGATCAAACGCGTAAATCTGCTGTTGGAACAGGGGATCGTTCAGAGCGTATCCGTACGTACAATTTCCCGCAAAACCGTGTAACGGACCACCGCATCGGATTGACGATTCAAAAGCTTGATCAAATTTTAGAAGGAAAACTTGACGAGGTCATAGATGCATTAATTATGGAAGACCAAGCAAGAAAGCTTCAAAATGCAAAATAATCAGCGAACCATCTTTGAAGCCCTTAAATGGGCTTCTTCTTTGTTAACGGAAGCCGGTAGAGACCAAAACGCAGCAGAGCTCCTTTTTATGCATGTAATGGACCTAAGCAGAAGTGAACTTCTTGCACGTTTTCATGATCTGCTGCCAGAGGAGCAAGATCGGTTATTCAGCGAGTTTGTCACGCAGCATAAGAAAGGCGTGCCTGTTCAGCATCTAACGGGTATTGAATTCTTTTACGGCCGTCCCTTCGAGGTGAACAAACATGTTCTCATTCCTCGTCCTGAAACGGAAGAGGTCGTTTTGGCGGCGCTGAATCTGGTGAGTGACGTCTTCCCGCACGATCAGCCGCTCAAAGCAGTGGACGTTGGCACAGGAAGCGGGGCAATTGCGATTACGCTGGCTCTTGAAAAAGAAACATTATCTGTCACAGCAACGGATATTTCACATGAAGCACTTGCGGTAGCAAAGCGGAATCAACAAGCGCTTGGTGCAGACGTCCATTTTTTACAAGGCGACTTACTCGAACCTATCATGGATCAAGGCATCAAAGTGGATCTGTTTATTTCCAATCCACCTTATATTGCAGCAGAAGAAATGGACAGTTTGTCAGAGGTGGTTACGAAGCATGAGCCAGTGAATGCGCTGACAGATGGACGTGATGGTCTGTGGTTTTACAAGCGTCTCATTCGTGATCTTCACTGGGTACTTCATGAGCAGGCGGTCGTTGTCTTTGAAATTGGACATACGCAAGGGCAAGATGTAAAAGCACTTCTCTTGCAGTCATTTCCCGCGGCAGATGTCCGCATCGTCAAGGACATAAACGGGAAAGACCGAGCTGTTTGCGCACACATTCAAAACGGAAAGTCCGGCTGAAAAAAGTCGGACTATTTTATTATGTAAAGATGAAACTTATGGTAAAAGAGAAACGTATATATAGAAGAATGAACATTCTGATCATGATTTTTTTACATAAATTTGTTTTGAAGGAGCGAATGGTGTGAACAGAAGGTATGCGATGGTGTTGGTCATCGTCAGTGTACTATTGATTGTGAGTGCTTGTGGTAAACCGAGCTTTAAAAAAGAAGCAGCAGCATTTGGAGAAAGCTATAAAAAAGCACAATACACAGTGAATCGAACAGATGACCTAACTGACATGAAGGAGAAGCTGAAGTTTTATTTAACTGAGCATGAATATCAAGAATATACACAAGACAGCATGTTCCCGAGCGTGTTAGAAGCAGCAAAGGATCAAGATTGTCAAATTAAGCTGAAGAAAATTACGTTTACGCCTTCAGATGAAAGCGATGACAGAATTGAATTTGACTATGAAATGATGATTCAATTTATTGATCAAAAAGGAAAGGTTAAAAAAGAAATCAAGAAAAAAGGAGCAATGACTGTCATCAAAACAGAATCAGGGTTAAAAATCAGCCGAGATTGGGATGGGAGACTGTACCCTTCCGATTACCAATCCTCACTCCAAAGCCGTTCTTAATGGGACGGCTTTTTTGATTTGACTTATAATCTATTAAAAAAATCATTTTGTCTGTTTATGAGATGGGTTTCCTGGACACAATGTTTGTAGCGAAGAGAAAAAGTGGGGGGAACACATCATGTTTAAAAGTAAAATGATGATTTGTCTTTATATGTTTCTATTATTATGCGGTGCTTTTGCAAACCTTGGAAGGGAGGAGACAGCGGCTGCTTCTGCAAATCAGCCTGTTGTGATACCAGACGAAGCGATCCGCTTACGCATTTTAGCAAATAGTGATCGTTCAGCGGATCAGGATGTGAAAAGAAGCATTCGTGACGAGGTCAATGCCAATATGACAGAGTGGGTTAAAGACCTCACGTCCATTGAAGAAGCAAGACGTGTAATTCGGACCAAGCTGCCAGAAATCAATCGTATTGCCAAAGCGAAATTGAAGGAACAGCACATTGATCAATCCGTCTCAGTCAGCTTTCAAAAAGCCTCATTTCCAACAAAGCTATATGGGAATTTCGTCTATCCTGCAGGGGAATATGAAGCCATTTTAATTACACTTGGAGAAGGGGATGGAGCCAATTGGTGGTGTGTGTTATTCCCGCCGCTCTGCTTTATCGATTTTTCAAATGGAGAAGCCATCGCATCGCCAGAGGGGGATGAGGATAACCAAGTGACAGCGCAGCAAACAGATGAGTCTGTTAATGAAGTGGTGAAAGAAGAGAAAGAAGAGACCGGTGAAGTGAAATTCTTTTTATTCGAATGGGTCTCTAGTCTTTTCTCCTAAAAAAGGTATAAATCTGTTTTTGCCTCATAGAGTTGAAGTAAGAGATCAAAAAGAGGTGAAAGCATGTATTATCAATTAAGAATAGCCACAGAAGAAGATGCCCCAGCGATCAATGCTTTTCTTGAAAAGGGACAAGCGAAAGGCGGCGTCACGCTTGCAGAGCGTACGACATTTGTTGTCATGGAAGATGCGGACGGTCAGCTGGCGGGGTGTTTAGGTCTTGAACAGCTTAGTGAACAAGAGGGCTTGCTGCGGTCCCTTGTCATATCAGATAAACTAGGTCAGGGACACATCGTGTCTTTGTTCCAAAGTGTTCAAACGCTCGGAGGAAAAATAGGTGTGGATACTTTTTATGTCGTCGCAAACCACTCCTCCTCACATGACTTTTTGGCATTGATGGGCTTCACGCCATTAGAGGACATTCCAGAAAGCATGTGGGTATCTGCACATGCAAAAGAGATATTGGCGAAAGAACAAGCTGTGGTTCTTCATAAAAAAGGAAGTTAATCACAACATACTGGACTTATACACATACTTATCCACTGTTAAACAAGCGTTATCCACAAATTGTGGACAACGCTTGTTTTATTGATCATCATCTTTTATACTTTCAAAAGGATAATTGAGATATATCAACAGTTTTATCTTTTTTAAAAGGAGTTTGTATGATGTTAAATACAAAAAGGTGGTCTGTGGATTTAGAAAAGAGTTTATCCACATACTATCCACAAATTGAACAGGCAGCTGTGTTATTGCAGCAAAACGAAGTGGTCGCTTTTCCGACAGAGACTGTTTACGGACTAGGGGCAAATGCGAAAGAGACAGAAGCTGTCATGAAAATATATGAAGCGAAAGGGCGTCCAAGTGATAATCCATTGATTGTCCACATTGCGGAGGTTCAGCAGCTTCACGAATTTGCGCAAATAGAAAGTGAAAAAGCAAAGGCGCTGATGGAAGCCTTTTGGCCGGGCGCTTTAACCATTGTTCTTCCATGTAAGCCGGGTGCTTTATCAAAGCAGGTCACAGCAGGTTTATCCACGGTCGGTGTGAGAATGCCTGACCATCCGATTGCGCTTGAGCTCATCCGAGCAGCTGGTCTGCCGATTGCCGCACCAAGTGCCAACCGTTCAGGAAAACCTTCACCGACACAAGCTGACCATGTAGCGAGTGATCTCGATGGAAGAATCGCTGGAATTGTCGATGGCGGTTCAACTGGAATTGGCGTTGAGTCAACGGTTGTATCCTGTGTCGACGAGTTTCCAGTGATCTTAAGGCCTGGCGGGATTACAAAAGAAGCTTTAGAAGAGGTAGTTGGAGCGGTCAGTGTCGACCCGGGGCTGACAAAAAAGGACGAAGCGCCTGTATCGCCAGGAATGAAATACACACACTATGCACCTGAAGCTCAAATGTATCTTTTTTCTGGAAGTGATGAAGAGATGCAGCATCACATTCAAACATACCAGGCAGAAGGTCTAAAAGTGGGCGTGCTGACAACAGAAGAAAAGAAATCGTTGTTTGCGGCAGATGTTGTTTTCAGCTGTGGATGGAGAGGGAAACCTGAAACGATTGCGGCAAACTTATATCGTGTACTGAGACAATTTGATGAGACAGATGTAGATGTCATTATTTCAGAAGCCTTTTCAGAGCAGGGAGTGGGTTCAGCGATCATGAACCGTCTGCAAAAAGCGGCAGGAGGGCGTACCCTCTCTTCGTTCAAATAGTTCTAACCCTTCTTGGACAAACATAGGTTAAAGGAGAATGCGTGTCCAAGGGGGATTTACATGTACGAACTAGCTGGCGAATTGCTGACGCTCAGCATCATGGCTTTTGCACTGGGAATGGATGCTTTTTCGGTTGGACTTGGCATGGGGATGGTTCAGCTGAGGTTCCGCCAGATCATTTATATTGGACTTGTCATTGGGATATTTCATATGTTTATGCCGCTTTTTGGTATGCTGACAGGTCAGCTCCTATCAGGCTGGCTCGGTCTCCTTGCCACCTATATCGGCGGGGCGCTGCTTTTGGTGCTCGGGCTGCAAATGATCGTTGCGTCTATTCGCAAAGAGGATAAACCATTTATCGCACCTGTTGGGGCTGGTCTCGTTCTTTTTGCAACAAGTGTCAGCTTAGACAGTTTTTCCGTTGGTTTAAGTCTCGGAATTTACGGTTCTCACGTGTGGATGACCATTTTATTGTTTGGTTTTTTTAGTATGATCCTCACATGGCTTGGATTATTACTCGGTAAACAGGTTCGATCATGGGTTGGATCATATAGCGGGGCGCTTGGCGGAATCATTTTACTAGCCTTTGGTATCAAATTATTATTTCCGCTCTAGTCAATCTCCTTACATAACATGTAGAATGAAATGCTATATAATAGAAGAAAAGGAGGGCGAAAGATGAAAATCTTATTTGTTTGTACGGGAAATACATGCAGAAGTCCTATGGCTCAAGCCCTTTTTGCTTCAATTGCACATGATAAAGGTTTAGAGGTCACTGTTAAATCAGCGGGCATTTTTGCCTTAGATGCTGGGAAGGCTTCTCCTCAAGCGGTCGAAGCATTATTTGAGAAAAGCATTCCACTGAACCATTCTTCATCAAAACTGACAGAGGATCTTCTGCGAGAAGCAGATTACGTCTTCACCATGACCATGCAGCATAAACAGTTGATTGTGGAGCAATATGCGCATGCAAAAGACAAGATCTTCACTCTAAAGGAATTTGCGACAGGAACAGAAGGCGATGTATCCGATCCGTTTGGAGGAAGTCTGTCTGTTTATCAGGAAACACGTGATGAACTTGAAGCATTGCTCTTTCAACTGGCTGAGAGATTGAAAAAAGATCAGACATCCTCATAATGGACAACCTGTAAAACCGTTGCGTCAACGGTTTTTCTGCTTTTGTTTGCAAATGACTAGGCAGAGGTTAAAATATAACTATAAATAAAGAATAAATGTAAGGCATGACAGATCAACTCACCCTTAGGAGGAATTGCCCGATGAAAGTAGCCATTGCATCCGATCACGGCGGAACGAATATTCGTGAAGAAATCAAACAACTGATGGATGAATTGAAGATTGAATACATTGATATGGGTTGTGAATGTGGATCAGGTTCTGTAGACTACCCAGATTATGCTTTTCCTGTAGCTAATATGGTGGCAAACGGAGAAGTCGACCGCGGCATTTTAATTTGCGGGACAGGCATCGGTATGAGCATCTCAGCAAACAAAGTGAAAGGAATTCGCTGTGCGCTGGCGCATGATACATTTAGTGCGAAAGCGACTAGAGAACATAATGATACAAACGTCCTTGCGATGGGAGAGCGAGTTATTGGACCTGGATTAGCACGTGAGATTGCGCACATTTGGCTGACAACAGAATTTACGGCAGGACGACATGCTGTGCGGATTGGTAAAATCGCTGATTACGAAGAAAAGCACCTATAAGGAGCGCTTAACATGAACATTGGTCAAGATTGGCTTGAAATGTTAAAAGAGTTTCATCAAATGGTCGAACTGCGTGCTGGACAAATTTTAGTCATCGGCTGCAGTACATCGGAAGTGGCTGGCGAGCATATTGGTACAGCAGGAAGTGAGCAAATTGCTGCGTCTATCTATCAAGAATTGGATCAGCTAAGACGAGAGACTGGCATTGAGCTCGCTTTCCAGTGCTGTGAGCATCTGAATCGTGCTCTTGTTGTGGAAGAAGAAGTGGCTTTCCGGCTTAACCTAGAGATTGTAGCGGCAGTACCTGTCCGAAAGGCGGGTGGTTCGATGGCGGCTCATGCGTATCAGCACATGGAACATCCTGTGTTAGTTGAATCCATCGAGGCGCATGCTGGAATCGATATCGGTGATACATTGATTGGGATGCATCTAAAGAGAGTCGCTGTACCTGTTCGCCTCAGTCGTCATCAATTAGGACATGCACATGTGACGTTTGCGAAAACGCGTCCGAAGCTGATTGGCGGAGAACGAGCGGTTTATACAAGATCATAGCTTAGATATATTTCTAATATAATGTTGAATGATGAAGACGCTTCACCGCTTGAATATTCGGTTTTTCGCAAAAAAAGAAGTCGATTTCCCAAAAAAACTTTTACATTTCACTCAAAAACCGTGTACAATGAGATGGTGAAAACATCGAATGGAAATAGATTGGAGAGGATTTCGCTGATGAAACATTTACCTGAGCAAGACGCACAAGTATTCAAGGCAATTCAACTAGAGCGGAAACGCCAGCAGGACAAAATTGAATTAATTGCATCAGAAAACTTTGTAAGCGAAGCAGTCATGGAAGCGCAGGGCTCTGTATTAACAAACAAATATGCAGAGGGCTACCCTGGTAAACGCTACTATGGCGGCTGTGAACATGTAGACGTTGTAGAAGATATCGCACGTGACCGCGCAAAAGAAATTTTTGGTGCTGAGTATGTGAACGTACAGCCTCACTCAGGTGCTCAAGCGAATATGGCCGTATACTTTACCATTCTTGAGCATGGCGATACAGTGCTAGGTATGAACTTATCACATGGCGGGCATTTAACGCACGGAAGCCCTGTCAACTTTAGTGGTGTACAGTACAACTTTGTAGAATATGGTGTCGATAAAGAAACGCAGCATATCGACTACCAAGATGTACTTGAAAAAGCACGTGAACATAAGCCAAAGCTAATTGTAGCGGGTGCAAGTGCATACCCACGTCAAATTGATTTCAAAAAGTTCCGTGAGATTGCGGATGAAGTCGGTGCTTACTTTATGGTCGACATGGCTCACATTGCGGGTCTTGTTGCAGTAGGTCTTCATCCAAATCCAGTTCCATATGCAGATTTTGTGACAACGACAACTCACAAAACATTGCGTGGACCTCGCGGCGGAATGATCCTATGCCGTGAAGAGTTTGGTAAAAAGATCGACAAATCGATCTTCCCTGGTATTCAAGGTGGACCACTGATGCATGTCATCTCTGCAAAAGCTGTTTCTTTCGGTGAAGTATTGAACGGAGATTTCAAAACATATGCACAAAACGTCATTGATAATGCAAAGCAGCTAGCTGAAACCCTGTTATCTGAAAATATTCAGCTTGTATCTGGTGGAACGGATAACCATCTTGTTCTCATCGACTTGCGTTCTCTTGGCATCACAGGAAAAATTGCAGAAAATGTTCTTGATGAAATCGGTATTACAGTGAACAAAAATGCGATTCCTTATGATCCAGAAAAACCTTTTGTCACAAGTGGTGTACGTGTTGGTACAGCAGCAGTGACAAGCCGTGGTTTCGATCAAGAGGCGATGAAAGAAGTCGGTTCCATTATTGCGCTTGCTCTAAAACATCATGAAGATGAAGCGAAATTAGAAGAAGCGAAAAAGCGTGTATCTGATCTAACTGCCCGCTTCCCTCTATATAACGAATTAGATTATTAAAAAGCAGACCCATTTGCCTATTATTGGCATGTGGGTTTTTTTTGTAGGATTTGCGAATCATATTGAAAGATGACGTCTTTTTATGTAGAATTGTAGGAAGTGTGCAAAGTTCACCGGAAGATGACAGAAAAGGAGTTGTAGCAAGCAATGGCAAAGGTTTATGTATTTGATCACCCGCTTATTCAGCACAAACTTACATATATTCGTGACGTTCATACAGGAACAAAAGAATTTAGAGAGCTAGTGGATGAAGTCGCAACATTAATGGCATTTGAAATCACAAGAGACTTACCGCTTGAAGAGGTAGATGTAGAAACACCTGTACAAGTAGCCAAATCAAACGTGATCTCAGGGAAGAAACTCGGTGTTGTGCCAATTTTAAGAGCAGGTCTTGGAATGGTGGACGGGATTTTGAAACTCATTCCAGCTGCTAAAGTGGGACATGTCGGTTTATACCGTGATCCGAAAACATTAAAGCCTGTTGAATATTATGTGAAGCTTCCATCTGATGTGGAAGAGCGTGAATTTATCGTAGTAGATCCAATGCTTGCAACTGGCGGTTCAGCAGTCGAAGCATTGAACAGCTTGAAAAAACGCGGGGCGAAAAACATTCGCTTCATGTGTCTGATTGCTGCCCCTGAAGGTGTAGAAGAAATGCAAAAGCATCATCCTGATGTTGATATCTACATTGCAGCATTAGATGAGAAATTGAACGAAAAAGGCTACATTATCCCAGGTCTTGGTGATGCTGGTGACCGTATGTATGGAACGAAATAACATGTTTTAATAAAAGCCCACATGCAAACGTGCATGTGGGCTTTTTGAAATATATGACAAACGGTTGATATCGTTCTTAGAAAAATCAATGTATACTGAACATTAGCTGTTTTTTTCAATGAATGTCACGTGTCTCCTAAAGTTTGATGAAATTGTGAACATTTTGTGTGCTCTATCACTATAGAAAAGTTTTTTAACTTTCAACGGATTGACACATCATAGACGCTATTGTATGCTAAACGAGGGTATTATGGTAAGGTTTTCATAGCCTATAGCACTCTACTAATCCTCATTGTGAACCCTTTAATTATCAGGGTTTGTATCAGCGAATGAAGCAACATCCCATAGATCTTTAGATTTCAAGTCTGATTGTGCAATTAGACCGATGGGTGATTGATTTTTTTCGAACAGGACTGCTTATCATAAGCGTCTTCTACGCAGTTTTCATCACCAATTATCACCTTTTTTACAATATTTTTCATCGGGAGTCAGATGAATGAACGATCCAAACGCGATTTTCCGCAGACAGAGTAAATATATGTTCTATCTATTGGCAATTTTTGTGTTTGGCTATGCCATGCCTGGTTTTAAACCACTGTTTCTTGGTTTCATTATCGGCACAATTTTTGCTTTCTTTAATTTATTCCTACTTATACGGAGAATGCACGCTTTTGATCGAGCGGTTAAAAAAGGAAAATCCATTCGTTCAATGGGAAGTACAGCCAGGTGGGCCAACGCAATTCTCGCAGTAGCGATTGCTTGGCGTTACCCTAATGAAGTTCATCTGGCAGGTGTTGTTATAGGATTAATGACAATATATCCTGTCATTATGATAGATTCCTTCATTCAACTTAAACGTTCTACTATGGAAGAGAGGTGAATACTCTTTGGGTCACAGTTCAAAAACGACAGAATTTTTAGGGTTAACGTTCAACTTATCCAATGTTCTCATGATTACGATTGCTAGTATCATCGTTCTTCTCATAGCGGTGCTGACTACTCGTGTTCTGTCTATTCGTCCGACAAAGGCGCAGAACTTCATGGAATGGATTGTTGATTTTGTTCGAAATATCATAGGTAGTTCGATGGACATGAAAACAGGAGCCCCATTTCTAGCGCTTGGCGTTACATTACTCATGTACATATTTGTTTCAAACATGCTTGGACTGCCATTCTCGATTACGGTCGATCACAACTTGTGGTGGAAATCACCAACAGCAGACCCTGCAATCACAATGACACTAGCGATTATGGTCATGGGATTGACACATTACTACGGTGTCAAGGCAAAAGGAGTCAAGGAATATACGAAAGACTACTTCAGACCAATTCCGCTTTTAGTACCATTGAAACTTATTGAAGAATTTGCAAACACGCTAACACTTGGTTTGCGTCTTTATGGAAACATTTTTGCTGGAGAGATTCTTCTTGGTTTGCTTGCAGGACTTGCGACCAATTTCTACACGCAAAACATTGCACTTGGTATCGTTGGTACATTAGGTGCCATCGTGCCGATGATTGTATGGCAGGCATTCAGTTTGTTTGTCGGAACAATCCAAGCATTTATCTTCACCATGCTGACAATGGTGTACATTTCCCATAAAGTCAGCGATGAACACTAAAAAATTGAGAGTCCAAAAAGGACGTTATTTTAAAGGAGGAGCTTTTTAATGAATTTAATAGCAGCAGCAATTGCAATCGGTTTGGGAGCACTAGGAGCAGGTATTGGTAACGGTCTAATCGTATCTAAAACAGTTGAAGGAATCGCTCGTCAGCCAGAAGCTGGTAGAGAACTAAGAACACTTATGTTCATCGGGGTCGCTTTAGTTGAGGCACTTCCAATTATCGCTGTCGTTATCGCATTCTTGGCATTCTTTGGTTAATATGTGAGAAGCGTTCTAATATGAATTTTAATGGCGAAGATCAGATTAGTTCGAAACTTCGCCATTCCTTTATGTTTTGTTTCTTAACATATTATTTAAAGAAGGGAGTTGCCGTACTAAATGTCTCAGTTACCAGTGGTTTTAGGAGCAGGTGGCTTAAGTTTCAACGCCGGGGATATGTTATTCCAGCTTATCGCTATGCTCATCCTGCTTGCACTTTTAAAGAAATTTGCGCTTAAACCTTTATTAGGTATTATGAAGCAGCGTGAAGATTATATAGGAAATGAAATTTCAAGTGCTGAACAAAAGCACGTTCAAGCTGAAAAGCTTCTTGAAGAACAACGTGTCTTATTGAAAGAAGCACGCGAAGAATCACATACACTCATCGAAAATGCGAAAAAGATTGGTGAGAAACAAAAAGAAGAGATCATTCAAGCAGCACGTCAAGAGTCAGAGCGCTTGAAAGAGTCTGCTAGAACTGAAATCGTGAAAGAAAAAGAACAAGCTGTGGCTGCACTGCGTGAGCAGGTTGCATCACTATCTGTACTCATTGCATCTAAAGTGATTGAAAGAGAACTTGATGAGCAAGCACAAGAGAAATTGATTCAAGAGTATCTTAAAGAGGCAGGCGAAAGCCGATGAGCGTGACTATTGTCTCTAAGCGTTACGCTTCTGCTCTTTTTGACATCGTTCTTGCTTCTTCGGCAGTAGACGAAACTGAAAAAGAGCTGAATGAGATCAAAAAAGTTCTAAAGGCTGACCAAGAATTGAATGACTTTCTTGTTCATCCAAAGATTACGGCAGACAAAAAGAAACATTTGATTGCAGAAGCTTTCAAAGGTGTTTCGACACATGTATTGCACACCATGTATTTATTGATTGACCGCGGACGCACGAATATTTTCTCTGAAATGACGTCTGAGTTTGTGAAACTTGCAAACCGCACGAAACAAATAGACGATGCGGTCGTGTATTCAGTGAAACCGCTGAGCGGCGCTGAAATTCAATCTTTATCTGAAGTATTTGCCAAAAAAGCCGGAGTCACATCACTGCGTGTTGAAAATGTGATTGACAAGGATCTAATAGGCGGAGTGAAAATCCGTATCGGAAACCGCATTTATGACGGCAGTGTCAGCGGAAAGCTTTCCCGCATTGAACGTCAGCTTGCAGGCGAAAATCGTTAGAAGGGGTGAAACCTTAGTGAGTATCAAAGCTGAAGAGATTAGCGCGCTGATAAAGCAGCAAATCCAAAACTATCAATCTGAAATTGAAGTAAAAGATGTCGGTACAGTCATTCAAGTAGGGGACGGTATCGCGCGTGTACATGGCCTTGACAACATTATGGCAGGAGAGCTGGTTGAGTTCTCTAACGGTGTAATGGGTATGGCTCAAAACCTTGAGGAGTCTAACGTAGGTATCGTGATTTTAGGACCTTACAAAGATATCCGTGAAGGTGACGATGTAAAACGTACAGGTCGTATCATGGAGGTTCCAGTAGGTGAAGAATTAATCGGACGTATTGTGAACCCACTTGGTCAGCCTGTTGATGGACTAGGTCCAATCTTAACGAGCAAAACTCGTCCAATCGAAAGTGAAGCACCAGGCGTTATGGACCGTAAATCTGTACATGAGCCGCTTCAAACAGGGATTAAAGCAATTGATGCCTTGATTCCAATCGGACGCGGACAGCGTGAATTGATCATTGGTGACCGTCAAACAGGTAAAACATCTGTTGCAATTGATACGATCCTAAACCAAAAAGATCAAGACATGATCTGTATTTATGTAGCGATCGGACAAAAGGAATCAACGGTTCGTGGTGTTGTTGAAACACTTCGTAAGCATGGTGCGCTTGATTACACAATCGTAGTCACAGCTTCTGCATCACAGCCAGCCCCGCTTCTTTACCTTGCTCCTTATGCAGGTGTAACGATGGGTGAGGAATTCATGTATAACGGCAAGCACGTACTTGTTGTATATGATGACCTTTCTAAACAAGCGGCAGCTTACCGTGAGCTTTCATTATTGCTTCGTCGTCCTCCAGGTCGTGAGGCATTCCCTGGTGATGTTTTCTATCTTCACTCTCGTTTATTAGAGCGTGCAGCGAAGCTTAGTGACGAAAAGGGTGGCGGTTCTATCACAGCATTGCCTTTCGTAGAAACGCAAGCTGGCGATATCTCTGCATATATCCCAACAAACGTTATTTCAATCACAGATGGACAGATTTTCTTACAATCTGATCTCTTCTTCTCAGGCGTACGTCCAGCAGTAAACGCAGGATTGTCTGTATCTCGTGTAGGTGGTTCTGCACAAATCAAAGCGATGAAAAAGGTAGCAGGTACACTTCGTCTGGATCTTGCTTCTTATCGTGAGCTTGAAGCATTCGCTCAGTTTGGATCTGATCTAGACCAAGCGACTCAAGCAAAATTAAACCGTGGTGCTAGAACAGTTGAAGTCTTAAAACAAGACTTGAACAAACCGCTTAAAGTTGAAAAACAAGTAGCGATTCTTTATGCACTTACAAGAGGATACTTAGACGATGTCGCGATTGCTGATGTCAAACGTTTTGAAGCTGAGTTATTCATGTACATTGAAGAAAACCATAAAGACTTGTTTGACACCATCTCTCAAACAGGAAACATGCCTGCTGATGAAGAGTGGAATACAGCAATCGAAGGCTTTAAACGTACGTTTGCACCAAGCAACTAATTAGTAATCTTTCCGAGAGAAAAAGATTCTCTTTTTCTCTCTTTTCACGTAAATGAACACGGATTCCTGAAAAAAGGTGGTGAAATCTTTGGCCTCATTACGCGATATAAAGTCAAGGATCACGTCAACGAAAAAATCGAGTCAGATCACAAAAGCGATGCAAATGGTATCAGCTGCGAAACTGAATCGTGCTGAAAACAATGCGAAGTCTTTTGTTCCTTACATGGAGAAAATCCAGGAAGTGGTTGCTGCAATCGCAACTGGAACAAGTGCTAAGCACCCAATGCTTCTTTCAAGACCTGTCAAGAAAACAGGGTATCTCGTCATTACATCTGATCGGGGGCTTGCAGGACCTTTTAACAGCTCGATTTTGCGTGCCGCTTACCAAACCATTCAATCTCGTCATCAATCCGCTGATGAATATGCGGTGATTGTGATTGGTAAAATCGGACGCGACTTCTTCAAAAAGCGCGGTATTCCAGTTATTTCTGAAGTAACAGGGCTTGGAGACGAAGTAGCGTTTGCTGATATTAAAGAATTAGCAAGCAGTACAGTTCAAATGTTCTCTGATGAAGCGTTTGACGAACTTTACATGTTCTACAACCACTTTGTCAGTGCCATTTCACAAGAAGTAACAGAGAAGAAATTATTGCCGCTAACGGACCTTTCGGCCGCAGCGACACCAAATAAACGTTCCGCATCTTATGAGTTTGAGCCTTCTGAAGAAGAAATTCTTGAAGTTCTCCTTCCTCAATATGCAGAGAGTTTGATTTTCGGTGCGCTTCTTGACAGCAAAGCAAGTGAACATGCTGCAAGGATGACAGCAATGAAGAGTGCAACAGACAACGCAAAAGAATTGATCGACAACCTGACACTCTCTTATAACCGTGCTCGTCAAGCAGCGATTACACAAGAGATTACAGAAATTGTCGGCGGAGCAGCTGCCTTAGAATAGAAATAATTGTCAGGAGGGAATGCAATGAAAACAGGACGCATCAGTCAGATCATGGGACCAGTCGTAGACGTTCATTTTGAAGACGGTCACTTGCCTGAGATTTATAATGCGATCAGAGTTTCGCATAAAGCGGAAAGCGAAAGTGAAGTTACTATCGACTTAACTTTAGAAGTAGCACTACATTTAGGTGATAATACAGTCAGAACCATCGCAATGGCATCAACAGACGGTGTGAAGCGCGGTATGGAAGCTGTAGACCTTGGAAAACCAATTTCAGTACCAGTTGGTAACGTAACACTTGGACGTGTATTCAACGTACTGGGAGATAACATTGACTTAGATGAGCCACTTGGTGTGGAAGCCCAAAGAGATCCAATCCACAGACAAGCGCCTTCTTTTGATCAACTTTCTACAGAAGTTGAAATTCTTGAAACGGGTATTAAAGTTGTTGACCTTCTTGCTCCTTACATCAAGGGTGGAAAGATCGGTCTATTCGGTGGAGCCGGTGTAGGTAAAACCGTTCTGATTCAAGAATTGATCAACAACATCGCACAAGAACACGGCGGTATTTCTGTATTCGCTGGTGTTGGAGAGCGTACACGTGAAGGAAACGACCTTTACTACGAAATGAAAGATTCTGGCGTTATCGAAAAAACAGCCATGGTCTTCGGCCAAATGAACGAGCCGCCAGGTGCACGTATGCGTGTTGCCCTAACTGGTTTGACAATGGCAGAGCATTTCCGTGATGAACTAGGTCAAGACGTATTGTTCTTCATCGATAACATCTATCGTTTTACCCAAGCAGGTTCTGAAGTATCAGCCCTTCTTGGACGTATGCCTTCAGCGGTAGGTTATCAGCCGACACTTGCAACAGAAATGGGTCAGCTGCAAGAGCGTATCACGTCTACAAACGTAGGATCGGTTACATCGATTCAAGCGATCTATGTACCTGCGGATGACTATACGGATCCAGCTCCAGCAACAACGTTCGCTCACCTTGATGCAACGACAAACCTTGAGCGTAAGCTGACTGAAATGGGTATTTACCCAGCGGTTGATCCTCTTGCTTCAACATCTCGTGCACTTGCACCTGAGATCGTTGGCGAAGAGCATTATGCCATTGCGCGTGAAGTGCAGCAAACATTGCAGCGTTATAAAGAACTACAAGATATCATTGCCATTTTAGGTATGGATGAATTATCTGAGGACGATAAGCTTGTGGTACACAGAGCGCGTCGTGTTCAATTCTTCCTATCTCAAAACTTCCACGTAGCAGAGCAGTTCACTGGCCAAAAAGGTTCTTACGTGCCATTGAAAGAAACTGTTAAAGGCTTCAAGGAAATCTTATCTGGTAAATACGATCACCTTCCAGAAGATGCATTCCGCTTAGTTGGACGCATTGAAGAAGTGGTTGAAAAAGCCAAAGAGATGGGTGTAGAGGCCTAATCTGGTCCTTAGGAGGGTAAAAGCATGAAGACCGTTCAAGTCAATATCGTTACTCCCGACGGCCCAGTGTATGAAGCGGATGTGGAAATGGTCAGTGTCAGAGCAGAAAGCGGTGAGCTTGGTATTTTAGCTGGCCACGTTCCAATGGTTGCTCCGCTAAAAATCGGTGCAGTTCGCTTAAAACATAGTGGATCAACTGAATTGGTTGCAGTAAGTGGCGGATTTGTTGAAGTTCGCCCTGAACAAGTAACCATTCTTGCTCAGGCCGCTGAAACATCAGATAAAGTTGATGTCGATCGTGCTAAATCAGCGAAACAGCGTGCTGAAGAGCATTTGAACCACCCGAATGAAAGTGATGTACGCCGGGCGGAACTCGCATTAAAACGGGCGTTAAACCGTTTAAATGTAGCAGGGAAATAAAACAGAAAATCCTTCTTATCACAATGATAAGAAGGATTTTTTAGAATGACATGAGAGATTGGTACATCGACACATACGGGTGAGAATCCTGTTTTTCAAGATATAAGTGCTCGCAAAACTGCGTACTATGCCACGTTTTATTGTGCCGGCGCAAACCAAGCGTATATTGATGCGGAGAGTCCATATAAGGCCGCACGACCCAGTCAGCATCTGAATGATGACGGAGGACAACCTCTCCCATATACACACTCATCATCGCTTCTAATGCATCTATTGGCATTTTCCACTCAGCAAACAGCTGCTTGGTAAATGCATCAAAGTATAGTGATTCTAACTGATACAGGCTTTCCTCAGAATAATCCAAAGAAATGTTATGAAAATGACACAATTGCGCTAATTCTTCTAGCTGTGTCTGTCTATAATCAAAGTAGAAAGCAATGGCCTCCCATTCATGATCAAATGAGGGAACCAGTTCTCCGTACAAATCAACAAAGTCAGGAAAAGAATCTTTCAATGTGTTCAGCTCCTTCCACACGCAGTATATCATCTCCCTGGCACCAGGATAAGAGGGGATTTACTCTAAATATAGCTCTTTTTTCCAAATGATTCATCTTTCCGATTTTCGAGGATATAATGAAAGGGAGTTTTCCTTTACAGAAATAAATAAAAGGAGGATTCAACTGTATGGAAGACGTAGGACAACAAGCCATCGTGAGTATTGTGATCCACCTGTTTTTTATTGCGGTAACATGGTGGGCATTGCTTGCCGTAAATATTGATCCACTGATTAAAAAAGGGAAAATCGTTCAGGCAAGATTGCTGATGATGCTCATTACCATTGCCATCGCATCTGCAGTCAGCAATTTCTTCCTTGATTACTTAAATTTCTCTAGACAAATTCCTTATATGTTCTAACATAAAAGGTTTGGTCACTACCTTATGCGGGAACGTAAAAAGAAGCGTCAAAAGTACGGCCTTTGATGACTTTTCCACGTATGCATAGACCTCCTTGCGGCAACACTTGTAGCAAGGGGGAATGACAAGTGAGAAAGTATGTAAAAGGTTGGCCATTATTTGCGTTTATTCTTTTTTTTGTTCTGATGATTCAAGGTGTTCGTGCGGAAGAATCTTCTCCGCTCGCCCAAATAGCAGAAGGTCTGAAAAACCAGCAAATTGAAGTAGATGGATGGACCCTTCACGCCAAAACAAATGTAGACATTTCATCCGAACAATTTTCAAAAAAAGTGCAACGTTTGAAAGACGAACTACGACAGTATGAGTGGACCGAAAAAGAAGAGAAACATGTCACCAAAGTCACAGGAATTTACAAAGATGAAAAAAATGATACTTTATCGAAAATTTTACTCGTGAAGACCGACACAAAATCCAATCAAAAGTCGTATTTATTATATGAGCAAAAAGGTGCTCGCCCACTGAATACCTGGGAGCATACATATGATCAGTTCGTACGTCATGCAAAAAGCATATTACAAGAGAAATTTGTAATTTTTACTTGTCTCGATGGTCATGTAAATGGTATGATGGATGTTGTTTTGCAAAAAAAAGCTGAAACGTTAGCAAATGAATTTCAAGCAAAACCAGTTGAGTATCTCGTTGAGTCTAATTTTGTGTCGCTTTCCGCTTACACAGATAAGTGGGAACAGTTCATTATGACTTCAAATGATAAAATGAATGTTCAAATTGCCATCAGAAGTTCGGAAATGAACGAAAATCATACGATTACGGTTGGCACACCAATCGTAACGACTGAATATTAATATAGAGAATTTGGGACGCGGAGGGGAAGACCTTGGAAAAAATCATCGTCCGCGGCGGTCAAAAGTTAAACGGCACAGTTAAAGTAGAAGGCGCAAAAAATGCCGTTTTACCAGTTATCGCTGCATCTTTGTTAGCAAGTACAGAAAAAAGCGTAATTTGTGATGTACCTACGCTCTCCGATGTATATACAATCAATGAAGTGTTACGTCATTTAGGAGCAGAAGTACATTTTGAAAATAACGAAGTATCAGTGGATGCATCTCATGCACTAGAAACTGAGGCTCCGTTTGAGTATGTCCGTAAAATGCGAGCGTCTGTGCTCGTCATGGGACCACTTTTAGCAAGAACAGGTCATGCAAGAGTTGCATTACCTGGAGGCTGTGCGATTGGTTCAAGACCAATTGACCAGCATTTAAAAGGCTTTGAAGCAATGGGAGCTAAAATTCAAGTAGGAAATGGTTTCATCGAGGCTGAAGTAAAAGGCCGTTTAAAAGGTGCGAAAATCTATTTGGATTTCCCAAGTGTCGGTGCAACTGAAAACATCATCATGGCAGCAGCATTAGCTGAAGGAACAACGATTTTAGAAAACGTAGCAAAAGAACCTGAAATTGTTGATTTGGCAAACTACATCAATGCCATGGGCGGTAAGGTTCGCGGAGCTGGTACTGGTACAATCAAAATCGAAGGTGTGGAAACACTTCACGGTGCAAAACACAACATCATCCCTGACAGAATTGAAGCAGGTACTTTCATGGTGGCAGCAGCTATTACAGAAGGAAATGTTCTTGTAAAGGGCGCAGTGCCAGAGCACATGACATCACTTGTAGCAAAAATGGAAGAAATGGGTATTCAGATCATTGAAGAAGAAGAAGGTTTAAGAGTCATTGGACCATCTGAGCTCAAGCCAATCGATCTAAAAACAATGCCACATCCTGGTTTCCCAACGGATATGCAATCTCAGATGATGGCGCTATTGCTTCGTGCGAACGGAACAAGCATGATTACAGAAACGGTGTTTGAAAACCGCTTTATGCATGCTGAAGAATTCCGCCGCATGAATGGCGATATTAAAATTGAGGGTCGCTCTGTGATTATCAACGGGCCGGTTCAACTTCAAGGTGCTGAAGTATCAGCGACTGATTTAAGAGCAGGAGCAGCACTTGTACTTGCTGGATTAGTAGCAGAAGGTCATACACGTGTCACGGAGTTGAAGCATATCGATCGTGGTTATGTGAACTTCCACCAGAAGCTTGCAGCAATCGGTGCAGATATTGAAAGAGTAAACGATGAAACAGCAGATGTGACACAAGAACAAGTTGTATCAGATCTGAACGCGTAATTATAAAGAAATCAGTGTGTCCATGGGGCATGCTGATTTTTTTTAGAATCATAGAATGCTTTATTTTTAAAGCTTATCATTAGTGTATCCAACCATCTTAAATTTTATTCATAAAGACGAACAGTAAAATCAGTTGATAAACAGCCTCATATCTTCATCAAAAGACTTGTCCACTGAATGAAAGAAGCTGTCATATTAGCTTGTCCCCGCCCATAGGATAAAAGAGATTCAATGACAAATGGGGGCAGCCAAATATGAAACCAATGATATGGACAATCGCAGGAATATGCATCATTATTTTAATGATTCCAACTTTACTTGTGTTGCCGACGTTTCAAGGGAAACCGGAGGTAAGCCAGCATGTATCAGCGGAGCCATCAGTTAAAAAAGAAGTGAAGGGTACAGTCAAATTGAAGCAATCACCCGTCGCTATCCCCGTCTATCGTTCAGCTCATCAGCAGGTAGAAAACATCCCCTTAGAAGAGTATGTGATCGGTGTCGTAGCGTCTGAAATGCCAGCTGATTTTGAAATGGAAGCACTCAAGGCACAGGCACTCGCTGCAAGAACGTATATCGTCAGACAAATGATCATCGATAAGACCGTCAAATCACCAAAGGGCTCTCTTGTAGATGACACCCAAATGTTCCAAGTTTATAAAAACAAGCAGGAACTCAAGAAAATTTGGGGGAAAGCGTACAATTGGAAGTTAAAAAAAGTCACAGAAGCTGTCGCCAGCACACAAGGAAAAGTGCTGACTTATGATGAGAAGCCAATTGATGCCTCATTCTTTTCAACAAGTAACGGAAAAACGGAAAATGCCGAAGCTTATTGGAAAAACGAAATCCCATATTTGAAAAGTGTCTCAAGTAAATGGGACGAAAAATCGCCAAAATTTCAAAATAAGAAAACCATCACAGTTAGTGAATTTCAGCAAAAATTAGGTGTGACGCTCACTCAGCAGGCTCAGGTAGGACAGATAGTAGAACGGACGCCAGGAAATCAAGTAGCGAAAGCCGTAATAAACGGTAAAACACTGACAGGCAGAGACATTCGAGAGTCACTAGGACTTCATTCAGCGGACTTTACATGGGAACGACAGGGCCAGCAAATTATCATTACGACAAAAGGGTATGGCCATGGGGTTGGAATGAGTCAGTATGGTGCGCACTATATGGCACAGTCAGGCAAAAAAGTAGAGGCTATCGTGAAACATTATTATAAAGGGATTCAAATTGAATCAGCTGAACGTTTTCTCAACACGTATATGGCTAAAAAATAAAGCAAAGTTGCCTCAGAAATGGGGCATCTTTTTTTGTGTTCCAAGAGGTTTGAACAGAATGTGTCAATTTGCGACTTAAGACGCACCTCAGGAAATCTTAAACATTTACGTCCCGACAAGAACCGATGGCCGATACAAAGCCCCTCGAAAGAAGGAGAAAACAAAAGAAAAAATGATGTGTTAGGTGAATATATCTAGACAACTGACAGATTTTTAGTGATTTTGATGAAAGAGAAAAAGGGACCGAGTCCTATACCATTCTAAGACAGAATATTTTACGATTAAGATGTTTCAATTAAATACATAAGGAGGAAGGAAAAATGATGTTGAAAAAAGTATTTACACTCGTAACCTTAGCTGTATTGACATTATCTATGTCAATCTCTTCACCAGTATTTGCAAAAGCATCTACAGTCAAAAAACATAACAAAGATGTAAGAGTTACTATCTTACTTGATGCAAGTGGAAGCATGGCAAGAAAAGTAGAGGGAGAACGCAAATTTGACCTCGCAAAACAAGAGGTATTTAAATTTGCTCAGTCACTTCCAAAAGACGCTAAAATTCGTATGAGCTTGTTTGGCTCTGAAGGTAACAACAAAAATTCAGGTAAAGCTCAATCATGTGAAGTCATTAGAGGCGTTTATGGCGTACAGCCTTACGAAAAAGAAAGCTTTGAAAACTCTTTAAACGGACTTGGACCAAATGGCTGGACACCGATTGCTCGTGCTCTTGAAAATGCAAAGCAAACGGATGAACAGCTTAATGGTGGAACAAAACATATTGTGTACCTAATCACTGATGGTGAAGAAACTTGTGGCGGAGATCCAGTAAAAGTAGCAAAAGAATTGCATAACTCAAAAGGATCGACTGTTGTTAATGTGATCGGATTAGACTTTAACGATGGCTATGAAGGTCAATTGAAGCAAGTAGCCAAAGCGGGTAAAGGCCAATACTACCAAGCAAGCACTGGTAAAGAAATGGGTTCTATCTTGTCGGCAGAATCATTAAAACTACACGAATAACTTGCTGAACAAAAGGGAAACGATTGATGTATGCTATCGTTTCTCTTTTTCTGTACAAATGTAAAAAGGGAGGTTTTTATGAATGAAACGAAATATTGTATTAACCATTTTGGCTAGTCTTGTCCTGCTTCTTTCTTCACCAGCTCATGCTGTGACAAAACAGGAGCCTGCTCATGTGGTGATATTACTTGATTTAAGCGGCAGCATGGCACAATCAGTTGAAGGCGAAAAGAAAATCGATATCGCCAAACGTTCTATTCAAAGCTTCGCAAGTATTTTATCAGAAGATACACAAGTCCTGCTACGTGTGTTTGGTCATGAAGGAACCAATAAAAATGCAGGAAAAGCAGTTTCTTGTGGAAGCTCTGAAGCCGTTTACGGATTTGGATCATATGAGCCATCAACATTTCAGCAAGCACTGAATGTGTATAAGCCGACCGGCTGGACACCACTTGCAAAAGCATTAACAGATACGAAACAAGATTTTGAAGATCACCAGGCTGAAGGAAAAAATATTGTCTATGTCGTCAGTGATGGTAAAGAAACTTGTGGAGGAAGCCCTTCACAAGCAGCAAAGGAATTACATGAAGACGGAATTGACACCATTGTCAATATCATCGGCTTTGACGTGAATGAAAAAGAAGCAAAAAGTCTAAAGTCTGTTGCAAAAGCGGGTGGTGGACAATATCAACCGGCTGCGAATGCCGAAGAATTGAATCACATTCTACAAAATGAAGCGAGCGCTTTTGGTCAGTAGGATATGAATGGGAGCTGGGGATTGTTTTCCCCAGCTGTTTTTTAGTTGAAGATCAATTCAAAGTAGTTTCTAATTCATCAATTCGTTTCTCCACGTAGTGCTGATCTTTTCTTGCATGAAAAGTTTCGGCTTTTTCTAATATTGCCGCCGTATTATACTCGGGAATCTGTGAGTAGCTCTCATACACACCCTTTGGAATTAAAACGTTCCCTTCAGGCCAATAAACAGCGATATTGCCACGTTTCAAATCCCCGAATTGAGCCACTCCTTGATAGGACCCATATTGATTAAACAAGACAACTGGATCACCTTCTTGGACATAAAGTTCTTTTGCATCTTCGTTATTCATCAAGATAGAATGACGCTTCCCACCATTAAAGGCATCCTTTTCACTATAGATCATGGAGTTGAATTGCTTTCCTCTTCTTGTCGTGATATTAAAATGTCCTTCCGTTTTTCGGTATTGAGGCAGCTGGGCAGGAAGAAGATGTCCTTTGCCGTCCGGTGTTGGACACTCCCCGTCTTCACATAGCCATGCGCCACCCCATTGAAAAACGTCTCCTTTATGACGCAAATGCTGGATGCCGTCATAGTTTCGATTTGCGACCGCAATCTCACGGCGAATGTCTTCAGCCGTTTCGAAATGAATCAGCTCAGCATCTTCTGGCCGGACTCTTTTTGCAAGATCAATATAAATGTCCCATTCTGCTCTGGCTTCCTCAATACGAGGTCCTTCAATTTCTGGACTGAAATATACCATGCGTTCCGTACTAGTTGATGTACCGCCGCCTGGCTGTTCATATCTTGTCATAGCAGGCAGAACAATTACCGTCTCTTCTGCCTCTACAAGTGTAGAGGTATTCAAAATGATATCTTGATGGACACGGAGTTCAAGCTCAGATAAAGCTTTTTCGATCGCATCTGGATTTGGCATCGTTTCTAAAAAGTTTCCGCCGCTCGTAAATAGCATTTTGAGTTTTTGCGGATGTTCTTTTGGGAGAGCCATTTTCTCAAAGGATTGCCCAATGGTGTCACCATGCCATTTCGGAATGTCAAACCCCCAAATTTTTTCGATTCTTTCAATATTCTCTTCATCAAAATCACTGCCCGGCAAAACGAATGGATCAGCACCCATTTCACCAGAACCTTGAACGCCGCTATGCCCTCGAATTGGCATGACACCACAATGTTTCCTGCCAATAAATCCACGTAACATAGCAAGGTTGGCGACCTGTGATATATTATCAGTTGCAAAGCGGTGCTGGGTAAGACCCATACTCCAAATAAAAACGCCTGAATTGGCATTGGCAAGGAGGATCGCAAATTCCTTCATTCTTTCTTTTGATAAGCCTGATGATGCTTCTAGGTCCTCCCACTTCAACTGTGCGGCATGCTGCTTTAAATCCTGTATGCCGGTAGTATGGGCTTGAATAAATTCATGATCAAGAGCGGAATGGGGAGCATGCTGCTCCATGTCAAACCAATGTTTGATGACGCCGTTCATAAACGCAATATCGCCGCCTATATTGACTTGATAGAAATCATCCGCGATTTTTGTGCCGAATAGAGCACTTTCTGGAATAGAGGGAACCCAGTACTTTTCCATGGCAGGCTCTTTGTACGGATTGATGACAATAATTTTGGTTCCTTTCTTTTTCGCCGCATACATATATTTAGTGGAAACGGGCTGATTGTTTGCTGCGACAGATCCCCAAAAAATTAAGACATCCGTTCCGATCCAATCGTTGTAATTACAGCTGGAGGCTCCTATACCAAGGGATCGTTTAAGAGCGGTTTTGCTCGGTGAATGACAAATGCGAGACGCATTATCAATATGATTTGTCCCGATAAAGCGAGCTGCCTTCGCAGCGGTATAATAGACTTCATTTGTAATTCCTCTAGCCGTTAAATAGAAAGCGAGCTGCCGTTTATCAATTGATTTGATTTTAGCTGCGATTTGATCTAATGCATCATCCCAGGAAATACGCGTAAAAGCATTGTCACCTTTTTTTCGAATCAGTGGATAAGGAATACGGCCAAGTTTGCGAAGAGAGGTGCTGTCCATTTGTTTGAGCTGTTGAATATCTTCGAACCATTTTGGATCAATAGCTGGCATTGTATTAAGACGAAGTACATTTAGTCTTGTGGTGCATATATGAGGTCCTGCGAGCGTTTGGTCATATAACCCTGAAACACCCAGGGCACAGCCATCACACACGCCCTGCGTTAAAATACGATATGCATAGGGGAGATTATCCTTGTTTTCCCATGCCACTTTCATCGTATCTCGAATGTGTTTCGGTTTTACTTTTCCAAGCCCCATAGGCGCAAAAGAGGCCCATAGCTTTGGTGAGGGTTTTTTATTAAGCTTAATAGGCCCCTTATGTTTTGTTTTCCCCATGATATCATCACCCTCCTATTACTTTATGAAGCGTTTTCATATCTAAAAATTACCTTTAGATTGTGATTCTGTCAAATTCAAATTAAGGTCGGGCTGAGACAGAAGAAGTAGCAGTAAGGTTTGTTTCTCTAAGCTGTTGAATATCTTTCCGTATGAGAAGAGATATGATAAAAGCGATGAAAAATAAGCCAGAGAACACCATCAGACTTTGCGTGTAGTTACCTGTTATATCTCGAATAAAGGATGAAAATAAAGGTCCAGCTAAACCAGCAGCGGCCCAGGCAGTCAGAATATAACCGTGTATGGCACCAAGTTGTTTCGTGCCAAATAAATCCCCAATATAGGCTGGAATTGAAGCAAACCCTCCTCCATAGCACGTATAAATGATCGCCATCACGATTGAAAAGACGAGCGGTTCTTTTAAATAAGGGAGTAAAGGAAAGGCAATGAGCTGGATACTAAAGAAGATTGTATACGTATTCGGCCTTCCGATATAATCTGAGAAGGATGCCCAGCCAATCCGCCCTAAACCATTAAAAGCACCTAAAATACCAACAAGGGCAGCTGCAGCACCTGCAGTGAATCCAACACTTTCTTGTGCAAGAGGCGATGCAACTGAAATAATGGCAATTCCGCATGTGATATTAATAAAGAGCATGAGCCACAAATAATAAAAACGTCGTGTTTTGATCGCTTCATTTGCTGTAAGCTGTGATAAATCCTGAGGGATTTTTCTTTGATTTGTTTTTAACACGTCAAACTGTTTGACGTCTTCAGATGTTGGTGGTGATAAATAAAGAGATGAGATCACCATGATCATAAAATAGGAAATTCCAAGAATGTAAAAGGTATTTGCGATGTTCACTTTTTCAATGAGATATTGGATAATTGGGCTGCAAATAAGAGAAGCAAATCCAAAACCCATAATAGCTAAGCCGGTTGCAAGTCCTCTTCGGTCCGGAAACCATTTCACTAAAGTTGATACAGGTGCAATGTAACCTACTCCTAATCCTATCCCAGCGAGTACACCATAAAATAAATAGAGGAGAGGGAGTGAGGACATGTGGACAGCGAACCCTGATCCTGTCATTCCGATACCGAAGAAAATGGCTGAGAAAAGCCCCGATGCTCTTGGACCATACCTTTCAACGAAATGCCCCATGAAAGCAGCAGATAATCCTAAAAATAAAATAGCAATACTGAAGGTCAAGCTTATTTCTGTCAATGACCACTGAAAAGCTTGATGTAAAGGATTCGTAAAAACACTCCAAGCATAAACAGACCCAATAGATAAATGAATTCCTACAGCACTTGTTGCAATGAGCCAGCGATTTTTCGATTTGTTCATTTTGTTCCCCCCATATAAAGCAATCAAAAAGTTTGATAAGATAGGAATATGTTACAATTTTATGACTTTTTAAAATAATATCATAATTTGATTGGATCATATAACTAAATTTGTGCTGAAAGGAAGATCATACAATGAATCCTTCTGTTAAAAAGAAACGAGTCATACACCAATACAGTGAAGGCCAATTTACTTGCAAAACAGATGAAGTTGTAGAAGAATTCCCTTTAACTGTGATCGTGAATGGAGAGGAATTTGTGACACTTGTTTGTTCACCAGATCATTTGAAAGAATTGGTTATCGGTTTTTTAGCTTCAGAAGGAGTCATTCGATTTGAAAATGAGATTAAAAGGTTTACAATAGATGAAAGTATGGGCTTTGCATATGTTGATTTAGTTCACCCAAGCGGATTTCAGTCATCAGATTTTACAAAGCGAGTGATTGGTTCTTGTTGTGGGAAAGGGAGACACTTTTATTTTCTCCAAGATGTGAAAACGGCAAAAACAGCCATTGATCGAATCAACATTTCTGCTGAAACCTGTATGCATCTAATGAAGTGTTTACAAGAAGAAAGCCAATTATTTCAACATACTGGTGGTGTGCATAATGCTGGACTGTGTGACACAGAGAAGCTATTCATCACTAGAACTGATATAGGAAGACATAATGCTTTAGATAAAATCTATGGATACTGTTTACTTCATCGAATTCCACTTAGAGATAAAATCCTTGTGTTTAGCGGCCGGATATCGTCAGAAGTTTTATTGAAGGCAGCAAAACTAGGAGTGTCGATCGTCATCTCAAAATCAGCACCTACTGAGCTGGCGCTTAATATGGCAGAAGAATTAAATATCACGACAGTTGGATTCGTCAGAGGAAAATCTTTTAATATCTACACTCACCATCAGCGTATTACAGAATAGGAGGCAAAGTATGGACAGTATATTGGATAAGAGACATCGACCATTGCGCGATTTAAGAATATCAGTAACAGATCGCTGTAACTTTAGATGTACGTACTGTATGCCTGCTGAAATTTTTGGACCAGATTATCCTTTTTTGAATAAAGAAGAACTGCTTAGTTTCGAAGAAATTGAACAGCTTGCTACCCTTTTTGCAAAGGACTTAGGTGTGGTGAAAATACGCATCACGGGTGGTGAACCTTTAATGCGAAAAGATTTGCCTATCTTAATAGAAAAGCTCTCAAAAATTCCAGGAATCGAAGACATTGCTATGACAACCAATGGAACGCTTTTACCTTTATATGCTGATAAGTTAAAGAAAGCAGGTCTTCAGAGAGTCACCATTAGTTTGGATTCATTAAATCCTGACCGTTTTATGCAAATGAACGGAAGGAATATTTCTATCCAAAAAGTGTTTGATGGGATTGAGGCTGCAAAAAAAGCTGGACTTGCTATTAAGATCAATATGGTTGTTCAAAAAGGTGTGAATGATCAGGATGTTTTACCAATGGCAGCTTACTTTAAAAAAGAAGGACATGTTCTCAGATTTATCGAGTTTATGGATGTTGGAAATACGAACAAATGGAATCTAGAGCATGTCATGACAAAGAAAGAGATCATTGGTCTAATTGATTCAACATTTCCTATCAAACCAGAACCTCCTCAATATCCAGGTGAAGTAGCCAACCGATTCTTTTATAAAGATGGTTCAGGAGAGATAGGCATTATTTCTTCTGTTTCAGATGCTTTTTGTGGAACATGTAACAGAGCGAGGCTTTCTGCTCGCGGTGAATTGTTTACATGTCTTTTTGCATCGTCGGGTTTTGATCTGAAACGGGTGATTCGCTCGGCTAAAGATAATGAAGATATAAAGAATATATTGAAGGAACTATGGTCGAATAGACATGATCAATATTCAGCCGAGAGAGAACAGAAGAAAGATCAGAAAAAAGTTGAAATGTCATACATCGGTGGGTAGTGACAACAAAGTATCATGATCATGTATTTTTGAAAAGAAGAGAAAAAGTCATAATCATTGTTGACAATCTTTTTTTGAAATAGGTCTATTCATCTTATGAATCCAGTCATTATAAAAAACCAGCAGAAACTCTGCTGGTTTTTAAAATGTTATTTTGTAGCTCAAAAAGGTTTAGAAATGCCTGGAAAATAGAATTTTAAACATTTTTTGCTACTTTACTTTTATGAGAGCTGTGATAAGATCAACTCAATCTTTACCAGCTCGATTTTTTTACTCCTGGGATGTGGCCCTTATAGGCAAGCTCACGAAAAGCAATTCTAGACATTTTAAATTTTCGTAAGTAACCTCTAGGGCGGCCGGTTAATTCACAGCGGTTTTTTAAACGGGTAGGGGAAGAGTCTCTAGGTAATTTCCGTAAAGCTTCATAGTCACCTTTTTCTTTTAACTCTTTTCTTAATTCTGCATATTTCAATACAAGCTGCTGCCGCTTTTTTTCTTTAGCAATCTTAGATTTCTTTGCCACTTAAAACCCTCCTTTTTTAATGTTGGATTTTCCATTGAAAGGGGTCTTCAAATGTAGTCCAATCTTGATCAAATTCTTCAGGTGTGAGTAAGCATTGATCTAGTGTGCGAATGATATCTGCTTTAGGCAAATCTACGCCGATAAACACAAGTTTTGTATGCCGATCACCAAATTCTGCGTCCCACTCTTCAAGAAGCTCTGGTTCTTGCTTTAATATCCGTGCCTTATCTTGCTCAGGCAAGGCAGCAATCCAGTATGCAATTGGTTCAATCGCAACAGATTTTCCGGCCTGTGAAATTAAAATGGTTAAATCATGATGTGTGGCAAGCCATGTAAATCCTTTAGCGCGAACTATTTGCTCTGGCATCTGATCTAACCAATTATTTAACCTGCCAGTATGGAAGGGGAGTCTTCTTTCATAAACAAAGGATGAGATTTGGTATTCTTCTGTTTCCGGCGTATGCTGAGAATGCCCGGCGTTGATTTCTTTGATCCAGCCAGCAGAAGCACTGGATTTTTCAAAGTCAAATAAACCAGTATTCAAAATGTCACTTGGCTGTACTTTACCTTTTGAGGTTCTGATGATAGATGCTTCTGGTTGAAGTGTGGTCAGCACGCGCTCAAGTCGATCTAATTCTGAGTTTGATACTAGATCACATTTATTTATAATCAGCACGTCACAAAATTCAATTTGATCAATAAGTAAATCGGAAATTTCTCGTTCGTCATCATCGGAAACGGCTTGTTTACGGTCTAATAAACTTTCTCCTGACTGGAAGTCGGTCCAGAAACGATTCGCATCTACAACAGTGACCATCGTGTCTAACCGGCAAAAGCGTGTCAAATCTATTCCCATTTCTTCATCAATATAAGAGAAAGTTTGCGCGACTGGAATTGGTTCACTAATACCTGTTGACTCAATGACAATATAATCGATATGACCAGTCTTACACAGGCGTTCTACTTCGATTAACAAATCTTCTCTCAATGTGCAGCAAATACAACCATTAGACAATTCAACTAGCTTCTCATCTGATCGAGAGAGCTCACCGCCTTGTTTGACTAGTTCTGCATCAATATTAATTTCGCTCATGTCATTGACAATCACAGCTACTTTTAACCCTTTACGATTTTGTAGGACATGATTTAATATTGTTGTTTTTCCTGCTCCTAAAAAACCGCTTAATACTGTAACAGGTATTCGCTTATTCATTTCTTTCTGTCCTTTTGACAATACTCATTTTGATTTCCGCCTCACTTAAAAAGTAATGATTACGATTTAATGCCTAAAAAATTCATTTTGTTTCTCTATGAAGGGTATATTTCTTTAGCCGAGGAGAATATTTTTTTAACTCCAGTCGGTCCGGGTTCGTTCTTTTATTCTTTGTTGTGATATAGTTTCTGTCACCCGTTTCAGTACAGGCTAAGGTAATTTTTACGCGCATCAGTAATAGGATCCTCCTTTAATTCGTAATGATTACGATTTGTATTTTAAAATGATCAAGGCGGAATGTCAAGCTTAGTAGGATGAATAATGCCAAATGATCAAACAAAAGGGGTATCGAATGTTCATTGATACCCCTCTCCATTAATAAAAGTCACCAAGCTCTTGTTCGTATTCACCTTCGTATTGCTGGACGTCACTAGGAATTTCTTGAAGAAAGGCTAGGCCACCTAATATCAGCATCAAGATAATGGCGATGAATGAGAGAATGACTGTGACAATACTTGATATGGCAAATAGCGTCTGCATTTTCATCATCTTAGCATATTGTTCTAATAACTCTTCATAAGAAGTATCAGGAGCTTGAATTAATTGTTCAGCTGCGTTTACAGATTTTTGTACATGGATTCCCATCATAATGAGGAAGACGCCAAGGGCAGCAGGAAGAACAAGCCAAAAACCAATAAGAATAGCTAGGCCGCCTGAAATATAGAGAAATATACTACCAACTTTTCCCCACTTTGTGATCGAATGAAGAGATTGAATGATTTTCTCAGTTTGTTGCAATGGTGTTCACTCCTTTATGTATTCACTCTTTATCATACTTGAGCAAGTAGTACTTTAGGAAGAGTGAATGTAGAGCAATTAAAAAATATTTCTATCTTCACTTTACTATTTATGGATAAATAAATTATCTTCAAATAAGAAAAAAGTAACATTTACTATAAATTTTAACGACAGTTTATGTCATAAATAAGATTAGTAGTTAAAAATAATTAGTAAATTTATCAAAATATGTTGTTAGTTGTCTTTTAATTGGTTATTATTGTGTTGTATTACCATAAAAATTGGAAGGTGGAATTCATATGTTAGATCGTTTCTTAAACAAAATGACCAATGTTCAACCTGCAGCTTCAAGATGTATTTTACAAAAATTAGTCACTTCATGTAAATCAGCGCCAACTTGTTTCCTTCAAGGTGTTGGAACTTTCCGTTACTACGTGGATCGTGATACAGGTGAGATATGTACTAGCCAAGAACGCGTTAGATGTGGCTGCTAAATTCAAGGATTTTATTTAATAGGATGTGAACGCATGAGCATATCTTCAATTTCATTTTTAACAAATGCTGTGCAGACGTCAAACAGTCGTCAAGCGGGTCAAACATCAAATTCTTTTTTAAACCAAGCTGCGAAAATTGTTCAAGGCGACCATTCTCCAGAAGAGAGAAAGGCATTATTTCAACAACTGACTCTAGTTCAGCAAGGAAAAGATTTAGAGCTTCATGTGTCTAAATTAAAGGAACTAGAGAAAGAGGTTCAAAAAGAATCGTCTTCTTCGTCTGTTACTGTGAATCAGCATGGTGACCAAGTAGACATTTCAAATGAGGCTCGCAGTGAGTTTGAACAAGCTGAGGAACAAGCGACAGCTTCAAGTGGAGCGAGTGAAATCGCAGCAAGGGAAAAGGATCAGGATGTTCAGGCAGATCCACACCAATAAAAAAACGAGGCGTGTGTTTGTTGTCTTCACATGCCTCATTTATGTTTATTTTGCAGAAATCCTTGAATAAAGACCATCCGGAAAAGGGGCTGCATATGAGATTGTTTCATCTTCTTCTACCAAGATGTAATATGGAAACTCTTCAATATGAAAGGCGCCTATCATTTGTTCGTCCACTGAGATAATTTGCATGTTGGTTTGGTTATCACGATATAATTCTTGATCCTCTTCTTGCCCATTCTTTAGCAAAATACTAAAAGAAATGTCTAATTGACGCTGCCTTTTCGTTTCTAGGAATTGTTCCAGTGATGGGATGCAGTGCGGACATGCTGTGTCAGTGAATATAAGCAGCTGTTGCTTGTGATTGGTTTGCAGCAAATCATTCATTTGAATAGGTGATGGTTTTTCAATTAGCGGATGAACAAGTTTTTGTCCGACATGCTGGATCGGTAAGATGATTAATTCCATCTGGTGTTTTAAATAGATGATGATTCCGATCGTCAATAAAAGACTGCAAAGAATAAGAGTGAGCTGTAAAAGTAAGATTGAATTCATCGTTATCGTCCTCTCAGAATGAAGTTACGCAGAGCTATCATAATATAAATATCAAAAATATGTCAATTATACTAAATGGTGTAAGGTGGAGCGTTTGATGAGTACAGTGAACCATTGTTTATATGCAATCTCCTATACTTGGAAAAGAAGTCGATCATATCTGCTGTTAACTCTATTGATCCAAGTGATCGTTGGTTTTATGCCTTTGGCTAGTGTCTGGATTATTCAAACATTGATTAATGAAATTATTTTATTCATGACTTCTTCAGGAGACATTCAAAAGGTCTTAAGGTTATTTGGGTTGCAAATGGTCATTGTGGTTTTAGGATATGGGCTTCAATTCATTCTTCAACTTAGTCAGCAAAAAGCGACAAATTTGATTGGTTTGCATTTGAAGGGTGAATTGCTTCAAAAGGCAATCAGGCTGCCATATATTACATTTGAACATCCGTCTTTTTATAATGAAAGTCAACGTGTGATGAACAGTCATCAGCATGTTCTGAGTATGGTTAGAAGTATTTTTACAATCATGAGCGCATTGATTACTGTTGTATCACTTCTCATTTATATGATCGGTATCCATTGGGGTTTGGCGGTCATTCTGATCTTATTTACCCTGCCTGTCTTGTGGATTGAGCTCTTCTTTGGAGGCGCGCGGTATCAATTAAACCGCATGTTAACTGCTAACGATCGAAGAGAAATGTATGTGTCCGACCTTGTTGTACAGCGAGATTCATTGAAGGAAATCCGTTTATATGGAATAGGACATTATCTTCTTCAAAAATGGAAAGGTCATTATGTAAAAAGTGCAGATGAAAAATATAAATTACTAAAACGGCAGGTTCGCTGGGAGATGGCGGGCGGATTGCTTATGACATTTGCCTATGTGTGCTGCGGTCTTTTTATTGTCTTTCTTATCTTTCAAAAGAAATTAGCAGCAGGTACGTTTGTCGCTGTGCTGCAAGCTGTGCAAAATATTCAAAGTGGTTTTCAGGACTTAACGAGGGAATGTTCTAGTTTATATGAAACGAGTCTCTATATTAATGAAATGAGAACTTTTCAAAAGAGAGAAGAAGAAATTGATGAACAGACAGAGAAAGGGGCATCGCTTCGGAGGATTGAGTGTATTCAGTCCATTACGCTAGAAAACCTCTCTTTTACCTATCCGAATATGAAAACGCCTGCTATTGAGCATATACATTTTCATATCAATAAAGGTGAACGCATTGCATTGGTGGGGGATAACGGATCAGGTAAGACGACCTTGATTAAATGTTTGACCGGTTTATATGATCCAGACAAGCCGAATATGCAAAAGGTCAATGGTGAGTCTATTTCGACCATTTATAAAAAATCATATCATGCGAGAATGGCTGTCCTTTTTCAAGATTTTATGAAGTACGAATTCACTGTGAAAGAAAACATTGGATTTGGCCGTATCGACGAAATAGATGAGGAAGAGCGCATGGTGTCAGCTGCGCGGCAAGCAGGCATAGAGAAAAGAATTCATCAAATGGAAGAAACATACGATGCGCAGCTTGGCCGGTTTTTTGAAGAAGGTCATGAACTGTCTGGCGGACAATGGCAAAAGCTTGCGATGGCGAGAACCTTCTTTAGAGAAAGTGATTTTATCATTTTAGATGAACCGACTTCTGCTCTTGATCCGCTATCGGAGATTTCACTCATTCGAAAGCTATTCGATCATACGCAGGATCAAGGGGTCTTGTTTATCACACACCGTATGGGAGCGGCCCGCTTAGCAGACCGCATTATCGTGATGAAAGATGGTGCTTTCGTTGAAGAAGGGAACCATGAAGAGCTGATGGCGCTAGGTGGAGAGTACAAAAGGCTTTATGAGGCACAATCTCAACTATTTCAACAAAAGGAGATGGCGTAAGGTGAGTGTCTTTTATTTTATAGGTGTCTATTTCTTAGGAATCATCTTTGCAGGTGCATGGCTTGATAAAGTGAGAAAACAAACGGCGCATATGCAACAGATGAATGCTTATCGGCTGCTGCCTTCTGCGCTCACGGCGCCAATGTTTTATTTGTTTTTGACTATTGAATTGGCTTGTACTGGTCTATTGTTCGTATGGAACATGTCTCTTGTACCTGCGATTGGTCTTACAGCACTTTTATGTACCTATACTGGAGCGGTCACTTTCAATTTATTGAGAGGACATCGTAACATTTCATGCGGCTGTGGAGGTTTACTTGAAAATGACCGTCTTCACTGGGGAATTGTGATTCGTAATGTGTCGATGCTGGCTCTTGTGATTGGCTTGTTTTATGTGCATTCCTATGTAGAAACAATTCCATGGCAATTTCACATTATTTGTTTTCTGATTGCAGTGGCTGTCTGTTTCATTATAGCGGTGGGAAAAGACATCATGATGTTCAAAAGAAAGTGGAATCAATTTGAATCATTTATAGAAGGAGACCAAGTGAAATGACAGATATTCTACTGATTATTGTGTTATTCATTGTCATTGCTCAGCTGGCTGTGGTGTTTTTGCTTGCCCGCTTTATCGGAAAATTTATGAATAAAATCAAAACCCTTGATGGGATTGAATTAAAGGAAGCGGATGTTGGTGATGCGGCGCCGTTATTTCGAAGCTATACACATTTAGGGGATAAGGTCATTTTAAAGGAATATTTGCAGAGCGGAAGAGCCGTGATGCTGTTATTTGTGAACTCTACTTGTATGACATGCAAAAGCATTTTGTCTGATATGAAGCAGCACATCTCTAGCGACGATACTCAATTCATTTTGATCAATGGAGATGAACAAGGAGATGATGCATCGCTTCTTCAATTGCTGCCTGATCAAGCTGTGTATGTGCGCTCTTCGCAAATCATGGAGCTGTATGGGGTAACTGTTGTTCCGCAAGCGATTCTGATGGATGAACATGGCATCATCCTGCAAAGAAAATCTCTTCAAAATGCGAAACAGTTTGAACAGCTGTTACATGCTTCATAAAAAAGCGTCTCTTTGTTGGAGAGACGCTCGTTTTATAATTCTTTTCCTAGAATATCTAAATCGTACCTGCTGCCGTCCATTTCTGCGATACGTGGCAGGTGACCCCATGTCTCAAAGCCGTGCTTTTTAAATAATTGAATGCTGGCTTCGTTGTGCCCGAAAATAAAGGCAAGTAACGTTCGAATGCCTAATGAAGGTGCCAACTCAATGGCCTCTTGTAAGAAAAGTGACCCTAAGCCTTTCCCTCGATCGTCTTGGTTTAAGTAAATACTCATTTCAACGGTCCCGTTGTATGCAGGTCTTCCGTAAAACGTTTCAAAGCTGAGCCAGCCGTAGATATGTCCATCCTCATCTGTTTTCACATAGAGAGGTCTTTTCTCTGAATGATTCAAAAACCATTGCCGGCGGTCTTCAACTGAAACTGGTTCTATGTCGGCGGTTACTTCTCTTGAAGCAATGGTTGAATTGTAAATATCAACGATCGCTTTGAGATCATCTTCTGTTGCTATGCGGTTGAAAGTTTTCACAATAAAGTCCCCCATCTTTTTTTCATTCATCATACATATTATTGGTGCGATTGCGCAAAATAAAAAGAAAAATGATTTCGTGTGTATATATTTTTTGAAAAGTGTTCAGAATGTTGCTGAGGTGATGAAAAATGAGAGAGGAAGAAAAGAAACGTACTTCCAAAATCACAAAAGTTCAGCAATTTTTCCGTAAGCGCTGGGTATTCCCTGCTATTTACTTGGTCAGCGCAGCGGTCGTGTTAACAGCCGTTCTTTGGTACCAAGCTGTATCAAAAGATGTGAAAGACCAACTATCTGATGGAAATCAAACAGGGCAAGAACAGCGTGATGATGCCGTTGAAGTTGGAAAGCCAATTGAAAATGTTGCAATGCCGGTCCAGAATTCTGATAATGTTTCTGTCGTGAAAAAGTTCTATGAAGCAGATGCTGATCAAAAAGAAAAAGAAGCAGCACTTGTAAACTATAATAACACCTATACCTTGAGCAAAGGTATTGATCTTGCAGATAAAGATGGCAAAGTGTTTGATGTCACAGCTGCTCTTAGTGGAACAGTGGTTCAAGCGAAAAAAGATCCAGTTCTCGGTCACGTCGTTGAAATTGAACATGAAGATGGATTATCGACTGTTTATCAATCGTTGTCACAAGTGAGTGTCAAAGAAGGCGATGAAGTGAAGCAGAATGATGTCATCGGTGCTTCTGGTAAAAATCTTTATGGTGCTGAAAGCGGCAACCATGTGCATTTTGAAATTCGTATGGAAGGTTTAGCGCTTAATCCACTTAGCTTCATTGACAAGCCTGTTTCGACTATTGAAAAGGCCGCGCAAGAAGTGACGGAAGAAGCAAAAGAACCTGCTCAGCCAAAAGCTGATGAAAAAACGAAGGAACCTGCTGCTGAAGATAAGGCCAAAGAGCCTGCTGGAGAAAAATCTGAAGAAAAGTCTGATGAGAAGGGGAAATCCTCTGATCAAGAAAAGTCTTCTGATTCCTCTAAAGACAGCAGTCAATCTGAAGAAACAAAACAATCTTAAAGCCTTGCAACCTCTGTGTATGAATTATGCAGAGGTTTTTTCTGTCTTAAAAAAATCCTCCGCACTTGGCGGAGGATGGTTTATAGGGCGGCAGGCCCTTCTTCACCTGTCCGAATGTTGATTGTATTTTCTATCTCATATATAAAAATTTTCCCATCCCCTGGTTCGCCTGTACGAAGTACCTTTTGAGCTGTTTCTACGACCAGTTCGACAGGTACTTTGCTTAGGACGATTTCAATCTTTAATCGTTCGTACACATTGCTTTCCTTTTTGACGCCGCGGTATAGCTCTGTATGTCCCTTTTGTAGGCCGCAACCGTGCACATTCGAAAAGGTAATTGAGGTGACACCAATCTTTCCAAGCTCCACCTTTAATGTTTCAAAATTGGCTGGACGTGTGACAATCTCCACTTTATACATTTTGCTCATCGAGACACCCCTTTTTCTTTAATCTTGATAGGCTTTTTCACCGTGCATGGTTAAATCAAGGCCCACTGATTCTTCTTCTTCGGTTGCACGAATCTTGAAGAAGAGATTGACCACTTTGATGATCACGTATGTCACAACGGCTACAAAGGCGTAGGTGGCAACAATAGCGACTACTTGCTTCCAAAGTAAGCTGGCATCTCCGTAAAATAAGCCATTGGCTCCGCCGTCATTGACAGAGGTTGTTGCGAAAAGTCCAGTTGCAATACCTCCCCAAGTCCCGCCAATTCCGTGAAGCCCGAATGCATCCAGTGCATCATCATAGCCAAATTTGGCTTTGAGTGAGAAGACTCCCCAGAAACACACGATCCCGCCGATGATTCCGATGATAATAGAAGTAAATGGGGTGACAAAACCTGCGGCAGGTGTAATCGCGACAAGACCTGCGATGGCTCCAGAAATCGCGCCGAGCATAGTAGGCTTTTTGTTGATCATCCACTCTACTAACAGCCAGCCGATGATTCCTGCAGCAGCAGCTGTATTGGTGTTAATAAAGGCATACATCGCGACACTGTCTAATGTAAGGGCACTTCCAACGTTAAAGCCAAACCATCCAAACCAAATGACAGCTCCGCCAAGAAGGGTGTAGATCAAATTATGAGGAGAAGAGTTTGCTGCTTCTTTACGCTTCCCGAGCACAATCGCCACGACTAGACCCGCAACACCAGATGAAATGTGAACCACGTTTCCTCCAGCAAAGTCAAGTGCACCCATTTCGCCAATCCAACCGCCGCCCCATACCCAGTGTGCGACTGGCGCGTATACAAATGTGACCCAAAGGAGTGTAAACACGACGACCGCTGAGTAGCGAATTCGTTCAGCAAAGGCACCTGAGATGATGGCTGTTGTTAAGACGGCAAAGGTCATTTGGAACATCATGAACAATGAATGTGGAATGGTCTCACTGTAGGAACCAGGTTCAAAGCCAACGCCTTTTAGTCCAATCCAGTCTAAGCCTCCGATCCATGCATTGCCTGGCGCAAAAGCCAAGGAATAGCCAAACATGATCCATACGATGGAGACGATTGCTAGTGAAGTTAAGCTGTGCATGGTTGTACTTAAGACGTTTTTACTTCTCACGAGTCCTCCGTAGAATAAGGCTAAACCCGGTGTCATTAACCACACGAGTAGTGCGCAGAAGAACATAAATACTGTATCAGCCATTTGCATGCTGCATTCCCCCTGAATCATTCAGAATTAATTGATTTCTTAATTCTTCATTATAGAGAGAAAAGTCATATATAACATAACCGTGTGAGTTAATCTTACATGGTTTTTGGTTATATTCAATATAAATGGATGAAAAGTTCGTAAAAAAAGAGAAAAAACGTGCATTGAGCACGAAAAATAAAGGGCGTTTGACCTATAAAATGGAGCTGAGAAACAGCTTGGTTCGTTCCTCTTGAGGAGAATCGAACAATTCTGATGGGGTGCCTTCTTCGACGATGCGGCCTTCGTGCATATAGACGACACGATCGGCGACTTCTTTCGCAAAGCCCATTTCATGTGTGACAATGACCATCGTCATGCCTTCTTTTGCGAGACTTTTCATTGTTTGCAGTACCTCGCCTACAAGCTCTGGATCGAGGGCCGACGTAGGTTCGTCAAATAACATGACATCTGGCTTCATGGCGAGAGCTCTTGCAATGGCCACACGCTGCTTTTGACCACCTGATAATTTAGAAGGATATACGTTGGCCTTATCCGCAAGTCCGACCTTTTCCAACAGGACGTTGGCTTCTGATACAGCTTGAGCCTTTTTTGTTTTTCTCACCATGACAGGCGCTTCGATGATGTTTTCAAGCACAGTTTTATGCGGGAAGAGATTAAAATGCTGAAACACCATGCCTATTTTTTGCCTCATCTCGTTTAATTGATCTCGTTTTGGATGTACTGGATTCCCATCAATGATGATCTGGCCATCATTTTTTATTTCTAAAAAGTTCATACAGCGGAGCAGGGTGCTTTTTCCAGAGCCACTGGCACCAATTAAGACGACTACATCATTTTCATAAACGGTGAGATCGATATCCTTTAAAACATGCAGCTCTCCGAAGTATTTATTGAGTTTTTCAACACGAATGAGTTCCTTTGATTCTGTCATGCTTCTCCTCCTAATGGTCACTGACCGATAGTTTCTTCTCAAAGGTTTGGACAGCGAATGTTAACAGCAGGACAAGAACTAAGTAATAGACGGCTACAACAAGTAAATAGGTCATATTGTCAAAGCTGTTGGAGCCTTGGGTCGTGGCGACGTTAAATAGTTCATTGACGCTAATAAAGGCGGCGAGTGATGAATCTTTTAAGCCGATAATGAACTGGTTGCCAAGAGGGGGGAGTGCGCGCCGCATTGCTTGCGGGAGAATGATGCGTCTCATTGTTAGGAAACGTCCCATGCCAAGAGAGCGTCCTGCCTCTTTTTGCCCCTGATCGATCGATTGGATGGCGCCTCTGAATATTTCTGCTATATATGCTCCATTATGAAAGGCGAGCGCAATGGAAGCAGCCCAGAAGTCGGGGATATTTAATTCGGTCAGTCCAAAATATAGGATGAAAATTTGAACAATCAGTGGTGTTCCGCGTACAAGGAAGATATAGGCGTTGGCGATATAACCGAAGACAGCCACGCGTGATATTTTCAATAAAGCAAAGAAGAGTCCGATGAACATGCCGATGAAGATGCTGATCACAGTGAGCTGTAAGGTGAGCAGCATTCCTTCTAAAAAAATACCTCTAGAATCAATCAGCGTCTGAAAAAAATGTGATAGAGTAGGCAAAACAATCATCTCCATTTGAAGAAAGTGCGCCTAAGAAAGGCGCACAATCGTGGTTTTAATTTTGTTTGACCGTGATGTCTTCGTCAAAGTATTTCTCGCTAATTTGTCTTAATGTTCCGTCTTTTTTTAGTGCGTCAATCGCATCGTTGATCTCTTCTATGAGCTGTTTATTTTCTTTTGATACAGCGATTGCCTGCTCACTTAGTCCGAGTCTTTCCTGCGCTTCGATTTTTAATTTTTTCTTCATGGCTTCCGCACCTGTGGCGAAATCCGTCACGACTGCATCGTGTTTTCCGTTGGCCAGTGCTTCTAAAGCGACTACATCACTGTCGTAATATTTTGGTTCCTGCCCGCTATGTTCCTTTGCAATATCAGCGTAGGACGAGCCTTTTGATACAGCGATTTCTTTGTCTTTTAAGTCATCAGCATGTTGAATGTCTGCTCCAGGTCTTGTGAAAATTTGCGGACCAGAGTAGTAATAGGGCTTAGATAAAAGGACGTGTTTTTTTCGTTCCTCATTGATGGTATGACTTGCAACTGCCGCATCAAATTTTCCTGCTTTCACACCTTCGACGATGCCTGCGAATTTATATTTTTTCTGTATAGGCTCGAGGCCTAGTTTGTCACTAATCGCATTGCCTACATCGATATCAAAGCCTGACATCTGATTTCCATCCATATAACTGAACGGGTGAAATTCACCTGATGCTGCAAATATAAATTTTCCATCCTCCAAAATTGGCGACCCTTTCGCTGTAGAATTACGTTTATCTCCGTTCCCATTTGTTTCATTTGAACCACACGAAGACAGAAGTAATACTGCAACCGAGAAAAGGGCTGGGACCCAAAACCGTCTTTTTTTAATAATAAGCTTCTCCTCCTTTTCAGCCGTTCTCCATATAAGGAGAAAGTAGGCTTTTAAATATGTGTAGCATCTTACCATTTGTTCCTCATATTCTCAATTTTATATGTGTTTTTCCAACACTCGCCCTTTTTAAAATGTATGTCTTGCTTTTCTGAGAGAGAACTTGAATTGATTAGGGTAAAAAAGGGAAATCAATCTCATAATAACGGAAGGATTGGCAAAAAACATGCCAGATCACAAAAAGGGGGTCGGTGTATGAACAAATGGAGAGACAGCCGAAAGGTTTTTTTAACTGCTATTGCCTTTGGAACGATGTTAAATCCGCTGAATTCCTCGATGATTTCTTTGGCCTTGCATCAAATTCAGCATGAATTCGGTTTGTCATTTACGACTGTATCTTGGCTTATTTCGTCTTTTTATTTAGCCAGTGCGGTGACTCAGCCGGTGAGCGGCCGGATTGGGGATCATGTGATGAGCCGGAGAACATTATTTTTATTCGGGCTAGGTCTTGTGGCGGTCTCAGCCATCTGTGCGCCGTTTGCCCCAACGTTTGCAGTGCTGATTGTGATCCGGCTGCTGCAGGCGATTGGGAGCAGTGCCATTTATCCTTCTGGTGTCGGACTCATTCGGGATCATATTCAGGAAAAGCAGGCTTCGGCGTTAGCGGTATTGTCCATTTTTGCTTCGGCGATGACGGCACTTGGACCGACTCTTGGCGGCTTTTTGATGACAATCGGCGGCTGGCCGGCTATCTTTTTAGTGAACCTGCCTTTTATTTTGATCAGCTTCTTTCTTGGACTAACTTTGTTTCCAAAGGAGCAGAAAAAGAGAAAGCTTCGTATAGGTGAAACGGTACGGAAGCTCGATTTGCCAGGGATGCTTCTTTTTACAGTTTGTATTGTCCTTCTGCTTTCGTTTTTATTATCACTAGGTGATGGGATTCAATATGTACAGGGGATTCTTTGTCTCGTGAGTGCAGGCGCTTTTATCTGGTGGGAGTATCAGGTGGATGAACCGTTTATTCAAATTCGAATGTTCAGACAGGAGCAGCGGCTGTCACTTGTGTATGTGCAATTTATCATTTTAAATATATTTTTCTATTGTCTTTTCTTTGGTTTGCCGAGCTATTTCCAGGATGAATTAGGCTGGCGTGTGGAAATGACGGGTCTTTTTATGCTGTGCATGTCTGGGGTGAGCATCATTGTGTCGCCGCTGACAGGAAAGTGGGTGGACCGCGGGGATGAACGCCATCCGGTATTAGCCAGTGCGGTATTGATGCTGGCTGGAGCATCTGCGATGACCTTCTTTTTTATTCCGGCACCATTATGGGGAAAAGGGGTGGTTCTAGCGCTGCTTGGACTGAGTTACGGGATTGGGAATGTTGCGCTGCAAGCGGCGATGCTCAAGGCAAGTCCTCAGCATATGATTGGCACGTCCTCCGGGCTTTTTCAAACATGCCGTTACCTTGGTTCCATTCTGTCGTCTGCTGTCCTCGGTATGCTGTTTGGGGATGAAATTGCTGGTCCTCATTTTGAGCAGTTAGGCTGGACGTTGATCATGATTTCCCTTACCGGCATCGGTGTCAGTCTTTATTTTTCGAACAAGGTCAGAGGAGGACAGCCAATAAAAAAAGCGGCGCGATAAGTGGAAGAAGATTCTTCATCACGTTATCGCAAGCCGCTTAAGAGTTAGACAGGTCAGAGCCCTGATCCTTTTGCTTCCTTCTGAATATTTTCCCTACAATTGTCTCATAGAAAGTGACAATGCGGTCAATTGGAGAGTCAAAGAACTTCCATAATTTATTCATGATAAAGACAACCACGATCGATACGACTAAGCTGCCTAAGACATCTAATGGATAATGGTGACCGACCCAAATGCGGGAGAATCCTGTGAGTAATCCAAAGACGAGCAAGATGTTGCCAAGCTTTTTATTACGAGATCTAATGGCAAGTGAAAGAGCCAGTGCACCTGTTGTATGGTCACTTGGGAAGGAAGCGTCTGCTGAGTGCGGAATGAGTGTGTCGACTTTATGCGCCACAAACGGCCGCTCTTCATAATGAAACAGTGTAATCGCAAAATTGACGATGAGTGCCGCGATGCCCGTTACACCGGAAAAGAAGACATGCTTCTTAAATTTGTGATTACCTAAAAACCAGCAAATCAATAAGACAAGGGCATACACAAGAATGGCCTTTTTCGTAATGAAAATCATGGCTTGATCTAAAAACTCAGAATGATGAGCCATCCCGTGTATGACTTTAAACAATTCGTAATTCAAAACATCACCTATACCTTCGCTTAATGCCAACTATTTTTCAAATAATCGTCTATTTGAAATATCCTATATTTTAGCATGTTTCCGATGAAGTTTAAAATAGTATCCTATTCTGATAGGGAGACCTTCTGTGCTTTTGCTTCTTGGGGCTTTCGTTCGCTCCAATAAAAAACAATCATACTGAGCAAGACAACAATACCTGCAATGAGATATACATTTGAAAAGTCGGTGAAGCTGACAAGAAGACCAAATACAAATGAGCCAGCAGCAATCCCCGTATCATATAAAGTGAAGAAAGTAGCCGTCGCATAGCCTGTACGGTGAGCTGGTGAGTGCTGAATGGCAAGTGTTTGTAAACATGGTACTAGCGATCCATAGCCAAGTCCAATGACACCACCTGATAAAAGAAGCATTGTAGCTGAATGTGTAGCTGTCAGCATCCATAAACCAATCGCAAAAAGAGCGATCGAAGGATAGATCACAATGTGAGGTCCTACTCGGTCAAAAAGTCTGCCTGTAAAAGGACGTGATCCAAGCATGGCTGCCGCAAACACAATAAAGAAATAACTGCTTGCCCCCATCAAGTGAAGGGAATTGGCATAGACTGAAATAAATGAAATGATCGGCGAATAACAGAAGGAAATAATGATGCCGACTGCCGCTGTTTTTAATGCACCTTTTTCAAACAGGTGGGAAAAAGTAAATCGAAAGACGACACTACCCCCATCTTCAAGCTCTGGCTGTCTGATCAGCATCGTAAAAGCGGCACCGATGGTAACGATAATGGAAAAGAGAAGGAATAAGGAATGGAATCCTACTTTTCCTACTTGATTCAATGCAATAAATGGACCGATAACCACAGCAAGGTTCATGGACATGACAAAGTAGCCGAGTCCTTCCCCGCGTTTATGTTTCGGGATCATATCTGCCGCAATGGCACTGGCTACTGTCGTCAAAATGCTAAAAAAGATGCCCTGCACGAAACGCAGCATGAGAAGCGTATGGAATTGATCAATCGGAATGTATAAATAAGTGAGTAAGGCAAATGCCGTTGACGAGAAAATCGCCATCCGTTTTTTGCCGAATTTCTCAATAATGGCTCCAGAAAACGGTCTTGTCACAATAGCAGACAATAAGAAAACCGTCACAAGAAGGCCACCCTGTGATTCTGTTCCATTTAGTTCATCCATTGTGTAAATAGGCAGCAAGGTCAAAAGGGCATAAAAAGAGGTGAACGTAAATAAATTCACCAGGACAATCATGATAAAGTCTCTTGTCCAAATGCGTTCGTTCATGATGTATGTCACTTCCTATTCAGTTGATAATTTGTGTAAAAGTGTATGGAGGAGTTGTTTTTCTTCGTGGGTGAAATCTGAAAGACATTCTTCTTCAAATTGTTCCATCGTACGTTTGATTTCTTCAAATCGGGCCTTAGCATCATCTGTCATCACGATCAGATTTTCACGTTTGTCTTTTCCTTGTACACGTTTCACCCAGCCATTAGCTTCTAGACGGGTTACGGTTCGGGTAATGGTTGGGGCTTCGACGTTCAAATATGTCCAAATGTCTTTTTGGGTTTTCGGGCCGAATGTATCCAAACAAAAAAGTACAGTCCATTGGGACATGTACAAGTCATAAGCAACAAGCGCTTCGTTCGCCTTTTTAGACAGCAACCTGGCGCTTTGGTGTATTTGATGTAAACACTCTCTATTTAACGTATCCATATGCTCACCTTTTTTTAAATATTTAGCTAGGTAAATAAAATCACCTTTCCTATTTTACGTGCTCGACCCATTCTTGTAAAGTGAAAATTTTCGCCACTCGAAATGATTGCATTTTCTGATAAATCCCTTGTCCCATCTTCATTTTTAGCATATTCCCTATGCAATGCTAATACACTGTTACAAACCTGACAAAGAGAGTGTTTGAGGTGAGGGATCGTGTTTGGCATTTACTACCTAATGGATGAGAAATTAAGACGAACAAGCGCCCCTGAAAATGGATAATATTGATACGGATCTCATTTCACACTTCTCACATCCATTTTAGGGAGGTCGAGTGGTGTGCACGATTACATCAAAGAGCGAACAATCAAGATAGGAAAGTATATCGTGGAGACAAAGAAAACCGTTCGTGTAATTGCGAAAGAATTTGGAGTCTCTAAAAGTACTGTACACAAGGATCTAACAGAAAGACTGCCAGAAATTAATCCAGATCTGGCTAATGAAGTGAAGGAGATACTGGATTATCATAAATCAATCCGCCACTTGCGAGGAGGAGAAGCCACTAAATTAAAGTATAAAAAAGAAGAAATTTTAGAAGGCGAGCCTGTGAAACAGTAAGCTTAGTTCTTTGTTCATAAACATGACATATATATCTTCCTCATATCGGTAGTTTCTAACCACAAATTTTGTAAAGACTTTTGTAAAGAAATATCTTTTTTTCTGCAAATTATGATAGAATATATAATTAGGGCAGAATGTGGTATTTGCTATGGAAACAGATTTTCAAGGAGGATATATATAGATGTTTGCTAGGGATATTGGAATTGATCTTGGTACTGCCAATGTACTGATTCATGTCAAAGGAAAAGGAATTGTGTTAAATGAACCATCTGTTGTAGCTCTTGACAAAAACAGCGGGAAAGTTTTGGCTGTTGGAGAAGAGGCTAGACGTATGGTTGGACGTACGCCTGGGAATATTGTTGCGATTCGTCCATTAAAAGATGGCGTAATCGCTGATTTTGAAGTAACTGAAGCGATGCTCAAGCATTTTATTAATTCATTAAATGTGAAAGGGCTGTTCTCTAAGCCGCGTATGCTCATCTGCTGCCCGACAAACATTACATCTGTTGAGCAGAAGGCGATCAAAGAAGCTGCTGAAAAAAGCGGCGGTAAGCATGTATTTCTTGAAGAAGAGCCAAAAGTAGCAGCTATTGGTGCTGGTATGGATATTTTTCAGCCAAGTGGAAACATGGTCGTAGATATTGGAGGCGGAACGACAGATATCGCTGTCATCTCAATGGGTGACATTGTAACCGCCTCTTCTATTAAAATGGCTGGAGACAAATTTGATCTGGAAATTCTCAACTACATTAAAAAAGAGTACAAGCTGTTGATCGGTGAACGCACGGCTGAGGATATTAAGATCCAAGTTGCAACGGTATTCCCAGACGCACGTCACGAAGAGATTTCAATTCGTGGACGAGACATGGTGACAGGATTACCAAGAACGATTACCGTCACAAGCAAAGAAGTAGAAGAAGCATTGCGTGAATCTGTATCTGCGATTGTTCAGGCTGCGAAGCAAGTTCTTGAGAGAACACCGCCTGAATTATCAGCTGATATTATTGATCGCGGCGTCATCATTACAGGTGGCGGAGCTCTTCTAAACGGGCTTGATCAATTGCTTGCAGAAGAGCTGAAAGTACCAGTTTTCGTTGCCGAGAATCCGATGGATTGTGTAGCTGTTGGTACTGGCGTCATGCTTGATAATATGGACAAGCTGCCAAAGCGTAAACTCAGCTAATGATGTCCCTCATTCTTTTTCGAAAGAATGGGGGATTTTTATTAAAGAACCCTGCAAATATGCCGATATATTTCATAGAAGATTGTGTTTAGGTCATGTGAAAGAATTTTAATGAGGTGAGCACGTGTTAAAAGGACTATACACCGCAACATCTGCCATGATCGCTCAAGAGCGGCGGACAGAAATGCTTTCAAATAATATCGCAAATGCGAATACGCCAGGATATAAAGCGGATGAGGGGACCATGCGGGCATTTCCAGAAATGCTGCTAAGCCGAATGGAGTCAGGACGTTTTCAAACTTCCTCAGGAAAAGGTTTTAGTGTTCCGCAGCAAACGCCGATTGGCGGCATTAATACGGGAACATATATGCAGGAACTAATCCCTCAATTTACACAAGGAACTTTAAAAACAACAGATCAAACAACGGATGTAGCACTAGTCGAAAATAATGTGCCGATCAATCCGGAGACCAATCAGAAATCAGCGCTCTTTTATGCGGTCAATACCCCAGAAGGCGTTCGTTATACGAAAAGCAGCTCAATTACAATGAACGCACAAAATCAGTTGACTATCAATGGGCGTGCCCTTCTTTCTGTGACAGGTCAGCCAATCACGGTTCAGAGTGAGAATTTCAAAGTGAACGCAGATGGAACTGTGAGTGAAAATGGACAAAATCTCGGGCAAATTGATGTACGTGTTGCGATGGATACAAGGAACTTAGCGAGAGAAGGAAATGATTTATACCGTACAGCTGATAACCAGCCCCTGCCAAGCGCAGTCAATAACGGTCAAATGTCCTATACGTTAAGTCAAGGTGTATCGGAGCTGTCGAACGTGGATGTGACAAAATCATATACAGAAATGACAACCGCCTATCGAGCATTTGAAACAAACCAAAAAGTGGTTCAGGCGTATGATAAAAGCTTAGAAAAAGCAGTAAATGAAATTGGCAGAGTGTACTAATCAAGAAATGACAAAGAAAGGAGGATTCTCATGCTTAGAACGATGATCAATGCAGCTGTATCAATGAACGAAGTGCAAAAGCAGCTTGATATTATCAGTAATAACATCGCGAACAGTGAAACAACAGGGTACCGTGCGAAAAATACCCGTTTCTCAGAGCTGATCAGACAACAGTTCAACCAGGTGGATGAAAAAAATGCGCAGGTGGCAAACAGTCGTCTGACACCTGATGGACTAAGGCTTGGTACGGGTACGATGGTCAATGCGTCCATTAACTCGCTGCAAGGCTCGATTAAAGAAACAGGCCGTGATCTTGATGTTGCATTTGGAGCGCCTTCTCAGTATATGCAGGTCAATGTCGGCGGTAATATCCGTTATACAAGAGATGGTTCTCTTTACTTACAGCCAGGCAATAATCGTAATCAAGTGCAGCTTGTCACTAGCGAAGGCCATCCGATTCTTGATGAAAACGGAAATGAAATCGTCTTAAATGCGAATTTCCGTGATATTTCAATTGATAAAAATGGACGTCTGACAGCCATTTCAAGAGATAATCAACCGAATCAGCAAATGAATCTAGGTGTTGTACAAGTCAATAACTCTTCAGCACTTGTCTCTGAAGGAGATAATTTGTTCTCAGTTGACGGTACTTATCAAGGTGCATTAACGGCACTAAATGGAGCAAACCGCCAAGCGATTCAACTTCAGCAAGGTGCACTTGAAACGTCGAATGTGGACATGTCTAAAGAATTAACAGATCTCATGACAACACAGCGCTCCTATCAGATGAACTCAAGAACGATTACGATGGGTGATCAGATGCTTGGATTAGTGAATACAATTCGATAATGAGCAGGTTGACATCAGCCTCTCATGATAAAAAAGGCGGCTCGCTCAAAGTCGCCCTTTTTTTTATAAAAATCTGAGACATCGGCAAGCAGATCCTCAAGATCAATCCAAGCTTCTTTTCGTTCAAGACATGTGACGAGCCTTGCGATCTGCTCATCTGCCTTTGGCGTTTGGCTGTAGAGAAGAAATAAGATTTGGAACTTGATTCTTAAAATATCAAACTGAGAAACAACGGCTTCTTTTAATCCTTTTTGAATATACTTCATTCCTTCATCGGTTAAATTTTCTTTATAACAAGAACGCACCGTTTCGTAGAGGCACGATATATAGGAGTGTGCGGACTTCCGGTATGCTGGGAGACGAAGTGCTTTTTTAAAGTATTCCAGCGCTTTCTTGTGACGATTTTGTCTCGACTGAATAAAGCCAGCGTCATAATAAACGATACCGAGCAATTCTTGATCATCAATGATTTTCACGTATTCGATGATCTCAATAAAAATAGCTTCTGCTTCCTCATATTTTTTTTGATCGCTATAATTAAGGCCGAGCACAATTTTACAACGATAGAGGCTATGATCATCCCCATGCTTTGCAAAGATATCCATGGCTTTTTGAACATGACGAATTGATAACAACGAATAGCGGTTGTTATAATAAACACCACTTGTTCGGAAATGGAACTCTGCTTCCTCCAGCTCATCGTTAAGGAATGACAGGCGTTCTTCCGCCTTTTCGAGATAGTAGATCGCATCATTTTGATCGCTGTTTAAAGCTTCGTAGAGCCCTAGAAAGAAGTAAAAGTAATAGGCCAGTTCTTCGTTCATATCATCTTTGTGCTGCATCAGTTCATGTTTGATTTTTTCTAGGTCCTCTGTCTGATTCATCCAGAGCTGATGGCGAAAAAGCATCAGCTGATAATGTAAATAGAGTTCCTGTTTTTTTGATATTTTACGTTTATGCTTTAATAGAGTTGTTTTGATTTCTTCAGCCTTCGAAAAATGTCGATGCTTCAGCATTGTATACCACGAATGGAGAAGTTTTTTAATGGATTTATCACTCATAAAATTCATTTTTACCCTCTTATTCAATCAATGATGTAATATATATTACCATATTTGTGAAAAAACAATGAGTGTAGTGTGGATTATATTTGATGACAATAGGTAATGATATATTCTATTTTTTACCATATATGCAGAGCGGACGTTGAAAAATACGAGCATTCATAATATACTTCTATAGGAATCAAATGAAGATCATCGATATAGAAAAAAGGAGAGATCAAGATATGCTTGATGCTCAGCAAATTCAAGACATTATTCCACACCGTTATCCATTCTTATTGGTCGACCGTATTTTAGAGGTTGAGGGAGAGAAAAGAGCGGTTGGGATTAAAAATGTCACAGTGAACGAAGAATTTTTTAATGGTCATTTCCCAGGATACCCAGTCATGCCGGGTGTGCTTATTGTAGAAGCACTTGCACAGGTGTTTGGGGTGATTATGTTAGGTAAAGAAGAAAACAAAGGGAAAATTGGTTTGTTTGCAGGAATTGACGGCTGCCGTTTCAAAAGACAGGTGAAGCCTGGCGATCAGCTTCGTTTAGAGGTAGAAGTGACGCGTCTCCGAGGTCCGGTTGCAAAAGGAAAAGCAGTAGCTACAGTAGATGGCGAAGTTGCATGTGAAGCAGAACTAACATTTTCTATCGGTCCTAAAGTATCATGATTTGCCTGGCGGTTCATCAAGGATGAATCGCTTTTTATATGGAAACGACCAGCCTGAACGGATCAGGACTTGCATTTTTGACAAAAAAACGTCATATTAGACAAAAAAAGATGAAGGTGATAAAAGATGCTGAAAGAATTTAGAGAATTTGCAGTCAAGGGAAATGTCATTGACTTGGCTGTAGGTGTCATCATTGGGGGAGCATTTGGCAAAATTGTCACTTCTCTTGTGAATGATTTGATCATGCCGCTCGTCGGTATTATTATTGGGGGACATGATTTTAGCAGTCTATCTATTAAGATCGGATCTGCTCAAATTTTATATGGGAGCTTCATTCAAACAGTGATTGATTTCTTGATTATCTCGTTTTCCATTTTTATCTTTATTCGTTATTTGAATAAATTAAAACGGAAAAAGGTAGAGGAAGAAGAGGTTGTAGAAACGCCGGATCAAACGGAAGTTTTACTAACTGAAATTAGAGATCTATTGAAAAATCAAAGCCAATCGAAAGATGTGCAATAGAAAAAGAGCGGCTAATCCCGCTCTTTTTTATGTGTTTTGTTTAAATGCATCCAGCAGTTTTTCTCCGGAAAGCCCCTCTTTGACGAGGTCTTTTAGTACTTCTTCGGTTTCTGTTCTGTAACGGTTTGTAATCATTTTACCATCGAGCAGCACAGAAATGTTTTCTTCTAAAGCAACAATGTTTTTGACTTGGACAGATAGATGAACAGGGCGGTTGTTTTCTTTTGTGATTGTCACAAGAATCTTCACTTCAGTGTGCTGTTGAAAAAGCACCTCAAACACCTGTCTATGTTTCTTTGGAATGAGTGCCTCGATCATCCAGTGATTTTCACCATCTTCTTTATTAATGATTAAACCGTCACGAAGGGGAATGCTGGACATTTTATCTTGCTTTGGATCAAGTTCGATTTTTAAATCAATCAGCCTAAAGGTTTTCATATTTATCACCTCACAAGCGTTCATTATTCGTAAGTATTATTATAGCATACAACATCTTTATAAATGAAACCGCTGCCTGCTTAGAACGAGCTGCATATGAGTGAAAGGAGATGTTTTATGGAGTCCTATCAATTGCGAAACATACATATTGGCGAGGAGAAGGCAAAGAGCACAATGCGCGTTTATTCGTGGGGAGACATTCTTTCATTTTGTGATGTGTACATGGAAGAAGGCGAGTCACTCACGTTTCAATACGTCACCGAGGATCAAATGGACTGCTTTGAATTTCAATTGTCAATTCATGACGGACAGCTTTGTTTTTATTGGTTTGCGTGGGACGGTGCTGATTATATTCACATGCCTTCTAGTAATTGGATTCATTCAGACGTTTTTTATCAATTTATGAAAAATAAGTTTTTCATCAAACAAAACAAGATGATGTTTTATACTCAAGCGGTAAAAAACAGAAATTAAAGAGGAAATAGAGAATTTGAGAGATCATTTTGTCATTTTCATGTTTTGTCACATACGACCTTTCTCAGTAGACTAAGGGCAGTTGAAAGGAAAGGAGGTACGGTTTGAAACAAAAGGTAACGTCTAGCATCTGACAGCCCCCCTCTAGCTAAAGCTGATAGACGCTGCCTTGTGCATAAGAACACTGCGTAATAGAACCATAGCTTCTTTGTATAGGTCATGTGTCCCCTGTAAATCCCCTTGTGTGTATCCGGTCATGTAGCGTGGCCGGGTACCCTTTTATTCACTGATAAACCGATCACCTCTTGCAAATAGTGGATACTCATTTCATAATGATGATGGATTTTATCAGCAGTATGATAGCCGAAAATGGAGACAAAAAGGAGAGAACGATGACAAACATTCAATTGATCGCAACGGATTTAGACGGAACTTTATTGAACAGTGAACACAAAGTGAGTCGGGAAAATGAGCAGGCATTAAAGGAAGCAGCGGCGAATGGAATGGAAGTTGTCGTTTCAACAGGAAGAGCGTATTTTGATGTGAGGTCTATTTTTGATCAGCTTGGTATGAATACATGGGTGATTAGTGCCAATGGAGCTGTGATTCATGATCCGGCTGGACAAGTGTACCATTCAGCTATTTTACACGAAGAAAAGGCCAAACATATATTGTCATGGCTTGAAGAACGTGACTATTATTATGAAGTTTTTACAAACGAAGCCATTTTCACACCGAATCGCGGCAGAGAGCTTCTTGCGATTGAAATGGACCGCTTAAAAAGTGCTAATCCAAAAACGGATCGAAATATTTTAAAACAAGCGGCAGAAGTTCAATACAGTCAGTCAGGTTTTTCTTATATTGATACATATAAAGAATTGTTCCGTGAGGATCGAAAGCTTTCATTCTACAATATCTTAGGTTTCTCTTTCTTTGAAGACAGATTGAAGGCAGGATGGGATATGTTTGGTGATGATTCAGATGTCACAATGGTTAGTTCAGCCGATCATAACTTTGAAATTGGTTCAAAGGAAGCATCTAAAGGGCAGGCATTAACAAGGCTGGCAGAACGACTTGGTATTCCTTTAAGCCAGACAGCGGCTGTAGGAGACAGTTTAAATGACGAATCGATGCTTCTAGCAGCTGGTGTTGGGGTTGCGATGGGCAATGCGAGACAGGATATGAAGGAAATCGCTGATCATGTCACGTTAACAAATGATGAACATGGTGTGGCGCATATGATTCGACACCTTTTGAAATAGATGAATCGGATGTCGTTGTATAAATCACATAGGATAAAGCGCATTCTACAAAAGAGGAATTCAGAACTACTTCTATTTACACCTGATGTGGAACATCATATAATTTAATTATGAACATAACCCGCTTGTAAGAAATTAAGGAGAGTAAACGAATGGCGCTGGAATCTTATAAGTCCGAAAATCTGCATTTAATCAAGGAAGCCTTAGATTATACTCAGGTTGGCCTGACGGTGACGGACCCGTCTTTACCTGATAATCCTTTAATATATGTGAACAAGGGCTTTTTAGATATGACAGGCTATCAAGAACCCGAGGTATTGGGGAAAAATTGTCGTTTCCTTCAAGGAAATGAAACCGAGCAAATCGCTCTCAATCAAATTAGAACAGCTATTGAGAACAAAGAAGCTGTCACTGTTCAGCTGAAAAATTATAAAAAATCTGGACAGATGTTTTGGAATGAGCTAAGTGTGGCTCCTCTTTGGATTGACGAAAATGAAGGAAAACGTCTTTATTTCGTTGGTCTGCAAAAAGATGTCACGAAAGAGAAGGAACAGCAGGAGCTTCTTGAGCAATCGATTGATGAAGTGCTGAATATTTCTGTTCCAATTGTTCCTGTGAAAGATGGTATTTCTGTGTTACCGATCATTGGTACGTTAACAGCGCCAAGATTTCATAAAATTATCTCAACAGTCTCCACCTATATCTCTCAATCCAAGGACGATTATTTTATTGTCGATCTGTCTGGTTTATTAGAAGTGGATTCATTTGTGGCAGATGCAATTTTTAAGCTGAACGATTTAATTTTAATGACTGGTACTGAACTCATTGTGACAGGAATTAAACCGAATCTTGCGATGAAAATGGGAGAAATGAGAGAGGACTTCCGTGAATTGAATACGTATATGAACGTGAAATCTGCATTGAAAAAGCTGCACATTTAACCTAAGTTCATATGAAATGAAAAAAGAGGACTTTTCATCATGTTTGAGAAAAGTCCTCTTTTTGCTGGGATTAAGATGATTGAGCGGCCGCACTTAATGTGAATAAATCTTCTAGTTCGTTCGTCGATAGCTCAGTAATCCAACTTTCACTTTGGATAATTTGATCATTTAACGTTTGTTTTGTTTCGAGCATTTGATCGATTTTTTCCTCAATCGTGCCCGTTGTGATCATCTTATGGACGTGAACAAATCGTTTTTGTCCGATCCGATAAGCACGGTCTGTCGCTTGGTTTTCCACAGCAGGATTCCACCATCTGTCGTAGTGAATGACATGGTTTGCGGCAGTTAGGTTAAGTCCTGTTCCTCCTGCTTTTAAAGAGAGAATTAAGATGTTGAATTCTTTCTTCTGGAAGCGATCCACCATTTTATCCCGCTCCTGTTTTGACAGACTGCCATTTAAAAATTGAACTGGTTCTCCAAACATCTTTTCCGCCAGCTGCTTGATCATGTTCCCCATTCCAATATACTGCGTAAAGATGAGGCAGCTTTCTCCTTGCTCATGTATTGCTTTTAACAGCTCTGCGAGTTTATCCATTTTTAATGAACGTTTCAGCAGTTTCACATCTGTTCCACTCTCTTTTAAATAGAGAGCCGGGTGATCGCAAATCTGTTTGAGTCTGCCGAGCATACTTAAAATAATGGCTTTCCGCTGCATTCCTGTTAACGAAGCCATGTGTTCGAATGTATCCTTCACGAGCTGTTCATATAAAGAAGCCTGCTCAGCGGATAGCGGAATGAATTCTTTTTCTTCGAGTTTCTCAGGCAGGTTCAGGGCGACCTCTTCATCTTGCTTTGTTCTTCTTAATAGGAAGGGCTTTATCAGCTGCTGCAGCTGTTCAATTCTTTTTTCATCACGGTCTTTTTCAATCGGCAGGACGAACTTCTTATGAAAGCTCGTCAGGCTGCCGAGATATCCTTTGTTGACGAAGTCGAAAATGGACCAAAGCTCTGTCAAACGGTTTTCCATAGGTGTCCCGCTAAGGGCAATGTGATGCTGCCCTTTGAGCTGTCTGATCGCTCTCGATTGTTTCGTATGGGCGTTTTTGATGTTTTGGGCTTCGTCTAAACAAATCGTATCCCACTTTGCTGACGTTAATTCATCACGATCAGAATGTGAGAGTCCATAAGACGTCAGGACAATATCTGTTGACTCGTATGCCTTTGTAAAGTGTTCCCCTTGAGGGCGCGATGGCCCGTAATGCAGAGCGACATTCAAATGTGGTGCGAAGGTTTCAAGCTCTCGCTGCCAGTTTCCTAAAACAGAGGTCGGCGCAATGATGAGAGATGGAGCGGCATTTTGCTTCTGCTCTTTCAGATATGTGAAATACGCAATCATTTGAATCGTTTTTCCAAGGCCCATATCATCTGCTAAACAAGCCCCGAATCCATGAGATCTTAAAAATAACAGCCAGTTGACACCATGCTGCTGATACGGCCTTAGTGTGCCTTTGAAGGACTCACTCATTTCGTAGGAAGGCAGCTCATGCGTATCATTTAACTGATGGACAAGTCCTCTTAATTGAGACGAAAGTTCAAATTGAATATGTGCAAATGCTGAGCTGTCTAGCAGTTCTGGTATCGATTCAGAGGATGCTTCTTGATCTGCCAGCTCGCGTGACAAAATATCAGACATGTGCAGCCCTTCATTTTCGGCGCGCTCCATCCATTTTTTCATTTGCTGGATGAAGGTTGGATCGATTTTGATCCATTGCCCTCGAATGTTGACAAGGCGCCGTTTACTTTGGACAAGCTCGTTGAACTCATCTTCTGTCAGCTCGATGCCGTTTGTAGCAAAGCGCCAATTAAAGTCCATCAAGGCATCCATTCCGACATGCGACTCGCCTCGCGGGGTAGAGGAAATCCTTGCTTTTAGCATCATGGTGCTTTCTTTGACGATTTGCCACCACGATGGGAGCAGGATCTCAATGCCCATATTCACAAGTGTTTCACTTGCTTCAGACAGGAAGAGCCATGCTTCGTCTTCTGACATGAGCGTGGTGCCAGATGTGAAAGAGAGCCAAGGTACAATTTGACTGAATCGCTCCAGCTCTCTTGAGATTTTATCTTGATACGGATGCCAAGACCTTTTCAATGAACGGATACCCTCAAAAAAGTGAAGGTCGCTGTTTTTCTTATTACGCAAAAACAATTCGATTTTCCAATCATCTCCGTCGAAATCCGGTTCATTTAAGCGCAAGCCGACAGTGAAAGGCGTCTCGTCATCAATCCAGCCAATCGTCTCCAAGAAATCCTGCTCATCCAAAAAGTGTCCTTGGAAGGATGAGAGCGCAGGCGATTGTGCTGTCATGCGGTTCCATTTGTGCTGCAAGGCATCATCATATTGAATGTAATCCTGTACGGCAAAGGAGAACCAATCAGCCGTATAGCCATCTAATAGTCCTTCTTTGTCTTTAAACCGAAGCACACCTTCTGTCCACGCCTCGTAATCGGGAACGAAATCTTCGTCCTCGATGAATTCGTAAATGGTGGAGGCTGTCTTCATCAGTGGTTCCGTTTCATCCGTTAATGTCACATGACTAAAGGTATTAAATGAATTTTTTCCTAGTAATTCAACGGTCATCCAAGGGCTTAACAGGAAGGCAGGTGTGCCAATAAAGCTCACATCTTCTAAAAATGTTCCGTAAAAAGACGATTCGTGCCATTGGAAAAGCTGCCTCTTCATTTCATTAAGTGGAACAGGGTGTCCGTCCTCTGCTTGCGCTGAAATGGTGAAAGAGAAATCTTCTGTTTGTTCTGCATGAATGACAATTTGTTTATGGCGTGTCATCAATTAATTTTCCTTTCTTCATTTCCTCTTGGAACGCACGCAGCCGTTTCGTTGAATCCTGCAGCTGCTTGACATATCTTTCCCAAATCGCGGTTTTTTTCGTTTTATGATAAAGCGTGCGTAGTTTTTTTAGCATTTTCACAGATTCTCGATAAGCACTTCGATTCTTTTGATCGAGAAGCAGTGAGATTTCACGGTGGTACGATGGAATGAGCGCTTCAGGCTCCTCTTTTGCAATTTGTTTGATCAGATCCTTCTCCAGTTCACTGATGGAGAAACCAACAAGGCTGTGAATCTCAATCCATTCTGCATAACGCTGCTGTGCATATAATAGCTGACTATATTCAGTAAACGCATAGGGCATGCAGATTTGGAGGTAGCGTTCATATAAATGATGATCCTTCGTCTGCTTAAAGTATGCGTCTAAATAAAAGAAGAAATCACTGACGGCTCCTCGCAGTTCTCTATAGGAAAGGTCGAGCTGGCAATATTCCTCTAAAATATAGGTGATCTCATGATACCAGAGCTTGAGCCGCTTCCAGTCCTTGCGGTTTGTGAGATCCTTCAGCCAATTGAGCACATTTGGCAGCATATCTGCATTGAGCAGCTGTAATTGCTGAAAGAGGCTTTCGTCTTCTTTCTGTAAATAATCCATGTGCATCAGCCCGATGGTACGTTCAACCGTTTGTTCTTGCTGCTGAGCGTTCTTCAGTAATTCTGTTTCTTTTTTAACCCATTTCCCTCTATTTAATATGGTGCCCCAAATCTCCATAAAGACCGCTACTCGTTCATGCTGGAAAGGTCCGTTTATTTGAAGAAGTGCCCGAACGGCAGTTGGTGTGTTTTCAAGAAACGGATCGAGGGAAAAGGAAAGGGCGTATGTCTTCAAGTGATCCACTGAATCGAAAATGGTGTTCATGAGCTGTTCTACATATGGATTCATGGAATAAAAATCCTTCTCGGCATCAAGCCGTTCGAGGTCGATCAATTGATGAATCCTTAACCACACATCGATTGAGGTATGAATCGCATACAAACTCTTGAATTCAGGTGAATGAGGTGCGTGTTTTTTTAGGATTGATAAATAGCCGTAATACAAATGCTGCGGTGTTTGCTGGTGCTTTGGTGTCCGTTTCAGCCAGAGGTTAAATTCCTCTTGGAAAAAATTCAGCCAGCTTTGGAGTGATTGTTCGTCTGGGCGCTTCACTTGGAAGTGCTGGCGAATCAATTCTTTGCTACGTTGTAATTCATCCTTTTCTGACCAATTTTCTGTAAATCCGGTCACACTCTCTACTTGAGCGTATAGCGAAAAGAAGACAGCGAGAATGTGTTTACAAAGTCCATCCGCCGGACATGAGCAGCTGCTTCTCACAGGAAACAGCACATGAAGGTGGACTCTTGCTGCCACGACATCATGTACATAAGCTGACCATTCCGTATCAGATTCTTGCTTGAGACGATATACACTGTCCTGTCTATAAGTAATCAATGCTTTTTTGATGAGTTGTTTGTTTTCATCTGTTGCAGGAAGAAGTTCTTTGAGCTGTTCGGCTGTTTGTTTGATTTCTTCTTCGTTGATGTTGTGCTGAAGCATTTGATCCGCTCCTAACCAAGTAAAAGATTCCAATTCTTTTATTATAGCTCAATGGTGATTTATAAAAAAGTTTTTCATGAAAATGGTCATAAATTTCAAAAGCTGTCGAATGATGTATTAGAGTATTGCATAAACCAACCATACAGCATATAATAATGAAATTAGTGGAATCGAAAGGATACAGACATGGACAATAAGGGTTTAAATCAAGAAGAGTTTTTAAAAATTTTGATGTACGCTCATGATATTGGTGAGAATTCAAATGATGTCACCACAAAAGAAATGCTTGAAAATCTGATTGCTCATATTCGAAATGGTCTTGTTTCATAAAAGTGACCCCCTGCTAGTGATGGCAGGGGGTTTTTGTATGCTTTTATGAATGGAACGAAAGCTCCCGGCATACGATGTCATTACAAGCATAAGGCGTATGGGGAGCTGATGGTGTCATGAATATTGCAATTGCAGGCTGTGGATATGTGGGGTTGGTCACAGGTGTGTGTTTAGCGGAGGCAGGGCACAATGTGGCGTGTATTGATATTGACCGGAAAAAGGTCATGCAGCTGAAACAAGGACATCCACCAATGTATGAGCCAGGATTAAAAGAATTGCTGAAACGCAATCTTGAGCAAGGACGAATTCAATTTTACATAAATGGAGCGGCAGCCTACCCGCGGGCTGATGTGTTAATGATTGCGGTCGGCACCCCGCAGCAGGCAGACGGCCAAGCTGATTTACAGTATGTGTTTCGGGCTGCAAAGGAGATGGGCACAAAAGCGAAATCAGGTGCGGTTCTTGTGGTGAAAAGTACGGTGCCTGTCGGAACGGGTGATCAAATCGATCAGATGATACATCAAGAATTAGGACGGAATGAGCCGTTATCTATTGCATCTAACCCAGAATTTTTACGGGAAGGCTCTGCCATTTCAGATACTTTGAGGGCAGATCGGCTTGTCATTGGGGCTGAAACAAAAGCCGTATTAGACCAGCTAGAGGAGATGTATGCTGATTTCCACCTGCCAGTGGTCAAAACAGACCGAAAAAGTGCCGAAATGATCAAGTATGCATCAAATGCTTTTCTTGCGACTAAAATCAGCTTTATGAATGAGATTGCTTCCATTTGTGAAAAAACAGGTGCTGATGTTGAATGGGTTGCGCGGGGAATGGGGCTCGATCAGCGGATCGGTTCTTCGTTTCTCAAGGCGGGGATTGGCTACGGAGGTTCTTGTTTTCCAAAGGATACAAATGCACTTGTCCAAATCGCAGGGCATGTGTCCCACGATTTTGAGCTGCTAAAGGCTGTCATTAAAGTAAACAATGAGCAGCGAGCTGGTTTTATCCGAAGCATTCAGGAGAGACTGGGGGCAAATCTTGAAGGGAAGCGAATTGCGCTTCTTGGCCTGTCCTTTAAACCGAATACAGACGATATGAGGGAGGCGCCGTCGGTTCCGATCGCTCATGAACTCCATCAATTAGGCGCGGAGCTTGTGGCTTATGATCCTGTTGCTACACGTCATGCCGCTCGTGAACTGCCGGATCAAGTCTTGTTTGCTCAAACGATTGAAGAAGCGATAAAGGATGTCCATGCAGTTTGTATATTAACAGAGTGGACGGAGATTCAGACGTTTCCGCTCACGTCCTACAAGGAATGGATGAGACAGCCGCTTATTTTTGATGGGCGAAACTGTCACACGCTTGAAGCGGCAGAACAAGCAGGGGTCGAGTATCATTCGATTGGGCGCAGACCGGTTTCTCCAATTTATATGTAAAAGAAAACCGATAACAGGCCATGTTATCGGTTTTTTTAATGCGGCAGAATGAATCCGCCATATAAAAAGGCAGCCACAATGAGAAAGGCGGGGTGCATTTTGAATTTGGTCATAAAGAAAAAGGAGATCGCGGCAATGGCGAATGATTGCGTCCAGCCGATGGCTTTCACTGCATCTCCGCCGATTTCCCATGTTAATAAAAGCATCATCATCGCAATGACGGGCTGTACGGATAAGGTCATGCCTTTTACGACAGGGGATTGGCGAAAGCGGTCAATCAGCTTGAGCAATAAAATCAATCCAATGGCTGATGGCAGTACAGTTGCAAGCAGTGCCACGATAAAGCCCGGCCAGCCCATGACGTCATAGCCTACATATGCCGCGATCTTCGTAGCAATTGGTCCTGGCAGTGCATTGGCTAATGCAAGCATATTGGAGAACCCTTCGTTCGTCATCCAATGAAAATGATTGACGATTTCTTCATAATTGAGCGGGATGGATGCAGGTCCTCCGCCATATCCTAATAGATTGGACAAGAAGAATGCCCAGAATAAAAAGAGAATCAGCATCATGAAGACACTCCTTTCTCTTTATTTGTTCGATTCCAGCGTTGTTTCAGTTTGAAATGAAAGGCGCCATAGAATAAAAAGATGATGACAATGATTCCTGGATGAATGGACAGCACCTGCAGTCCGATAAAGGCAAGAAGGAATAGAGCGATACCGAAGATCGTTCCGAAGCCTTTCAGCGTTTTTTGTCCAAACTCATATGCCATGATGCCTAGCAGAACGGCAATAACTGGTGTTACGGCGCCAATCATATTTTGAATGATTTGTGAGGAGCTTAAGACGCTGACAAGTGTGACGAGTGCCACCATGGCGAGACATGTTGGTAAAATATGAGCAGCTGTTGCGACAATTGCGCCGGATACGCCCTTCAATCGATAGCCGAGATATGCAGACATTTTGGTCGCGATCGGACCTGGTAATGCATTGGCGATGGCGAGTGTTTCTCCAAACTCGTCATCATTGATCCATTGATATTTCACCACCGCTTCATGGCGAATGAGCGGTATGACGGAAGGGCCTCCGCCAAAACCGAGAATACCGGTTCGCACCATAGCGATGATGAGTTCAATATATGATTGCAAGTGCTTCAACTCCTGTCTACAATTTCATGCCCATTCGGCTTTTGTATCGTTTAATGAGCATTTGGCAGTCCACACTCACGACGCCTTCTAGCGGGTATAGCTTTTTTGTCAGGAATGCCTCCATTTCCTGTTCATTTTGAAAAATGCCATGCATATGCAGCTTGCTTGGCCCTGTCATGTGATAAAGGCTTGTGACAGCTGTTTCCTGCTCAAGTTGAAGGGCTACTGCTTCTAAAAATTTCGGTTCCACTTCTACATTAAAGAAGACAGAGACGTGAATGCCGATCTTAGCAGGGTTAATCACAGTGGTGAATCGTTCAATGACGCCTGCTTCAATCAGCTGCTGAATGCGGGCTTGCACAGCTACACGTGAAAGACCGACTTGTTTCCCGAGATCTGTATAGGACATACGCCCGTCCTCGTGTAATAGGGATAAAATTTGTTTATCCCTTTCATCTAATGTTAGGTTCGGAATGCTATAGTCGTTTGACACCGTATAACCACCTTTCTTCTGTTGGTATTTTATCATATTTAATTACGAATAGAATGAATGAATTTCAATTTACTAACGAAATGAAATATCATGGAGTGATAAATAATCTTTTTGCATAAAAAGACACCCCGGAATCAACGGGGTGTCTTCATTTTATTGATCTGGGCTGCTTTCCGCACTGGCAATTTGTTGTGCAAGGTCAGCTCGATCAATGTCTGCTTGGAAGAATTCCTGCGTATTTGGCAGATGTAAATTCATATGACGTTTTTGAGAAATGCGGATGGTCACTTGATCAACGGTGTAATCAAATACGTGTCCGCCGACACTTCGATCATCATCAATGAAATGAAGATGATATCCACTCACCGCAATACCATGTGCGTACTGCGGTGTACGGAAACCAGCGATCGTTCCTTGAATATCCTCGAAATCGAAAATAGGCTGTGACTTGACTGCTTCCACCATCGGAACGTAAGGTTTTTCCTGTTTTTCGACCGTACGTGTTTGAACCTTTTTGAATGATCCATCAATGCGGATCGCATAAAAAACATTCTTACTAGGTAAAATGCGGTCGATTTCTTCTTCTAGCTCTTTGGACGTCATGGTTGCATCAATTCGATGAACGATATCTGTTTCAAAGAATGCTAGAGAGCAGAATGGTGAATAGTCTTGATCGGTAACCGGTGTCGCTGTTCCATCCGAGCGCAGTCGATAAAATGCGCCGTCAAAGCCGATCAGCTCTCCATCTAATTGATTGAATGTACCAATGCCGAAATCACCGTGCTTGGGAATATGTGCAAGGGAGAAATCTCCATCATATACGGCTTCCAGCAAAGAGGTCATCGTCGATACTTGATAAACCTCTTGCTGTTTGTCATGTTGTCTTGTGTCGTTCTGTTGATTCATTGGGTGCATCATACCCATATCCGCTCACTCCTTTGATGTAATGTATGGACATCTTATCTGACGTTCAATGTGTGTTTTTCACGAAAGACTTCTGGCCATTTTTGACTGGCGAGGTCTGGGTTGTCTTGATAGTCAATCGGAATATCAATAATAACGGGTCCTTCTATGTTTATACCCTTTTGAAGGACAGTTGAAAGCTCTTCAGGTGAGTTAACCCGTAATCCAGTCGCTCCAAAGCTTTCCGCATATTTCACTAAGTCGATCTGTCCGAATTCAACGCAGGATGTGCGGTCATATTTCATTTCCTGCTGAAACGCCACCATGTCGTATGTGCTGTCATTCCAAACAAGGTGAACGAGATTTGTTTTCATGCGGACGGCTGTTTCAAGCTCCATTGCAGAGAAGAGAAAACCGCCATCACCTGAGACCGAAATGATCTTTTCATCTGGATTCAGTATGGAAGCCGCAATTGCCCATGGTAAGGCGACGCCTAATGTTTGCATTCCATTGCTCACCAGGAATGTGTTCGGCTCATAGACGCGGAAGTGACGCGACATCCAAATCGCGTGAGATCCGATATCACACGTGACCTTCGTGTCATCAGGAATTAGGCGTCTTAATGTATGAATGACATTCAGCGGGTGAGATAGATGACTGTCTCTTTCTGGTGCTTTTTCAATGTCGCTTAACAGCTCCTGTAATTCAGTGACTAAATCAATTTGTTCTTTGCATAGAGAAAGTGGAACACTGTCATGGGCTAGATGTTTAACGGTTTCAGCTATATTGCCTACAAGCTCAAGCGCTGGCTCATAAAAATGATCAATATCTGCCTGCATGTCATCCACATGGATGATCTGGCGCTGCTGCGGCTGAATATTCCAATGCTTCGGATCATATTCGATTGGATCAAAGCCGATGGTCAAAAGGACATCTGCTTGTTCAATGAGTAGATCCCCCGGCTGATTCCGGAATAAGCCGATTCTGCCTACATATTGAGACTCAAGCTCTCTTGAGAGAACGCCGGCTCCTTGGTACGTTTCGACAAATGGAATCCCAAGTGTTTTCAATAATGTTCTAGTGGCGTTTGCAGCAGCTGGACGACTTGCTTTCATTCCCACAATCGCAACAGGTAAGTGTGCATTTTGAATTTTGGCGATGGCCGAACTGATGAGAGCATCCGGTGCAGGACCTAGTTCTGGAGAAGGGTGAGCAGACACTGGTGTTTGTGTGGTGTGTTCTGTCACGACATCTTGTGGAAAGCTGATAAATGCTGCTCCAGCCTGCCCCTTTTGTGCCGCGCGAAAAGCATTTGTTAAGGCTTCAGGTATATTATGAACGTCTTGTACTTCAACACTGTATTTTGTGACTGGTTTGAATAATGCCGCATTGTCGAGTGATTGATGTGTTCGTTTCAGCCGATCCGCACGAATGACGTTTCCAGCGATTGCGACAACAGGGTCACCTTCTGTATTGGCTGTTAATAGACCTGTTGCTAAATTAGATGCGCCAGGACCTGATGTGACGAGACAAACACCTGGTTTGCCGGTTAAGCGGCCGACAGCGGCTGCCATAAAGGCTGCATTTTGTTCGTGTCTGCATAGGACAAGTTCTGGGCCTCTGTCTTTTAATACATCAAATACGGCATCAATTTTTGCACCTGGAATCGCAAAAACATGGGTCACACCTTGAGTAATCAGCGTATCGACAATCAATTCTGCTCCTCGTCTTGTTAGGGGTTGTGCTTGAGAATTCATTTACCCCGCACTCCTTTCGGCAAGTAAAATTTTTTATGAAAATATATTTTCATGATATGATTTACTATACATTTCAAAAAGAAAATTTTCCAATATATGTTTAACGTGGTTTTAATATGTTTCACGAATAAGTGTGCGAGGAGTGAAAGGATGGAACTGAGACATTTGCAGTATTTTGTCACAGTAGCGGAGGAGCTGCATTTTGGCAGAGCAGCCGCACGGTTGAATATGACACAGCCTCCACTTAGTCAGCAAATTAAGCAGTTTGAAGAAGAATTGGGGTTTCCTTTGTTTCACCGGTCGAAGCGAGTGGTGGAGTTAACAGCTGCTGGAAAGGTCTTTTTACATGAGGTGCGTGGTGTGCTGCAGCAGCTTGATAAAGCCGTTGATCATGCACGGCATACAGCAAGAGGAGAGCTGGGGAAAATCATCATAGGGTTTGTTGGAACAGCGACGTATGATATTCTGCCGCCAGTTGTACGCGAATTCAGAGAGCTGTATCCCTCTGTCAGTATTGAGCTGAAGCAGCTTTCTGTTCCGCAGCAGCTAGGGGCGCTTTTAAATGGGGAGATTGATATCGGTTTTTTACATCCTACATCTCCGCATGAAGAACTTGTCAGCCGTTTGATGAAGCAAAGTGAATGTATTTTTGCGATTCCGAAAAATCATCCGCTGGCGAAAAAAGAGGCGGTCACGATCGAAGATATCCGGCATGAACCGATCATTTCTTTATCAAAGGAATCATGGCCGTCCCTTTATCAACACTTTGTCCTGCTATGTGAAAAGTACGGATTTTCTCCGAATATTGTGCAGGAAGCAGCGGAATATCAAATGGTTATTGGCCTTGTCACAGCTGGTATCGGTATTGCGGTCATTCCAAAATCAGCCCGGCGTTTATTTAATCTAGATGTTGTATATCGGTCCATTGAAGGTGAACAGCTTCTGGCGGAATGGACGATTTCCTATAGACGAGAGAATCATAATCCTGCTTTATTTCATCTTGTCCACCATATCCTGCATCGCACCGAGCCGGAATCAGAGGCATAGAAAAAAGGGGTATGGTATGATGTCGATACACCAAAAGGAGGCGTGTCTGAATTGATTACGTTGCAAATGGATCAGCTATCAAGAAAAGAAGCATATAAATTATTATCGGGCTCTATTGTTCCACGACCGATTGCGTTTATTACAAGTCTGTCTAAAGATGATGTCGTCAATGCCGCACCATTTAGTTTCTTTAATGTCATCAGCGGACACCCGCCGCTCCTCGCAGTTTCTATCGGACGACGCGAAGGTCAGATGAAAGATACAGCGCAGCATATGATTGACAGGGGAGAATTTGTGGTCCATGTGAGTGATGAAGCGATAATAGAAGATATAAACGAAACAGCTGCTACGCTGCCACAGGAAGAGAGTGAGCTGGATCGAACCGGTCTTCATCAAGTAAAGAGCCATGTCGTGTCAGTGCCGGGAATTCAGGAAGCACGTATTCGCTTTGAATGTCAGCTTGAAAAGCATCTTACCTTTCAAAATGATGAAGGAGAGATCACGGTCGATCATATCATTGGCCGGGTTGTGTGTGCGCATTTAGATGAGGATGTGTATGATGCAGAAAAAGGATATGTTTCGACTCATGAACTAAAGCCAGTCGCCCGTTTAGCGGGAAATGATTACGCCCATTTAGGGACGTCATTTGTGTTGAAAAGACCGGAATAATAGGAAAAACCCCCGAGAGCTATCGGGGGTTTTGTGTTTATTTTTTCTGTTCTAGTTTCAGTGGAGCTGCGATGTTCTTTTCTACTTTTTTCCCTTTTAGGACGTCGTTTGCAGCGCCGACTGCCAGTTTCCCGATCAGCTCTGGCTGCTGGGCGACTGTGGCAGATAGTTTTCCTGCTTTGATCGAGTTGAGTGCATCTTCGTTTCCGTCAAAGCCAACGACGAGAATGTCTTTTCCAGAGCTTTGAATCGCCTCTAGAGCGCCAAGTGCCATTTCATCATTATGGGCAAAAACGGCTTTGATGTCAGGGTTTCCTTGAAGGAGGTTTTCCATGACATTCAGTCCTTTTGTCCGGTCGAAGTCAGCCGCTTGTTTTGCTGTCACTTTTAGATCTTTATCCGCTATTTGATGGAATCCTTTTCCGCGCTCACGTGTAGCGGAAGCGCCTGGTACACCTTCTAGTTCAGCGACTTTTGCTCCTTTACCGACCTTGTCGATGATAAAGTTAGCTGCCATTTCGCCGCCTTTGACGTTATCTGAGGCGACCAGTGCTTCTACCTTACCGCTTTCTGCTGAACGGTCTAATGTGATGACAGGAATATCTGAAGCATTCGCTGATTCGACAGCGGTTGAGATAGCAGATGAATCCGCTGGGTTGATGAGTAATGCGTCAACCCCTTGCTGAATTAAATCTTCTACGTCACTGGTTTGTTTAGCTGAATCATTTTGTGCATCTGCAATGACCACTTCGATGCCGAGCTTTTTCGCTTCTTTCGTCACACCATTTTTGAGAGAAACGAAAAATGGATTATTTAAGGTCGAGATCGAGAGCCCGATTTTGATGTCTTTTTTCTTTCCATCTTTTGTTGATTTGGCCCACTCTGGCGGTTCTAGCGAGCAGGCAGAAAGCATGAATAATGAGAGAGTCAGAATGAGAATGAGATATTTTTTCATAGCAGCTGCCTCCTTAAGCAGATTTCTTTCTGTCTAGTAGGACTGCAATCAAGATGACAATCCCTTTCACAACAGATTGATAGAATGATGATACACCAAGTAAGTTCATACCATTGTTCAAGACACCGATGATGAGCACCCCGATCAGTGTGCCGACAATTCGCCCTCTTCCGCCAGACAGGCTTGTCCCGCCAAGTACAACAGCAGCAATCGCATCAAGCTCATAGGATGTGCCAGCTGTTGGCTGAGCTGAGTTTAGGCGAGAGGTCAAAATGGCACCCGCTAAAGCAGACATGAAACCTGCCAGTGAATAGATCATAATTTTTACGCGCGGTACTTTGATTCCTGAAATGAGCGCAGCTTTTTCATTTCCGCCGATGGCATACGTTCTTCTGCCGAAAGGTGTTTTATGAAGCAGCACCCAAAGTACGATAAAGGTGAGAAGCATCGTGATTGCTGGAACAGGAATGCCTAAGAAATACCCGCGGCCGAATAACTGAAAGGCATAGTTAGAACCGAGTCCTGTAATCGGGTTTCCGTCTGTATAAACAAGTGTTAATCCTCTAAAAATGGTCATCGTGGCAAGTGTTGCGATAAAAGGAGCCATTTTTCCTTTTGTAATTAAAAGACCGTTGACCATCCCAAGAAGAGCGCCGATGATACAGCCAACGATAATAGCTAAAATCGGGTCCATACCAGACACGATAAATCCGGCAGTCAGAGCACTAGAAAGTGCTAAAATGGCACCGACAGACAAATCAATTCCTCCGGTTAAAATAACAAACGTCATTCCAAAGGCAATGAGGGCATTAATGGAGATTTGTCTCAGTAAGTTTAAGATGTTTAATGGCTCTAAAAAGGCTGGGTTTAAAATAGAAACAATTGCGACAAGGATGATGAGTCCTAAGAATGGCCCAAGCTTTTGCATGATGTTGTCAAATCGTCCATTTGAAGTAAGTGGTTTCATGTTACTTCCCTCCTGTAGCTAATGTCATAATTCGTTCTTGTGTTGCGTCTGATTTATTTAATTCTCCGCTGATGGTTCCTTCATGAATGACAAGCACTCGATCGCTCATCCCTAGAATTTCTGGGAGCTCAGAGGAGACCATTAAAATGGCAACACCTCGATCAGTCAGTTCATTCATTAACTGGTAGATTTCTCGTTTCGCTCCGACATCGACACCTCTTGTCGGTTCATCTAAAATTAAGACCTTCGGCTGGATGCCGATCCATTTGGCGATGACGACTTTTTGCTGATTTCCACCAGAGAGACTTCGAGCAGAAATTTCAGAGGAAGCCGTTTTAATTGTCAGTCTTTTGATGAGCAGGTCGACAAAATCCTGTTCGTTTTTCTTATCAATCAGTCCTTTTGGAGAGAAGCTTTCTAAGTTTGGCAGTCCAATGTTTTCTCGGATGGATGCATCCAGCATGAGTCCTTCATCTTTGCGATCCTCTGTGATAAAGCCGATACCGAGCTTGACGGCATCACTTGGTTTTTTAATGACAGCCTTTTTCCCATGGACCCAGATTTCACCTTGATCAAGAGGATCAAGACCAAACAGCGACCGCATCATTTCGGTTCTGCCAGCGCCCATTAAGCCTGCAACACCGACGATTTCTCCAGCTTTGACTGAGAAACTGATATCATGGAATTGTCCTTTTCTTGTCGCTTGCTTCACCTCAAGGACAATATCTCCTAGAGAAGGCAATCTCTCAGGGTATCGATCTGTTAATTCGCGGCCGACCATTTTTTTGACGACCTCATGGAAATTCGTTTCAGGTATGGCTTTCGTATCGACTGTTTTCCCATCGCGCATGATTGTAATCCGGTCACAGATCGCAAAGATTTCCTCCATACGGTGAGAAATATAGACAATGGATACGCCTTCTTTTTTGAGAGATTCAATGACCTGAAAGAGCTTTTCAATCTCACGGTCTGTTAGAGCTGCTGTTGGCTCATCCATGATGATCACCTTCGCATCAGTCATTAATGCCTTTGCAATCTCAATCATCTGTTTTTGTCCAACAGAGCAGCTGCCTGCCTCTTGATCAAGCGAGAGGTTCACAGACAATCGGTCCAACTGGCTTTGGGCAAGAACCTTCATTTTCTTTGTGTCTAGCAATCCAAACTTCGTATAGATTTCTTTCCCGATGAATAGGTTTTCCAAGACGGTCATATCCGGCCATATGTTGAGCTCCTGATGAATAAAGGCGATGCCGTGTTGTTCCGCTTCCTTCGGATTTTTGAAAGCGGTTTCTTTTCCGTCGATTTGAATCGTTCCTTGATCTAATGAATAAAGACCTGTGAGCAGGTTCATTAAAGTTGATTTTCCCGCGCCATTTTCGCCCATGAGCGCGTGGACCTCACCTGTGACGAGGTCAAAGGAGACCCCGGAAAGAACGGTGTTTTTTCCAAAGGCCTTATGGATGTTATGCATCTCAATGTTCATATCTGGCTCCTCCTTTTAAAAGATGACACCGGCATGAAGAATGCAGTTTGCGTATGGGGTGGCTTCACCCGTGCGAATGACTGCTTTTGCCTGCTTGGTCATGTTTTTGAACGTCTCGTGGTCTACATCATGTAATGGCTGTGAGAACGCTTTCTTTAGAAATAGATGATCTCGCTCATTGGCTTCTTTGATTTCACTAGCCACAGTAATGTGTTCAACCGCCATTTCCTGAAGAAGGAGAGAGGTGACCTCCTGAAAGGACGGTGTGCCGATTGATAACGCCAGGTCGATTTTGACTGGACCTTCTGGAATAGGAAGACCGCAGTCTGCGATGACGATTGTATCTGTATGACCAAGGTCAGCAAGTACCTTGGCGATATGACTGTTTAAGATGCCGTTTTTTTTCATTTCTTTTTCTCCAGTTCTTCTCTTGTTGGCATGCCGCCTTGTGCACCGAACTTTGTGACAGACATTGATGCTGCAAGGTTGGCATAGGCAAGTGCGTCATAGAGAGATTTGCCCTCTGTTAAGGCTACAGCCAAGGCTCCGTTAAAGGTATCGCCTGCTCCTGTTGTATCAACTGCTTCAACAGGAAAGCCTGGAACTAGCACTTCTTTCAATCCGTCAAAAAATCGAACCCCATTTTTCCCTTCTGTGATGAGTAATTTGTTAGGGTATTGACGCAAGGCGTCTTCAATTGGGAGTCCATCAAACATGAGAACAGCTTCGTGCTCATTCGGTGTAATATAGGCAGCCTGGTCTAAAACCTGCTGCGATACTTTGCGGGCAGGTGCAGGGTTTAAAATCACAGGGATTTCTTTGTCGCTGCAAATGGAGCAGACAGCTTCGACTGTTTCTTCAGGTATTTCCTGCTGAACGAGAACTATCCCAATATCATCTATTGTAGAAAGTGCCTCTCTAACATAGTCAGGAGTGACCTCGTCATTTGCTCCTTTGACCACGACAATGCTGTTATCACCTTCTGCTAAAATGATATGAGCGGTGCCGCTTTCCATTTCGGTAACCGGTTTCATATATGGGGTGCGGACCCCTTGATCTTGTAGATTGCTGACAATATCCTGACCATAAGCATCATCACCGACTCGGCCGACCATGTATACATCTGCACCGAGTCTGGCACTTGCGACTGCTTGATTGGCGCCTTTTCCCCCTGGGACGGTTTTAAATGATTCGCCTAACACCGTTTCACCGGCATTTGGCCGTTTATCCGATGTGACGACTAAATCCATAGAACAGCTTCCTACTACGACAATATGACTCATTGTGAATCCACCTTTCTTGTGGTCTCTCGTTCAATAAAAGAGACGGGCATTTGGATAACTGGTTGATCTATAGGTTGTTTCTGAATCGCTTTGATTAACAGCTGTGCCGCTTCTTTTCCCATCTCATAGGCAGGCTGCCTAATCGTAGATAAGGAAGGGAAGAGCAGCTCGCTTTGCGGAATATCATCAAACCCAATGATTTGAACATCATCTGGAATGGCTTTTCCGATCCGAAGCGCTTCGTGTATGACCGCTGTTGCGACGATGTCATTGCTGGCAATGATGCCATCTGTTTCAGGGTACAGCTGGAAAAGAGCCTTGGCGCTCTTGCGGGCTTCTTGAAAGGAAAATGAAGCATTAGACATCACATGAAAGTCGACTCCTTTTTCCGTCAGTACATCGAGTGCGCCCTTGAATCGCTGCCTCGCTGTTTGAAGGTGGGCAGGTCCTTTTAGCAGTGTGATCTGCCGGCTGCCGCGTCTGATTAATTCCATTGCGGCCATTTTCCCGCCAGCTGCAGCATCTGCAAACACAGAAGGTGCATGTGGAACGGTTCGATCTAAGAACACAACCGGTAATTCATCATCATTGTATATATCTGATTCAGGTTCGTTTGTGACAGCGATGACACCGACCACTTGATTTTGTTTAAAGGTTTGTAAATAGGCCATTTCCTTCTCTCGATCTTCATCACTGTTTCCGAATAATAATCGAAAACCATGCGCATGAATTTCGTCCTCAACGCCTCTAGCGAGCTGAGGGAAGAAGGGATTCGTAATATCAGGTAAAATCAAACCGATTAAGCGTGATTCTCTTTTGAAAAGGGATCTAGCCACTTCATTGGGAAAGTAGTTCAGCTCCTGCATCGCTTGTGTCACGCGGGTTTTCGTATCTGTATGGACATATCCAGTATCGTTAAGCACGCGTGAAACAGTGGCAACAGACACTTGTGCAGCTTTTGCAACATCTTTAATTGTAGCCAATGGAGTGCCTCCCTTCGTCAATGTGTAACCGTTTACACAAATAGATTATCACGAAAGCTTTTAAATGACAATCTTAAAAAAATAAAAAAAGAAAAGAAAGATGATATCTTCCTTTTATTAACTAGTAATCCCTGTTTCTGTAATATTCACTTTGATTTTTGGGATGATTTTTACATTTGGATAATCAGTTTTCCAATTCATTTTTACATATTCATCATAATTTTTAACGCGATACTTTCTTCCAAGACTTAACACGTCGGAGTTTGATTTCTGCAAAACAGAGATTACTTTTTCTGCTTCCTTTGTGAAAATAGCTGATAATCGTTTGTTTAGTTCATCGATCTTTTTCGTACTATCTAAATTGTCTTTCGGATATTCAACGACAGCTGTTTTGAATTCGAAATCTAGCCCAATTGTCACGTTTCGATGATCAGAATTGAGAATACGAATATCTCGTTTTAAGTCGGTGACTTGGATGGTAATATAGTTATTTCCCTTCAACTCCATATCATTTCTGATCTTTTTAGTGAAATTTGCATATTTCCCGATTTTATTATTCATGAGATTGAGAAGCATGGCATCTTGACCATAAAGCTCACCAGTTTTTTTCTCATTATCGAATAAAGCCACACCTGCTACTTTGATTAGTTGTTTAGACTGATCAAATACAATTAAAGGCAGGGTAAAGTCTTCTCCTGTTTGGAGCATCTTTGAGCGTATGCTTTGAATATTTCCAGCGGTCACTTGTGAACCTCTTGAGGCAGTTGTAATGAGATTGTTTAAATAGTCACTGACAATGAGCTGTTCTTTTAGTAATTTGTTGATCACATCAATGCTTGAACCGCCTTTCACAACGGCTAAATTGGCAAGCAAAGGACTTTTCGGATCGCGATAGAACATGTCTAAGTAGGGAAGAAGTTGATTTTGAGAGAATTCATCACCGATCAGTAAAATCCTCATTTTTGACATATCAATCTTTTGGTCAACCATTCGGCCGAAGTCTGTTCCCGCTTTACGTAAAGTTGGAGCATTGGTTGTCAGTACAGTGGTTGAATAAGTACCTGAACTTCCTTGCTGCATACTTTGAGACTGTTGTACTTTTCGGTAGGTAATCGATACTTTTGCGTTATCATCTTCCCCTTGATCAATGGCGGAAGTAAGGACAAGGGAGATGTTTTTTAATAGGTTTTGATCCCAGCAGCCAGGCATCATGGTGAGAGACACGCACATGAGGAGAGTCAGGACATATTTATGACGCATGTGATTTCACCTTCTTTTTACGTTGTTTGATAAAGATAACGATCGCCATGAATGCTGGAAGTGTGTAAATGAACGAATACTGAGCAATCGTTGTAAAATCATTGAAACGCTGAATGCGAAAGTTATCGACTGCCAAAAAACAGCTAGACGCATATATCAGAATGGCGAAACAATAAACATATTTTTTGTGATCCTTTTTCTTCAGTAAACTGGAAATGCCATTTGCACAAAAGTACAGATAGTTACTCAATGTGGCAAGAATAATAAACACCCAGAAGCTAAGAAAAATTAAATCTGTCCGCTCAATGATACCGAAGGAAATGGTTTTTAATAAGTAAAGAACAGGGTTGGGAATCACATCAAGCTCAATTGGACTAAAAAACATAAAACAAATCAATGTAATAAATAGGTAGTAAAGCGTCGTGCATATATTTGAAATGGTCATGATTTTATACCGTTCCTTAATCGTGCCTTTCATAAAGGGAGAAAGAATAAGGATCATCTCAAATCCATTCATCGATAGGACGACGTCCTTCAGCCCAAGCTGAAACTGAGAAATGTCTGTTTGAAAAAAAGGCATCAGATAATCGATATTGGTCCCTTTTAATGAATAGAACATCAGCAAGGAAAGCAAAAGGAGAAGGGGAGTTAAGATAAAGTTAAACCTGACAATGGCTGTAATTTGCTCCTTCGCAATATAAACAATGGAAGTAATGAGTAATAGATTGATGACCCAGTTTGGCGTCAGCGGCAGAACCCACATACCAATAATTCTGGTGAAAATGGATAAAACGACAATACAGACGGAGGCAAAATACAGTATATACAGTGCAATCAGTAATTTCCCAATCCATTGACCAAATACATCAATTAATGCTTGGAAGAATGATGTTTCTGGATATTTATGAATGATGTAAATGAAAATTGTATTGATGATTTGGATAAAAAAACAGGCGACAATGATCGCCATCCAGCCATCGTGTCCCATGTCTTTCATCAAAAAGTGGGGGAGCGATAAAATACCGACACCAATTTGAGATTGAATGAGAAAAAAGACAGCTTGAGGTGGAGATATTTTATTTTTCATTTTTCTTTTTCCATCCTCTCAAATGTTCAATTTGCTTTTTCTTTTGCGGATTTAAATAAACAGGGCGATTTTTGTACATCCACATTGGGAGGCGAATTACAGTATCTTTTAAATCCTGCCAGTTAAATGGAGTAACAGGTGATAAGTATGGTACCCCTAGTGATTCAAGGCGGCATAAATTCATGAGAATGATGGATAATCCAAATGAAATGCCAATAAAACCAAACATTGATGCCATGAACATGAGCGGGAAACGCAGCATCCTAATGGTGGCCGTCATTTCAAATGATGGAAGGACAAAGGAAGCGACAGCGGTCACGGCGACCACGATGACAAGAACATTTGAGATGAGTCCTGCTTGTACAACAGCATCCCCAATGACCAAACCACCTACGATACCAATGGTTTGACCAATTGGTCTAGGTAGACGCACCCCTGCCTCACGAATGAGTTCAATGGTGATTTCCATTAGCATCGCTTCTATCAAAGGAGGAAATGGGATACCGATAATTGAATTTTTCATCGTTATGGCTAATTCATCTGGGACGACCTCATAATGAAAGCCAATGACAGCGATATAAAAAGATGGCAAAATGACTGCGATGATACAGGCAAGATAGCGGAGAACACGGATAAACGTAGCCGGAATCCAGCGGCTATTATAATCATCAGGTGATTGAAAGAAGCTAAAGAAGGTGACAGGAAGAATGATAGCCATCGGACTGCCATCCATCATCACCACAATTCGCCCTTCAAGGATTGCAGATCTCACCTTATCAGGGCGCTCTGTATCAATAAGCTGCGGGAAAATAGAAAATGAATCATCCTCAATCGCCTCAACAATAGAGCCAGGACTTAGCAGCGTGTCTACTTTAATAGAAGAAATCCGTTTGTTTACCTCTTCTACCTTTTCTTGATTAGCGATATCAGATATATAAACAGTCGCAAGCTTTGTTTCAGATTTTGTACCAATCTTATGATACTGAATGGCGAGCTTTCGATCATTTAAATGCGAACGCAGTAAGTAGATGTTGGTATCAAGACTTTCAACAAATCCGTCATGTGCTCCAGCAATAATACTTTCAGATGAAGGTTCAGAAATAGAGCGCAGCGGCGGCTGACCGACAGAAAACAATTTGATCTGTGAGGAATTTTCATCAAGAAACGCAATGCTTCCAGCAATAATACTGTCTGTAATCAGCGTCAAGTCACCAGTTTCGAGTGTACTGAGAGATTTCGTATATTCCTGCTTTCCAGGAGGTCCTAACAAGTTGCCGATAATGAAATCATTTAATTTGCCTTCATCTACTCTTGTTTTAATAAAAAACAGGACAGATTTCGTTTCATTCACCATTAACTCTCGGTATTCAAAATCCCCGCTTTGCTGAAATGTTTTTTTCAGAATCCGGATTTTTTCCTCGAAGCTGCCTGATAAAAAATGCAACCGTGTTTGCTCATTGCTGTTTGGCATCTTTAGCCTCCTCTCACAGATTTTTTAACCTTAGTGTAAGCGGAGAAGCTGATTTTATTCGTCATCTTTGGGGAAAGCATGACATGAATTGACAACTTTCAACTAAAATCATATTAAAAATGTTAAGAAATGATGAATCTTGATAAAAACAAATGAATAATGTTTCATTGTTTAGGTCATAAGGAGCGAATATCGTAAAAAGCAGGTATTCCGAAATGATCAATAGTTTACATCTTATCCCAATTTTTTGTGACCCGAAAATAAGCATATGACTTGATTTTTTTAGAGGTGACCTTTGTCATAGGTCAACGCGTAGCATTCTGACCGATGAGGATGACTTTCTAACCTGTTCCTTCAAAAATCGAAAACATTCCAAAACACGCACTATTCATTTAAAGCGCTGATATGACTGATGTTATAGAGTTTAAAGGGCTTTAAAACATTGATTCAAAATACATCTTAATAATTGTCAAAAAATTTAGGGAGAAAAGGACAAAAGATTTTCCGATGCTTGATGGTAACGCTTTCTCTTGATTGAAGCTGAAATTCATACCAATTTTTGTCCGCCTTTTGGCCTTTTCATTTAAAGAAGAGCTAGGCAAATCCGCCTTCTGATTAGAGGAATTTGGCATACGAGGAAGTGAAAGATTATGTTACATAATACCGATTGTGATTTTATGCTGAACATATATACTGTTGATTGAATTTACATATCACACTCATAAAAAAAGGAGATGTAGATAAGCGATGTGGTTAATCGTTATAGCCTGTGTCATCATGTTAGGGATTGGCTTTATTGAAAAGAAGCGTCACCAGAAAAATATCGATGCCTTGCCGGTGCGCGTCAATATTAATGGTATTCGCGGAAAGTCTACCGTTACAAGATTGACAACCGGTATCTTAATGGAGGCAGGTTATAAAACTGTCGGCAAAACAACGGGAACAGATGCAAGAATGATTTATTGGGATACGCCAGAGGAGAAACCGATTAAAAGGAAACCGCAAGGACCAAATATCGGTGAGCAGAAGGAAGTTATGAGAGAAACCGTTGAAAGAGGAGCAAATGCCATCGTCAGTGAATGTATGGCAGTAAATCCAGATTACCAAATTATCTTTCAGGAAGAGCTGCTTCAAGCGAATATTGGCGTGATCGTAAACGTTCTTGAAGATCATATGGACGTAATGGGGCCGACACTTGATGAAATAGCAGAAGCCTTTACAGCGACAATTCCTTACAATGGACACTTGGTTATTACGGATAGTGAATATACGGAATTCTTTAAAGAGATTGCGAAAAAACGCAACACAGAAGTCATTGTTGCAGATAATTCCAAGATTTCTGATGAGTATTTACGGAAATTTGAGTACATGGTCTTCCCAGATAATGCCTCACTTGCACTTGGTGTTGCACAGGCATTAGGAATTGATGAAGATACGGCATTCAGAGGAATGTTAAATGCGCCACCTGATCCAGGAGCGATGAGAATTCTTCCATTAATGGACGCGAAAACACCTGGACACTTTGTAAATGGTTTTGCGGCAAATGACGCATCATCTACATTGAACATTTGGAAGCGTGTGAAAGAGATTGGATATCCAACAGATGAACCGATTATTATCATGAACTGCCGTGCGGATCGTGTAGATAGAACGATCCAGTTTGCGGAGGATGTACTTCCTTATATTGAAGCAAGTGATCTTGTCTTGATTGGTGAAACAACAGATCCAATTGTGAAGGCATATGAGGATGGGAAAATTCCGGCTGACCACTTACACAACCTTGAATATCAATCTACAGAAGAAATTATGAATATGCTTGAGAAAAAGCTTCATAATCGAGTGGTTTATGGAGTCGGCAATATTCATGGTGCCGCTGAACCGTTAATCGAAAAAATTCAAGAATACAAAATTAAGCAGCTTGTCAGCTAGGAGGAAATATAGAAAATGTTCGGATCAGATCTTTATATCTCGTTAATTTTAGGTGTTCTACTTAGTTTAATCTTTGCAGAAAAAACAGGAATCGTACCAGCTGGACTTGTTGTCCCAGGTTATCTGGCGCTTGTATTTAACCAGCCAGTCTTTATTTTAGTCGTCTTATCTGTCAGCTTGCTTACGTATGTCATCGTTCGCTTTGGTCTATCGAAATTTATGATTTTATACGGACGCAGAAAGTTTGCTGCGATGCTAATTACAGGGATCGCCTTAAAGCTTGTATTTGATTTCTTCTATCCAGTGGTTCCATTTGAAATAGCAGAATTCCGCGGAATCGGTATTATCGTTCCTGGATTGATTGCAAATACGATTCAAAAGCAGGGTCTTACGATTACCCTTGGAAGCACGTTACTTCTAAGTGGTGCAACATTTGCCATCATGTATGTTTACTATCTATTTTAAGATAAGGTGTGTCCAATGATGAATAAAAAATTGAGCTTTCAGGAAAAGCTGCTGAAAATCACAAAGAACCAAAAGAAAAAGACGAATAAACACGTACTGATTGCTTTACCGATTGTCATTGCTTGTACATTTCTATTTACGTTTATCGGGAAAGCACAAGTGCCAACTGTACAAAAGAATCCAGAAAACATCCTGACCGCTTCGTTTGTCGGTGACATTATGTTTGGAAGAAACGTAGAGAAAGTAACAGACCGTTATGGAAAACAGCATCTCTTTCGTTACGCCAAGCCATATTTTGATGTGTCAGATTATGTGACTGGTAACTTTGAGCATCCAGTCGCATCAGATAAAGAACAAGCGGCACAAAAGAATATTCATTTGAAAACAGACGAAGATTCTGTCAAAGCATTGAAGGATTTGAATTTCTCTGTATTAAACTTTGCGAATAACCATGCGGCAGACTATGGTGAAAAAGGGCTGAACAACACGATTGATGCCTTTGAACATGCTGGCATGGATTATACAGGCGCAGGCCGTAACCTTCAGGATGCGAAGCAGAACATTTCGTACAAAGAAGTAAATGGTGTCAAAATCGCTACACTTGGTTTTACTGATGTGTATGGGAAAGATTTTAAAGCAACGAATCGCCAGGCGGGTATCTTGCCAGCCGATCCATCTATCTTTATTCCGATGATCTCGCAGGCTGCTGAAAAGGCAGATATCGTCGTTGTTCATGCTCACTGGGGACAGGAGTACAACAATGAGGTAAACGATAGACAAAGAGAATTGGCAAGAGCGATGTCAAAAGCTGGTGCTGATATCATTATTGGTGCTCATCCGCACGTTCTTGAGCCAATGGAAGTCTATAACGGCACGGCGATCTTCTATAGCTTAGGGAACTTTATTTTTGACCAAGGCTGGTCAAGAACACGTGATTCTGCACTTGTTCAGTATCATCTGAATGAAGATGGAAAAGCGACATTTGAAGTTGTCCCAATGTATATCAAGGAAGCAACACCTGCTCCGGTTAAAGCAGGATCTTTTGAATCAAAATCCATTATCCGTATGCTGACAAATGGTACGAATGCGGATTGGAAAGAAAAAGACGGACACATTTTCTTTGAAGTAGATCACGCTGATAAAGTTAAACACTTAAAAGAAAACGGAGGGAAAGAGAAGAAATGAAATTCCTAAAAGCAAGCTGGCCGTTTGTTGCGTTAATTTTAGTCTTTGTCTTTATGTCTGCTTTTAAATTTAGTGACAGCCTCACAGATCATGAAAAACAAAAGATCTCGGTTGAAATGCAGAAAATCGAACAGCAAAAGCAATCAAAAACGGAAGCAAGTAAATAATTTTAAAGAGCATAGAGGGCGCGCATTGCGTGCTCTTTTTTGTCGAAAAAAGGTGTAAAATGAAAGGTGTCATGCCGAAACTATAGAAGAAAGGAGGGGAAAGATCATGAAATGGAAAGGAATGTTGATTGGTGGGTGTGTGCTCGTAGGGCTGATGTTCATGTCTCAATCAGAAGTATCTGCTCAAACAGCGTCTCCTTTGGAGCAAGCGGAAAAGCTGATTGGAACACCTTATCATAAAGGAGGAACCGATCCAAAAACGGGCTTTGACGCATCTGGGTTTATTCAATATGCGTACAAGACATCAGGAGCATTTGATTTGCCGCGGAAGGTGATCGACCAGTATCAGATTGGGGAAAAGGTATCGTGGGACAAAGCCCGGCCCGGTGACCTTGTATATTTCCGCAGCCTTGAAGAAACAAAGGATATCCCGACGCATGTGGCGCTGTACGCTGGTAACGATCAGGTCATCCACATCACGCTCAGTCAGGGTGTGGTGAGAACAGATGTCAGCAAAAGCAAATACTGGACGGACCGATTTTATGCAGTCAAACGACTGCCCGGCACACCAGAAATCTCTGATGACCGTCTTGTGAAAGATGCGATGAAATATGTAGGTATTCCTTATGTATTTGGTGCAGCAGACCCTAAGGTTGGCTTTGATTGTTCAGGCTTTTTACAATATGTATTTGAAAAATCACTAGGGATTTATTTACCTCGAAGTGCTGAACAGCAGTGGATGGTTGGAGAAAAAGTGGCATTAGATGATATACGTCCTGGGGATTTTGTCTTTTTTAGCAACACATATAAGCCAGGCATTTCTCATGTAGGGATGTATATTGGGGGCGATCGTTTTATTCATGCGAGCCGTTCGGAAAGTGTCACGATTTCTTATTTGTCTGAATCGTATTGGCGCGAGAAATGGACAGGTGCGAAACGATTAACGGACCTGAAATTATCAAAAGAAGATCCGGTTGTCTCAAAAGCCGCTACGTATATTGGTGAAGTTCCTTATGTCAAAGGCGGGACGAATCCAGAAGAGGGATTTGACACAGCAGGGTTCACACAGTACGTGTATCGAGAAGTGCTTGGTATTGATCTGCCTCGCTATGCGTCAGGTCAAGTCAAGACAGGTACGCCTGTGAAACGTTCGGAGCTGAAGCCGGGAGATCTCGTTTTCTTTAGTGGAACGTCATTGATGCCGGCGATTTATGCAGGGTCAAATCAAGTCATTCATGTGACCGTCTCAAATGGTGTCGTGCTTACGAATATGAAAACAAGTACGTACTGGAAGAATAAGTATGAGACGGCTGTTAGAATCAAAAAATAAAGAAAAAGCCCGATCCACGCTCGTATCGGACTTCTAGACTTCTCTCTAGGCGCTGATCAGACTAGCGTCTTTTTTTCGTGGAATTGATTTTGTAAAAGCAGATCAATAAAGTAAGCAACACCGTCTTCATGATTGCCTTTTGTGATGAAGGTGCTCTTTTCTTTAATAACATCTACGGCATTCCCCATTGCAATGCGGTGGCCTGCTTCCTCAAACATGGATAGATCGTTGGGGCTGTCGCCAATCGCATAAATATGTGAGCGGTCTACGCCATAATGAGCTGCGAGCTTTTTGAGAGCATGTCCTTTCCCAGAATCTTTTGGCAGTACCTCAATGATATGTTTTCCAGAAGAGGTCAATGAAAGCTCAGGCATTTCCGCGAGAAGATCTCGTGCTTCCTGTAGCTTGTTCATATCAAATGAGAAGCAGAGTAATTTATAGGTCGCTTCATTCGACTCAAAAATCTGGCGAATATCATCTACTGGTTTGATGCCAAATTGTTTGAATTGAGTCATCGCTCCTTCCCATAAATCAGCTACATCCTCATTTGGGTTCGCACTTTTGATGACATCAAATTCTGCTTTCAGCTTCTCTTTTCCATCAAAAGGAGAGAGGAGCGCATCGTCCGTATAGACCTCAAAGTAAATGTTTCGTTCTACTAATGCCTTAGCCGCTCGTTTTCCTGCTTCTTGGTCAAGTGTGATACGGCTGAAAAGTTCGTATCCTTCGGTATGAACGGTTCCGCCGTTTGCTGCAATAATGGGGATGTCCAAATTGCCAAGCAGTTCCTTTACATCAAAAGTCGCCCGCCCTGTACAGATGGTGACAATATATCCCGCTTCCTTCGCACGAATCAATGCCTCCCGGTTTTGAGCAGATATTTCACTTTTTGTATTTAAAAGTGTACCGTCTAAATCAATCGCAATCATTTTTTTCATCGCTGTCAAATCCTCCTTCATGCATGCAATAGCCTCTTCAAAGTATGTACGATTTCCTTCATTCTCATGAGCAATAGGATGGTTGTTCCTCTCTATCAAGGCTAAACAAAAAAGATCGAATGATCAAGGGAATAAGCCAAAGGGTTAAAATCTACATCAACGTCAACAAGTAGAAAAGCGCCCCCTTAGGGACGCTTTCAGCGTGTAGACAAACCCTTGCATTCTTTGTCAGTCCTGCGCGCTGGTGCTCACGAATATCAAATTCGCTCCGCGCCAGTGCTCGTCCTTCCTAGAATTCAAAGGTTTTCAATCACGCTGAAAAGAAGACAAAGAGCTAAAATAAAAACCATTTTAGCCCTTTGTCAACAAACAGAAAGCGCCCCCTTAGGGACGCTTTCTGTTTATGATAATTCAAGCTGCTTCTTCAATTCAGTCTTCACTTCGTTTAGCTGGTTTTGATCCAATTGGTAATAATAAACCCCGTTTGGCTGGTAATCAGAGCCTTTAAGCTGAATGGTATCGACCGATTTCAATGACGTCAGAAGCGGGAACAGCCCGACTAGCTCTTTCATTGAAAGATTGGTTGAGACATTCTCACCAAGTGTATCAATGATATTGTCATATGACGGAATAGACGTTAACGATTTTGATTTATCAAAAATGGCTTTTAATACTTCCATTTGACGCTGTCCGCGCATTAAATCACTATCTGCCTTTCTTGTTCTCACATATGCGAGAGCTTGATCACCGTCTAGTGTATGAGTTCCTGTTTGAAGCTGTACCTTGCCCTTTGTATCTTTTAGAACCTGTTTGACCACATATTCATCCTTGACGTTAATAGAGACTCCGTTTAGTTCATTGACGATCTCTTTAAATGCTGTGAAATTACTTTGGATCACAAAATCAACCGGAATATCTAGTAAATCTTCGACTGTACTTAAGGTTAAATCTGCACCACCAAATGCGTGTGCATGTGTAATTTTGTCATAGCCATGCCCTGGAATATTCACATATGAGTCCCTTGGAATGCTTAATAATTTTACGGTTTTATTTGTACGATTGACGGTTGCTAAGACCATTGCATCGCTTCGTGCTTGTTTCACTGTTTCGCCCGGTCTGCTGTCAATGCCAAGCAGCAAGACAGAAAAGCTGTCTTTCCCAGGATCGAATGCTTCAATCCTTTTGACAGATTGAGCGCCGCGATCTAAAGATACTTGCGCTTTTTTGGCAGCGCTTGTCACTTTATAGTAGGCATAGCCTGTGACAGAAGCGGTTGTCAGTAAAAGAATACCGACTATAAATAGAGTGACTTTCACCCATGGCTTTAAACGCTTTTTTCCTTTGCGTTTAGTTCTTGATTGATCCATATATTTTAAACCCTCGCTATGATTTTTATAGTAAAGATGTCCTTCTTCTTGCTTACAAACTAAAACAAATATACCTTAAAACGGGATATAGTGCGACATTTTTTTCACTAACGCTTAATTGACGTTTCCTTATCGTAAAAAGTTTCAATGATACTTCAAATGAAATATATTTGTCATAAAACATTGAAATGTTTGAAATGACAGGAAGTGAGGAAAATGATTTTCCATAGAGAAACATCCAGTACATACAGAACAAAAGAGGGGTTATGAACATGAAAAATCGGAATGGATGGCTTTATTTCTTCGGCGCACTTGGCGGCGCCTTATATGGCTATGATACAGGTGTCATTTCTGGCGCCATCTTATTTATGAAAGAGGATTTAGGGTTAAACGCGTTTACAGAGGGACTTGTTGTCAGCTCGATTTTAATCGGGGCGATGCTCGGTTCCTCTCTTTCTGGGAAGCTGACAGACCAATTCGGGCGGAAAAAAGCCATCATCGCCGCAGCGATTTTGTTTATTATCGGTGGATTTGGTACAGCCCTTGCTCCGAATACGGAAGTGATGGTCTTATTCCGAATTGTACTAGGACTTGCTGTCGGGTGCTCAACAACGATTGTTCCATTATATTTATCCGAACTTGCTCCAAAGGAATCGCGAGGAGCACTGTCCTCATTAAACCAACTCATGATCACATTTGGTATTCTACTCGCCTATATTGTGAATTACGCTTTAGCGGATGCAGAAGCATGGCGCCTGATGCTTGGAATTGCGGTCGTACCTTCTGTGCTTTTATTATGTGGGATTTTATTTATGCCGGAAAGTCCCCGCTGGCTGTTTGTCCATGGACAGGCAGACCGTGCAAAAGAGATATTATCTAAACTCAGAAAGAGTAAGCAAGAAGTTGAAGAAGAAATTTCTGATATTCAACAGGCAGAAAGTGAAGAAAAAGGCGGTTTTAAGGAATTATTTGAGCCATGGGTACGTCCAGCATTAATCGCTGGTGTCGGTCTTGCCTTTCTGCAGCAGTTTATCGGTACCAATACGATTATTTACTATGCACCAAAAACATTCACAAGCGTTGGCTTTGGTAATTCAGCGGCTATTTTAGGAACCGTCGGAATTGGGGCAGTGAATGTCGTCATGACGTTTGTGGCGATTAAAATCATTGACCGTGTAGGGCGTAAAGCGCTGCTCTTATTTGGGAATGCTGGCATGGTCCTAAGTTTAATTGTCCTGTCAGTGGTCAATCGATTTTTCGAGGGGTCAACAGCTGCAGGATGGACAACCATTATTTGTTTAGGACTCTTCATCGTCATCTTTGCTGTCAGCTGGGGTCCAGTCGTTTGGGTGATGCTTCCGGAGCTGTTCCCGGTACATGTAAGAGGAATCGGTACAGGCGTCTCTACTTTCCTCCTTCATACAGGGAATTTAATCATCTCGCTTACATTCCCAGCTCTATTAAGCGCGATGGGTATCAGTAATCTTTTCCTCATTTACGCGGTCATCGGCGTAGGCGCCTTCTTGTTTGTGAAATATATGGTGACTGAAACGAAAGGGAAAAGTCTTGAAGAAATTGAAGAAGATTTAAAAAAGAGGAACCGTGCCGTCACAGGTGAGGAAGGAAAAACGGTGTGAACAACGACCAGCTGCCCGCATGCAGCTGGTTTCTCTTTGTTAAACAAACGTTTAATCAAGAAAGGACAATCTCTCATCTTCTGAACGTGCTGCATATGACATACATATGGAACAGGCGAGCGAAAGGTGGAAATGAGATGAAAGGGAAAACGAGCATTGTCATGCTGACGTACAATGAACTGCATTTAACGAAAAAATGTATCGACAGCATCAAGCAGCATACCCGAAGTGACCAATATGAACTCATCATCGTTGATAATGCGTCAACCGACGGGACGAAGGAATATGTGAGAGAGCTGAACGATGTGATTTTCATAGAAAATGCAGAAAATCGAGGCTTTGCAAAGGGCTGTAATCAAGGAGCGAAAAAAGCGACAGGGGATAGCATTCTCTTTTTAAATAACGACACGATCGTAACGGAAAACTGGCTTTCTCCATTAAAAGAGGCGTTATTTGCATCAGAACGTATTGGGATGGTAGGACCTGTCTCCAATTATGTGAGCGGTCCTCAAATGGTCGAGCCATCGTATACAAATGTGAAGGAGCTCCCAGCCTTTGCGAAAAATTATACGGCTGCGAGAAAAGGTCAGAGAACATATGTACATCGGCTTGTGGGGTTTTGTCTGCTGGTGAAAAGAGAGCTCATTGAAGAGGTGGGGTTATTTGATGAGCGGTTCGTGTATGGATCATTTGAGGATGACGATCTTTGTTTGAGATCCTTGCTCAAGGGATATCAGCTGCAAATCGTCCACGATTCATTTGTGCATCATCACGGTCATGCAACCTTTCGTGCGAATCAAGAAACGAACATCTCTACACTGTTTGCTGAGAACAGGCTTCGGTTTTTAGATAAATGGGGCATTGATCTCAATCTGATGACCCCCCATCCGTACTTTGCGGCTCTGCTGCCTGAAGACGCTGCATGTGTACTTGATGTGGGATGCGGCGCAGGGGCCACAGGGCTTGAACTAATGAATCGGCAGTCTGTTGACATGTACGGGGTAGAGGCCGATCCATTAAAAGCAGCAATCGCAAAGGCATATTACGAAGAAGTCATTGAGGCAAAAGCAGATGAGTACCCATGGCTAGAGAAAGAGGCCTTTTTTGATGCCATCATTTTTTCTGATGTTTTAGAGCATGTGTCAGATCCTTGGAACATCATTGAACAAGCGCACGCATCTTTAAAACCGGGCGGCGTGATCATTTGCTGCCTGCCAAACATGATGCATGCGGAGGTGCTTCTCCCGTTAATGACAGGGGATTTTACGTATCAAGATGTAGGGATTTTAGACCGAACCCATCTGAGGTTCTTCACACCAAACACGATGCGTGCGCTTTTCCCAAACCATTTGTTTGAACGGGTGATCGAGCAGCGCATCAATGTTCAGATTGATCAGAACGTCCAATTGTTTTTTGACGAGGTGGCGAGAGTAGGAGCGTCACTTGGCTTTCAAACAAAAGCGTTGTCTGATCAAGTGACCCTATATCAGCTTTTACTTGTCGTGCGTAAAAAAGGCGGCTCTCCTTCGGGATAACCGCCTTTTGCATTACCATTTGAAGCTTTTCGTTGCACCTTCTGCCCCAAAGTTTAAAATGCTGACTTTGACATCATATTCGATATTCGCTTCTTGGAAGAGTGTGTCCCATTCGTTTCGATGCTTTTCCCAATAGTCAGGGTATTTAATACGAAACTGCCGGCTTAAAAATATGGGATCAACGCCCACCTCTTTTTGCACATGATGGACTGCTTTTTGAATTCGCTGTTTGATTTTATTCGCAAAAAGAAGCTCATATCTTTTGATGTACTGCTCATCGTATGAATTTTCTGCAGGGTACTGATCTTCAGAGAGCTTTCCTTGGGTGTTGACATTAATTTTAAAGGAAATATGTCCATCCTTCAGATAGGGTTCAATCTTGGTTTTTGATTTCTTAATTTCATACGTGATCGGAAAGTCTTTGTAGGTGGCAGGTACAACGCCGCCTGAAATTCGGTCCATCACCCAATTTAAAGATTGGACATCCTTCGCAGGGATGAAGCCGATCAGCTTTCGTGTTTTTCCATCAATGATTCCTGCTCCATCATAAATCAGTTCACCGTCTATCGCATCTACACTTTGGACAAGGAAGCTAGCGCCCATCTGGAAGTAATCAGATGCCCGGCCAATACGGGTTGGCAGCAAAATCTTTCCGTTAAAGCTTCGGTTTTTGGATGTTTCAAAGATATGTTCAACCGGAACCTTTTGCTGTGATTTCAATTTTTGGTTGATCACTTTTGACGCATCATCTCGTGACACGAGAAGGTAGCTGCTTCGCCGAACCTCATCATCTCGTATAAAGTGGTTGAGCGTTCCTTGAATATCGTGATGCTCTGCCTGATTTTTGCCGAACAAGAAAATTTTCAGATGATCACTATAGATCGGCGGGTCCTTTAAGGCGACATTACTGACAGCCTCCAGCACATTTTTCCCTTTTGAGACGACATTCACATGGCCAGGAGAATCAGCCTCTTGTGTCCCACCCATCTTCGGAACCAGGTTTTGGTAGGTGAGCTTGACTCCTTTCTGATCTTCCTCGTCAATGCCAATGCCGCGCACAAATGATAATTTTTCAATATCCTTTAAATCCCAGCACCCTGCTGATAGAAGGAAAAGACAGCAGGACAAAAAAAATAACAACAAACGCCTTCTTCTCATGCAGAACGACCTCCCCATTTTTTACGTATCATCAGCAGAACAGCTGTAATAAAAGGAATGGCTAAAACCGCGAACAATGCGTAGCCGAGTAAAGTAGAGAAGTAAAAGACTTCATTGATATTTCTCGGAAATAAAGAGAGGGCAGAGGTAATCAAAAACAGCAGCCAAAGTAGTCTCGTTACATTGGTCGTCTTAAAGACTGTGTGGCACCCTTTAATGGCAAATTGGAAAAAGCCAAGCATACAAATGAACTGCTGGCAAGTCCAGATCGTCAGTAAAAAAATATCAAATCGTTCAATGAAGACCCCTTCAAGTTCTAGTGCTTGAATGAGTGAGACAGTGGGCCAGGTGAGGGATTTCGTTTCTCCAACGGTCATGGAACCAATCACAATAAAGAGCGTGAGAGAGTAGATAAGTGAGGTAATTCCGACCCCGATCGCAGCGGCCCATTTCGCCTTCGACCATTTGTCTTTATAAATGAGTGGTACAACAAACAAAATGACCTCAAAGCCTGTAAATTGAATAAATGTTTGAGAGAACAAATTACTGAAATCTTTAAACCCATTCGCCATCACCGGGCGTAAGTAATCAAAATCGAATATTTTCAAACTAAACAGCATGAGCCCAATATAAATGATCATCGTCATCGGATATATGTATGTCACCATTTTCACTATTGGAAAGATACCACTTTTCAAATGATAGATCGCCACAAGAAGAAAAATCATCACAATCACTGCCATGGGAGTCGATTGCAGCAGGAAAAACTGAACAACCTCTCCGAGAACACGCGCTTCAAAGCCGACAATGCCTAGTAAATAAGCGATCAGCATTAAATTAAAGAACGTGCCAAAGATTGCACCGGCTCCTTTAGTATTTGACTCAAAAATGGTGTCCGGTGCATTCTTTTCAGCAATCCATCCTAACAAAAAAGCAACGAAAGCAAAGATGACTCCCTGTATTAATACAATGATCCAGCCATCAGGGAACCCTGAATTGGCAGAACTGCGTGGAATGGTTAAAATTCCAGCGCCTATCATTGTAGAGCTGCACAGAATGGTGACTTGTAACAATGATAGCTTCTCAGCTCTGTACATCGTTTAATCTCCTTGTCTTTTGAGATTTTTTATTTTTGCTGTTTTCGGTCTCGATTTAAATAGCCCAATTGGTAAACGTACGTACGTATCCTTTAAATCTGAAAACGGTGAAGACAAAACAGGTGTGAAATAGTCAAAACCAAAGGTCTTTAATTGCATCAGGTGACAAAGCACAAATAAATAACACATGATCAAGCCATATAACCCAAACATCGCTGAACTGAAAATGGCCATAAAGCGCAAGATGCGCAGCGGGAAACTAAAGTCATACGAAGGGGCAGTGAAATCGGCCAAGGCGGTCAGCGACACAATAATCACCATTAAGGCACTGACGATATTGGCTTGGACAGCCGCCTGACCAATGATGACGCCGCCAATGAGCCCAATTGTCTGCCCGATGGCTCTAGGAAGCCGAAGTCCAGCTTCTCGCAGCAGCTCAATCGTAAAAGACATAAGAATCGCCTCGACAACAGGAGGAAACGGAACATTCTGCCGGCTGCCTGCGATGGTGATTGCCATTCGTGTTGGTAATAAACCGGGGTGATATGAGACAAGAGCGATGTAGAGCCCTGGTAAAAAAATCGTTAACAGTACGGCAAAATAACGAAGTAGGCGCAAAAGAGTCGCACTTGTCCATCTTTGATAATAATCCTCCGGTGATTGCATCAAGGCTGTAAGTGTCATAGGCATGATGAGGGCAAAAGGTGTGCCGTCGAGCAAAATGGAGACTTTGCCTTCAAGCACAGATGCAATCACCCGGTCAGGACGTTCTGTATTTTGAATCTGCGGAAAAATGGAGATGTGGCTGTCCTCAATCAGCTGTTCAATATAGCCGGTTTCAGGGATGTCATCCATTTTGATTTCGGTCATGCGTGATAGAACATCTTCTACTAATTTGGGATCAACAATATCACGAACGTACACAAGGGCAGCAGACTTTTTATTGCGAGTACCTACATTTACCTTTTGAATGACAAGGTTAGGGTCGTTTGCCCGCTCACGGATTAAAGCCGTGTTTTTTTCAAGATTTTCAATAAAACCGATCCGAGGCCCTCTTACAAGGACTTCCGATTGCGGCTCTTCTACTTCTCTAAATTGAAAAAGGTTCGTTTGGAGCGCAAGTGCTTGAGCCGCTCCATCTACAAATAAAATAGCCCTGCCGCTATATAATTGCTCGATGGCAAGGTTCATATCCTCCAGCACATCATTTTGGATGCCAAAGAACGTTTTAGACAGGGCCGGAAGCGTACTAGAATCAACCTCGTTGATATCCAATTCCTTTTGCATGGGTGAAATGATTTGCTTAGAAAGCATCTCAAATTCTGTGAGTCCTTCAACGTACATGAGACATGCAGAGATAGCAGAAGGGCCAAATGAAAATGAGTGGAACACGATATCATCACTTTTCCCGGCAAAGCTTTTGACACGCTTGATGACGGACGCTATATCTTGTTCAATACGACTTTTCATAATACCTCACCCCTCATGTCATGTTTTTTTATAGAGTGACTCGGAAGGAGGAGAATTATGCAAATAGAAAAAAAGAGAATCCCTCAAAATAGGAATTCTCTCGCCTGTTTATCTCGCAAGCCAGCCGCCATCAACAGCTAAAATATGACCGTTCATATAATCGGAGGCTGGTGAGCTAAGGAAAACAGCCGCGCCGGCTAGATCCTCAGGCTTTCCCCAGCGCCCGGCAGGGATTCGTTTGAGAATCTCTTCATTTCGATTCTCATCGTCCCGAATGGCTTGCGTGTTATTGGTCGCAATGTAACCAGGAGCGATCGCATTCACTTGTATATGCTGGCTCGCCCATTCGTTTGCAAAAGCCTTCGTCAGCCCTGCGACTGCGTGTTTACTTGCTGTATAGGCGGGGACAAAGACGCCGCCTTGAAACGAAAGAAGGGAGGCGATATTGACGATTTTCCCTTGCCTGTTTTTCAGCATCTGCTGTCCAACCCTTTGGGTGAGTAAAAAGAGACTATTGATATTCACATCCATGACCGTATGCCAATCTTCCTCTGAATAATGAGCGGCCTGCTCTCTTTTAATGGTGCCAGCATTATTGATTAAAATATCGATCGTATGCTTTTGTAACATGGCATCGACAGCCTGCTTTGCCGTTTGAGGGTCGGAAAAGTCAACCTGAACCGCATGAAATGAGCGGCCCGCCTGTTCGACTAGCGCTTTCGTTTCCTCAAGCGGTGTGTGATGGTATGTGCCGATGATATCTGCGCCTGACCGGGCAAGCGCCACAGCAATGCCCTGCCCAATGCCGGTTCCTGGACCTGTCACAAGGGCTGTTTTACCTTCAAGAGAAAAGAGGGACGCTACATAGGATATCGTCGTCATCACATTACCTCAGCTGGTCCATTGGGACAAAGTCCATATCTTTGAACGTATAGTTCTCGCCCGCCATCGCCCAAATAAATGAATAATTCGCTGTACCCGAGCCTGAATGAATGGACCAGGCAGGAGAAATGACCGCTTCCTCATTTGCGACAACGAGATGTCTTGTTTCAGATGGCTCTCCCATAAAATGAAAGACACGAGCATCTTCTTCGATATCAAGATATAAGTACACTTCCATACGCCGATCATGAATATGAGCGGGCATCGTATTCCACGTGTTATTGGTTTCCAGCTGAGTGATTCCCATCATGAGCTGACAGCTTTGGATGCCGTTTGCGTGGATGACTTGATACAGGTTTCGTACGTTTGAAGCAGACGCTTCTCCTAAGTGATTCGGTGTTAATTCAGCGATGGCTGCTTTTTGTGTAGGGTACGCTTGATGAGCCGTGGCTGATACAAGATAGAACTTGGCCTCTTCGCCTGATGAACTAGCAAACTGTACATCTTCGTGTCCAAGCCCAATATATAAGAAATCTTTGTGCTCCAGTACAAAGGCTTCACCATCGACAGTGACCGTTCCTTGACCGCCGACATTTACAATGCCGATCTCTCGTCTTTCAAGGAAATATTCCGTACGTAAAAAGTCTCCGGCATCTAATTTGAGCGGCTCTGCAGACGGCTTGACTCCGCCAATCACCACGCGATCCTCATGCGAATAGTAGAGCTTTAATTCACCACTGACGAATAGCGTAGGAATATGAAAATGACGACGAAGTTCCTCTGTTGTAAAACGTTTGACCTGCTCAGGGTGTACAGCATAACGATTTTCCATTTGAGATAAGCCTCCCTTTCCATCTGAAACAAAATATTGATGTTTTATTTGGTATCGGTTTCAAGGAAAATTCTAGAGGAAAAAGAGAACGCCGTCAACCGTTATTTTGAAATCGTTTTCTTTTTATTTATTTAGATGATTTTTTGCCCTCTTCATGCAAAAAAATCTTCTGGAATACAAGAAATTATGATATGCTCTTTTTAAGTTATTTGAAATCGGTTTCGAAACAAATGAGAAGATATCGATTGTGGGAGTTTTTTGAATGAAAGAGAAAAAGCAAACGAAAGTCACCATCAACGAAGTGGCCGCTTATGCAGGTGTTTCAAAATCAACTGTATCTAGATATATCAATGGCAGAACAAATGAAATTTCTGCTGATAAGGTAAAAAAAATCAAGAAAGCCATTGAGGAACTCCATTATCGTCCGAGTCAGCTCGCTCAAGGATTGAAAGTAAGAAAAAGCAAGGTCATTGGGTTTATTGTAGCCGACATTACGAATCCATTCTCTGTAGCGACACTTCGCGGTGTCGAAGAAATTTGTGATGAATATGGATACAGCATCATGGTGTGCAACACAGATAACCGTCCAGAAAAAGAACGAGAAATGCTCCTCAAGCTGAATGCGCATTATATTGAAGGGCTCATCATCAATACGACAGGCCAGAACAATGACATTCTGCAGGATTTTAAGAAAAACGGTGTACCGATTGTCCTTGTTGACCGGAAGTTACCTGAACTAAAAGTCGACACAGTGACAACGAATAACCGTGATATCACGATCCGGCTGCTTCAACAAATGTATGAGAAAGGCTATGAGCACATCGCCTTCTTTACTGAGCCGGTCGATGGAATCAGTCCTCGTGAAGAACGAAAAGAAGCATATGAACAGACAGCTATGAGTAAACATAAGCCGTCCATTATTGCAGAAATTGATTTGAAGAAAAAGGAGCAATTGCGAGAAGAGCTTGTCCGTTTTGTACAACTAAACCAACAGAAAAAAGCGATTTTAGCAGCCAATGGATTACTCATGCTGAAGCTGATAAGTGAACTTGTAGAGCTTGGGATAAAGATTCCAGAGGAGATAGGCATTGCAGGGTTTGATGATACAGAATGGTATAAGCTGATTGGGCCTGGAATTACAACGGTTGCCCAGCCATCTCATGAAATGGGGAAAGCCGCAATGCAAAAAATCAAGACACGGCTTGAAGGGGATGAAAGTGCGCCCCAAACCATTCAGCTTGATGGAGAAATCATCGTAAGAAAATCTTTATAAACGATAGAAGAGAAGAGTATACATACGTGCATACTCTCTCTTTTTCAGCTGATTTGAAACCGGTACCAAGAGAGGGGAGAAATGAGTGAAAGCATTGGATGCAGTCACATTTGGGGAATCAATGGCGATGTTTTACGCAAAAGAAGCCGGAGAGCTTCATCAAGTGCAGACATTTCAAAAGGCGCTTGCTGGTGCCGAAAGTAACGTGGCAGTCGGTTTGGCAAGGCTTGACTTTGATGTGGGATGGATGAGCAAAGTCGGAGCAGATTCACTTGGCACATTTATTTTAGAAGAGCTTCAAAAAGAAGGGGTCGATACAAGTGCAGTGATCCGTTCAAATGATGGGTCTCAAACAGGGATTTTACTTAAATCAAAAGTGATGGATGGAGACCCTGACGTCACGTATTATCGTAAAGGCTCTGCTGCGAGCACAATGAGTCCAAGCGACTTTCCCGCCAGCTATTTCAAACAGGCAGGACACCTCCATATGACAGGTATTCCGCCTGCATTATCCAGTGAAATGAGAGCGTTTTCTTTTTGTGCTCTTCAAAAAATGAAAGAAGCAGGCAAAACCATTTCATTTGATCCAAACCTTCGGCTGCAGCTATGGGAAGAGGAGGAAGATATGATCCATACGGTGAATCAAATGGCTTTTCAAGTGGATTGGTTTTTTCCGGGGCTTGCAGAAGGGCAAAGGCTCACAGGCTGTCACGAGCCGGAAGAGATTGCCGATGTTTATTTGCAAAAAGGCGTCAAGCTTGTGGTCATGAAGCTCGGTGCAGAAGGTGCCTTTTATAAAAGTGCAGCCAGTCAGGGGATTGTGAGCGGATTTTATGTGCCAGATGTCGTTGATACAGTCGGTGCCGGTGATGGATTTGCCGTGGGGGTCATCAGCGGCTTATTGGACGGTTTATCATATGAAAAATCTGTGACAAGAGGCAATGCTGTAGGGGCTCTTGCGGTGATGTCTCCTGGCGATAAAGACGGACTGCCTACTCGGGAAGAGCTTCAGGCTTTTATGAAAGAAGCCAAACGATATCACAGACGAGAATATATGAAGGGAGATGAAGGATATGGGCAAGTCAGCAAGTTTGAGCGTTAAAGAGCAGCTCGCGGCTTGTAAGCTGATCGCAGTGGTGAGAGCGGGGAGTGAAGCAGAAGGCATTGAGACCATTGAGCGTTTAAAGAAAAAAGGCGTTCGAGCCATTGAAGTGACGTATACCACGCCTAATGCTGAACACATCATCGCGTCCTTTCAGCGTGAGCAAGATCTGATTGTAGGAGCAGGCACAATCACAACCCTTGAGCAGGCACAATCAGCCATTGACGCAGGCTCACAATTTATTGTCAGTCCAGGATATCTCCCTGTGATCGGAGAGCATCTCTCATTTCACGACACACTCTATGTACCAGGTGTCCTCACCCCAAGTGAAATCATGCAGGCAAAAGCAGATGGCTACTGCTTGCTCAAGCTTTTTCCAAGCGGTTCCTTCGGTTTATCCTATATGAAAAACTTACAAGGTCCGTTTCCAGAGATTGAATTTATTCCAACGGGCGGTATTCATCCAGCCGATGTGCCAAAATGGCTGAAAGCTGGTGCAGTGGCAGTAGGAGTCGGAAGTCAGCTTGAAAGCAGTACAGCAGAAGAGTTACAAGCGGTACTTTCTTCATAAATAGTTGATATCAAACGAACAACTGGCGGATGGAGGCCGGTTGTTTGTTCGTTTATCTGACATAACAGCAGGTGAATGCTGACTCTTCACGTACAATGATCGTGAAGGAGTGATAGACATGTACATTCAACAAGATACACTCACGGATGGACAAATAGAGCAGCTGATTACCGCTCATATAGAAGAAATGAAAGAGCATTCCCCGCCAGAAAGCATTCATGCCCTTCCGTTAGCTGATTTGAAAAAGCAAGATGTCACAGTGTGGAGTGTGCGGGAAGGAGAGGAGCTTCTTGGCTGCGGAGCGTTAAAGGAGCTGTCAAGTGATCACGGCGAAATCAAATCAATGAGGACCGCAGCTCTCCATATGCGAAAAGGTGTAGCAAGGTATATGCTGAACCATCTTCTCCAAGAGGCGAAAAGGCGCGGTTATTCACGTGTCAGCTTAGAGACAGGTGCGATGTCTTTCTTTGAGCCAGCAAGAAAACTATATGAGAGTGTTGGTTTTTATATTTGCCCGCCTTTCGATTCATATCAAGAAGATCCAAACAGTTTATTTATGACAAAGGAATTATAGAGGTCGAGAGAGTATGCTTATAAGCAGCTCTTTTTTTATGCGCAATATTTGAAAGGGGGAGGATGTGGTGAAAAGATTAAAGTGGATCGGGATGGGCGCCTTTCTCACTTTTTGTGTCGTATCTGTTATTTTTTTAACATTATTAGGTCAAGATTTATTTAAAATTGAAAGCGCTCCCGAAAAAGCGTCATCAACCTATCAATATCACTTTGTCCTTGTACCGGAGGAACTTGATAATGAATATTGGCAGCTGGTACAAAGGGGAGCTGCTGATGCGGCAGCCGTTCATCGCGTGTATCTAGAATATTTGGGTCCGAAGCAAGCAGATATAGACGATCATCTGAAAACCATTGATATGGCGATCGCAGGGCATGTCGATGGCATTATGACGCAGGGACTTGATGCGAAAAAATACAAACCGCTTTTTCAGAAGGCGAGGGAAAAAGGCATTGATGTTGTCACCGTCGATACGGATGCAGAGGGGAGCAAGCGTCAAGTGTATGTAGGCACGGACAATTATTATTCAGGCTTTATCGCAGGACAGGCACTCATCGCAGATACAAAAGGCGAACAGTATGTAGGAATTGTCACAGGCAGGCTTGATGCCGTTCATCAAAAGCAGCGTGTCAAAGGATTTCGAGATGCCGTCGCCGCTGAAAAACGTATTCATATTGCTGGAATAGAAGAATCAGCCATTACGAAGTCAGGGGCCTCCGGTGCCGCGTATAAACTATTAAACGATCATGCGAAGCTCACCGCATTTTACGGCACGAGTGCATTAGATGGTGCAGGTATCATTCAAGCAACAGCACAATATCGATCGTCCACAGATTTTTATGTGCTCGCATTTGACACATTACCAGATACGATTCAGGCGCTCGATGATGGAAAGATTGATGCAGTGGTTGTTCAGCACCCTTATGAAATGGGCTATCAAGCAGTGGAATCGCTTGTACGTTTGCAGAAAGGTGAAAAAGAAGAACCACTCCAGTACACAGGAACGAGTGTGATTCGGCGCGAGGATCTGCCTCTGCAGCAAACAGACAGAAGGCAGGGGGTGCAGCCATGAGAAGGATTCGAAGTAAATTGTTATTGGCATTTTTAATCCTTGTGTTCCTTGGCAACGTGGCCGCTTTTTTCGTCTATTGGAGCAGCTCGAACATCACATCAGAATATAGCAGAAGCTTTCGTTCCTTTCTCCTGCTCAATGATATATCGACCGAGGCAAAAACGATGTATGAAAAGGTCAATGCGTATGCGATTGAAAAGGATCGGCAGTTTGCCAAAGAATATCTGGCCTCAAAACAGAAAATGAAATCCTATGATCAGGCATTGCGAAAGGATGCCGGGCTTCATGCGGCGATTCCTTCTATTGAAAAATACCAATATATGATGCGGACGCTCATCAATGAAAGTGATGCGACCATGACACATGTAAAAGAAGGGAAAATCAAAGAATATGCAGCAAGTGTAAAGGAGGTGAGAACCGTCTCCTCCTACATACAAGAGCAAACGATGACCCTGCTTGATGATGAATTGTCTGAGTATCAAGTACTCTATCAATCTCTGCAAAAAAGACACCAAACCTATGCACTCTTTACCTTATGTTTGTTTACGCTGTCCATTGGGGTCGCATTATGGATGGCGTATATGATTGCTGGAGGGATATCAAAGCCGATCGTCCATCTGTCTCGAAGCGTAAAGGAAGTATCAGAAGGGAATTTTGATGGAGCGGACTTGCATGTCACCTCAAAGGATGAAATTTCTGTATTAAATGAGGCCTTTCAGCGAATGCGTCAAGAGATGAAAATGATGATTGAAGAGATGAAACAAAAGGCAGCCTTAGATCAAAAAATCAAAGACATGAAGCTGAAAACGCTGCAAAACCAAATGAATCCACATTTTTTATTTAATACATTAAACATCGTCTCACGCATGGCTTACTTAGAATCAGCGGATGCCACATCGAGGTTGATCCAATCCGTTTCCACGTTGATGCGGTATTCGCTGTCAGCTCTCAGTGCATCTGTTACGTTGGAGCAAGAAGTAAAAGTGGTCAAAGAATATTTTCATATACAAGAAACAAGATTTGCCGATCGTATTACATGCAAAACGACCATAGATGAATCATGTTTATCTGTACATATCCCAAGTCTCACCTTACAGCCGCTTGTCGAAAATGCCTTTATTCATGGCGTTGAACCAAAGGAGGAAGACGGGCTTGTCGAACTCTCGATCTATCAAGAAGGCGGCTATGTGATGATTCGGATTCGGGACAATGGGATGGGGATCAATGAACAAGAGATAAGGAGATTGCTATCAGAAAAAGAAGAGGAAAGTCCAAACACCTTGAGTAAAGGGCACTCGACAGGGATCGGTCTTCGAAATGTGATGTCAAGGCTGCATTTGTTTTACGGGGTAAAAGATGCCCTACAAATTGACTCAAAGCCAAACGAAGGCACCACCATTCAATTGGCTATTCCGATGAAGGAGGGATCGGCATGCTGAACGTGCTGATTGTGGATGATGAAAAAATAGAACGACTAGCGATGCGGAAATTCATGACCGATTGGCTTCCAGAGTGTCATATATCAGGAGAAGCTGAAAATGGAAAGAAGGCGGTTGAATTCGTGCGAACTGAGCCCGTTCATCTTGTGCTCATGGATATTCAGATGCCTGGAATGGACGGATTGACAGCGATCAAGCAGATCAAAGCGAGCAGTCCTCATACAAAATTCATTATGCTGACAGCGTACGATACGTTCGATTATGCCAAGCAAGCGATGCAGGAAGGGGTGAAGCAATATCTCGTTAAACCGGCTGACAAAGATGAAACCATCGCCGCCATTCGAACGGTTGCGGCAGAGATTCAGCAGGAGGCGTCTCAGCGGCAGGCGGTGGCGGCTGGTCAGCAGTCAAAGTGGCTCGAAGCTCATGTCATAAATGGTCAGTCCTATACCTCCACGGAGTTTCAACAAATGTTTCACGAATATGAAGCAGGTCTTGTCATCGCTGTTCAGCGGACAATCGGGGATCAACTGTTGATTGATTTACAGACATCTCCCCTTTTTCATACGGTACCGATTCAGGTGAGTGGTGAGCTGTTTACATGTCTCATTTATCGCCACCAAGCGCCTGGTCAGTTAAAGGCAGATGTCCTACATGCGATTCGAACTGCCACAACAATCGATCAGCCTTCACCTGTCGTTGGCATGGGACACCCGGTCTCAAACCCGCTTTATCTTCAGAAAAGTGCAGCAGAGGCGAAGCTTTCCTATTATCAGCGAAAAAAGAGTCCCGGCGTTGTTCGTTATGGTTTTTACCAAACAGAAGAACAGTCCCATCCATTGATCCATCTGCCGGAGCTTGCAGACGATATGATGCAGGCAATGGAAGAAGGGAGAAGAGAGGATGCGCTGGCTTTATTCGATGCATTTGAACTGGAGGGAGCGACCATTTCACAACTAAAAGAGCTGCTGATTTTATTTAAATCACGGCTCCGAACAGACTGGCCAATATTAACGATCAGCACCGCAGCTGAATGCCGTGAGTGCTGTGAACACTTATTTGACGTGTACGAAGCGAGAACCCAGACCGTGAATGACATTGAGCGGGCAAAACGCTACATCAAAACGCATTTTTGTGAACAGATCACGCTTGAGCAGACTGCCGCCTATGTTGATTTAAGTCCAACCTATTTCACAAAGCGCTTTAAAGACGAGACAGGGCTGACATTTAAAGAGTATGTGACAACCTGCCGGCTGGATAAAATCAAAAAGCTTCTCAAAGACAGCTCGCTTAGTTTAAAAGAAATTACCTATCAGGCAGGATATACAGACCCCAATTACGTCAGCCGTGTGTTTAAGAAGATGGTCGGCTGTTCACCGAAGGAATATCGAAAACAGACCGTAAAAAAGTGAAGAATTTCATAAAAAAGTGAAGAAGTTTGCTGAAAAAAAGCGAGGATCTGCCATTATACTTATTTTGATAACGCTTACAAAATAGGGATGGGGGATCAATCATGAAGTTCAAATTAGGTTTTACGCTGTTAGCGCTCTGTATGCTTATCGTCACTGCCTGTAGTTCATCGACCAACTCAGATGCAAAAAAAGAGGGCGGAGCAGAGAAACTAGACATTTTCTCTTGGTGGACTGGAGCAGGTGAGGAGGACGGACTGAAAGCACTCATTCAATTGTTTGAAGAGAAAAATAAAGACATCCCAATTGAAAATGCAGCTGTCGCAGGTGGTGCTGGTACAAATGCAAAGGCTGTTTTGACTAGCCGGATGCAAGGGAATGACCCGCCAGCTACGTTCCAAGTACATGGCGGAGCGGAGCTGAATGAGAGCTGGGTCGCAGCAGGCAAAATGGAGCCGCTGGATGATCTATATGAAAAAGAAGGCTGGAAGGACAAATTTCCGGAATCACTCATCGACCTTGTCAGCAAAGATGGGAAAATCTATTCAGTACCAGTGAATATTCACCGAGGCAATGTGCTTTGGTATAACAAGAAGGTATTTGATGATGCAGGCTTAGAGCCGCCAACGACCTTTGATGAATTTTTCAAAACAGCAGATGCCTTAAAGAAAAAAGGCATTACACCGCTTGCACTTGGTGATAAAGAGCCTTGGGCAGCGACGCATTTGTTTGAGAGTGTGCTGCTCGGCGTTTTAGGCGCTGACGGATATCAAAAACTTTGGGCTGGCGACATGAAAATGGATGACGCAAAAGTGAAGGAAGCGGCAGACATCTTTGGGCGTATGCTCGAATACGTCAATAATGATCACAGCTCCCGTAACTGGCAGGATGCCTCGCAGCTCGTGGCAAAAGGGGAAGCAGCAATGAATGTCATGGGAGACTGGGCAAAGGGGTACTTTGTGAATGATCTCGATCTGAAGGTGAATCAAGACTTTGGATACGCGGCGACTCCTGGAACCGAGGGAAGCTTTATGGTGATCACCGATACATTCGGACTGCCAAAGGGCGTGAAACAGCCAGAAAACGTGAAGAAATTCTTATCTGTTTTAGGATCTGTGGAAGGGCAGGATGCATTTAATCCGCTGAAGGGATCGATTCCGGCACGTGTGGATGCAGATGTTTCTAAATATGATGAATACGGAAAATCGGCGATGAAGGCATTTAAAGAATCAAAGCTGGCGCCGTCTCTCGCACATGGTTCAGCTGCTGAAGAAGGGTTTGTGACAAAAGCGAATCAAGCCGTGAATATCTTCGTCACGCAAAAAGACAGCAGCCAGTTTGTTTCATCTTTAAAAGATGCAATGAAATAAAGACGAGGAGGCGGCTAAGCACCGCCTCTTTTTTGAAAAGGAGTGTAGCTTCATGCGCATGGACACATCGCCGATCACAAAAGCAGCAACACCTAAAGTCAAACGTGTTCGGAAAAAATGGAATGGGGATCAGCTGCTTGCGCTGCTATTTTTAACCCCGTCGGCTGTTTTATTATTCATCTTTGTTTACGGCTTTATTGGCTGGACAGGGTATGTGTCATTATCAAACTGGACCTCGCTTGTTCCGAATTTCTCTTTTGCAGGTCTTCAAAATTATATCATGCTGTTTCAAGATTTCCGCTTTCAGTCAGATCTTCGAAATACGGTCTTTTTTACTCTATTTTTTATTGGAGCCGTCATTGCCTCTGGACTCGCACTTGCGATTTTACTAGATCAGAAGATCAAGGGTGAATCTCTATTTCGGAATTTATTTTTCTTTCCGATGGCCCTTTCCTTCGTTGTGACAGGGGTCGTCTGGCAATGGATTTTAAACCCGTCAACTGGGGTGAATCTGTTTTTAAAAACGCTTGGTATCCAGCCTAAGTGGTACACGGATACGAACATTTTAGCCGGATTTGTCTGGGGGAAAATTGAGTTTGGTGTCCCTGCGGCAATGATTGCAGTCGTGATTGCAGCGGTTTGGCAGATGACTGGATTTTCTCTAGCGATGTATTTGGCGGGTTTGAGAGGAATTCCAGAGGAAGTAAGAGAGGCTGCTAGAATGGATGGCGCAACCGAATGGCAGATTTACCGGAAGATTATTTTTCCTCTATTGAAACCGATTACTGCAAGTGTCATTATCATCATGGCTCATATTTCATTAAAGATTTTCGATTTGATTTACTCGATGACAGGACCGGGTGCAAACTTTGTCACAGATGTTCCGGGCGTTTACATGTTTGAAATGACCTTTAGAGGAAACCATTATGCAGGCGGTGCCGCCATTGCGATTGTTATGCTGATCTCTGTTGCTGTCTTTATCGTGCCGTATCTCCTGTCGAGCCGGAAGGGGGCGTCATCATGACAGCTAGATGGTTTGTCCGTCCAGTCCTTTATGCTTTATTGATTTTGTGCAGTCTTTTTTTTCTGATGCCAGTTTATGTCATGCTCGTCACAAGCTTGAAGCCATTAGGTGAAGTGACCCTTGAGAAAATGTGGGCGCTGCCATCAACACTCGATTTTTCAAGCTATCAAATCGCATTTGAAAAGCTAGCGCCCAATTTAATGAATTCACTTTATCTTGTCATTCCGGCTACCTTATTGTCAGCTGTACTAGGAGCGATGAATGGCTATGTCCTATCAAAATGGCGTTTCAAAGGGTCAGAAGTGGTCTTTACGCTGATGCTGTTTGGGATGTTTATTCCATATCAAAGTATCCTCATACCACTCATTCAATTTTTGCGTGAAGTCGGATTGTATAATTCGATTCCAGGTCTGGTGCTTGTCCATGTCGTATATGGACTCCCGATCACAACGCTCATGTTCCGAAACTTCTATGTGAGCATCCCTGATGAAATGATTGAATCGGCAAAAATGGATGGCGCAGGGTTTATCGGGATTTTCAGACATATGATTCTTCCGCTTTCGATCACAGGGTTTGTTGTGGTCGCCATTTGGCAGTTCACAAATGTGTGGAATGAGTTCTTATTTGCAGTCACGATGACCACTGCGGAGCATCAGCCGGTGATGGTCGCCTTGCAAAATCTATCAGGCAGTCAAATTGTGCAATGGAACGTCCAAATGGCAGGGGCGATATTGGCCGCACTGCCGACACTTTTGGTCTATATTCTGCTCGGAAAATACTTTGTCAAAGGGCTTCTCGCAGGCTCTGTCAAAGGATGAAATATTTTTGTGTTATCGTTTTCATTTGGTGTACTGAAAGGATTGACTTCTCTTTAGATAGCGTCATAATAAAAGTTGAGACTTGCTAGTTTTCATCAAGCTTGGCAAGGATTATCAAAGGGTAGCAAAGGGAGGAGTCATCCTGAATGAAGCAGTCACCAATTTTTTTACTGCCTGAATTGAAGGAGAGAATATGGGGAGGTACAGCCTTAAGGGATCAATTTGGCTATGATATTCCTTCTGATCAAACGGGAGAATGCTGGGCAATTTCTGCTCATCCAAACGGACCAAGTGTCGTGCAAGACGGTCCATATAAAGGGAAAACGCTGATCGAACTATGGGACAATCACAGAGAATTGTTCGGGGGAATAGAAGGCGATCGATTCCCGCTGTTAACCAAAATTTTAGATGCAAACCAAGACTTGTCCGTTCAAGTTCATCCGGATGATGATTATGCGGAAAGACATGAAAATGGAGAGCTTGGAAAAACAGAGTGCTGGTATATCATTGACTGCAAAGAAGGGGCAGAAATGATCTATGGGCACAATGCAAGAACAAGAACTGAGCTTGTGACCATGATGAACAGTGGAGATTGGGAAGGTCTTTTGCGTCGTGTGAAGATTAAGCCTGGTGATTTTTATTATGTGCCAAGCGGAACCATTCATGCGCTGTGCGAAGGAACGCTTGTCCTTGAAACGCAGCAAAGCTCAGACACAACCTATCGGGTATATGATTATGAACGAAAAGATCAGGATGGCAATGAACGTGAACTTCATTTTGTGCAAGCCATTGATGTCACAACGGTTCCTCATGTAGACGGTTATACAGATGAATCAGTTGAAACACGCCGTGGGCTGACCATTCGAACTTTTGTTGAAGCAGAGTATTTCTCTGTGTATAAATGGGAAATTGATCAAACAGTAGAGCTTTCGCAAGATTATCCGTTTTTGCTGTGCAGTGTAATTCATGGAGAAGGGTCTTTAACGCATGATGGACATACATATCCACTGCCTAAAGGAGCTCATTTTATCCTGCCGGCTGAAACAGGGAGCTTCTCAATTGAAGGAACTTGTGAACTGATTGTGTCGCATATATAAAGGAAAAGAGGACTTCGAAGGGGTCCTCTATTTTTCTATTGCATAAATGACTTGAAAGAGTACTTGTTTTTGTCGATAAAGAGATTAGTAGACTATTATGCAAAGTTAAGAGAGGGACAGGGAACGTGAAAAAAACCATCAAGATTATGTTACTCGCAGCTGCCTTTGGTATGACAGTACAGACGGGCAAAGAAGCGCAAGCAGCCTCCTATGTCGATCAATCCATTTATACGATGAACACCTCAAAGGTATTTACAACAGAATCAGAAGTGAAAAAAGCAGTGGAAACATTGAAGAAGGACAAAAAGTGGACAGCCACTTATCAAACCTCAGGAAACACGTCGACCTATCAGCTCACTGCCTCAGGATATGAGTCGCAAACAGCAGCGAGTGCAAGTGCAGCTGCATTAAAAAAAGAGACGGGCATGAGCGGTACGGTGTCTCCAGTAGGTGACCGCCTGCCTTTACAAAAGGTCGTATCTGACCCAGTCAATGATGAAGCTCAGGCAAAAAAGCTCTCGCTCGAGCTAACGAAAACATCAGGGCTCAATAGCACCTATGAAGTCATCAATCAAAGCAGACCTTCTTATCAGGTCATATCAGGAACCATTGATTCTGAAACGAAAGTCAAAAATATTCAAACCGAATTACAAAAGCAGGCCGGTGTCACCAGTACATACCAAACTGAAAACAAAGCTGGCGCTGTGTATCAGCTGATTTCAGGCGGTATCGTTGGGCAAAGTAAGGCGAATACCATCCTGCAAGGCTTTCAAAAGGAGTCTGGTTTAAAAGCAGTGCTTCAAACGGTGACAGCAGGCAAGCCATATTACATCGTCACATCAGCTGCACAAGCCAGCCAGTCAAAAGCACAGACGCTCCTTACCCAGCTGCAAAGAGAAGCAAAGATCAGCGGGAAGATTCAAAAGACAGGCGCTTTAAAAAATGTTTATCGCTTGGAATCAGGCTATTTCAAAGACAACAAACAAGCATCCTCAGCTGCGGCTCAGATCAAGAAACAAACCGGCGCTGCAGGGACTGTGCAGCGAGTGGGAAAAACAAAAAATTATATCGTGAAACTCAATCAACTGAACGATACAGCATACGGAAAAACGGTAGCCTTTTTCAAGAAAAAGAAATGGCGCTACACATCCAAAAAGATCTCTTCTACACAGCCATATCAAGTAGTGACTGGAAACCTATTAGGAGATGATCAAGCGAAAAAAGCAGCGGCTTTCTTCCAAAAGAAAAAGGTATCTGCGACAACGAAAAAAACGGGTAAGGTATCTGACAGCACGTATCGACTTGTCGTCAATCAATCAGCAGACCAAGCGAAAATGAATAAAGGTGCCGCATATTTAAAAACGCAGAAGGTGACAAGCAGCATCACAACAGGTAAGGGACAAGCTGTCAGCAAAACGTATAGTCTCAAGACAACACCTGTATATGAGCAAAGTAAAGTCAAACAGGCTCAAGAGATTATCAAGAAAAATGGCGTTGCCAGCAGTACAAAAACGCTGACAGAAGCGGTTAAGCAATACCGGATCACGACAGAGCCGACGGTGAATCAGACAAAACTGAATCAAGCATTAAGCTATTTAACGAAACAAAAAATGAAAGCAGCTGCTCAAAAAACAGGTACAACTGATTATGGTCAATATCAGATTAAAACCGGTGTCATTTCCACAGCTGCATTGCGCGACCAAGGCCTGGCATTTTTCAAAAAACGGAATGAACCAGCTGCTTATAAAACAACAACGAAACCAACCTACAAAATCAACATTACGCAGCAATTCACAGGATTACCAACTGTAAATGCGGCGATTGCTTTTGTGAAAAGCCAATATGGCTGGACAGCCACAGCTGTAAAAATCAAAAATGGCCCAATGGTCATGCAAACGAACTACAACCTCACTGTCAATGAGATGGTGAACAAGCAAATGAAGGTGTCACCACAGACAGATGGTGCAGCCTATGTCTATGCAGCATATGTAGACCCGGCGACGTCAACTGTGAATACGGACGGCTTAAATGTTCGTTCTACACCTGATTCGAGCTCTGCAAGCAACATCGTGGCGCAGCTGAACAAAGGAACAAAAGTAAGACAGCTTGGGAAAGAAGGAAACTGGATCAAGATCAGCTTGGGCTGGAGAAATGCAAGTTCAGCAGAGGTGCAAAAATATGTAGACCCAGCCAATATTGCTGAGGGCACTCAATCTTATTTTCAATTTCTGAAACTCTCTGAAGCTGCGAATCTCAATCCGGCAGAAGTCAATTCCAAAATTCTAGCAGGTAAAGGGATTCTTGCAGGTAAAGGACAAGCCTTTATTACGGCAGCGAAAACGTATCATATCAACGAAATTTATCTCATTTCTCATGCGTTGCTTGAAACGGGTAACGGAAGTTCGATTTTAGCGAATGGTACGATGTTTAATGGGAAGAAAGTATATAACATGTATGGCATTGGCGCATACGACAGCAATCCGAATTACCTCGGTGCAAAGTATGCGTATGAACAACAATGGTTCACGCCAGAGGCAGCGATTATTGGCGGGGCAAAATTCATTGGCAACAGCTATATCAATCACGCCACATACAAGCAAGATACGATTTATAAAATGCGCTGGTCTAGTGCAGCGACTCATCAATATGCAACAGATATTGGCTGGGCTTATAAGCAAGTCACTCGTATGTATAGCTTGTATAACTTACTTGATAACTATACGCTCTATTACGACATCCCGGTTTATAACAAATAAAAAAACGTCCGTGCTTCCTAATGAGAAGCCGGACGTTTTTTGTGTAAGAGCTGCTGTTCAATAAATGATAGAAGCTGCTGACTAGACTCGCCCTTTGAATATTGGTTCCATTCCTCAGCGAAGGTTTTGATTCGTTCTCTGTGATCTGATTCGTTTAGATGAAGCAGCTCCTTCAAGAGCATGTCTTGAGTGACGCAAGCCTTTCCAGGAATGATGTCCTCATACCGATCGACTAAGCCGCGTTTCGCTCGATAAGTGTCTAAGTCATAAGTGAAGAACAAAACAGGCTTTTCAAGCAGCGCATATTCAAACACAATCGACGAATAATCTGTCATGAGTACATCGCAAGTACAAAGCAATGGATAGAGCGGCTGATCGGACACATCAAATATCCATTCACCGTCTGTTTCCGCCTTTGCTAAATGTTTGACCGCAGGATGAAGCTTGACGAGCAGAATATAGTCTCCATTTAGCTCTGTTTGCAATTGCTCTTTTGAAAAAGGCAGGACAAGATCGTCCATTGCAAAGTCTCGATAGGTCGGTGCATAAAGCAGGAGCTTTTTCCCTTTAGGAAAATCATTCGGCCTCAAGGAAGGCAGGCACTGGTCAAAGTACACATCCGTCATCGGTACACCTGTTGGTAAAAAACGTTCATCATTGACCCCAAACGAAGACTTAAAAATCTCGCGCATGTGATCTGAGCCTGTAACGATATAATCGAAAGACGCATAGACTCGTTTAAAGCGTTCGATATCACGTGGACTTCGTTCCGAATTTGATGCATCTTCAAGACCGAATTTTTTCAAAGCCCCATTGGCATGCCATACTTGAATACAGGTGGTAGAAGGCCGTTTTCTGAGTACACTTGTCATGAGAAAGTAATTATCTGTCACGACAACCTTGCTTTTAAACATCGTATAAATACATTGAATGAGATGGAGAGGATTTTTTTCATGAAAATAGCGAAATGACAGATGAAACCCGTCCTTTTCTATCGCAGAAGCATGCTTCGTATAGAGGACTGTAAGCTTCATCGTCATGTTCGCCTGTTGTTGATAAGTATCAATGAGAGCAGCTGCATTCTCTTGAAATGAAACAAGCAGCGTCACCTGGTTTTCACGCGGTTTCACGCCGCTCATCAGCCATCCAATTAAAGAAACGAAAGCTGCATAGCATGAAATGATCATTGAGCGTATATTCATCATTGGTCAGTCTCTCACAGCTGCTTCGTCTGATCCTTTACTTGCTCAGGATAGTAACGTTTTTTTCCTTTGTTTTCTTTCAATACGGCAAAAGCGTATTTAGGAATGTTCAGCATTCGTTTCCATCTCCATGGATTCACAACAAGTCTGTACAGCCATTCTGTATTTGTTTTAATCATCCATCGTGGTGCACGCTTCACCGTTCCGCTAAATACATCAAAGCTTCCGCCTAAACCGATGCAAACAGCCTGCGGGAATAAATGACGGTATTCATAAATAAAGTTCTCCTGATTTGGATAACCTAAAGCAACGAACACCATATCTGCTTTCGAGCGGGCGATTTGCTTCGCTACGAAACGTTTATCGGCTTGATAGCCGTCACAGCTGCCCGCGATGACCACATTTGGATATTCCGTATCAATTCGCTGTTTAACAGCCTCAAGCACTTCTTTTTTCGCCCCATATAAAAAGATACTTTTAGACTGCTTGTTTGCTAGATCAAGCATAGACATGAAGACATCAAAGCCAGCAATTCTTGACTTCAGCGGACTTTGTGTCAAACGTGACATCAAGACGACGCCTACACCATCCGGCAGAACATAATCCGCAGAAGAGACGACTTGATGGTACGCACGATCCTTCATAACAGTATAGCCAATCTCTGGATTGACAGTCGCAATCATGGCGCCTCTTCTTTGAGAAATATGATGGTGATTCATATAGCTGATAAATTCATCTAGGTCGCCGTTTACATAAGAAAGGTTAGAGACCACTTCTGTTTGCATTGTTTAGACCTCCTTTTTCATCTTGTTATCTATGAACGTTCATTGTAAATTCATTCTTCGTCTACTCATCATTTTATCACAGATGCTCCATGAAATATTAACAATAACTTTACAAACCTTTAAATTTCATGACATTTTCATCAATTCATATGAAGGATGCTGCGAGAAACATTGATTCTTCGGACTTTCCCTTCTCCGCCCAATAAATTGGAAATAGTTTGTCTTTACATCTGCTTAACGTTTGATGGGCGCTGTGATATAATGAGGTTCCGAAGAGCGAAAAAATACGAACGATGATAATAGGATTACGGATAAACATTACTGCATGAAAGCAGTTGAATAAGGAATGAAGAAAGGAGTTCATGTTTGCAATGAAGAAAGTTATTACTTACGGTACATTTGATTTATTACACTGGGGGCACATTAAGCTGCTCGAACGTGCAAAGCAGCTTGGAGATTACTTAGTGGTGGCCATTTCGACAGATGAGTTTAACTTACAAAAATCAAAAAAGGCTTATCATAGCTACGAGCATCGAAAGCTGATTCTTGAAACGATTCGTTATGTAGACGAAGTCATTCCAGAAAACAGCTGGGATCAAAAAGTCCGTGACGTGCAGGAGCACGATATTGATGTGTTTGTCATGGGAGATGACTGGGAAGGTAAATTCGATTTCTTAAAAGAGCATTGCGAAGTCGTGTACTTGAAGAGAACAGAAGGCATCTCGACAACTCAAATTAAGGAAGAAATTGCTGGACTTTAATTATTTAAGATAGTGCTTCTTATCTTTTGGTGAGAAGTGCTTTTTTATGTTAACATATCGTTTAAAAATTTATTTAAATATCGACGGAATAAATGGACAACAATGAAAGGTTGAGTGTTTTGATCCAAAAATGGTTTAACAAGCTTAGAAAAAAGACACATGATAATAATCAAAGTCAACCGCAACAACAATTGCAAATTCCTGATATGGAGTACTACTTTATTACTGGAAGAATTAAAGAAAAATATGGTGGTATGACGAAGTCGTTATTGCTACGTGCGAACTTATTTGGGTTAAAGAATGTTTCAACTCATTTTTTAACCTTTTCATATGATCAAGAATTTTCTCAGAAAGTGAAAGGGATCATTGATAAACAGAAAGTGGATCCTAAAATGACAAAAATCCAAAATATGTATGTGGATTTTCTTATTCCAAATTGTAAACCAAAGGAACAGTATCAGCCATCTTATCACGCTGACAACATCAATAAAGTGGTATGTGATCAAGAAGATCCTTCTGTTCGTTTTATTAGGAATGAAAAATCTAATCAAATTGAGATGGTTGATTATTTTCTTCCAAATCAGCAATTGGAGAAGCGAGAGGAATATAATTCACAAGGGCAGTTGCATAAAGTTTCCTATTTCTCTCAGGAAACTGGAAATGTCTATCGAGAACTATTCATTTATGAGCACACTTATGTTTATATGAAAAAAGAGTATGCGGATCTTAAGGAAGAATCTAAAAGTAAATTGAGAGACATCATTTGGTATGCCCATGAAGGGATAAAAACCTTTAAAAATGAAAAAGCATTAAGACAAGAGTGGCTTACGACTATTCAGTATAAAAATGATCGAAAAAAGCTCTTTTTAGTTGATAGCCGGAAACAGGATAAGTATGTGTTCCAATTGAAAAAAAGAAGTTCTTCTTATTTTTCAGCAATTATTCACAGTAAACACTATGAAACAGAAAAGACAGAATTACGTTCTGATTATAATGAATTATTTACCCAAATAAGAAAACAAAAAGTAGATGCCGTCTTTTTTATCACTGAAGAGCAGAAAACAGACGTAGAGAAACAATTTGGTCATCAAAATATCTTCTTTTTAACACCACATACATTAGATCGTTCGTCACATCAAGTACAAGATCACTATACTGCGGATCCGAATAAGGTTCTGATGATGGCGAGATTAACTAAAATAAAAAATGTCATAGATGCCATCCGTTCATTTGAATTTGTGATAAAAGAAGTACCAAATGCGAGGCTTGAAATCTTTGGTTCAGGTCCTCAAGAAAAGCACCTAAAACAAGAAATTAAAAGGTTAAACTTAGAAAAGAATGTCTTTTTAAAAGGATTCACTCAAAATCCTGATGCTGAATTTAGAACAGCTAGAATGTCTATCTCTACCTCTGTCTTTGAAGGCTGTCCATTGTCCATCATGGAATCAATTGTTAACAATTGCCCTGTGATTACCTATAATTACGATTATGGTGCTAGCACACTTGTGAAAAATCAGTTTAATGGCTTTGTTGTTGAGCAATATGAAGTGAAACAGCTTGCTAACAAAATCATTGAATTGTTGAAAAACGATGAACAGTATCAGATTTTTTCAGAAAATTGTCAGGAGATTGCAGAGGTATATTCAATCCCTAACTATTATGAAAACTGGATAGCGGCACTTCACAAAATGATAGAAGTGCGAGAAAAAAGAGACCAAATTCAAAGGATGATGAAGCCTATTCATTTCAAATTAGTGAAAATTGGTGTTGAACATCATATTCTTTCATTGGATTTGCAAATGGAAGGTGTCATTGAAAAACGAAAAAAGGTTATATTAGAACTTGTCGGTTATGATCGGCGTAACCATGCTGAGCTATTCTCTAAAAAAGTCGAAAGTTTAAAGGTGTCCTTCCCAATTGGACATGCATCCATACAAGCGGCATTGAAACGAAACAAAACAAAATATGTTGATTTCTATATGAGAATGAGAGACGAAGAATACAACGAAATCAATAAGCGTTTGCCAATTGCCGAGCATTTACTCAATGAAAAAGATGTGTCAAAAGTTGACGGTGTTTCTTACAAGACAATTAAAGGGAATTATTCTTGGAAGGTGAATAAATAAATAATAGAAACTTTTATTTATCATACATCGTTTTATAAGTATGAGAAGAAGCATAAGATTTCGATGAACAGAGGAGATAAATGATTAATGATTGAAGAGAGCGTTCAGAAGAATAGTGTTGTTGAAAGTTTAAAGAACCACGACGAAAAAATAGAAATTTTATTGAGGATAGATGATGATAGGCCGTTAGAAGGTCGATTATTTTACTTACTCATGAGAGAAAGGATCTCAAAGCAGGAAGTTTACCTTCCTCTTAAACATCTAGTGGAAAATCAGTTTAAAATAGAGATTCATGAAGATTCTTTCTCGAATCAAATGGAAGAAGGGCAAACGTATAACTTATATGTGACGGATTTTTCTGAAATGACTGATAGCAGTGAGAGCGAAGATGAAACCGAAGACTCCTCATATGATTCCGATGGAGATGACGAAGAGGCTGAATTGGAAGAGGGAGATGGCCAATTCCTAGATGAAGACGACAATCCCTATTATAAGCATCGTCTAAAGCTTGATGTGGAAATGCCTGAACTCTGTTTCATAGAAAATAAAAACGCTCTGCTGCTTGCTGTGCCATATCGTACAGATAAAGGTAATGCTTCTATTAAGGTCAAGCGAGAGATGAAGATCACGAAAACAAACCAGATAGCACTCGATGAGACCAATCTTCTTACTGTAAGTGGATATTGTGGTGTCATAAGTGCTGAGCACTCTTATCGAATCAAAAAAATCCAAATTCTTTTCAAAAGGGACGAAGTAGAGCATCGATTCCCCGTAAACTATCAGCAAAAAAGTGATATTGATGGTTATAGAACGGATGGGGAGATGCCGGAAGTATATCCATTCAATGTTGAAGTTCCTTTAGGAGTATTAACCTATTCTACAGACGAGAGATATATCTATAGAATGTATTTTGAATTTATATGTGAAGTTAACGGAACAGAAGAGACTTTAACAACACCATCTCTTGTGCTTGGAGATCGGTCTAATCAATTAAAAGGGCTCGTCCAAATACAAAAGAAGAACAATGTACCGATTCGATATGAGGTGTATCGAAAGAAAAAGAGACAAACGCTTGGCATTCGAATTAATGATTATACAATGAAAACACGAGCGAAGTACTACGTCAAAAGCAAGTGGAAGAAATTCAAAAAGAAAATTGGCAAAATAAAAAAAGTCCGTAACCGCCTTGTGACAAGGACCTTCCAAACGACCTTTAAGATGGCGAGTAAGCTGTCTGTGAAAAAGAAAACGGTTGTTTTTGAAAGCTTTAATGGAAAACAATTCAGCTGTAATCCGCGTGGGATCTATGAGTATATGAAAGAAAATCATCCTGAATATACGTTGATCTGGAGTGTGAAAAAAGGGCATGAAGCACCGTTCAAGGAAAAGGACATCTACTATATCAACCGTCTATCATTGAAATGGATTTTTGCGATGGCAAGAGCCGAGTATTGGGTCGTCAACAGCCGTTTGCCGCTATGGATTCCAAAACCAGAGCATACAACATACTTGCAGACATGGCACGGTACGCCGTTAAAACGACTTGCGATGGATATGGACGAGGTGCATATGCCTGGAACAAACACGAAGAAATACAAAAAGAATTTCACGAAAGAAGCATCGAATTGGGACTATCTCATTTCTCCAAATGCTTACTCGACTGAAATCTTTACACGTGCATTCCAATTTCAAAAGACCATGATTGAGTCAGGATATCCGAGAAATGACTTCCTTCATAATCAAAACAATGAAGAAACGATGAGAGCACTCAAACAAAAAATGAACCTGCCGCTTGATAAAAAATTGATCTTATACGCACCGACATGGAGAGACGATCAATTTTATAAAAAAGGGCAGTACAAATTTGATTTAGACCTTGATCTGCATGAGCTGAGAGCCGCTATCGGAGACGAATATATTATCATTTTGCGTATGCACTATCTAGTCGCTGAAAACTTTGATTTAGGACCATATGAAGGCTTTGCCTATGACTTCTCTCATTACGAAGATATTAGGGATCTTTATATGATTTCTGATCTGCTCATCACTGACTACTCTTCTGTGTTCTTTGATTATGCAAACCTCAAACGTCCGATGCTATTCTATGTGCCAGACATTGAAACATATCGTGACAAGCTGAGAGGCTTCTACTTCGACTTTGAACAAGAAGCACCTGGACCTCTTGTGAAAGAAACAGCGAGCGTCATTGACTGGGTAAGAGAAACAGAACAGCCAACCTTTACTTTGCCAGCTTCCTTCGCACCGTTTTATGAAAAATTCTGCTATTTAGAGAGCGGGGAGTCTTCGAAGCGTGTGGTGGAAGTATTTCTAAAGTAATAGCAATAAGATAAAAAGCTGTCGAGAATATAGGGCTACTAGCCCCATAGCTCGACAGCTTTTTTAAAGTGTTAGGTTTGTTAACTTTTGATAAAGTGCTTCGCGATAGCTTTTATGTTGATAGAAGAAACCATCCATTCTCTCTTTGTGTATAGTTTCCATTTGGAAATCATTTTTCGCTAAGTTAGCGATTTCCTTAATAACTGACGAACTATTTGTAACTAGGCGTCCGAAGCTGTCATCTAAATCCAAGTCTAGTTTGTTATACAGGTGGTTTCCACAAATAAACTCTGCATAATCGGGTATAAAGAATAAAACAGCTCGATTTATAAATGCAAAATCAAATACAAATGAAGAAAAATCGGTCATGAATAATTTGTAATCACTTAGATTGATATCTTTTGTTACAAATTTAATTCTTGGATGATCTGTTTTGAATTCATTTATAACAGAATTAAAAATAGGATGTAACTTTAATTCAAAGTATAGGTCTTCTTTTTCAAGTAAATCAGTAAACTCTTTAGAAGAAATTAATGTATTTATTTCTGTATAATAAGAAGAATTCTTAAAAGCTTCTTCTTTTATAGCCCATTCTCCACCTTTAGAGGAGTTAACTAATGAGACTCTCCAAGAAGGAGCAAAAATAATTTTATTGCTGGTAGGTTTAAGACTTTTAACAAAATCAAATCTGGCCATCCCAGTTTCAATTATGCTTTCTGGTCTGTAATTGTAATTCTTAATTAAATTTTGTTTTTCAAAATTACTGGAGACTACAAATTTATCTATTTTATTCTTTTCACTTGAGTAGATCCAAGGAGTGTGCGCATGTAGAATACCATGCTGTAAGTAAACTAATTCAAAGTCTAGACGGTCATTAATAAATTTCATTCTCTTTTCTGAAAAAGCACTATACTCTTGAACTGTCCTGAATGATGTTAAAATTTTAGTAGCATTTAGAAATAAATATTTATGCTGTCGAGACCTGAATTTAATGACATTTTTTCTTTCTTCTTGATTAAACATATTTTCTAGATCGATACTATCGCCATCGTATACATAATATCTTTTTATACCGTCTTTTTTGTGGAAATCATGCTTAAACTGATAATATGCATTATCTATAATATTCTTTCTGTCATTATATAGCCAAATGCCTTTTTTCTTTTTGTTTATTAACTTTCTAGCTAAATATAGCTTTTTGTCATGTTTTCTAACTATTTTATCAAACTCTTTTGTATATGAATTAGCCTCGTCCTTATTAGCTTTTTTAACAATGATTTTTTGTTGTTTAGGCAAGAATCTTAAAGCATAACCTTTCTTGAATGCTTTATGCTTCATAAAGCTCTGAAATACGACGTCATTGATAAAATAAAAAGAAACAGGATAATCGTAATTTTTATAATTGATGCTGAATTTCAAATCTAATGCTTGTTCATTGAGCTCTTTTTTCCAACTGAATCTATGGAATTTATTTGTTTTCATTCTTGTTTTGTAGTAGCCATGGTTAGATGAAGAGAGTCTAGGCACAAAGGGTTGTCCGTTAACTTCAATCTGTAATCTTAAATCTAAGAATTCATTAAGCGGACTTTTAATAAAACCAGCTACTAATAATTGATCATCCTTAATAGTGAATTGGGTCATAACTAACTCAAACCGGTGCTGTTTAAACAGTAGCTGATCATCGCGATAAACATAGATACCTTGAGAATCATATTTTATATTAGGCTTAGGTTGTTTCAAACTTAACAAAGAGGCTTTATGATATATATCAATAAAATCATGATTTAAAATTATTTTATCCTCAAGCTTTTCTATGATATTAAACATCCGTTTTTTCCAATCTGAAAAGTCCTCTTGATCTAGATGAAATGGTATTAAGGATTTTGACTTAAATCTCCAATTCAATTCGTATAAAATCATACTTTGGACATAAGGGTGCACAACATTATTATCTGAATATGAATCCATCATTTTTTCGAAGTACAAGAGAAGCATATTGTAAGAGTGTACGGGGCTTCTGTACTTCATAACTGTTGAAGATTGGTGTGTGCGATATATATATCTTCCAGTGGAACAAATTCCAATTCTCCCGGTTTTCATTAAATAAGCCGTATTAAAAGTTGCATCTTCAGCATATGCGAGATCTGTGTCGAAATAAATGCGTTCATTAGGAGGTAAATTCTTTACACAAACGTTTATGGTTGTTTGATTTATATTAGGATAAACAGACACATCATAAACACCGGTTTTCGAATAGTTCTTTGTCCTAGGATGATCTTTCACTTTGCCGTTCACCAGAGAATATAGAGGGTAAGCGACAATTGAAACCTCATCTTCAACTTGATTAAAGTAGTTATATAATTCTTGAATTGTGTTACTTCCAATTAAATCGTCTGAATCTAAGAAAAGAATATACTTGCCCGTTGCTTGTTTTAAGCCGATGTTTCTAGCTGCTGAAACGCCAAGATTTTCTTGTCTATAAATCTCCATGTTTTGGTACTGCTTTACATATTCATTGCAAATATCAAAGCTGCTGTCTGTGGAACCATCATCCACAAAAATGATCTGGATTTTTGTGAAATCATGTGTCTGCTTCATAATTGATTTAATGGTATCTTCTACATATTCCTCTGAATTAAACAAAGGAATAATTACAGTCATATCGTAATTAAAGTTCATTTTCTTCCTCACTTTTGTCTTAATGTATGGGTAAATCAATTTAATTGATAATCAGATAGATATTATCTTAAAAGTGATTAATATCCTATAAATAGATTACAACAAATTAGAATGAATGAACAGATCATTAGTATTGTAGAATTAAATTTAGGGAAGACCTAGTGATGGATTTGTTAATCAGTGAAATAATTCTCAACATCTGTTACAATTATGAGCGGTGCTTTTTAAAAAAAGTAATTCCAAAAACTTATATCTAAGGAAGATTAGAATGAACGCAATGTTGACGATACTAAAGGAGCAAATCAGCTCATTTCCGCTGATTATGCGACTTGCTGTTTATGAAACAAAATCAAAATATCAGATGAATTATTTAGGTGTTTTATGGCAGTTTTTAAATCCATTGATTCAAATGCTGGCTTACTGGTTTGTTTTTGGTCTGGGGATTCGCGGAGGACAGCCAATTGTCATTGGAGGGATGGAAGTTCCATTTATCATCTGGATGCTTGCGGGGTTAATCCCTTGGTTCTTCATTAGTCCGACGATACTTGATGGATCAAACAGTGTGTTTAAACGCATTAATATGGTATCGAAAATGAATTTCCCGATTAGTGCGCTGCCGTCTGTGGTGATTATGTCCAACTTGTTCAGCTACTTTGTCATGATGGGTGTCTATCTGATTGTGCTCATTTCCTATGGCATATATCCTGATGCGCACTGGCTGCAATATATATACTATCTTATTTGTATGATCGCGTTTATGTTTTCGTTTAGTTTGTTTAATTCCACGATTAGCGTACTCGTGAGAGACTATCAATTTCTTTTACAATCCGTGACACGTTTACTTTTCTTTTTGCTGCCGATTTTTTGGAATATCTCAGAGAAGCTCACTGGAGACAAAGCATGGATCGGGGATATATTAAGATTGAATCCTCTTTTCTACATTATTGATGGTTTTAGAAATAGCTTGTTAAAGGGAGAATGGTTCTTCCATGATGTGAAATATACGCTTTATTTTTGGCTGATCACGCTGCTTCTTTTAACAGTCGGTTCATTGCTTCATATGAAATTTAGGGATAAATTTGTCGATTTTCTTTAAAAAGTAAGGAGATTATACGATGAAACTAAAGGTTTCGTTTCGAAACGTATCCAAGCAATACGTCCTATATAAAAAGCAGTCAGATAAGATTAAGGGGCTGTTTTTACCCAATAAAAATGAAAAAGGTTTCTTTGCTATTCGTGATGTGTCCTTTGATGTATATGAAGGCGAGACAATTGGTTTTGTAGGGATCAATGGATCTGGAAAATCAACGATGTCGAACCTTCTTGCGAAAATCATTCCACCAACAAGTGGTGAAATTGATATGGACGGACAGCCTTCTTTAATTGCCATTGCGGCAGGGCTGAACAATCAGTTGAGCGGGAAAGACAACATTCGCCTAAAGTGCTTAATGATGGGGCTGACGAATAAAGAAATAGACGAGCTGTATGAAAAAATCGTAGAGTTTGCGGATATCGGTGATTTTATTGATCAGCCGGTAAAGAGCTACTCAAGCGGAATGAAATCACGTCTTGGCTTCGCCATTTCAGCGCATATTGATCCAGATATATTGATTATTGATGAAGCATTGTCTGTTGGAGACCAAACCTTCTACCAAAAATGTGTGGATCGAATCACAGAATTTAAGGAACAAGGGAAAACGATCTTTTTTGTCAGTCATTCCATTAGCCAAATTCAAAAAATCTGTGACCGGGTGGCTTGGATGCACTATGGTGAGCTTCGCATGTTTGATGAAACGAAGAAGGTTGTGAAAGAGTATAAGGAGTTTGTTGACTGGTTTAACAAGCTTTCCAAAAAAGAGAAACAAAAATACCAATTGGAACATAAGGAAGGTAGAAAAGGCGTTCAAAAGACGGAAAAAGTCACCCGTTATAAAGAAAGTGGGAAACGACGTTCATTTTTTGGACCAGCCTTTCAAGTGACGATTATTGCTGTTTTAACTATCTTACTTGCTTTATCTATGTTTTCGGATCGCCCGCTTCGTACGCTGGCTACATTTGGTGCAATCCCATCAGATCAGACAGGAACGTCTCATACAAAGAATCCGCAGACGAAGGGATCGCCTGATATGAAAAAGGTCGATCGACAGGCAATTGTCACGTCAGATCCACTCACGGTCTACAAAGATCAAGCCATGAAAAAAAAGGCGGATGTCACTTTACCATTTGGGCAAGAGGTACAAGCTGTCGCTGAAAATAAACAAACCGTTCAAATCAAAAATGCATCAGAGACGTATTTTGTCAAACCTGATGGGCTTCAACATGCAGAGGAATTAAAGTCTTTATCCATTGGACCAGGTCAGTTCAATTCCTATGTATCGCCCGCATCTGCAGGCTCATATGAGTATTTACTTTCTTTCCTTGGAAAAGAAGAATCTGTGCTTAAGCAAAGAATGCAAACCCTGAGTTCGATCAAAAGTGAACAAGGTGCTGCTATTGAGCGGCTGACCACGGAGAAAACTGATTATGTGATTCAAAATGGACAGGCGAATACGATGGTATTCCGTGAGATCATGTCAATCTCTCCTTCAACACTTGGACTGACAGAACAGAACGTTTGGCTGAATGAGAAACAAACGAAATTCGCAGTGAAGGGCGAAAACAACTTGTTTGTCATTGATAATGAACAGCATACACTGACGATTTCAGTGATCAAATAAAAAGCTGCCGATCCCGGCAGCTCAGATTGTAGAGAAACTCATGTTTTTCTACAATCTTTTTTATTTTCAGCGTAATTATGATGGATGAGATTTAATGAAAAAGGCCTCCCACACACCTAACCTAGCGAAGCTAGGTTAGGTGTGTGGCAATCTTCTTCATGTTCTGACACGCAGCTGTGAGAAGCACTTGCTCACTCACATTTTGTTTTCCCCTCAACCGGCAGTAGCGAAGCCCGTGCAGTTGTTTTGAATCTGCAAAGCTTCGCTCTATTTTTTCTTTTCTTTTTTTATATAGCTCTTTTCCAGAGGCAGACAGACGATTTTGTCTGATCTTTTCTTTGTGTTCCTCCCATACATGTCTTGAGATCACTTTTTGATGATTTTTCGATCTTGTACAGCTCTCAAGGAAAGGACACGATACGCATTTTTTAGGGTCTGATTTGTAGAACCTATAACCTTTTCGATCAGTTGTCGTATATAATAGCTTCTCGCCATTTGGGCAGATGTAGTGATCAGATTCAGAATCATACTGAAATTTCCACTTCTCAAATAATCCTCTTGTTGGATGAAAGCGTCTATGTGCGATGACACCAAAAATATGGCGATCCGATAAACCTTTACAGATTGAGGTTGTCAAATAACCAGAATCAAGGGCAACAGCTTCTACTTGAAAACCAAATCGGGCGATTTGGTGATCCAATCGATCAAGATACGGAATAGAATCATGGATATTGCCGGGGGTGACATGGGCATCCGTGATAATATTGTACTTCATATCCGTTGTACGGTGGTCTAGGTAGAAAAAGCCTTCCGGTTTATTTTCACGATAAAGATAGCCACTTTCAGGGTCAGTCATACTTTGACGAATGTCTTTTTTTGTTTTCACCTCCTCTTTTATCTTTAAGGGCTTTTTTCCGTGTGCCACCCGATCTTCTTGGATCGCTTCTTCTAATTCATTTATATAGTTCTGGGTATCTTGTTCAATCGTTTTTCTCGTATATTTATGTTTATTGGCATTGGCTTTAAGATGAGTTGAATCAGTAAAAAGAACGCGGCCTCCTACCATATCATGATTGATGGCTTGAAGCACAATTTCATCAAAAATATCTTGGAAAATCGTTGTATCTTTGAATCGAGTACGACGATTCCAGCTAATGGTCGAGTGATGAGGAACGGGGTCATTGATGTTCAAACCTAAAAACCATCTATACGCCATGTTATAGTAAATTTCTTTTTCAAGTTGTCTTTCAGAACGGATACCGTACAGGTATCCGATAAACATCATTTTGAACAAAATAAGTGGATCAAGAGAAGGGTGACCTTTATTCTCGCTATAATACGGTTTTACTTTATCTACGATAAATGAAAAATCAATGTACTGATCAATTTTACGAAGCAGGTGATCCTCTTCGACCAGTTGATCTAGCAATACAAATTCGGCTTCGTGCTGAGAAGAATTTCTAGTGTGGAACACGAGAAAAAACACCTTCCTTTAGTATGCTTTTATCTATTATAAAATGGAGGAATGGAAACTTTAAGAAAAAAATAAAGCTGTCGAGATTTTCTCGACAGCCTGAGCTGCCGATCCCGGCAGCTTTTTTTAATTCACTTCTTCTTTTTCGAGAAGCTGTTTCATAAATGGAATGAGTTTCTTTTTTAGATCCTCATCTTGAAGGGCGAACTCTAGAGTCGTCTCGATGAAGCCTTGCTTTTCACCGACATCGTATCGTTTTCCTTCGAAATCATAGGCGAATACGCGCTGAATGTCATTCAGCTTTTGGATGGCATCTGTCAGTTGAATTTCTCCGCCTGCACCAATTTCTTGCTGATCAAGGTACATAAAGATCTCTGGCGTGAAAATGTAGCGTCCTAAGATGGCTAAATTGGATGGTGCTGTACCTTGCGGCGGCTTTTCAACAAAGTTTTTCACTTGGTAGCGGCGTCCTTCTTGTGTAAGAGGATCAATGATCCCGTAGCGATGTGTATCGCTGTCTGCCACCTGCTGAACACCGATCACAGATGAAAGAGTCTTTTCGTATTCATCCATCAGCTGGCGAAGTCCGGGTGTTTCGGCTTGAACAATATCATCACCTAATAAAACGGCGAAAGGTTCATCACCGATAAAGTTGCGTGCGCACCAAACGGCGTGTCCAAGTCCTTTAGGTTCCTTTTGACGTATGTAATGAATGTCAGCAATGTTAGAGGATTTTCTCACCTTTTCTAAAAGCTCGCTCTTTCCTTTTTCCTCCAGGTTGCGCTCTAGCTCTGGTGCAAAATCAAAATGATCCTCAATGGCTCTTTTTCCTTTTCCAGTGACGATAATAATGTCTTCAATTCCTGATTCAACAGCTTCTTCAATAATATATTGAATGGTTGGTTTATCAACGATTGGCAGCATTTCTTTAGGCATAGCTTTTGTTGCAGGGAGGAAACGTGTCCCAAGACCTGCAGCTGGGATAATGGCTTTACGTACTTTTTTCAATGAACTTTGCACCTTCCTTACATATTGAAAAAATGATTTGACTTCATTTTTCATCTTTCATAAAGTGTAACTTACAAATGATAGAAATGACAAATGATTTACGATAAATGTATGATGATCTGATACAACATCTATTGTAAAGAGTCCGTGTAAATTTTTATGTTGAAAAGGGTAAAGGCGATGTAAAGATTGAAAATTGAATGATTAGGATTCGTTTCTATTCTTTTGTATAATAAACATATGATAAATGAGAAGGAAAGAGGCATCGACTATTGAAAACATTACATGTAATGACTGTATTCGGGACGAGACCTGAAGCGATCAAAATGGCCCCCCTTGTCCTTGAACTAAAAAAACATCCGCAAATCAAATCCTCTGTCACTGTGACTGCTCAGCATCGGCAAATGCTTGATCAAGTGCTGAAAGCCTTTGACATTCAACCGGATCATGATTTAAATATTATGAAAGAACGCCAGACGTTATCTGAAATTACATCAAATGCACTGTTAAAGCTAGATCAATTATTCCAAGAAGAAAAACCTGATATTGTCCTTGTTCATGGGGATACAACAACAACCTTTGCTGGAAGCTTGGCCGCATTTTATCATCAAATCTCAGTTGGACACGTTGAAGCGGGACTAAGAACTCACAATAAGTACTCGCCATTTCCAGAGGAATTGAACCGTCTAATGACTGGGAGTATTGCCGATATTCATTTTGCACCTACACATGAAGCGAAACAGAATCTTCTAACAGAAAATAAAAAAGAAGAAACAATTTTTGTAACTGGGAATACAGCCATTGACGCCCTGCAAACAACGGTTACTGAGCAGTATCAACACCCTATTTTAGAGAAAATAGGCACGGATAAAATGATCTTGTTAACGGCCCATCGCAGAGAGAATCTTGGACAGCCGATGAAAAATATGTTTAGAGCCATTAGACGTGTTGTAGAAGAATTTGAAGATGTTCAGGTCGTTTATCCTGTTCATTTAAACCCTGCCGTACGTGACGCAGCTCAGACAGAATTCAGTGATCTCGATCGTGTACACTTAATTGAACCGCTCGAAGTCGTTGATTTCCATAACTTTGCTGCCGCTTCGCACTTTATCTTAACGGATTCTGGCGGTGTACAAGAAGAAGCACCTTCTCTAGGGAAGCCAGTACTAGTACTCCGTGATACAACAGAACGCCCAGAAGGCGTGAAAGCCGGTACGCTTAAGCTAGCAGGTACAGATGAAAACACCATTTACAAAATGGCAAAAGAGCTCCTAGTAGACCAGAAAGAGTATGACAACATGTCGAAGGCGTCTAATCCTTATGGTGACGGACAAGCATCGAAACGAATTGTTGAGATGCTTCTATACCAATATGGCTTGACGAATACAAAGCCAATGTCTTTCTAAAAACTGATGATAATTACAGTTTAAGGGAATTTGTCGAAAGGTGTTATATTTTCTAAAACATTCATTAAAAAATGATAAAAATGTGGTATTATAATGGCATATATTAAGATATGAATGGTTTTTTTGTAATATAATTTACAATCTATTCATATTGAAATATTGCCATTTTTTATTTGACATGATTGAGAGGGGTATTAAGTATGATTTATGCAGAAATATTAGCTGGTGGGAAAGGCTCTAGAATGGGTAATGTCAATATGCCAAAACAGTTCTTGCCGTTAAATAATCGCCCTATCATTATTCACACTGTTGAAAAATTCCTATTAAATGATCGTTTTGAAAAAATTATCATTGTAACTCCTAAAGAATGGATTAACCATACGAAGAATATACTGGAAAAATACATACATGCTGATGATAGATTAGTAGTAATCGAGGGTGGAATAGATCGAAACGAATCGATCATGAGTGGGGTTCGTTTTATTGAAAAAGAGTATGGACTAAATTCTGATGATGTCATTGTTACACACGATTCAGTAAGACCATTTTTAACCCATAGAATTATTGAGGAAAATATCAATGCCGTTCTAGAACATGATGCTGTCGATACTGTTATACCTGCTATAGATACAATTGTGACTTCAGAAGACGGTGCAAATATCACTGATATACCTGTACGTGACAACATGTATCAAGGCCAAACACCTCAAAGTTTTAAGATATCTCTCTTAAAACGGCTGTATGGCGAACTAACAGAAGAACAGAAAAAAGTGCTTTCAGATGCTTGTAAAATTTGTATTTTAGCAGGGCAGAAAGTGAACTTAGTTCGTGGCGAGGTATTTAATATAAAAGTAACGACACCATACGATTTAAAAGTGGCGAATGCTATTTTACAGGAGAATATAAAAAATGATTAATCAAACATATCGATTGGTTTCTGCTAGACAATTTGAAGTGACTTATAAGGACAAGGAATTTACGTCTGGCCAAGTCGTTGTTAGACCGACCCATCTGTCAATATGTGCCGCAGATCAGCGCTATTTTACAGGAACAAGAGGGAAGGAAGCAATGGATAAAAAACTTCCGATGGCTCTGATTCATGAGGGTGTAGGGAAAGTAATGTATGATCCTACAGGGACGTTCAAAGTTGGCACAAATGTGGTGATGGTTCCGAATATACCAAATGAAGAAAATGAATTTATTGCAGAAAACTACTTGCGCTCAAGCTATTTTAGATCAAGTGGTTTTGATGGGTTTATGCAGGATTATATGTTCATGAACCCAGATCGCCTTGTAGCTTTACCGGAGCAAATGAACCTTCATGTTGCCGCTTTTATTGAATTGATCACTATTGCAGTTCATGCGATGAGTAGATTTGAAAGAGTGGCTCACCAAAAGCGAGATGTATTTGGGGTTTGGGGCGATGGTAATCTAGGATTTATTACCTCCTTAATTCTAAAAAAACGTTATCCAACTTGTAGAGTATACGTTTTTGGGAAAAACCAATATAAGCTAGAGCATTTCTCTTTTGTTGATGAAGTTTACCAAATTAATGACATCCCAAAAGAAGTTCGTGTTGATCATGCATTTGAATGCGTCGGTGGACGTGGCAGTGAAAGTGCAATTGAACAAATTATTGATTTCACTCAACCAGAGGCCTCTGTTGCTTTATTAGGTGTGTCTGAATACCCTGTGAAGGTTGCCACAAGAATGATTCTTGAGAAAGGAATTATTCTCATTGGAAGCAGTAGAAGTGGTAGTAAAGATTTTGCAAATACAGTAAATCTACTAAATGAATTTCCTGAGATAATAGATTATTTGGAGACATTGATTGGAACAGTCCATACAGTGAGAAGAATAGAGGACATTGGAAAGGCATTTGAAGAAGATCTGACTTCTTCTTGGGGGAAAACAATCATGAAATGGGAAATCTAAAAACGATGCACATGACAAAAATTCTGAAATTCTTTTTCCAAATAGTCTATGCGATTTTTTCCAAGTTATGTCAAGTGATTCAGCATAAAATTGTGATTGCTTCTTATAGAGATAATGAGATAAACGAAAATTTCAAAAACGTCTATGATGAATTGAAAAGCCACCCCCGTTTGAAGATTATTCTCTTATTTAGAAAGTCGGAAGGCGGGTTTTTGGGTAAGCTTTACTATACTCTTTATTTATTCAAATCTCTGTATCACATTGCTACTTGTAAGGTGCTCTTATTAGATGATTACTATTATCCTCTTTATTTAATTAAAAAGCGGCCGGAAACAAAGGTAGTTCAAATTTGGCATGCCTGTGGTGCGTTTAAAAAATTTGGTCACAGTATTAAAGACAAACAGGGAGGACCTTCATCTGAATATTTAAAAATAGTTCCTGTTCATTCTAATTATGATTATGCAATTGTTAGTTCAGTAGAAGCAATTGCTCCATTTTCTGAAGCATTCAATATGCCAAAGCAGAAAATTTTGGCAACAGGTGTCCCGAGAACAGATTTTTTCTATTCTGAAGAACACATACATGAAGTGAAAAAGAGGTTTCATAAAGAATATCCCGAATTAAAGAATAAAGTGAAAGTATTATACGCTCCAACTTATAGAGGAGGAGTAAATAAACAATATGGTGAGCAATTTCTATTGAATCAAGAAACGCTTTTTAAGCATTTGAGCAGGGAGCATTATGAGTTTTTAATTAAGGTTCACCCTTATATGCAAAAAGGTGTTTTTGGAGATGTCAATTTATCTGAAAAGTTTTCTTTGTACGAATTAATGATTGTTTCTGATGTATTGATTACAGACTACTCTTCAGTTATTTTTGAATATAGTCTTTTGAATAAGCCAATGTTTTTCTATTGTCCTGATTTAGAGACTTATGTGAAGGAAAGAGATTTTTATTATTCATTTCCAGAGTTTGCACCAGGACCTATAAGAACTAAAGTAGAGCCTCTGATAGAGGATTTGAGGAATATAAAGTTACATGAAAAACAAATGAATTATCATTCATTTTCAGATCGTTTCATGAATCGTTGTGATGGACATTCTACAGAGCGAGTTGTTTCACTAATACTAAGTTTAATAAATGAAACAACGAATGAAGGAGAGAGAGTTTTTGAAATTTAAACTAGGGACACTATTTAAGAAAAGGAGTGTTCAAAAAAATCTTGACCATGTAGAGGAAGTGAGTGAAGAAAAGGTATTCTCACTGTTCGATAAAGCAGAAGATGTAATCGTGAATAAAAATATTCCTCAAAGAGCAATCACACAGTTTCAATGGAATGAATCATTTTTAACGATTGAGGGATATATGTACATTAATGACATTCCCTTACAAAGGGAAGATACAGTAAGAAAAAAGTTATTGATTGTTCAAAAAGGGGATATTATAAAATCCATTCCTTTAAAAAATCAAAGATTAAACGAAACGAATAGACAAAGGCTAGGGCTTTCAGAAGAATATGAATGGGCTGGTTTCTACCAGGAAATAAACTTTTCAAAGGTAAATACGGGGAAGCCATTACCGCAGGGAAACTTTCATTTATATTTAGAATTAGAAGTGCTAGATGAAAATAATATCAAGTACCATGAGACCCACACGCTGGGCAACATCAATCAATTTCTGAAGCAGGATATCTATGCTACGAAAATGGAACACTTTTCAGCTAAGAAAAGAGTGAAATATAATTTCATTGTCACATATGATGAAGAGGAAAAAACCGCACATGTATCATCCCATAAACTCCAAGAAATTGACCAAGGTGCAATAGAAACTACTATGAAAAATGAAAATCGAATCATGCGTAAAATGAAGCGTGTAATGTTTCAAATCTTATATCAACTATTTTGTTTCCTGCCATTACAACAGAAGAAAATCACTTTCGCGTCTGATAGCCGCATTGATTTATCAGGAAACTTTGAATTTGTCTATCAAGAGCTTTTAAATAGAGAAGAAACGTTTAATTTTCAGTTTTTCTTAAAAGAAAGCATTAATACTAAAAAAAGCATAGCGGAATATATACGAATGGCTTATCATTTTGCTACAAGTCGGCATATTTTAATCGATGATTTCTACCCAATCATCTATCCATTGAAAATTCGTAAAAACGCGGATCTTGTCCAATTATGGCATGCAGTGGGCGCATTTAAGACGTTTGGTTACAGCCGAATAGGTCTGCCAGGCGGACCGTCACCAACATCAAAAAATCATAAGAATTATACAAAGGTTATTGTCAGTTCTGATCATATCCGCAAGCATTATGCGGAAGGCTTTGGGGTAGATATTGAAAATGTCATTCCGACTGGAATACCTAGAACAGACTTTTTTTTCGATGAATTAAAAAAAGAAGAAGTCAGATCTAGATTATATGAAGAATATCCTTTTTTAAAAGGGAAAAAAGTGATTTTATTTGCCCCGACATTTAGAGGGAATGGTCAGCAGTCTGCACATTATCCGTTTGAAGTATTAAATTATGATCAGCTCTATCAAGAGCTGAATGATGAATATGTCTTTTTGTTTAAGATTCATCCTTTTGTTAAAAATCAAATAAACATTCCTTATCAATATAGTGAATTTTTCTATGATTTCTCTGATTTTAGAGAGATTAATGAATTGCTTTTAATTGCAGACGTTCTGATAAGTGACTATTCATCTGTTTGTTTCGAATATGCATTGCTGCAAAAACCAATGATTTTCTTTAGCTATGATGTGGACGAGTATATTAGGACACGTGATTTTTATTATGAGTATTTTTCCTTTATTCCAGGACCACTTGCTAAAACATGTAATGAGCTAGTGTCAATTGTTAAAAATAATCAGTATGAATTCGAGAAGTTAGATTCGTTTGTACATTACTTCTTTGATGATTTGGATGGTCAGTCGAGTAAAAGAGTAGTGGATGCAATCTTAGTAGAGCAAAAAGAAAGTCTTTAAAAAGAAAACACCTTTCTCCATGTAGACTAACCTAGTCAAATGGGACATAAAAAAACACCCTTCAAGTGATACACTTAAACTAAGTGCTGATTTGGAGGGTATTTTTTATGAAAAAAAACAAATATTCAGCTGAAATAAAATGGGCGGTTGTGAAAGATAAATTAAGCGGACAGTTTACCAATCAACAAATTATGGATAAATATCATACCAAGAATGTATCTCAGATTAAAACATGGATGAAGTGGTATCGAGGAAATCAGTTACATCAATTCGATCAGCCAATCGGAAAACAATATAGCTTCGGGCATGGACCTGACAATGTATCCAAAGAGGAAAAAGTGAATAGGCAGGTTGAACAGCTTAAGATGGAGAATGAAATTCTAAAAAAGTATTTGGAGATCGTAGAGGGGTTGAAAAGGGAGTAACCTTGTATTTGATCGAGAAATAAAAGGGAGAAATATACAGTAACGTCTGTCTTAAGTATTTTGCAGGTCGCCAGATCGACCTATTATCGTTGGGTATCCGAAGGAATACGTAAAAAATAACAAGTGGAGAAGGCTGTTATTACCTTATGTACCGAAACATCGTTCCGGTACGGGCACCGTAAGATCCGAAAGCTACTTCAGCGTCAATATGGTATCAAACGAAACCGAAATACTGTACAGCGTATCATGCAAAAATACCATCTTCAATGTCGTGTGAAGCGTAAAAGGAAATGGAAATCACAAGGGGAATCTGTCATCATTGCCTCAAATATATGAAATCGGAACTTCACCGCAATACACCCGAATGTAAAATGGGTAACAGATATTACTTATATTCAGTATGGACCGAGAACGCTCTACCTTTCGACCATTATGGATTTGTACAACAACGAAGTTGTTGCCTATACCCTAGATGACCACCAACAGACGTCACTCATATTGGACACATTGAGGGCGGCTTTAGAGAAAAGAAATTTTCCTAAAGGTGTACTTGTGCATTCAGATCAAAGAAGTGTATACAGTTCGTAAGCATATCAAAAGGAGCTGGGGGCAAGGAACCTCACAAGCAGTATGTCCAGACGAGGTAACTGTTGGGATAACGCAGTAATTGAATCATTCCATTCTAGCTTAAAATCAGAGGAATTTATGTTTACAAAGTTCAACTCTATATCAGAAAAAGGTGTCAGACAACGAATCGACCGTTACATCAAGTATTATAATGAAGAGCGTATCCAAGAAAAATTAGGCTACCACGCACCAAAAACATTTGGTAGCATGTCAGCCTAATAAGGGTGTTTTATTTGTGTCTCATTCTGCTATGTCAGTCTAATGAAAGGTGTTTTTTAATTATGAGGCTTCCAAACTTTCCTTCAATTCCTTCTTCACCTTAGCCAGACTGTTATCATCAAGCTGATAATAATAGATGTTATTGATGCGTGCTCCTGTTCCTTTCAGCTCATGCTGCTCCACACGCTGTCTTGCGTCACGGTAGTCATTCATCATCGTCCACATATCATCAAATGACATGTTGGTCTTCATATTGTTTTCCACGACTTTGAACATATCGCCGAACTTCGTAATAGATGAAATGTTTGCCCCTTTTGCAATGATGCCTTCAATGACTTGGCGCTGCCTTTGCTGACGTCCGAAGTCACCCTTTGGATCTTGCTTTCTCATTCTTGTGTAGGCAAGGGCTTGATCACCATTTAGATTAATTTCTCCTGTACCAAATGAATGGCCGTCATAGCTGAAAGCAAATGTGCTGTTCACTGTAATGCCGCCAAGTGTATCGACAATATCCTTAAAGCTTTCCATATTGACTTTCACAAAGTAATCAACAGGTACATCAAGCAATTCCTCTACTGTATCTGCTGCCATTTGTGTGCCGCCGAATGCATAGGAGTGGTTGATTTTATCCATTGTGCCTTTTCCGACAATTTTTGTATACGTATCACGCGGGATACTCACCATCTCGGTCGTTTTGGTTTTTGGGTTAACGGTCATGTATATTAATGTATCCGCACGGCCTCGGTCATTTTTTCTTTCGTCCACACCCATGACTAAAATAGAAATCGGGTCTTTCTTATTTAAATCGACATCTTTGTCACGCTTATCTGACTTCTTTAAATTCTCCTGAATGCCTGCCACGGTTGATGCTGCTGTATTCCAAAGATGATATGCATATCCGCCAGTTGCTAATACGAATAAGCCAATAATCGATAAAACAATCCAAAGAACCTTCTTTTTCTTTCGTTTTCTTTCAGCTCTCATAATGTCCCTCACCTTTTCTATGATTCTTCCATGATTATAGGTTTACGAATCTTGATAAACAAGTTATTTTTTTACTCTGAACCTAGATATAGACGTTGTAACAAAAAAAAGGTTTCAAAAAACCTTAAATTTACCTTAAAATATTAAGTTATAAGACGATACAAAGACATGAGGTGAAAAAAATGAAGAAAATCGTCGTTTTACCGTTCTTAATACTACTACTTGGTATCGTGCTCACAGCATGTGGAACGGCTGAGCAGTCCTCGGGAGAAAACAAGACAAGCAGTTCAACTCCTCAGGTGCTGGAAGAAAAAGCTGAATTTATTGGAATGGCTGATGCACATACAGTCGAAGTGAAAAAAGTGAATACGACCTTAAGCTATGAATTTACGGATAATTTTAAAGATGTGTTAAATGAATTCAAACCAGGAGACACAGTAGAAATCTCTTACTTTATCAATGACAGTGGTCAAAAGGAAATCCAAGAAATTAAAAAAGTTCAATAGAGAGTTGGTGGGATCATTAAATTGAAAAAATTAAGTCTAACTTTTACAACGTTCATCTTACTATTGCTTGTATTTATGCCAAATGATGCTGCAGCGGCAAGCTCAACAATTTCTGTTAAATTATCAAACTATGTTGGGAATAAAACCAACTTTAACATATCATCATCAGGCTTATACAAAGTAACTGGTACAAATGTATCTTCAATCGCTCGATATGATGGTAAGAACCGTTATGAGGTAGCCAATAGTATCGCTTCAGCAGGTTGGAAAAATCCATCTACCATTGTCATTGTAAATCGTGACGCGTTTGCAGATGCTATTTCCGCTACACCTTTAGCTTATAAGTTGAATGCACCTATTTTATATACGAATGCCGAAAAATTAACAAAAACCACTGAAAAGCAAATTAAAAAAATGAGTCCTGATAATATTCTCATTATCGGTGGTACAACAAGTGTTTCTTCAGCAACTGAGAAAACATTGAAGAAATACGGAAAGATCAAAAGAATCAGTGGTAAATCCCGATACGCCGTTTCCCAAAATATCGCAAAAGAGATGGGGAACTATAGTCAAGCTATAGTGGCAACAGGAAGCATTTTTACTGACAGTGCGTCAGTAACACCATACGCTGCAAGAAACGGCTATCCTATTCTGTTAACGAAGAAAGACAGTTTACCAACTTACAAACTTCCAAAAAATGTTGTCATTGTTGGTGGAGAAAAGAGTGTTAGTAAAAAAGTTGAATCTCAAATTAAAAAAACGTCCACAGTGAAAAGAATAGGTGGAGCAAATAGATATGAGGTCTCAGCAAATATTGTAACTGAATTAAACATGAATGCTAATAAGCTATACCTAGCAAATGGTTCTATCTTTACAGATGCTATTACATTTTCGCTTTTAGCAGCCAAGAATAACAGCCCAATGGTACTTGTAAAAGAAAATAGTCTAACATCACCTGTGACATCAATTGTCAAAAAACAGGGGACGTACTCGTTTCAATTGTCTGGCGGAATAAAATCCATTTCAGCAAGTGTACAAGCAAAATTATCAAAAGAATTTTATTTGAAGAATAATAAGGATTATCAATTGAATGTTTCTAACGGGAAAATTTCAATCAAAGGCATCAAGACGTTTGGATCTTCAGTAAGAGTTGTTCCAGAGAAATATTCAACTACAAATGTCATTCGAGTTGCTGGGAAAGCATACTTGGGGAACATGAATTTTGCTGTAGAATCAGGCTATATTCGACCAACAAATGAAAACATCCCTTTTGAAGATTATCTTAAAGGGGTTGTACCGAATGAAATGCCAGCAAGCTGGCATGTTGAGGCATTAAAAGCACAGGCTGTTGCAGCACGTACATATTCTGTAAACAGTATAGGGAAGGTTGTACCAGATACTACAGCATTCCAAGTATATGGAGGATATAACTGGTATACAAACTCTACGAAAGCTGTAGATGCTACAAAAGGCAAGGTACTAAAATATAATAATAAACTGATTTCTGCAACCTATTATTCTAGTAATGGGGGCTACACTGAGGCTAGTGAAGAAGTATGGTCAAGTGCATTTCCTTACCTGGTCGCAAAAACAGATACAAAAGATCCAAAGAATGCTTGGACACTTAAACTATCAAAAAAACAATTGAGTACATCACTAAGTACGTCATCACCAGCATCTTGGTGGAGTAAGACAACAGAAACAAATGCAAGTCAGTTGAAAGGCTTGAAGAGCTGGATTCTAAAAAATAAAGAAACGTCAGCTTCAGACATCAAGATAGCTAATATTTCTAGTGTAACCTTTTCTGGAAAAACAAAAGGGCAGAGAGCAAAAACAGCCTCTTTGAAAGTCAGCTATCACTTAAAAAATAAAACGGGTTCCTATAGTATGAATAAATCAGCGACACTTAGCTTTAAAATGACTGAATTTAGATCAATTCTTGGTGCCACTAATTTAAAAAGCACGTATGCTTCGGTGAAGAACAACACCAATGATTTCACTATCTCAGGAAAAGGATATGGACATGGAGTTGGGATGAGCCAATATGGAGCGAAAATGAGAGCTGAATCAGGAAGCTCATACTCAAGTATTTTGTCATTCTATTATCCGGGTGCAAAATTAACAACAAATTAAAACATCAAAGGAGGTTATAAACGTGCGCTCTATCATAAAAGTTGTATTTTTAAGTGTAATAACCATGTGTTTGTTTCTTCCATCTGCACTTGCTGACAATTCAGTCACAAGAATTGATGGAAAGAACCGGTATGTTGTTGCGGTGAATGCGGCGAAAAAAGGCTGGGCAACATCAAGCACGGCTGTTCTTGTAGGGAAAGATGCATATGCGGATGCATTAAGTGCGGTTCCTTATGCATACCAAAAAAATGCACCTGTTCTTTTTACAAACAGTAGCAGTTTATCTACAGATACAAAAAAAGGCCTTCAAGGTCTAAAAACAAAGAATGTGACTATTCTCGGTGGAACAAAGAGTGTCTCTAGCAAGGTGACAACTCAGCTAAAATCAATGGGTATCTCTGTGAAACGTATTAGTGGTAAGAACCGTTATGACTTAGCAGCAAATATCGCCAAACAAATGAAAAGCTCTAGTACGGCTGTTGTAGCAAACGGCTTTGCTTATGCAGATGCAGTTGCGATTGCACCTTATGCTGCAAAGCAAGGCTATCCAATCTTATTAACAAATGATAAAGGTTTACGTTCGGAAACTTCATCGGTGATGAAAAGCCGAGGGATTAAAAAGACCATTGTCATTGGTGGGGAGTCTAGTGTAAATAAATCAGCTTATGCTAAGTTGCCTTCACCTGGAAGAATTGGCGGAGCAAATCGTTATGAAGTCGCAGCAAATATTGTAAAGAAATACAATATGAGTACAAGTAATACGTATATTAGTAATGGTTTTGCCTATGCGGATGCCGCTTCAGGAGCTAGTATTGCTGCTAAGCAAGGTAAAGCTTTTATTTTCACAAATGAAAAAACATTACCGAAAGCAACTAGACAAATCATTGGTTCAAAGAAGATCACTTCATTTAGTGTTCTAGGTGGTACATCAACTGTGACGAATACTGTGATTTCCCAATTGAAAAGTCCAGTTGTTGGGAAGAAAGTGTTTATTGATCCTGGACATGGAAACCAAGATTCTGGTGCCACTGGATATGGTCTTCTTGAGAAGAACGTGAACCTTGATGTCGCTAAGCGTCTCAATACAAAATTAAATAGTTCTGGAGCACTGCCCGTTATGTCACGTACATCAGATACATTTGACAGTCTTCAAACGCGAGTAAGTAAAGGTGCTTCTGCGAACGCAGATATCTTTATTAGTATCCATGCGAATGCAAATGACAACAGCAGCGCAAATGGAACAGAAACGTATTATGACAAAACATATGCGGCTTCGAACAGCTTGAAACTTGCGCAAAACATCCAGCCTAAAATGGTTAGTGCACTAGGTACAAGAGATCGTGGTGTGAAAACAGCAGGTTTCTATGTTATTAAGTATTCAAAGATGCCGAGTGTCTTGCTTGAAACTGGCTTTATCACTAGCCCAGTTGATTCAAATATTTTGAAATCGGCGACATATAAAGATCGATTAGCTTCAGGTATTTCAAGTGGTGTGTCAGGTTATTTTAAATAAGAAAACATAAACATGAGGGATGCCTAAGTTGCTCCTCTTAGGCTGCTCGAGAACGTCTCTCGGCAGCCTTTTTGATCAATCGTACAAGAGCAAGAATTTATTTTAAAGTAGATGTTTTCATATGGTATCAAATGTATGTACTAATCATGATCTTGCTACAAGAGATCAACTTGCTTCTGGCATTCTCTTATTTTGACACAAGATGAACTGACGGATGAGTGTCAAGTTAAAAATACATTTCATTTTTGGTTATCTTTGTTATAATTGAAACATAGAAGGTGAATGGTTTACGCATGAATCTTCAAGCGACAGCAAATCGACAAATCATGAAGAGGTGACGATCTTGAAAAAATTAATCACAATGCCGTTTCTAGTATTGCTTCTAGGTGTAGTACTTACAGCATGCGGCACAACAAATCAATCAAGCGACAACAATAAGGATGACAGCAAAAAGGAAACAACCGAAGCGGCTGATCAAAAGAAAGAAAATGCTTCAGAGGAAAAAACAGAAGATCAGTCATCTAATGAAAAAGCAGATGATCAAAGCAAAGAAACAGCTGCTCAAAAAGAAGAGCAAGCTGGTCAATCTGATGAAGCGGCAAAAGACAGCTCAAGTAAAGAAATCACAAAAGAAGAACCTGCTAAGGATCAATCAAAAGCTGATTCTAAAACAAAGAAAGAATCAACAACAAATAAGAAAAATGAAGTCACCAAAGAAGGCACATATGTCGGTTTGGCTGATGGACATACCATTGCTGTGAACATTGATGGCAAAGAAGTAGCTATTCAGTTCGGAAATGCGTTTTCTAAACAAGTGAACAGCTTAAAAGAAGAATCAAAAGTGAAAGTAACCTATACAAAAGATGCAAACGGAACCCTTCGATTAAAAACCATCGAATCCGTCAAAGCAAAATAAAGAAAAGACCCAAAGACCCGCAGAATTGCGGGTCTTTTTTACGTTGAAAAGGGCATAACTTGATATAAGTGCACATTCTTAACACAGTTTTACAAGACTTAACAGCGCATTTACATTTGCTTAATGTTGCTCTGATAAACTGACTTTCATAGAACATCTCTTTACACAACAACTACTTTAGATGGTGAGGTGCAGGTCAGTGAGTGCAGAGAAAGCGATGAATCTTTATAGAGAATATGAAGTGAGACGAAACCACTCTTTTGCCTTAACAGAACATATGGTTCGTTATTTATTTGCAAAACGTTTCATAGATTTAATGTTCTCGTTCATCGGATTGATGTTGAGTACGCCAATCATTTTGCTGTTTGCTCTCTTGATTAAGCTGGAAACACCGGGATCAGCCTTTTATATGCAGGAGAGGGTCGGGAAAGACGGTGTTTACTTTAAATTATGGAAGCTCAGATCGATGAGAACCGACGCTGAAAGCGGAGGAGCGAAATGGGCACAAAAAAATGACCCGCGTATCACCAAAGTGGGAGCCTTCATTCGTAAAACAAGAATCGATGAACTTCCGCAATTTATCAACGTGTTAAAAGGAGAAATGAGTATCGTAGGTCCGCGGCCGGAAAGACCGATGTTTACCGCAGAATTTAATCGGACGATTCCAGGTTTTACGAAAAGATTAGCGGTCAAGCCGGGATTGACAGGTCTTGCTCAAGTAAATGGCGGATATGAAATGAGTCCGAGCGAAAAATTAACGCACGACTTACAGTATATTCAAAACTTGACATTTTCTCTCGACACGAAGATTATGGTAAAAACGTTAAAAGTCATCATGACGGGTGACGGAGCCAGATAAGTAAAGTAGGGAAGAGAAATGGCAAGTATGAAAAAACGCATGCTAGGCGGGGCAAAATGGACAAGCTTGTCCGCATTCATCATTACGATTATCCAAATCGCACAGTTCGCTTTTTTAGGGAACGTGATGTCACTGAAGGAGTTTGGACTCGTTGGCATGATCACAACTGTCACAATATTTACGCAGATTTTACTTGATCTAGGGATTGGGGCAGCGATCATCCAAAAGGAACAAACAACAGAACGTCAATTATCTACATTATATTGGATCAATTTGCTCACTGGAATTGTCTTATTCTGTTTACTCATTCTAGTAAGCCCAATGATTGCCGCCTTTTATAACCGGCCGGAGCTGGAGGGTTTGCTCAAACTATTATCCATCATGTTTCTGATTGCACCAATTGGCCAGCAATACCAATACATGATGCAAAAGGACTTAGCCTTTAAAACATTAAGTACCATTGAAGCCATTGCAACCATGATATCGCTGTTTGTTTTACTCGCTTTGGCCTTCTTCATCAATCCGATTATTGCCTATGTCATTTCTCAAGTGCTGCTGCAATCAGGAAAAGGGCTAATGTATGCCGCAGCTTATTGGAAGAAGTGGCGCCCAGCACCTGTTTTTGCATTAGGGGAAGTGAAAGAATTTTTCTCATTTGGAGCATTTCAGCTCGCATCCAGACTGGTCAATCGAGCAGGATCGAACATAGACATGATTTTAATTGGCCGTTTTCTTGGAGCAGAAGCATTAGGTATTTACAGCTTGGCGTATCAAATTGTAACGATCCCGGTGCTGAAGATTAACCCAATCGTGACGAGAGTGGCTTTCCCTGTTTTCGCAAAAAGTCAGCGTGATCACTCCATGCTGCGAGAGGGCTTCCTCAGTATGACGAATATGCTCGCATTGATTAGTTTTCCATTATTAATCGGTCTTGCTGCCGTATCAGATAGCTTTATAGAAGTAGTGTTTGGAGAGAAATGGCTCGTAGCCGTTCCGGTTCTTAACATTTTGTGCATTGTCGGCCTTTTGCGTGTGCTGATGAATCCAAACGGTTCAATACTTCTTGCCAAAGGGAGAGCGGACTTAGCCTTTTATTGGGATACGGGGATGCTCATCGTGTATGGATGCGCCTTATATGCAGGTGTCAGCACAGGCAGTCTGCTCACAGTAGCTTGGGTTTACTCAGGTGTCAGCCTGCTCAACTTTATTGTTGGCAGATGGCTCATGGCGTATGTCATTCAGCTTGATATGAAGGTGTATTTAAAATCACTTGGAAAGCCTGCTGTCATGACGCTGTTGATGGCCGCCTGTGCGGTTTTCTTGCATCAAGGCATGAAGCTGACGTCAGCGGATATTTTACTTCAATTAGGATTGACGATTTGTGTCAGTGCTGCATTGTATGGCTTGCTGCTCATCAAAATGTATCCGCAGGTGGCAGGCAGATTATTGAGAAGAGGTCGTTCGTCATGAAGGTGCTATGGCTGACAAGTGTATATCCTAGTGAAAAACATCCAAGTGAAGGTGTATTCCATGAAACGCAAGTGCAAGAGCTGCTCAAACAAGGAATACAAGTGACCGTCGTATGTCCCAATCCGGTAATTCCACCGGTTTTGCGGATGCTGAAGGCGTCCTATCGGCAGAAAAAAAATCTGCTTGAACAGGAAGTGAGAACCGGAGTGACAGTATACAGGCCGCCCTATACAGCGCTCCCTGGACAGCTGAAATGGGCACAGCCGAGTAAACGAATAGCGGCTTCTGTTCTAGGCGCCATGCAGCGTTTTCAGCTGTCACCAGATTTTATCCATGCGCACTTTGCGATGCCGTCTGGCGGAGCGGCGGCTGTGATTCAGAAAGAAACGCAAATTCCTTATCTTTTGACCTTACATGGCAGTGATGTGAACGTGTATCCGGGCTATAGCAAAGGGGCACATGCAGCCTTTGAAACGGCGGTGAAACAGGCATCTGCTGTTCTGACGGTGAGCGAGGAGCTTGCTAAAAAGACAAATGACATGACAAAGGTGGAAGCGCAATGTCTCCCGCTCGGTATTCCGCTTCAGTCATTTTCTAAAACGGAAGAAGATCAACAAGGCATCAGGAAAAAGTTAGGCTTACCCCTTCACGACAAGCTCGTTGTCTTCGTCGGGCGATTAGTCAAAGAGAAGGGCTTACTTGAATTAGCTGATGCTGTCAGCGGCATGGATGGTGTGAAAGCAGTCTTTGTTGGAAAAGGCCCCCTTGCAAAGGAGCTGGAAGAACGGGCTGGAGCATCCATTGTACTCCCAGGACAGGTGCCGAATGAGCAGGTGAAAGACTACTTAATGGCAGCTGATCTGTTTGCACTTCCTTCCTATAGTGAAGGAATGCCTACCGTCGTCCTAGAGGCGCTTGCTTTAAAAGTACCTGTCATTGCGACACGAGTCGGTGGTCTCCCATCTTTATTTTCTAGCTATCAACACCTGCTCGTTGATCCGCGTTCGACGAATCAGTTAAAAGAGGCCATTCACGCCTATCTTTATGAAAACAGATGGAATGAGCAAGTGAAGAACGATCTTCATCAAATCGTTCACACAGAATATTCATCAGCAAATAATGCGAAACAGCTCATACAGCAATATGAAAAGGTGCTTAATCAATCAATATCCATCGTTTAAACAAGATGAAATGTGCAAAGAATGATAGATAGATAAACCGCTTGGAACGGACAATATGCTTTTACTGAGAGGATGAAAAATGTTGAAGAAAATTGCTGTGATTGGAACAGGGTATGTCGGGTTAGTATCGGGTACTTGTTTTGCTGATATCGGAAATCGTGTCATCTGCTGTGACATCGATGAATCAAAAATCAACAGCTTAAAAAGTGGTGTCGTTCCCATTTATGAACCGGGTTTAAAGGAATTGATTGAAAAGAATACGGAGGAAGGAAGACTGTTTTTTACAACCAATATTCCTGCCGCTATCAGGGAATCAGAGATTATCTATATTGCTGTAGGGACACCGATGACAGCACAGGGGGAAGCAGATTTAACGTTCGTGAAAGCCGTCGCTCAAACAATTGGTGAACATCTAAATGGCTATAAAATCATCGTTAATAAAAGCACAGTGCCCGTTGGAACAGGCCGGCTTGTTAAGGCCATAGTAGAGAAAGCTTCACGAAGTAAATACCCCTTTGACGTTGTGTCAAATCCAGAATTTCTTAGAGAAGGCTCTGCTATTAAAGATACGATGAGTATGGAGCGAGTGGTCATAGGGTCTACAAGCTCTCATGCATTGGAGATCATTAAGGAGTTACATGAACCATTTCAAACAGCAGTGGTTGAAACCAATCTAGAAAGTGCAGAGATGATTAAATACGCAGCAAATGCGATGCTTGCAACCAAAATTTCCTTTATCAATGATATTGCCAATATTTGCGATCGGGTGGGCGCAGATGTTGAAAAAGTATCAGAAGGCGTTGGCCTAGATAGCCGAATTGGGCAGAAGTTTTTAAAAGCTGGAGTCGGGTTTGGAGGTTCCTGCTTCCCAAAAGATACCAAGGCGCTATTAAAAATAGCTGAAACAGTAGGCTATCGTTTTAAACTAATTGAATCAGTTGTCGAAACAAATACACATCAACGAGCGTATCTCGTAAAGAAATTGATGGATGTCTATGGTGAAATAAAGGGGAAAACGATCTCTGTATTAGGATTGGCATTTAAACCTAATACAAATGATTTAAGATCCTCTCCTGCTCTTGATATTATTCCAATGCTGCAAGATCTAGGAGCTTATGTAAAAGCGTATGACCCAATTGCTCACTTAGAAGCGAAGAAGATCCTTGGGAACCAAACGATATTTAGTGACAATCTATATCAAACAATAGAACATTCAGATGCCTGTTTAATCTTGACTGAATGGGAAGAAGTATTAAAAATGGATATGGAGAAAGTCAGAAGACTACTTCAACGTCCAGTTATCATTGATGGACGTAATATATTTGAACCAGAACAAATGAGAAAAAACGGTTTTATTTATCATTCGATCGGTCGTCCTCATGTACAGGATGTTAAGATGTTATTAGAAGCTTGATTTTAGGAGGAACTTGGATGAAGAAAGTATTGGTTACTGGAGGTAGTGGATTTATAGGTTCACATACTGTTGAAAAATTAATAGAAAAGGGATATGAAGCCATCGTGCTTGATAACTTTTCAACAGGTAGGAAGGAAAATATTGCACATTTATCTGTTCCATGTATTGAAGAGGATGTAACAAAACCAGAAGTGATTGAAATCATTAAACAAATCGCACCAGACTACATCATTCATCTTGCTGCACAAGTAAGTGTCGCAGTATCGGTCAATGATTATATATATGATCAAGAAGTGAATATTAAAGGATCTTTGCATGTGATCAAAGCGGCTTCAGAGGCTGGTGTCAAGAAAGTGGTATTTGCCTCATCAGCAGCTGTCTATGGAGATCCAGTGTATCTGCCAGTGGATACCGCTCACCGGCTAAAGCCTGGTTCGCCTTATGGGTTAGCGAAACTCACAGTAGAGCGATACTTAGAAATGGCAAAATCACTGTATGATGTGGACTATTGTATTCTACGGTACAGCAATGTTTATGGTCCGCGACAAGACGCACTTGGCGAGGGTGGAGTTGTCTCTATTTTCTCTGATAAGTTTGCAAAAGATGAGGCTCCTTTCATTTTTGGAGACGGGGAACAAACAAGAGATTTCATTTATGTAGGTGATCTAGCAGCAGCGAATGTTGCGGCTTTAACAGCTCAATCAAACGTTTGTTTAAATATTTCATGTGGTGATTCGATCACTGTGAATGAGCTGTTTCAAACGATGAAGCGGGTGACGAGGTCGCATCTTGAACCAATTTACAAGCCGCAGCGTGCAGGAGATATTGTGCATAGTACATTGGCAAATGAGGAAACGAAACAAGTCTTAGCATGGGAGCCTGTTGTGAGTTTACAGGAAGGTTTGGCTCGTACCATTTCCTACTATGAACAGGAAGTCAAGGCTTAATCCCTCAAATCGGATGGGTTGCTTAGGAGGAAAATGGGTATGAGTGTGAAACAAACAGCATGGCAAATCATGATTGGATGTATTTTGTTTGCAGCAGGGATCGGGCTTGTACAAATGGCAACCGCCCAGCCCGTCGGGTTAAAGAAGATGGTGGCTGTTCCGGTTATACTTTTGATCCTGTCGGCTGCTCTCGTGTTGATGAAGCTATACATGAATGGTGAGCAAATCTTCATGTCAGCCATCTATCTTTTGATTGCATTGACTTTTCTCAACAACGCTTTCTTTTCTATTAGTGCCGGATTCTTTAGTCTTTTTCTCTACCGTATTATGCTTATCGCCGTCTTTGCTTTATTCATATGGCGGATGAGAGATAAGGGGACGTACATATCGCAGTGGCAGCAGATTCGTGTCAAAGGAATTCTTGGTTTTTTCGCTGCATGGTTTCTTTACGGGCTCATCTCACTGCTTTGGGCTCATTCGGTCACAGACGGCCTGAAATATATGTCCCTGCTTGCAATGGGGATGGGGTTTGTCTTTCTTGTCGTCATGTTCATTCAGCGAATGGATCAAGTGGTGACCTTTTATAGCATTTGGCTGGTCATGACTGTGTTTGTGATGGGGATTGGTTTCTATAATCACTTTACATTGAACCATTTACCGAATACCTCATTGTATCTAGGACCAGCGTATAAACAGCACTATCCTACATCTGTCTTTTTTAATCAAAATGACTTTGCGACGTTTTTATCGATTAGTTTCTTTTTATATCTAGCGTGCATGCGTCAAATGAAAAACGGTTATATCAAAGCGTTTGGATTATTAGGGGCAATCGCCGCACTGTATCTCATTTTGTTAACCGAATCCCGAGCCAGTCTGCTTGGCATATTTGCAGGAGTGGCGGTCTATGTATGGCTGCTGCTGCCGCGATTTCTCAAAAAGTGGTCAATCATTGCAGCAAGCGGACTTGTAGTCATCGGTATCGCTGTCTTTTCAGCCAAGATTTATTCGGTTTTTTATGACTTGTTTCTCGCTTCTCAGGTCGCACATTCTTTTAGTGAACCACTCCCGTCTAACATCGCGAGAGCGAATTTGATCAAAAATGCTTGGCACTTCTTTACGAATTCATACGGATTCGGGGTTGGAGCGGGGAATGTGTCTTACTACTTAGCTCACTTTTCGATCTTTGATACAGACCAGGTCGTAGAAGTGCACAATTGGCTGCTGGAATTGATGACGAACTTTGGGTTTGCAGTCATGCTGGGCTATATCTCAGTATACGCCTATCTCATGTTCACACTGTACAAACAATACCAATGGGCTGACACAAGATCGGCAAAAATGATCATTGAGGGGTTGTTTGCAGCCATGCTGAGCTTTCTCGTTTCAAGTATCAGTCCTAGCTCCGTCTCGAATTTATATTTCCACTGGGTATTTTTAGGACTGGTGATCGCAGCGGTGAATATGTTGAAAAATAAACAACGACTCAAGCTGTGGTAAACCGTGTGTGATGCTGCGTGTGTATGGCTACACTAGTGAAAGAGCAAATACGTCAATGTTGGGAGAATGAACATGTCTGGTTTCATATCTAGGATAGGGAAGCGAATCAAAAAGTACATCGTATGGCTCATCCTGCTGCCTGTCATATTAGGCGCCTTTGGTTTCTTTTTTGCTAAAGGAACTACGCAGCAGTCCAGTTACACAGCTGCTGTTACCCTCACTCTTGGTAAATATGATGATGGGGTGTATAACAATATGGCAGAAGTGACATCTCTATTAAAAAGCGATGCATTTCTAAATGAAGCACTCAGTGATGTCAAAGAAGAAGAAAGGCAGGATGTGAAAACCCGTCTCATCCTTACCAATCAATCAGATACACAATTACAGCTGTCTTTCACAGATGCCAATAAGGATCGCGCTTTGGCTGTCGTGAAGCAGGTGTCGGATACATTTCTTAAGCAAGACAAAGCATTATTTACAAAAAGGCAGCAGGTGATTGAAAGTAGATTAGCTGCTCTTGAAGACGAATCTGTCAGCAATGATTCCAAAGTCGATAAAGAACGATTCTTATATGAATTGGAGTCGACAAAGCTTGGAATGAAGCAGGCAAAGATTGTCGATCCTGCACAAGTACTTGATGAGGGCAATAAAGGCATGTCAGCCAAAAAACGTGCACTGCTTGGGCTTGTCATTGGCTTTAGCATCTCGCTCATGTTTGTGGTCTTACCCGAAGTGTTCAAAGAATCTTAATGATGAACTGGAGATGAGTCTTAGGTGAACAATCAACCGTTAGTATCCATCATTACACCGGCGTATAATGCGGAACGTTATTTAACGGATACAGTTCATTCCGTCCTTGCCCAAACCTATTCCAATTGGGAGCTGATCATTGCAGATGATTGTTCTACAGATGGAACGAGAAAGCTATTAGGGGATTTAAGTCAAGCGGACGACAGAATCAACGTCATTTATTTAGAGGAAAATGGGGGAGCTGCCATTGCTAGAAACGCAGCCATCAACCAGGCAAAAGGGCGCTTTATTGCTTTTTTAGACAGCGATGATAAGTGGAAAGAGACGAAGCTTGAAAAACAGGTAGACTTCATGCTGACAAATGATTATGCCTTTACATTTACGGCATATGACATCATTGCAGAAAATGGAGAACCGTTAGAAAAAACCGTCACTGCGCCAGCGAGATTAGATTATAATGAAGCCTTGAAAAATACCATTATCGGCTGTTTAACGGTCATGCTTGATCTTCAAAAGGTAGGACATGTGGAAATGCCGAACATTCGCACAAGGCAGGATTTAGCTACATGGCTGTCTATATTAAAAAGAGGATTTACAGCCTATGGTATGAGCGAACCGCTCAGTGAATATCGCATCGTTGGAAACTCCATCTCTAGCAACAAGTGGAAAGCAGCGAAAAAAACGTGGTTTGTCTACAGAGAAATTGAGCAGCTTCATTTTGTCAAAGCGTCCTGGTGTTTTATGCACTATGCGACAAATGCTGTGAAGAAGCGCTTATAAACAGAAGGGAAAAAAGGTGATAAAGGTGAAAGCAGACTCGATCATACATGTTGTCGTAGCGACGGGAGAATGGGGACAGGACGGACTGAGGTACAGACGGCATCGGTTGGCCGAATTTTTAGCATCTGATCCGGAAACGAAAGAGGTCATCTGGGTATGCCCGTCATCATCTCGTCATACAGCTCCCTTTCAGCCCATAACAGATCGAATGAAGCAATTGGCCATTCCTGATGTGCTCAAGAGTAAATTATTTCGCTTTGGCCGATATCAAGACATGTTCTATATTCATAAATTGTCCCCTCTTCTTGAGCATTTGCGGATGGAGGAAATGAAGGGGATTGCTGTTTGTTTATGGTATACGTTTCCGGGCTTTCCGCTCTTATCTTCCTTATTTGAATGGAAACACATTGTCTATGATTGCAGTGACCTGTGGGGAGAGCCGATAAGCGGCAAACACAACATTCTTTCTTATATGAGGCAGCGTGTCATTGTCAAAGCAGAAAATCGAATCATTAAATACGCACACAGCATTACATGCTCTTCTCAATATTTACACGATCAAATCAAAAAACGTCTTATGGGAGAACCGAAAGATGTGTTTACTGTGGAAAATGGCGTCGAGTACGATGTATTTGCGAAAAGCAATCTTCCATGTAAAGAAGATGTGCTGGAAGGAAGAGAAGGAACCGTGCTTGGTTTTATCGGAGGAATCAAGCCAAAGCTCGATTTTGACATGATGGCTGAAGCTGCTCGCATGCGGCCTGATTGGACATTTTTATTTGTCGGTCCGGATGGAACGAATGGAGATCCATCTTTTCAGCATGCACTCAAACTGCCAAATGTGATTTGGACAGGAGCTGTTGCACCAGAAGAAGTACCTGCTTATATGAAGCTGATTGATGTAGGCATGATGCCATACAAACAATCCCCTTACAATCAAGCGGTGTTCCCTCTCAAGCTTTATGAATTTTTAGCAGCTGGAATACCGGTTGTCGGTTTAAATCTCCCGTCAACGGAAAGGCTAAAAGAGAAGGATGTGTATGAATATTTAGAGGGCGATGATCCTGCGCTCTTCGTAGAAGCCTGCCTGAAAGTGATCAGCAAAAAAGACGACACGACCTATAGACATCTAAGACAAAGCCGTGCAATGAAAAAAGATTGGCACGCGCTGTTCACAAACATGGTGGAACTAACGAATATTAAAGAAAACGCATAATTCATTCGGGATTGTGCGTTTTTATTTGTTTCTTCTTCACCGGGGGAGCTTGTGATCATCCTCTATTCAATTGTATAATGGAAAGAGCGGCCAATATACAAAATACAGATTTCAATTTAGAAGGAGACTGACCTATGGATTACGAACGCGCCTTATTAGCGTTTTTTGTCTCTCTGGCTACAGTTTTAATTGTGACACCAATCGTCAAAAAGTTTGCAATTAAGATTGGTGCAGTGGACCAGCCGAATAAACGAAAAGTTCATGATAAAGTAATGCCTCGAATGGGTGGTTTGGCAATTTTTATTGGGGTAGCGGCTGGAGCATTAGCAGGCGGGCTGTTTCTACATAATAAAATTACAGCAATTTCAGTTGGTGCCGTACTCATCGTCATTTTAGGTATATTTGATGATAAATATAATTTAAGTGCAAAATTTAAATTTCTCGTACAAGTTCTTGTTGCTTGTTTGATTGTGAGCACAGGCTTAAAAATGGATTTTTTCTCTGTTCCTTTTTTAACAGATCGAATTGAGTTAGGCTGGATGGCATATCCCCTCACCGTGCTATGGATTGTCGGCATCACAAATGCCATTAATTTAATTGACGGTCTTGATGGACTAGCTGCCGGTATTTCTGTCATCGGTTTATCAACGATTGCAGTGATGGCATTCTCTGCTGATAAGATTCTGATTCTTTCTTTATCTCTTGTCGTCATTGGCAGTACGATCGGCTTTCTCTTTTACAACTTTCATCCAGCGAAGATTTTTATGGGGGATACCGGTTCGCTATTTTTAGGGTATATGATCTCGGTGCTGTCACTTTTAGGATTATACAAAAGTGTCACTTTGTTTAGCGTCGTTGTCCCTGTGATCATTCTAGGTGTTCCTATATTTGATACGACCTTTGCAATCATTAGACGCATATTAAACAAACAGCCGATTTCAGCGCCGGACAAATCCCATATTCATCATAGACTAATGGCCTTTGGCTTGTCCCATCGCATGGCGGTTATCGTGATTTACATGATTGGCTTAGTCTTTAGCTTAAGTGCGATTTTGCTGACAAGCGCCACCATTTGGTTATCGCTCATCATTATCTTTTTACTGGTAATGTTTATGCAAGTGATTGCGGAAGTCACGGGTTTGGTCAACGAAGAGTTCAAACCATTTACGAAATTCTATAAACGAATGGTGAAAAGACAATAAAAAACAGCCCGTTCCTAGGAACTGGGCTGTTTTTATTATTGTCCTGGTGTGCTGGTCGAAGGATTAGTTGTATCACTTGACCCTGTTTCACCAGAGGGTGGATTGGTTTGTGAATCTGTTTCACTCGAGGATTCAGCAGGAAGCTTTAAATGCGTCCGTAATTCATTTTGTACGTTAGCTAGATTGGTTTGATCTGGCTCAAAGTAATACGTTCGATTTGGTCCTAAATAAAGGTCTGTTCCTTTAATAGAAAGTGTTTCTGTGTCGTTTCCTTTAAATCCGCTGTAGATTTGCTGAAGCGCAAGACCTTCTGTGATACGGAAGTTGGTTGTAATGTGATCACTTACTTCTTTAGCGATATTATCGACGTTCGCAATGTTATTTGCCTTCGACATTTGATCAATCATTGCGCGTAAAATTTGTTTCTGACGATCATTACGTCCGAAATCACCGCGTGGATCTTGTTTTCTCATCCGCGCGTAAGCAAGTGCTTCTTCCCCGTTTAAATGCATATTGCCTTTTTTGAAGTAAATCTTTTTCGATTTTTTCACATCACTTTTTTCATTGAAGTCAAATGGAACATCGATATCAATTCCGCCGACTTCATCAATAACATCCTTGAATCCGTCAAAATCAACGGTTGCATATTTATCAATCGGAATATGCAAGAATTGTTCGACAGTTTCAATCGTCTCGTCTTTTCCACCTTTAGCAAATGCTGCATTGATCTTTTCTTTATTTCCTGTCGTGTCACTTGCAAGCTGTACGCGTGTGTCACGAGGGATACTAACCATTTTCATCGTTTTGTCTTGAGGGTTAATCGTTGCGACAATGAGTGAATCTGAACGGCCATGATCACCATCTGTGGCATAATCCTCAATTCCGACAAATAGTACAGAGAAAGGTTTCTTCTTAATATCAATGACCGCATCACGAAGCTTCGATTTCTCTCCTCGGTCTAGCTCATCATATGTTTTGTCAGCAGCCTGAAGTGTATTGACTATTTTATATACTGCAAATCCGCCCATGCAGATGATAAGAAGTAAAAATAAGACCAGGATACGTTTGAAAATTTTCTTCTTCTTACTCTTTTTCTTTCGTACACGCACTCTTACTCGTTGTGCCATTCATCTGTCTCCTTTATCGGACCAATGTCCTTTTCTAAATAAATCAGTTCGCCTTCTTTTGTAACACTCTTTCCATTTGTCAGCTCAGTCATCCATTCAATGAACTGCTCTGTTTGTGTTTCTTCTACATACGTCTCAAAAATAACATCTTCTGCATAATGAATTTCTTTTAGCTGAAAAGATGAGGCTCTAAGCTCATTCTCTACCTTTCCAAGCCATGTATAATCTATTGTTGTGTGCATCGTACGCATTAAACAGCGTTCTACCATACCAACATGGTTGATGGCTTCTGATACAGATTTTCCGTAGGCACGAATCAATCCACCGGCGCCTAGCTTAATACCGCCGAAATAACGAGTGACCACTACGACTGTATCTTTCAGCTTCCGTTTTTTTAACACTTCAAGCATTGGCACACCTGCTGTACCGCTTGGTTCACCATCATCATTCGCTTTTTGAATCAGGTCATGTTCTCCAATGAGATAGGCAGAACAATTATGTGTGGCATTCCAATGTTGTTTTTTAATGGATTGTATAAATGCTTGTGCTTCTTCTTCTGAGACAGCACGCTGTATATGACAAATAAAACGTGATTTTTCAATGACGATCTCATGCTCGCCACGACTTTTTACTGTAAGATAGCGATTCAGCAAAAGACTTACCCTCCTGACAAGCAAATTGTAAGACTAGAGAAAATTTGCATTGATTTTAGAATTTTACAGCGTATTTTGTTATGATGATAGGGGCGGAAAAAGGGTCGTCATAAAAACTTCATGATTTATACGCATTCTTTCATTATAATTCGACATAAAATGCAGATCAATGACATTTATAATAAAAAAAGATGACATCACTGTTACGGGAGGGAAAAGCCATGACAACACCTAAAATGGATCCGAAATTATTGGATTCAATCATCATGAAAATGCTAAGTACAGTTGATGGCAGCAAGGACGAAGTATTTAGGATAGGCGAACAGTCCCGTCAACAATATGAAAGCCTAGTAGAAGAGCTGAAGCAAATCAAGCAGCAAGTAAACGAAGTAATTGATTTTGGGGATAAACTCGAAGTCCATACGAGACATGCTAGAAATCGCTTATCTGAGGTCAGCAGAAACTTCAACAAATTTAGCGAAGAAGAAATACGGGAGGCCTACGAAAAAGCACATAATCTACAAGTGGAACTCACCATGATCCAGCAGCGCGAAAAGCAGCTGAGAGAAAGAAGAGACGATCTGGAAAGACGATTGTTAAGCCTGCAAGACGTCATTGAACGCTCTGAAACGCTTGTGAGTCAGATCACAGTTGTTCTCAACTATCTCAATCAGGACTTACGCCAAGTTGGCGTGTTACTTGAAGATGCTCAGGCAAAACAAGATTTTGGACTAAGAATTATTGAAGCCCAAGAAGAAGAACGCAAAAGGGTGTCCCGGGAAATTCATGACGGTCCGGCCCAGATGCTGGCAAACGTGATGATGCGTTCCGAATTAATTGAACGGATTTTCAGAGACCGTGGGACAGAAGAAGGCTTTAAAGAAATTAGAAGTCTCAGACAGAATGTGCGAAATGCTCTGTACGAAGTGAGAAGAATCATTTATGATTTAAGACCAATGGCTTTAGATGATTTGGGTCTCATTCCGACGCTAAGAAAATATTTAAACACAATCGAAGAGTATGATGGAAAAACCAAGATTACGTTCCAATGCCTAGGGGATACAGAAAGCGAAAGAATTGCTTCTCAATTTGAAGTGGCACTGTTTAGACTAGCCCAAGAAGCTGTCACAAATTCACTAAAGCATTCCGAAGCTGAAGAAATCTCTGTAAAAGTAGAAGTGACGAAAGACTTTGTCACGTTAATTATCAAAGACGATGGAAAAGGCTTTGATATGAAAGATGTGAAAACAAACAAAAACAAATCCTTCGGTTTACTTGGCATGAAAGAACGCGTAGACTTACTGGAAGGTAAAATGACCATAGACTCAAAAATAGGTCTAGGGACATTCATCATGATTCGCGTGCCATTAACATTGCAAAATAAAATTGTAAAATAGAGACAAAAGACATATTGACCATAAAGTTCAGGTGTAGAACAATAAACATGGGGAGGCGTAGCTTGTGACTAAAGTAAATATTGTAATTATTGATGATCACCAATTATTCCGTGAAGGTGTCAAACGGATTTTAGATTTTGAACCTACTTTTGAAGTAGTTGCAGAAGGAGACGACGGTGACGAAGCTGCACGTATCGTAGAACACTATCATCCGGATGTTGTCATTATGGACATTAATATGCCGAATGTAAATGGTGTAGAGGCTACAAAGCAGCTAGTTGAGCTTTATCCCGAATCAAAAGTCATTATTCTATCTATTCATGACGATGAAAACTATGTGACACATGCATTGAAAACAGGGGCAAGAGGCTACCTGTTAAAAGAAATGGATGCAGACACGCTCATTGAAGCAGTGAAAGTCGTAGCTGACGGAGGATCTTATTTACATCCGAAAGTTACTCATAACTTAGTAAATGAATTCCGACGCCTAGCGACTAGTGGCGTTTCAGCACATCCGCAGCACGAGGTATATCCTGAAATTCGCAGACCACTTCATATCTTAACGAGACGTGAGTGCGAAGTTCTTCAAATGTTAGCTGACGGAAAGAGCAATAGAGGAATTGGTGAGTCGCTCTTTATTAGTGAGAAAACAGTCAAAAACCACGTGAGTAACATTTTACAAAAAATGAATGTAAACGACCGTACACAAGCTGTTGTTGTAGCAATTAAAAACGGCTGGGTAGAAATGAGATAATGTTCCGGACAAGTACTCCTTTTTCGCCTGTTTTTGGTTCTCTCACATGTTAATTGGAGAGAAATGATAGGTAGATAAGGAGTCTTTTTCGGATATAACGGGCTTGCCTATTGATTAGGCAGGCTTTTTTGATTACTATTATAAATCTAATGAATAACAATGATCATTCTTTGAAAATAAAAAAGAGCAACTTAACGGATAAGGAAGGTATTTAAGAATGAAAATAGCCGTTGTAACAGACAGTACTGCTTATATACCACAAGAACTGCGTGATAAACATCATATTCATATGATCCCTCTTAATGTCATTTTTGGCAACGAATCATACCGTGAAGAAATAGAAATGGATTGGAAGACATATTATGAAGAAGTCAAAAAGCATAAAGACCTTCCAACCACCTCTCAGCCTGCTTTCGGTGAGTTAATAGAATTATATGAAAAACTAAGTGAAACATACGATGCCGTGATTAGTATTCACCTTTCAAGCGGAATTAGTGGAACATATAATAGTGCAGCCTCAGCAAATGACCTAGTTGACGGGATTGATATTTATCCGTTTGATACAGAAACTAGCTGTATGGCGCAAGGTTTTTATGCGATAGAAGCTGCTGAAAAAATCCAAGGTGGTGCTTCTCTAGAAGAAGTGTTAGCCCATCTCAATTATCTGAAAGAGAATCAGAGAGCTTATTTTATGGTAGACGATTTAACTCATTTACAAAGAGGCGGCAGATTAAATGGTGCTCAGGCTTTTATTGGGAGCCTCTTAAAGGTAAAGCCTATACTGCATTTTGACAACAAGCTAATTGTCCCTTTTGAGAAGATTCGTACACGGAAAAAAGCCATTTCACGTATTTTTGAATTATTTGACGAAGATGCATCACGTGGTGTCCCGATGAGAGCAACACTGATACATGGTAATAGAGAAGAAGAAGCAGACGACTTAATTGCGCACTTATCAGAAAAGTATCCTCATGTTGAATTTTATAAAAGCTACTTTGGTGCCGTGATTGGCACTCATCTAGGCGAAGGCTCTATAGCTCTTGGCTGGGTGATTAGATAAATCTTAAAAAACCTCTTTTCTAATAGAAAAGGGGTTTTGTTTTTCTATTTTAGCTGTTGGACGAAAGGTCATGTCTTTGCGCATAATAGGCAAACATCAGTTGAAAGGTGTTTGGTGAAATTGAACATGGACAAAGCAATGGAACTAAGGCAGCAACTGCAGTCACGCCACCTGCTTACCGCTGAAACAAGATGCTCACAGTCCGATTTGGATTGGCTGGTGGAGAAAGGGTTAGTCATCCGAACACCTGCTATTGAGAGGAAAGCAAATGGTCTTACTTGCTGTAGATGTGGTGTATCAAAAAAGCGGTACTTTGCCCACACTCCGTGTGACATGTGTCAAAAAGATTGTGTGTACTGTAGATCATGCATCATGATGGGGAAAACAACGGAATGTGGCTTTCTTTATGAATGGACGGGTCCACAAATGGAAGAAACATGTCATACGGAATTAACATGGCAGGGAAATCTGTCTAAAGGACAAAAAAGGGCGTCAGAAAAATTGATCGAAGCGATAAAAAACAAATTTGATCTACTCATCTGGGCAGTTTGCGGGGCAGGGAAAACAGAGGTGCTTTTTCACGGAATTGAATATGCCTTACATCAAGGAATGAGCGTCTGCATTGCGACACCTAGAACAGATGTTGTCCTTGAACTAGAGCCGCGGCTTAAAAAAGCATTTCAAGGAATGAAAATAGCTGTTCTTTATGGAGGAAGTCCTCAAAGGTTCCAAATAGCACCGCTAGTGATCGCCACAACTCATCAGTTGATGAGATACAAACTTGCATTTGATGTGCTTATTATAGATGAAGTCGACGCCTTTCCTTATTCAATCGATGAACGTCTCCAATTTGCTGTTTTAAAGGCAATGAGAAAGAAAGGGGTTAGGGTTTATTTAAGTGCGACGCCCTCTAAGAAAATGAAAAGAGATGTATCTCGTGGACAACTAGAAGCCATAAAAATTCCTCTGCGCTTTCACCAACAACCGTTACCTGTCCCGTCCTTTCAATGGATTGGACATTGGAAGAAGAAATTAAAAAAGAACCAGCTCCCACCTAAAGTAATGAATTGGATGCAGAAACATATCACAAAGAAGAGAAGGATTTTACTTTTTGTTCCTTCTATTTCGACCATGAAGAAGATAACGAAGGTCCTTAGAGAACACCGCTTAAATGTGGAGGGGGTGTCTGCTGATGATCCAGACAGGAAACAAAAGGTCCAGCACTTCAGAGATTATAAATACGATGTACTAGTTACAACCACCATTCTAGAAAGAGGCGTTACCATTCCAAATGTTCAAGTGGGGGTACTAGGTGCGGAATCTACTATCTTTACAGAGAGTGCACTTGTTCAGATTTCTGGTAGAGCAGGTAGACATCCCGATTTTTTTAAAGGAGATGTTATCTTTTTTCATTTTGGTTTAACGAGAAGTATGAAACAAGCAAAGAAGCATATCGTAAAAATGAATGATACAGCTGCAAAAGAGTTTTCTGAAAAATAATGTGGGCCCAACTAAATTTCATGGTACATTTATATTCACAATACACAAATGGCAGGAGAGACAAATATGCTACTCAATGCAAAAGAAATACTACTCAAGGAAATCCTCTATCAATATCTCAACCAATTAAACATGATTTGTCACTGTGAAAAGTGTATAGAAGATGTATTAGCGATTTCACTAAATCAAGTGAAGCCTCAGTATATAACAGATATCGATAAAATATCTTACAGTAAATCCGAGATGGTGGATAAACAGAAGAATACGGCCATGCTGGTCATTCTGACAGAAGCTGCTTCAAAGGTCACCACATTTCCAAGATGCGAAAATCGTCTGCCGATAAATAAGGATAACAATTGATCTGCCTAATTTGTGAGGGGCATTTTGTCGCTGCTTTTACATGGAAATCATTACTTCTATTAAATGATGATCATCTATGTATAGCATGTAAGCATCACCTAGAAAAAATTCAACGCCCGATTTGTCCAGCTTGTGGGAGAGCACAGTCGAATGATCAATTATGTCAAGACTGTTCCAGGTGGAAAGAACGCCCTGATTCTACTACAGTACTTGTGAAAAATAGGTCTGTTTATGCTTACAACGATTTGATGAAAGATGTCCTTTCCCGCTTTAAATTTCGAGGTGATACAGCTTTAGCTGAGCTTTTTAAACAAGATGTCCAAGCAGTATTTAAGCGCTCCTTTTCAATTAAAGAACCTGTGCTGATCCCGATTCCTTTAAGTAAAGAAAGGCTAAAGGAAAGAGGGTTTAATCAGTCAGTCATACTTGCTTCCTTGATTGGTCAGCCGATCCTGCAGCCGCTTGTGAAAATACATCAAAGCAAGCAGTCTAAGAAAAAGAAAAATGAACGTTTAGATCAAAAAAGAATGTTTCAAATCAAGCAGACAGATGCGATCGTTCAAAGGGATGTTATCTTAATTGACGACATCTATACAACGGGGGCCACCATTTATGATGCGGCAAGAATTTTAAAAGAAGCAGGTGCCAAAAGTGTTTCCTCTTTTACGTTGATCCGTAGTTAAAATTCAGGATAATTAACCGATAATAAGAAGAGAAAATAACGTAAGGGGTTTTGGTTATGAATCAATTGGCAAACTGTCCACAATGTAATCAGCTATTTTTAAAAACCACCATCCAAACGGTTTGTAACAAATGCTTCGAAGAAGAAGAACGTTCTTTTGATATCGTTTATAAATTCTTGCGAAAGCAAAGTAATAGACAATCAACCATTGCTGAAATAGTAGATGCAACAGAAGTTGCTGAAGAATTAATCTTGAAATTTATCCGTTTGAAAAGACTTCAAATTAGTCAATTTCCGAATATCAACTATCCTTGTGAAAGATGTGGCCAACCGATCAGAAAAAACAAGCTGTGCAGCCAATGTGAACAGGATATTCATTCGCAAATGAGTCAAATGAATCAAGAAGAAGAGCGTAAAAGGGAGATTGAATCTAGGAAAAAAGACACCTATTATGCCATTAATCCTAAAAACGATTGATTCCCTAAACTAAGTTGCAGTTTGGTCGATAAAATGGATAGAATCAAGACAGACTGTAACGGAAAGCGAGAGGAATCCCGTGAAAATTAATCGATATGGAACACAACCAGTAAATCCTTACAAGAAAACATATGAGAAACAAACGTTGCAATCAAATCAAGCAAAATCAACTGATAAAGTCGAAATTTCTAAAAAGGCAATCGAAATGCAAAAGGTGCCGAATATCATGAAAGAACGCCAAGATAAAATAGACCAAATTAAAAAAAGCATTGAAGCCGGAACATATCAAGTAGATACAAAAGGCATTGCTGATAAAATGCTGAATTTTTATAAACAACAATAACAAAAGGGAGTAGCGTGAATGTCAGTTAAAATAATCATTGAAGAGCTGCATCGTCTCTATGGATTGCATGAACAGCTTTTGAAGCTGTCGAAGGATAAAACAGAAATGCTGAAAAGCAATGAGATTGATGCTCTTTCAGAGGTTCTGAATTTAGAGCAAAAATATATTCAAGCCATTTCTCAATTAGAAGAAAAACGAATTGAAGCCACAGTTCAATTTTTACAAAGTGATGAACCGCCAACCATCACCGCGTGTATCGAAAAGGCTGAAGGTTCGGATCAAGAAGAGCTCATTTCGTTATATGACAAATTAAATGACATCATGGTGGAACTGAAAGATGTAAATGAACTGAACAAACAGCTCATTCAGCAGTCGCTTCAATTTATTTCACTGACATTCGATCTCGTTAACCCTAATAAAGAAAATATGAATTACGGACAAAATGGTCTTGAGAGTTCAAAGCCTAAACAGCAGAGGGCTTTGTTTGATTCAAAGGCGTAAACAAGGAGGATACCAATGGGTTCTACATTCATGGGTCTAGAAACGGCAAAAAGAGGAATCACAGCCCAGCGTGCAGGGCTTTATGTCACATCAAACAACGTGTCCAATGCAAATACGGATGGCTACTCAAGACAAAGAGTTACCTTTAAAGCAGATAATCCTTATCCAGTCATTTCAGTTTATGACGGCAAGACGTATGGCCAAATGGGGACAGGAGTTCAAGTTGGAACCGTTGAAAGAATTCGAGACAGCTTTTTAGATCTGCAATTCAGAGATCATAACAATAACTTGTCTTACTACTCAACAAAATCTGATGCCCTTTCGCAAATGGAGGGAGTTATGAATGATTTGACGGATGAAGGCTTAAACAGAGCTTTTGATAACCTTTGGAAATCACTACAGGTCCTATCCGAAACAAAAAATGCCGATACAGCTTCTGCGCGTACAGTTGTTAAAACAAGTGCACAGGCTTTAGTAGATCAATTCCGTTTACTTAATTCTTCTTTAACAACGATACAAAAGAATTTAAAAACAGAACTCGATTCAACAGCTAAAAATGTGAACACTATTTTATCTCAAATAGATGAAGTGAATAAACAGATTGCAGCAGTTGAGCCAAACGGATATCTTCCAAATGATCTTTATGATACGCGTGATGCTTTGGTAGATCAATTATCCTCACTTGTTGATATTAAAGTGAGCTACAATCCATCTGGCGGTAATGCACTCAAAATTGCTGAAGGAACTGTCAACATCGACATTATCGGTGCAAATGGACAATCTGCTGGAACGATTTTGAATGGCATTACGAACGAAAAATCTGAACTGCAAATCTCCTATGATAATACAACGGGACTTGTTAACTCACTTCAATTCGGAACAACAACCATTGCAGCAGATCAGCTTCAAGTGAATGGTAAAGTAAAAGCACTTGTTGAGGCTTATGGCTACATGTCAAATGGTGCTGAAAAAGGCATGTATCCGGATATGCTTGCAGAGCTGGATGAAGTAGCACAAGTATTTATGGATACATTTAACGATGTGCATAAGCAGGGGTACACGTTAAATGGCACAAGTGGACAAGACTTCTTTGATATTGAGAATAACAATGAATTGAATAAAGGCTTAGCAGCTCGTATCAAAGTGAGTGATGTCATTTTAGCATCAACAGATAATATTGCAGCATCTCTCAATCAAACAAAAGGTGACGGTTCGAATGCTACAAAATTAGCAAATATACAAGACTTAAAGTTACCAATCGGCGGCAATACAACGACGATCCAGGATTACTACCAAAATGTCATTGCTGAGATGGGGATTCAAGGGAAAAAGAACATGACGCTAGAAAGCAGTTCAGCCGCTCTTGTCAATTCAGCCAATGAACGTAGAATGTCGACGAGTGCTGTTTCCATTGATGAAGAAATGACGAATATGATCCAATTTCAGCATGCATATAATGCAGCTGCGAGAGTTGTGACATTACAAGATGAAATATTGGATAAAGTAATAAACGGCATGGGTGTCGTAGGAAGGTAGGTATAGCTGATGCGAGTCACACAAGGTATGATTTCTCAAAACTCACTTCGTAATATTAGTAAAAGTTATGAAAAACTTTCTAAAATAAATGAGCAAGCACAAACAGGGAGACGTTTCACAAAAACGTCTGATGATCCCGTTGCAGCAGTAAAAAGCCTTCAATATAGCACAGCAATGTTTCGAAATGAACAATATCAAAAAAACTTAAATGAAGCACAAAACTGGATTGATACATCTGAAACAAGTGTCACTGAAATCATTGATATTATGTCAAATGTACGAGATAAAGTGCTTGATGCGGCTAACGGAACAAAGCAGCCAGAAGATTTAGCAGCTATCGGAGTGGAAATTGGCCAGATGAAGAAACAAATCATTGACGCAATGAACACTCAGATGTTAGGTAAATTCGTATTTAATGGAACGAATACAAATGTCAAACCAGTTGTCGAGAACGCAGATGGTACGTTTACGTTTAACTTTGAAAACTATACAGATGCAAATGCCGTTAAGTCGAACATTTCTGATGGTATCACTTTAAATGTGAACTCAAATCCAATTTCAGCGTTTGGTGGACAGTCTGCCAGCGGTCAAAATGTCATTGAAATGCTGACGGATTTAGAAAACTCATTGAAAAATGGAACGTTCGCAAATTCTGATGATGCGTTAGGAAGTATCGATCAGTTTAAAGAAGTGATGAGTGCTGAGCGCTCGGACCTAGGAGCCCGTTCAAATCGTGTTGACTTAGTAGGCAGCCGCTTGACTTCACAATTCGAAGTACTGAAAAATGCCAAATCAGATAATGAAGATGTAGAAAGTGAAAAAGCAATTATTGATCTTCTTCAACAAGAGGTTGTGAATAGAGCTGCTTTAGCAACGACGGCTAAAGTTATTCAGCCATCCCTTGTCGATTTCTTAAGATAATAAAAAGCATCCGTTGGGTGCTTTTTTGCATCATGGAGGTGTACCTATATGCAAATCCCTAGATTGTTAATGCAACAAACCTATGCAAAGCTGCAAATGTCGACAACTCCTTCTCGGCAAGAAGTAGAGCAGCCAAGAGCAGACCTTGAGATTCAGCAGCCCAGAGCCGTCATGAATATGACAAGGACACCGTCAAAATTAACAATAGATCAAACCGAAGCATTTGCCGATATGGATATCAAGTCGATTTTTAGACGATCTGAGGAATGGGCAGCTGAGGGGAAACGTGCTGTTGGAGAGGGAATGGGCCGAAGAGCGGAAGAAGGCAGTGAACTCATCAAGATCGAGAATGGTGGGAATGCAATTGCCGAGTTTGCCAAAATCAATGGCACCCCTCCAGCCAAACAATTCACCATTGGTGTGATCCCTTCATTCTTTAGTGTCAAAATTCACTATCAGCCATCTGAGCTTCAAATTGATGTGGAGCCTCAAAAAGCTATTATAGAGGCAACGCCTCATAAACCAATCGTTAACTACCAGCCAGGTAAGGTCAATATTGATATGTTACAATACCCAGATTTAAAAATAGAAGTTGACGAAACGGGCCAAAATGGTGATAAGGTATAGTTAAGAAAAATGAAAAAGGTCGTGAATTATGATCATTCAAACAAAATATCATGGTGAAATGACAATCAAAGAGGAGCAAATCATCAACTTCTCTAATGGAATACCAGGATTTCTAGATCAACAACAGTTTGTCATTTTACCTTTATCAGAAGAGTCTCCATTTTTAGTTCTTCAATCATTGAAAAACGCAGAGTTAGGCTTTATTGTCAGCAGTCCGTTTTTATTCTTCAATCAATATGAATTCGATCTAGACGAAACGGTCGTAGATATTCTAGAAGTAGAAGATGCCAATGATGTGGAAGTCATGGTGATCTTAACAATGGAATCTTCTATTGAAAAAACGACAGCCAATTTAAGAGCGCCTATTATTGTGAACCGGAAAAACATGAAAGCCAAGCAGGTGATTTTGCATGATTCAGCCTATCATACAAAACATTTGTTAGAGGTGGCATCCTCATGTTAGTTCTCTCGCGTAAATTAAACCAGTCGATTCAAATTGGCGATGATATTGAAGTCAAGATTATTTCAATCGAAGGCGATCAAGTGAAAATCGGGATTGAGGCTCCTAAGCACATTGATATTCATAGAAAAGAAGTGTACCTGTCTATTCAAGAAGAGAACAGTCGTGCTGCGAGTTTATCTGTAGATCTCCTCTCTCAATTATCCTCACAAAAAAAGTGAGGATTTTTTTATCTGATTCAGCTATCCTTCTCCACGTTTCTGTGTGGATGTTCACCATCTATATGAAACTTTAACAAATCGGTCCATCTATATTTAATTTGAAAATTCAAAGCCGATATAAAAGATAGATTAAAGCACAGGAGCTGAATAACTATGTCTGTTGGTAAGTTGACATCGCTAGAGCCAATTATCGATGCATTTCAAACCCGTGTTTCTAATAACCAGAATGACAATGTAAACTCTGATTTACAAGCAAATGGCAAGGTCGTTTCAAAAGAAGAAATTGAAAAAACGCTTCAAGGAGCAAACAAGCTGATTGAACCCACTCAATTTCATCTGCAATTTGAATTACATGAAAAACTCAATGAATATTATGTCAAAGTCGTAGATAACCAAACAGAAGAAGTCATTAGAGAAATTCCTTCCAAGGAATGGCTTGATTTCTATGCGGCAATGACAGAAATTGTCGGTTTATTTGTAGATAAAAGAATGTAAGTGAAGGGAGAACATAAAAAATGGTCAATCGAATTACTGGATTTTCAAATGTGTTTGATATTGATGAAATCGTATCAAAGCTAATGAAAACTGAGCAAGCACCACTTGATAAAATGACACGCCAGAAACAAACACTTGAATGGCAAAGAGACAGCTATCGCGAGGTGAACTCGAAAGTCAAAGAATTAGATGATTTGATCAACAGTTTAAACTTAACGCGTCCAAGTACATATGGCGCAAAAAAGGTGACAAGCTCAAATGAATCTGCTGTCACAGCAACTGGATCAACAAATGCTGCCTCTGGCTCAATCAATGTCACCCAATTAGCGACAGCTTCCGTCTTCAGATCATCTGGTACATCTGGATTTACACCAACAAATGGCACGTTTACATTCGAAGTGACGACACCAGATTCGACAAAACCGAAAACGGTGACGATCAATACTTCTGATACCGATACAATTGATGACATCGTGAAAAAGCTGAACAACTCGCAATTAGGTGTGACGGCTTACAAAGGACAGATCTTTGACGGATCAAACTATGTCGATACGGTCGCTCTCACTTCACGGACAACGGGAGAAGGTGTCAGTATTAAAGCAGCTGATGGTAATTCAGCTTCATTCTTCACTCAATTAGGCTTCCAAGTGGATGGAGATAACAAATTAGTTGCGACCACTCAAGGGCAAAAAGCACAATACGAGATTAATGGTCTGAAAATGGAAAATAACAACAATACATTTGAGCAAGCTGGTATTACGTACGAGCTTAAAGGGACAACCGATAAGCCTGTCAGCTTAAACGTTTCAACAGATGTCGATACAATCTTTGATAAAATTAAACAATTTGTTGATAAATACAATGAACTTGTTGAGCAGGTCAATGGCAAAGTCAATGAAAAAAGAAATAGGGACTATCATCCTTTAACAGCTGAAGAGAAAAAAGCAATGTCTGACAAAGAAGTGGAGCTATGGGAAACGACAGCGAAGTCTGGCTTGCTGAGAAGTGATTCCATTTTACGAGGTGGTGCCTCTAAAATAAGAAGTGATTTTTATGCTGATATTACGACAAGTGATGGGAATAGAATTCACATGACACAAATCGGAATTACCACTTCAGATAAATATAAAGATGGCGGAAAGCTTGTCATTGATGAACCGAAACTAAGAAAAGCCATTGAAGAAGACCCACAGAAGATCAGTCAAATATTTATGTCAGGTTCGCTAAATGTGGATTCAAAAGATAAAGATAAAGCGCAGCAGCAATATCAAGAACAAGGAATCATTCATCGTATCAAAAATTCCTTATCAGCCTTCACGAAGAGCATTCAAACTAAAGCTGGCAGCACAACAATGCAATTAAAGGAATACGGACTTGGTAAGGACCTTGATTCTTTAACAAAACGAATGGATACATTCCAAGATCGTTTAAAAATGGTTGAAACCCGCTACTACAAAAAGTTTAGCGCCATGGATAGCGCGATTCAAAAGCTAAACAACCAATCTGGCTATCTTTCTCAACTGCTTGGACAATAATTGGAGGTTTATAACATATGGCAATAAAGAACCCTTATGCCGCCTATCAGAAAAATTCTATTGAGACTGCAACACCTGCCGAGTTGACGCTTATGCTTTATGAAGGCTGCTTAAAGTTCATTAGACTAGCGAAGTATGCCATTCAAAAAGAGGATGCAGAAACGAGAAATGTGAACCTGAAAAAGGCTCAAAACATCATTCAAGAATTAAATGTTACCTTAAATCGTTCTTATGACGTATCAAAGAGTATGGCAAGTATGTATGATTACATTTATCGCAGACTGATTGAAGCCAATCTTCAAAATGACGAAGAGATGTTGAATGAAGTAGAGCAATACGTAACTGATTTTCGTGATGCATGGAAGGAAGTTATTCAAACCGATCGAAAAGGGCGCCATCACTCTATCGGGGGATCTCTATGAGTATTGTGGACCAGCTGCATGACCAAACATTAAAAATGGCAGCCGAAATAGCGGCAAATCCACAAAGTGACACCTTGGTTGAAGACTTTGATGCCTTTTTGATTGAGAGAGACGAATTAATGAGAGATATTCAGCATGAGCTGACGGATCAAGAAAAAGAGAAAATCAAAGAAATCATCCAAACAGATCAACAGATGGCGAAGCAATTAACTGTGATCCAAAATGGGATCAAAGCAGATATTCAAGCCATTCAAAAAAAGAAAACGAAACAGCTGAATTATCAAAATCCATACCAGCCTATGACGAGTGACGGCGTATATTACGATAAACGGAAATAATTAGGTGAGACCTGTGGCGTATCGTTCAGATGACTATATTTTATTAACCACATATTATGAACTTCTATATACGATAGAAGAGAGTCTAAAATATTTAGATGAAATTGAGAAGGATTTTGCTAAAACTGAAGGGGATCGGATCTTTAATGATCTGATCCATGCCTTCTTTCATTTAGAGACAACACATCCCCTTCTGCTTTCAATTATAGAAAATGAGCACTTTGCCAAAACGATTCGTTCGTTTGATCAAATTTTTTTAAGTTTTGATATACTAGCTTTCTATACATTCCCTTCAATACACTTCCAATCATTCCTTACATCATATTTTATACCTGAATATAGAAAGTGGATGGATGAAATACATGCCTGTATGAGGCCGTATGTCATTCATTAATTTTTGTTCAATTCAGACCATTCGGAGGAAATTATGAGACTAAAAAATCAATTTTTGTTTGGGCTTATTGTCATATGTGTATTGTTTGTCAGTATTTTAGGGTTTTCAAGCTTTATCTATTACAAAACAGATCAATCCTACAAGACGCTTCTCAGCAAAGAAGTGAAGCTTTATCAGACCTCACTGGAATTAGAGGCGCTTTTGCAAAAGCAGGAAGCGCAAATCAAAACCTATGTTGTCGTGCAAGATGCTGAAAATTTACAGAAAATTGAGCAAACATATGAAGAGATTAATAAGAAAACAACTGAAGCTTCAAAAATGAGCGCTGTCAAACAAGCAAAAAATCTATTAGATCAAATCTCAGAAAAAAATTATCTTTACTACACCTCAACGAACCGACTATTTAATTCATTGAGTATGCAAAATCAAAAAGAATTCAACACCCGCCTCAGTCAAGAATTACAGCCTATCGAACAAGAAATACATACCTTTACAAAAGAATTTGCTCAAACCCAGTTGAAGCAACGTGACCAGAAAATCAATCAGCTCAATCAAGACAGTAACCAATTACTATTCACACTCATTCTAGTTAGTGCGGTCATTATTGTTGGCTTTTTGGTGATTGGGACAAGATTCGTTTATCGTATGACAAAGCCGATTGTTTCTGTCACAAATGCCGCGAGAAGGATGGCAGATGGTGATCTTACACTTGAAGAGATTGAAGTGACCTCTAAAAATGAGATTGGCCAACTCGGTACCGCTTTTAATCAAATGACGACTCATTTACGTCAACTCATTTTACAGGTGCAAAATGGATCAAGACAATTAGCTGATTCTGCTGCTCAGTTTGAGGAAACCATTCATCAAACAATATCGGCAAGTGAGCAGACGTCTAGTTCGATTGAACAGGTCGGTGAAGCTTCACGTGAACAATCAGACGCGGTCGGAAAAGTAGCTTCTGCGATTCAAGAAGTCTCGACTGGTATGCAAAATGCAGCTGAACATACATCCGATGTTTCGGGTCACTCAATTTCAGTGACTGAAAAGGCTGAAGAGGGTGCAGCACTTATTCAGCAATTTGTAAAACAAATGAAATCTATAAAAGCGTCTGTGAATGAACACCATTCCACAATGGCTCATGTACAAACCCAGTTTACTGGCATTGAAGATTTGTTAGGTCATATCCATGCCATTGCTGACCAAACGAATTTGCTTGCTTTAAATGCTGCTATTGAAGCGGCAAGAGCAGGAGAACATGGAAGAGGCTTTGCGGTTGTAGCAGATGAAGTGAGGAAACTGGCGGAAGAATCTAGTCAGCTGACAGATCAAATTAGTCAATTACTCGCGAACGTGAACAAAGATACTGAAAAATCATCACACTCGATGACAAAGGTTGAGCAGGATGTAGCAGAAGGTGTGAAAGTATCGCAATTGTCTGAACAGAGTTTTCATGAAATCCTGGAATCTATTCGTGATATTTCGATGAAAGCAGAGGAGCTTTCAGCCACTGCAGAGCAAATTTCAGCTAGTACAGAGGAAATATCTCAGACGGTTGGGGTCATTGAAGAAGGAGCCAAACGCAATTCAGAAGAGACGGAGTACATGTCTGCTGCTGTTGAAGAATCATTGGCGGCAAATGAAGAGATGAAAGCAGCGGCGGAAGATTTAAAAACCTTATCTCATTCGCTGAAAACATCCATTTCATCTTTCACGATTTAAACGTGAGCTGGTCTTTTTCAAGAATGAGCCGAATATATATTCATCACCTATCAAGCAACAGTTGAAGCACCGCAAAATTCGACAAATTTCAATGAATATTCACATTTTTTTTACGTTTGAGCAGGAGAAAAGGAGGGAAAAGTAGAAATAGGTTTACATATCCTTAATTTTAAAGGAGGCGTTCTTTACATGAATTACAATGTCAGAGGAGAAAACATCGACGTAACACCTGCACTAAGAGATCATGTCGAGAAAAAAATTGGAAAGCTGGAGCGTTATTTTGAAACAGACGTAGATGCTTCAGTCAACGTGAACTTGAAGTTTTACAATGATCAAGAATCTAAAGTTGAGGTTACCATTCCAATGACTGATCTAGCACTTCGAGCTGAGGTGCATAATGAAGATATGTACAATGCAGTAGACCTAGCAGCCAGTAAATTAGAACGTCAAATTCGAAAACACAAAACAAAAGTAAACCGTAAATTCCGCGAGCAAGGTGCCAAAAAACACTTATTTGCTGGAGGAAATGGGACGGCTGATGTAGCTGTTCAAGATGACGAAGAAATTGATGAAACAGAAATCGTCAGACAAAAACGTTTCAATTTAAAACCGATGGATAGCGAAGAGGCCATTCTTCAAATGAACATGTTAGGTCATAGTTTCTTCGTCTTCACAAATGCTGAGACAAATTTGACCAATGTGGTCTATCGCCGAAATGATGGCAAATATGGACTCATTGAGCCAAACGCTTAATCTGATCTAAAAACAACCTAAAAAAAGTAAACCCGTTCCCTTCATAAGGGGCGGGTTTTTTGTGCGAAATCATTGCAAATTCTTTGGAAATGAAGGAAGGTATGGTATGATAAATGCAGGTAAATATGGACCTGTCAATCTTTTGGACATGCCGAAAAATTGCATGAAATAGAGGAGCGTTATTATATGCTTGGAATCTTAAACAAAGTGTTTGATCCTACGAAACGTACGATCAGCAAATATGAAAAAAAAGCAAATGAAATCGAAGCTCTCGCACAAGATTTCGAGAAATTATCTGACGAGGCTTTACGAAATAAAACGATTGAATTTAAAGAAAAACTTGAAAAAGGACAATCCGTGGATGACCTGTTGGTTGAAGCATTTGCAACGGTTCGCGAGGCATCACGCCGCGTGACAGGAATGTACCCGTTTAAGGTGCAGCTCATGGGGGGGATCGCGCTTCATGAAGGCAACATCTCTGAGATGAAAACAGGTGAAGGTAAAACGTTGACATCAACAATGCCTGTTTATTTAAATGCTCTTTCTGGAAAAGGCGTCCACATTGTGACAGTCAACGAATATTTGGCAAGCCGTGATGCAGAGGAAATGGGCAAGATTTTTGAATTTCTTGGCTTAACGGTTGGCTTAAACTTAAACAGCTTAGACAAAGATGAAAAAAGAGAAGCGTATGCCGCTGATATCACGTATTCAACAAACAATGAACTGGGCTTTGACTATTTACGAGATAACATGGTGCTTTACAAAGAGCAAATGGTTCAAAGACCGCTTCATTATGCAGTGATCGATGAGGTTGACTCCATCTTAATTGATGAAGCGAGAACACCTCTTATCATTTCTGGACAAGCTGCGAAATCTACAAAGCTTTACGTACAAGCCAATGCATTTGTTCGTACATTAAAAATAGAAGATGATTTCACATATGATATTAAAACAAAAAGTGTACAGCTGACAGAAAGCGGAATGACGAAGGCGGAAAAAGCATTCGGCATCGAGAACTTATTTGATGTTAAGCATGTTGCGCTGAACCATCACATCGCTCAGGCGCTGAAGGCACATGTTGCGATGCAAAAAGATGTGGATTATGTCGTTGAAGAAGGCCAAGTCGTTATTGTTGACTCTTTTACAGGACGTTTAATGAAAGGACGCCGTTATAGTGAAGGTCTGCATCAAGCTATTGAGGCAAAAGAAGGTCTCGAAGTGCAGAACGAAAGTATGACCCTTGCAACGATTACGTTCCAGAACTACTTCCGTATGTATGAAAAGCTATCTGGTATGACTGGTACAGCGAAAACGGAAGAAGAAGAATTCCGTAACATTTACAACATGCAGGTTGTGACAATTCCGACCAATCAACCAGTGGTTCGTGATGACAGACCTGATTTAATTTACCGCACAATGGAAGGTAAATTTAAAGCAGTGGCTGAGGATGTTGCGCAGCGCTATATGACAGGGCAGCCAGTTCTTGTCGGAACAGTAGCGGTTGAGACATCTGAGCTTATTTCTAAGCTGCTTAAAAATAAAGGGATTCCTCATCAAGTGTTAAATGCGAAAAACCATGAGCGTGAGGCACAAATTATTGAAGAGGCTGGTCAAAAAGGTGCCGTCACCATTGCGACAAACATGGCAGGTCGTGGTACGGACATCAAGCTTGGCGAAGGCGTCAAAGAGCTTGGCGGTCTAGCTGTGATTGGGACAGAGCGTCATGAATCACGACGTATTGATAACCAGCTTCGCGGACGTTCTGGTCGTCAAGGAGACCCAGGGATTACTCAATTCTATCTCTCCATGGAAGATGAATTGATGCGCCGATTTGGTGCAGAGCGCACGATGGCGATGCTTGACCGCTTTGGCATGGATGACTCTACACCTATCCAAAGTAAAATGGTGTCTAAAGCCGTTGAATCATCTCAAAAACGCGTCGAGGGGAACAACTTTGATTCCCGTAAACAGCTTCTGCAATATGACGATGTACTTCGTCAGCAGCGTGAAGTGATTTACAAACAGCGCTTTGAAGTCATCGATTCTGATAACTTAAAATCGATTGTCATCAATATGATTCAATCTTCAATTGAGCGGGCTGTTGGTTCTTATACGCCGAAAGAAGAGCTTCCTGAAGAATGGAAACTAGATGGGCTTGTTGAATTAATCAACACGAACTATTTAGATGAAGGAGCTATTTCGGTCAAAGATATTTATGGCAAAGAAGCAGATGAAATCACCTCCTTCATCATGGATCGTATTAAAGAAAAATACGATGCAAAAGAAGAAACATATGGCGATGAACAAATGCGAGAATTTGAAAAAGTCATCGTTCTTCGTGCGGTGGATTCAAAGTGGATGGATCATATCGATGCAATGGATCAGCTGCGTCAAGGGATTCATTTACGCGCGTATGCACAAACAAATCCGCTTCGTGAGTATCAAATGGAAGGATTTGCGATGTTTGAGCATATGGTTGCTTCAATCGAAGATGATGTAGCCAAATATGTCTTAAAATCAGAAATTCAAAACAACCTAGAACGTGAAGAAGTCGTTCAAGGCCAAACAACTGCTCATCAGCCTCAAGAGGGTGATGAGGAGAAGACAGTGAAAAAGAAGCCGGTACGTAAAGTCGTAGACATTGGGCGAAACTCACCATGTCACTGCGGAAGCGGCAAGAAATATAAAAATTGTCATGGGAAGACAGAATAAGTAATGGAAAGAGGTGAAAACCTCTTTCTATTCATGTCAGCCCCCATACATCTATGAGGTGAAGGATATGGAATTAGTAGAAATTAGACAAGAGCTTGAAAATATGGCTAGCAGGCTAGCTGATTTTAGGGGGTCTCTTTGACCTCGAAACAAAAGAAGCCAAAATTGCAGAACTCGAAGCGACAATGTCAGAAGCTGATTTTTGGAATGATCAGCAAAAGGCACAAGGCGTCATCAATGAAGCCAATGCACTAAAGGATAATGTGAATGCATACCATGAGCTCAGTGAATCTCATGAAGAGCTGCAAATGACACATGACCTATTAAAGGAAGATTATGACGAGGAGCTTCATGCAGAGCTTGAAAAAGAGCTGAAGAACTTAACCAAGCAGTTTAACGAGTTTGAGTTGCAGCTTCTCTTAAGTGAACCATATGATAAAAACAATGCCATTCTTGAGCTTCACCCTGGTGCAGGCGGTACTGAATCACAGGACTGGGGTTCTATGCTTCTGAGAATGTATACTCGCTGGGCAGAGCGCAGAGGCTTTAAGGTTGAAACGCTTGATTATCTTCCTGGTGATGAAGCAGGAATTAAATCTGTGACATTGCTCATCAAAGGGCATAACGCATACGGGTACTTAAAAGCAGAAAAAGGTGTCCATCGTTTGGTTCGTATTTCTCCTTTTGATTCATCTGGCCGCAGGCATACGTCCTTCGTTTCCTGTGATGTCATGCCAGAGTTCAATGAAGAAATTGATATTGATATTCGGACAGAAGATATCAAGGTAGATACGTATCGTGCAAGCGGCGCAGGTGGACAGCATGTCAATACGACTGACTCTGCCGTTCGTATCACACACATACCAACCAATGTTGTGGTCACATGCCAAACAGAAAGGTCACAAATCAAAAACAGAGAACGTGCGATGAAAATGCTGAAATCGAAACTTTATCAAAGACGGATCGAAGAACAGCAGGCTGAATTGGATGAAATTAGAGGAGAGCAGAAAGAAATTGGCTGGGGAAGCCAAATTCGCTCTTATGTATTCCATCCGTATTCTCTTGTGAAAGACCATCGAACCAATACGGAGATGGGAAATGTTCAAGCGGTCATGGATGGAGATTTAGATTCATTTATCGATGCTTACTTACGTTCGAAATTATCATAAAAACTCGGCTTCTTGCTGGGTTTTTTTAATTGTGAGAAAATATAATGAATATAAAGGAATACATATGCCATACTGACTCTATATCCTTTGTATGATGAAATTAGCAAATAAAGGGGGAAATATTTTGGGATTAACACCATTACAAGAGACGTGGGATTTAGATGCCTTTTTTAAAGGAGGCAGTTCTTCACCAGAATTTAAAACATACCTGCAACACATTCAGCAGCTATTAGATGAATTAAGACAAAAGGTCGATGCCTTTTCAAAAGAAGATACACACATTGAAAGCAGGTTAACGTCTGTCCTTGACACGTATGAAACCACATATAAAAAACTGTCTCAAGCAGGTTCATTTGTATCCTGTCTTCAATCTCAAAATACAAAGGATATGAAGGCTGGCAGTCTTCGAGGTACGATAGCCAAGCTTGAAGCTGATTTAGGTACCATTCTTGCGCTGTTTGATCAAGCGCTTGCTGCCATCTCTCCTGGAAAATGGGAAGATCTCTTGAATTCAGAGGCCTTTTCAGATGTACGCTACATATTAAATGAACGCAGAGAGCGCGTGAAGGATCAATTGCCTGTTGAACAAGAAACGTTGATTCAAAAGCTAGCCGTAGATGGCTACCATGCGTGGGATGAGCTTTATTCTAGCTTGGTGAATAAGATTATGATTCCATTTGAACAAGATGGTGAAACGCAGATGATCTCTGTCGGCCAAGCGGAAAATGCGATGGATGATTCAGATCGTGAAGTCAGAAAGGCCGTATATCATAACTTAGAGCACGCATGGACACAGGATGAACATCTATTTGCAAGCACGCTTAATCATCTGGCAGGTTTCCGTTTACAAGTATATGAAGCAAGAGGCTGGGATCATATTTTAAAAGAGCCGCTTGATATTTGCCGGATGAAACAAGAAACCCTTGATGCAATGTGGTCTGTGATTGATGAACATAAGCAGCCATTCATTGATTACTTACATCGAAAGGCTGACATGCTTGGAGTGGATAAGCTAAGCTGGTTTGATGTTGGGGCTCCTATTGGCAGTGAAACCAAGATCTATCCCTATCAAGAAGCAGCTGCTTTTATTGTGAAACATTTCGCTGGATTTGGAAAAGAGCTTGCTGCCTTTACAGAAAAAGCCTTTAATGAACGCTGGGTAGAAGCTGAGGATCGTCCAAACAAACGAGTAGGCGGTTTTTGTACAAATTTTCCTGACAGCGGGGAGTCACGCATTTTTATGACCTTCTCAGGAAGTCCATCCAATGTGGCGACACTCGCGCATGAGCTTGGTCATTCGTTCCATCAGGAAGTGATGCAGGATGTTCGCATTCTTAATCGCAAATATGCGATGAATGTAGCTGAAACGGCGTCGACATTTGCAGAAATGATTGTGGCTGATGCTTCATTAAAAGAAGCGGCAAATGAAGAGGAGCGTCTCAGTTTGTTAGAGGATAAGCTGCAGCGGAGTGTAGCATTTTTCATGAACATTCAATCTCGTTTCTTATTTGAACAGCGTTTTTATGAAGAGCGTAAACAAGGAGAAGTGCCGGCGGATCGGTTGAATGAGCTGATGGTAGAAGCGCAGAAGGAAGCCTTCGGTGACTCTTTAGATGAATACCATCCACATTTCTGGGCGTCTAAGCTGCATTTCCATATCACAGGTGTACCGTTTTATAATTTCCCATACACATTTGGCTACATGTTCTCACTAGGGATTTATGCAAAAGCCTTGCGGGCTGGTACTTCGTTTGAAGAGAAGTACATTGCATTACTAAAGGATACAGCTTCAATGACAGTAGAAGATTTGGCTCATAAGCATTTAGGCGTCGATCTTACCCAAAAAGCCTTTTGGGAGGAAGCCATTGGTTTAGCTGTAGCAGACGCTGAAGAGTTTTTAGAAGCGACGAAAAAGTAAAAATGAAAAGCTCCTATTACGGGAGCTTTTTTGCTGGTTTTAGCCATTCAAGCATGGTCTGAATGATATCCTTTTGCTGCGTGAGGGCTGGAATGTCCGCAGGCTGATCACCTTTTTGTTTGCCGTACATGCCAAACTGAGCATGGTTCCCGCCTTTTATTTCATGGTAAACGGTTTGAGACGGCAGATTTGTTTTCGATTTCTTGATTTTCTCTTGTGTCGCAAGCCCATCCTTTTCACCTGATATAGAGAGTACGTTCAAGGACGATGATTTCAAGTTATCTGATGCTGGATAAGACGCAAAGAAAAAGAGACCGTCGAGCTTGCGCTGGTTTTTTTCTGCAAACATAGCGGCAGCTGTTCCGCCTAGTGAATGACCGCCAATATACCAGTGTTTGATCGTTTGATGAACTTTCATAATATCGTGTGCTTTGTTTGTATTAAAAATCGCAAACGAAAATGGCATGTCAGGGATAAAGACAGAATAACCTTTTTTCATCAGTTCATTCCCAATATAGGTATACGCAATTGGTTCCACCTTTGCCCCGGGATAGAGAATAATACCAGTATCGCTTTTTGCTGATGCAAATGTATACACATCGTTTTTATGTTCCACTTGCTCGATGTTCACTTGCTTTTTTAATGCGGCGGATGGTCCGTATGTAAAGCGGCTCCATGTATAGAAAGCACCAAAAGCCAAGATGATCAGTGCAAGTAATGTCATGCCTGTTATCTTCAGTATTTTCTTCATCGCATGTCCCTTCTTTCTCATGTACATATTAAATATACCATCATTTGCTCCTATGCCAAACGGCAAGCACGCTGATCCGTTTGTGTGATAAAGTATTAATCCATTAGCACTGCATTTGGCTGTTATTTACATTCGTTTTAGAAGGGCTTAAAATAGGTGTGCATTCAGAAGTAACGGAGGAAGAAAGACATGAAGCAGGGACATTCACAATTATGGATTGAAGCGAAAAATTACTTGTTCATTTTAATCGGATCAGCCATTGTGGCGATTGGATTTAATACGTTATTATTACCGAATCAGATTGCTGCAGGTGGAGTGAGCGGTATTAGTACGATTATGCAGTCATTCGGCTTTGAGGCGGCATATGTGCAATGGGGACTCAATATTCCGCTGTTTATCGCTGGTTTTTATTTATTAGGCGGGACATTTGGCGTGAAAACGCTCGTTGGCTCTATTTTTTTACCTTTGATGGTGTTTGTCACAAGACATATTGCACCTGTGACACATGAAGCGCTCTTAGCAGCCATTTTTGGCGGAGTGGTGATTGGGATCGGAATAGGGCTCGTGTTCCTTGGAAATGGATCAACAGGTGGAACGGCGCTCGCTGCCAAAATCATCAATAAATATACAGGCCTCACGCTTGGCACCTGTTTAGCGATGATGGATGGCCTAATTGTCCTGGCTGCGATGACTGTTTTTGGGATTGAAGAGGGACTGTACGCTGTCATTGGTGTGTTTATTTCAAGTAAAACGATTGATGTCGTACAGGCCGGCTTCAGTCATTCGAAAATGGCGATGATCATTACAGGGCATGAGGATGAGGTCAGGCAGGCAGTATTTGATCAAATTGACCGTGGTGTCACAAAGATCTCAGCAGTCGGTGGATATACCGACCATGACCGTCCAATTCTGATGTGTGTCGTTGGGCAGTCACAATTCACAAAGTTGAAACAAGTGGTGAAAGCAATCGATGCATCAGCATTTGTCATCGTAATGGATGCAAAAGAGGTGCTTGGTGAGGGTTTTAAAAGGGCGTAAACAAGGATATAATAGCGTTGACCAAATGATTGTAAGGGAGGGAAATTGATGAAAAAAAGCGGATTAATGATGCTGTTTGCAGTGATGCTTCTTGTTCTTGCGGCTTGTGGAGGAAATTCAAGCAGCAGTGACAAAGAAGGCAGCAAAAGTGCTTCAACTGTGAGCAGTGGTGAGGAAATTTATCAGCAAAACTGTATTGGCTGTCATGGGAAAGACCTATCTGGTGGAGGCGGACCAAGCCTGAAAGAAGTAGGGAAGAAATATAATGAAAGCCAAATCGCAGATATTGCACAGAATGGTAAAGGCTCTATGCCAAGCGGAATGGTAGATGAGAAGCAAGCAAAAGAAGTGGCAAAATGGCTTGCAGGGAAAAAATAAAACCTTTGTCTAATCGACAAGGTTTTTTTGTTTTTATATGTAGAAAAAGACTTTTGAATAGTATGAAAACGTATTATATTAAATTTTATTAAAAAAATAAGGGTAAAAAGACATGTTTATCGGTTTTAATTGTTCTTTTTACCTTTTAACTATAAGTTTTGAAATATAAATGTAATACCATTGCGTCGATTCATGACGTATAATTGGAGTTGTTGAAATTTAGACGATTCATTTTTTTCATCTTTTTGGATGAAAAGGACATAAATTGCTTGTACGTATCGAAGGGTATGTGCGTGACCATACATAACGTTTTTTGACGATAAGTGTCAAAACATCATGATAAGCTGTTAGTCAGCAATAAGAAAAGATTAGGTGATTACATGATTGAAATGAAGGAAGTCTACAAGATCTATCCTAACGGTGTAAAGGCGATCAATGGAATCAATGTCTCTATCCACCCAGGAGAGTTTGTGTATGTTGTTGGTCCCAGTGGTGCTGGTAAATCCACTTTCATCAAAATGATGTATCGTGAAGAGAAGCCAACCAAAGGGAAAATCTTAATTAATAGCAGAGATTTAGCCTCAATTAAGGAAAAAGAAATTCCTTACGTAAGAAGAGAAATTGGCGTAGTATTCCAAGATTTCAAACTACTTCCAACCCTCACGGTGTTTGAGAATGTGGCATTTGCTCTTGAAGTCATTGGGGAACAGCCTCATATCATTAAGAAAAAAGTGCTGGATGTACTTGATTTGGTACAGCTCAAGCACAAAGCACGACAATTTCCTGACCAGCTGTCTGGCGGTGAACAGCAGCGTGTATCTATCGCTCGCTCGATCGTGAATAGTCCTGAGGTTGTCATTGCAGATGAGCCGACAGGAAACCTTGATCCAGACACATCTCTGGAAATCATGAAGACACTTGAAGAGATTAATAACCGCGGAACAACAGTCGTCATGGCGACACACAACAAAGAAATTGTAAACAGCATGAAGAAACGTGTCATCGCAATCGAAGATGGAATGATTGTGCGTGACGAAGCAAGAGGGGAGTACGGCATTTATGATTAAAACTCTCTCGCGGCATTTACGTGAGAGCTTCCGTTCACTTGGAAGAAACACGTGGATGACATTTGCATCAATTAGTGCGGTCACTGTCACATTGATTTTAGTTGGGGTTTTTCTTGTGATTATGCTCAACTTGAATAACATGGCATCGAACGCTGAAAAAGAAGTAGAAGTAAAAGTGTTAATCGAATTAACGGCGAATCAAAAGCAGCAGGATGAATTAAAAGCAGAAATTGAGAAGATTCCTGAAATCAGTGATGTGAAGTACTCATCTAAAGATGACGAACTAAAAGCGCTGATTAAAAGCTTTGGTGAAAATGGACAATCCATGGGACTTGTTGATCAAGAAAACCCATTAAACGATGCGTTTATTGTGAAAACATCTGATCCACACGATACACCAAAAGTAGCGAAGAAATTAGAAAACTTAAAGGGTACGTATAAAGTAACCTATGGAAAAGAAGAAGTCAGCCGACTCTTTAATGTGGTCGGAGTGGCGCGAAATGTAGGTATTGCGCTCATTATTGGGCTTTTATTTACAGCCATGTTCTTGATCTCTAATACGATCAAAATTACGATTTTTGCTAGACGTAAAGAAATCGAGATTATGAAACTCGTAGGTGCAACGAACTGGTTTATCCGCTGGCCATTCTTTATTGAAGGATTACTGCTTGGTGTATTTGGTTCTATTATACCAATCGCTCTATTGCTCGGCACATATCAATATGCAGTGGGCTGGGTGGCACCGAGAGTACAAGGCTCATTTATTTCCATGCTTCCATATAACCCGTTTGTCTATCAAGTTTCACTGGTCCTTCTATTGATCGGTGCAATCATTGGTGTATGGGGAAGCTTGACGTCCATCCGTAAATTCTTAAAAGTATAAATCTATTTTTGACGGCAGCACTCGAGAATTTGATAGAAGGTGTGACCGGTTGAACCGATTCATCCGGTCGACTCTTTATGCAGGCAGTTGTCATAGGAGGGGAATATCGTTTTGAAAAGAAAGCTGATGATGGCTGGAATGGCAGCGTTTATTGGAACAACGTGGCTATACATTCCAGGGAACGAGAATCGTGCATTCGCATACGAAGACCTAGATCAAAAACGTCAACAAATCGAAGAGAAAACATCAAAGACTGAATCCACTTTGAAGAAAAAGAAATCAGAGCTGGCTAAGCTTGAAAAGAAAGAATCCAAGCTCAAAAAAGAAATTGAAAAGATTGACCACAAGGTAAGTGCTGCAACTGAAAAAGTCGCTGAAAAAGAAAAAGAAGTCAAACAAACGAAGCAAGAGATCAAGAAACTAAAAAAAGACATTCAAGTCATCAATGATCGAATTGAAAAAAGAAAAGCTATATTCAAAGATCGAATTCGTTCGATGCAAAAAAGCGGCGGTACGATCAACTATTTAGATGTGCTGCTGGGTGCTCGCAGCTTTAGTGATTTTGTCGGTCGTGTTGGAGCTGTCACAACCATTGTCGAAGCAGACAAAGACATGATTACAGAACATGAAAATGATTTAAAGCTGGTGGAGCAAAAAGAAGCAGAGCTAAATAATCAGCTAAATGGACTTGAAACATCTCTGAAAGAGCTAGAAGAGTTGAAAAAGGATTTGTCTAAACAGCAAAAAGAAAAAGAGAAAATCTTAGGGGATGTAACAGATAAAAAGAACCATGCCCATGATGAATTAGGCAAACTTGAAAATGAACAAGAAATTCTAGCGAACCAAAAAGCGGCTGTGAAGTCTGAGGAAGCACGCCGCCAAAAGGAAGAAGCGAAGAGAGCAGAACAAGCAGCTGCTGAAAAAAGTGCACCTGCACCTCAAAGCGGCGGCTCGGATCAAGTATCTGATACACCAGCAAGCAGCTCCGGCTTTATTAAACCAGCTGCTGGCCGATTCTCATCTGGCTTTGGCGGACGTTCAGGCGGACAGCACTACGGTTTAGATATTGCAGCAAAAGGCACAGTATCTGTCGTCGCAGCTGCAGCTGGAACAGTCACGAACTCAAGCTACTCATCGAGCTACGGGAATGTGATATTCATTACGCATAATATCAATGGACAGACCTATCAAACGGTATATGCCCACCTGTCTACAAGAAGTGTGTCCACAGGGCAGAGAGTCGAGCAAGGACAATTCCTTGGATATATGGGGAATACAGGCCAATCACATGGTCAGCATCTCCACTTTGAAATTCATAAAGGATTATGGAATGGCGCTAAATCAAATGCAGTCAATCCAGCGCAATATATCCGCTAATCAAAAGGCCGATAACATCATGTTATCGGCCTTTTTGATTCTAAATGAAATTAAAATAACAGCAGTAAACCGGCAATAATAGGTGTTAACAGTACAGCCGATTTCAATAAGAGCTTCGGTGCAAGGCGTGTGAATTTTGCGCCAATAAATGCCCCTAATACTGTTCCGATTAAAATTTGAATCAGCAAGATAAAATCAACATAGCCCTCTGTAATATATCCAATTCCACCACCGATGGAAATCGGAATAATGACAAGCATTGTCGTGCCAACTGCCTGTCGAATGGAAAGTCTCAGTAAAATCAAAAGTCCTACTTGAATAAATGGTGCAGACCCGATACCAAACATACCTGACAGCAATCCGGATACAAGTCCTAAAATAATACCCCTTATGAGCAGCTGACGTGAAGAAAGCGGCTGATGCTCAGTGTCTTCCTTAAGAACAAATAATTTGATCATCATAAACACAGCGGATAAAAAGAGCATTCCAGCTGTTAAATAGTGCAGACTTTCTTCTGGAATAAAAGGAGCAACCTTAGCTCCTGCAAAAGAAGCAACACAAGCCAAAGCTCCGACAATCAAACCAGATTTCAGCTGAATATTCCCTTCCCGGTAGTGGCTGTATGCACCTGATAACGTCGTAAATGCCATTGCGGCTAAAGACGTCCCGAGTGCGGTATGGATAGGGATATCAAAAATTAACGTAAGCAATGCGATGACAAAACCAGCCCCGCCTGCTCCTACAAATCCTAATAAAATTCCTAATAAAAGCATCGTCAATATAATATACATAGCGAAGACTCCTTCTCGATCATAACAAAATAAAAATTACACCTAATGAAATGATTAGTCAAGCCTTCGCGGGAGAATGTCTTTACATGAAATCCCTTCTTCTGGCATATAATAACTCAGGTCATCAGGAAGAGTTGAAGAAGGAGGCCAAAGATGAAAAAACAAATCGCATCTATTATGGCAAGTGTCGTTCTATTAATAAGTGCAGGGGTGATGACGCATAAAGAGGGAACTCATGCGGAGTCACCGCAAGCAGCTGTTGCAATGGCTGGACAAGCTCAATCAAGTGATAAGGCGAAAGAGAATGGGATGGAGAAAATCGAGAAAGCCTATGACCTGATATCGAATGAATATGTAGAGGAAGTGGATCGCCAAAAGCTGCTTGAAGGCGCCATTCAAGGAATGCTTTCAACTTTAAATGATCCGTATTCAGTATACATGGACAAGCAAACCGCCAAGCAATTTTCTGATTCGCTTGATTCTTCTTTTGAGGGAATTGGGGCAGAAGTGGGAATGGATGAAGGAAAAATCATTATCGTCTCTGCCTTTAAAAAATCCCCTGCGGCAAAAGCAGGTCTAAAGCCGAAAGATGAAATCATCAGCATTGATGGTGAGCCGATGAAAGAAAAAAGCTTAAACGATGCTGTACTGAAAATCAGAGGGAAAAAAGGAACATCTGTCGCTCTGAAAATCAGACGAAATGGGATTGAAAAAGAGTTAACATTCCATATCAAACGAGAAGAAATTCCACTTGAAACCGTGACTTCTTCTGTGAAAGAGGTAAATGGTCATAAAACGGGCTATATCGCGATCTCTAGCTTTTCTGAAGATACTGCGAAGGATTTCACGTCAAGCCTGAAACAACTCGAGAAAAAGGGCATAGAAGGTCTTGTGCTGGATGTGAGAGGGAACCCTGGCGGCTATCTGCAAAGTGTAGAAGACATTTTGAAGCATTTTATTACGAAGGATCAGCCTTATATTCAAATTGCAGAACGGAACGGCGACAGGAAACGGTATTTTTCAAAACGGAAAGAACAGAAGCCTTATCCAGTCAATGTCTTAATCGATAAAGGCAGTGCATCCGCTTCTGAAATACTTGCTGGTGCTATGAAAGAAGCCGGAAAATATGAAGTCGTCGGTGATGTCTCCTTTGGGAAAGGCACTGTGCAGCAGGCGGTTCCAATGGGTGACGGCAGTAACATTAAATTAACGCTGTATAAATGGCTCACGCCAAAAGGGAATTGGATTCACAAAAAAGGTGTCGTACCGACAATTGCGATTCATCAGCCAGATTACTTTACCGTAGGCCCACTTCAACTGAAAGAACCGCTTCAGCTGGATATGAACAATGAAGAAGTGAGACAAGCACAGACGCTGTTAAAGGGATTGTCATTCGACCCCGGCAGAGTAGACGGCTACTTTGATGAAGAAACGAAAAAGGCAGTTCTAGCCTTCCAAAGCACATACAATCTCGATAAATCAGGTGTGATTGATCTGAAGACAGCGAAAATGATGAACAAAATGGTGGATGAAGTGAAATCCTATGAGAAAAATGATCTTCAACTGCAGACTGCACTAAAAGCACTATATCTTAAAAAATAAAGAGGCGAATAAATGCCTCTTTTTTTTGGTTCATAAGTGTCACGAACATGTAATAGTTTATTCTTAAAAATAAATTATATCGAGAAATATATTCATTTATTTTACAAAAAACATAACATTCCTTCGATTTTACCCGATAACATATTTATATAAGAGACTTTCTGTTGATTTAAACATGTCATGAAAATGAAACTTTTGAAAGTTGTATGTTACATAAATAATTCTTACAATATAAAGTAGCACTCATTTTAAATATTTTATTTTTTGCGGATATTCAGCTTGAGCATTAAGCTGTACCGAGGTTTGCGCTTTTCTTAAAAGAACTAGTAAATGGGGGTACACAATTGAAAAGGGCAAGTATTGTGAGAGAGAAAAAATATTACGAGTTGGTAGAGGAGCTTAAGAGTCGTACGAAAGATGTGACGTTTTCCGCTACAAAGGCATTAAGTCTGCTCATGCTGTTAAGCAGGTACTTGGTCAATTACACAACGGTAGAATCAGTCGACGAAATCGATGAAGACTGTGCTGAGATATACTTCAATTATTTAATGGATAATCATAAGAGACTTGGTATAAACTTAACCGACATCAAGAGGTCGATGCAGCTGCTCGGCGGCATACTAGATGTAGATGTCAATCACTACTTAAAAGATTTTTCACTGTCGAATGTCACACTTTGGATGAATCAGGAGAAATAAACCTGGTGTCAAGCATCGATTTATTTGATAGAATAAGAGAAAATGCTTGACTTGGGCGGTGAACGATAATGAGCTCGGAGTGGATGGGAGCTGGATTAAAAGCGGTCGGTCTGTTTTTAATCCACCCTCTTTTTTATTTCATGATATTAATCAGCCTGTTACATGGCTACATCCGCGTAAAGCGGGAGAGAAAAGCGTTTCAAACAAGAATAGAAGATGTATACGATGAACTTAAATTTACATATTCAAAGGGATGGATTCTAGGGATTTGCCTATCCGTCATTTCAGTAGGCTTAGGGATTTCCCTCCCGCCTGGATTCATCGTGCTGATTGCAGCGATGACCATCGTTTGCTCTTTATTCTTTAAGGCGAGTGCGCTTTCGTCTGCATACACACTCGGTTTCAGTTTTATTGCGGTACTTGGACTAATGTATGTCCAAGTGAGCCATTCTTGGCTGCCGCAGCTCTCAATGATGAATGCATCAGCCGTTGTTATTTTGCTAGGTCTTTTATTAATGACCGAGGGGATTCTAGCCTATCGAACGGCGCATTTACGAACATCGCCTGCAATGGTGATGAGTGCGAGAGGACTTTTGATTGGCCAGCAGCGGGCAAACCGCCTGTGGCTTTTACCGCTTGTTTTGCTGATGCCGGCAGGTGAATTTACTTCTTCTCTGCCATGGTGGCCGGTGCTTCAAGTACACGATCAAAGCTTTTCATTTATTTTGATTCCATACATCATCGGTTTCGGGCAGCGGATTCAAGGATCACTGCCAATTGTGAGCATTCAAATTACGGCACGGCGTATTCTCATGCTTGGACTCGCTGTTTCTTTACTAGGTGCTGCAAGTATTTGGTTTGAGCCGATTGCATGGGGAGCTGTATTGATAGCGATTGTCGGAAGAGCTTTCCTCTCATGGAAACAGAGAGTCAATGACAATGCGGCTCCATTCTACTTCTCTAAGCGTAATCAAGGGCTGATGGTGCTGGGAATCATTCCGAATACACCTGCAGCTGATTTAAAGCTTGAGATCGGAGAAGTCATTACAAAGGTGAATGGAATTGAAGTCAAAACCGTTTCGGAATTTTACGAAGCCCTTCAAACCAATCGTGCTCTGACAAAGCTTGAGATCATTGGCTTGAATGGTCAGACAAGGTTTGAGAAACGCGCTTCTTACGAAGGGGAGCATCATCAGCTTGGCATCCTGTTTGTGAAGGATGATCCACAGCAAGAATCAACGGCGATTTCATCATAAAAAAAGCTGCTAGAGATGGCAGCTTTTTTCTTTTGGGCGAGCTTCTTTTCCATAGGATTCGCCCCATTCACGCATAGCGAAGATGATGGGTTTTAAAGTATCTCCAAGAGAAGTGAGTGAATATTCGACACGAGGAGGGACCTCCTCATAGACTTTTCTGTGAACAACGCCGTCTTGTTCTAGCTCGCGCAATTGCAGCGTGAGAACACGCTGAGAAATTCTTGGCAGAAGCCGGCGTAATTCGTTGTATCGTTTTGGACCGCAAGTCAAATGATAAAGGATCACTCCTTTCCATTTTCCTCCTATTACACTCGTTGTGGTTGAAACGGGACAGCCATGATTGACAATACTGACTGGATTGGATGGTGCACTCATCTTTACACTCCTTTCTAGGACGAAATGGGTGATAAACGAACATGATTGTACCTAACGAACAAAAATGTGCGTACTTGAATCAATGGAAGCTTTTCTTTTACCATAGAGATATCACATCACACATTCGGGCTGTTTGTTTTATTATCATAACAATTTCTATATGGGAATGGAAAGAAATTGGATTGATGAAACTTCTCACCCTAATCGTTCACTAGAAAGGATGAATACCATGCGAGACAAAGAGCAATTAAAAAAAGAAATCATTGAGGCGTATGAATTCCGTCATGCGACAAAAGAGTTTGACCCGACGAAAAAGATTCCAGAAGATGACTTTGCGTTCATTTTAGAAACAGGAAGACTTTCCCCAAGCTCTGTCGGATTTGAGCCTTGGAAATTTCTCGTCGTTCAAAATGAAGCATTTAGAGAGAAATTAAAAGAATATACATGGGGTGCGCAAAAGCAGCTTCCAACTGCCAGCCATTTTGTGATCATTTTGGCAAGAACAGACGCCCGGTATGATTCAGCATATGCAGAATACATCAACAAGGAAATCAAGGGAATGACAGACGAAACGTTTGAAATGGTAAAAGAACGCTACAAAGAATTCCAAGAGAATGATCTTCATTTGATGGAAAATGACCGTACGCTCTTCGATTGGGCTTCCAAACAAACGTATATTGCCCTTGGAAATATGATGACAGCCGCGGCACAAATCGGCATTGATTCATGCCCTGTTGAGGGATTCAGCTACGATGAGATTCATCGTATTCTTAAGGAAGAAGAATTACTTGAAGATGGTCAGTACGACATCTCTGTCATGGCAGCCTTTGGGTATCGAGTCATTGAGCCAAAGCGCGGCAAAACGCGTCGTCCGATGGATGAAGTAGCCGTTTGGATTCGTTAAAAGAAAATGTCTGAAAAAGGCTGTTGACAATTGCGTGGTTAGTCAGTATATTTAAAAAATAAAATCTTTGATAAATAGACAAATTGACTATAAAACGCTTTGACTTGAGAATAGTAAATGAATATCCGTTTTCTAAGAGAGCTGCGGGGTGGTGCAACGCAGTAAAACGAATCATTGAACTCGCTCAAGGAGCGGCAAGACTGAATGAATAGTAAGTCTTTACGTGTGACCTCCGTTATCGGGTTTCAAGTTGGATTCAGCTATGTCTGAATCAATAAGAGTGGTAACGCGGTTGCAAGGTCAGTCGTCTCTTCAAGGAGATGACTGGCCTTTTTATATGCTTTTATCTTATATTTGTCTGAAGATTCAAATTTAAAGGAGCTATAGAAAATGGAAAAGGAACATGTGCAGTTAAAACGAACAATGACGTCAAGGCATATCATGATGCTCGCACTTGGCGGTGCCATCGGTGCTGGTCTGTTTAAAGGAAGCAGTTCTGCCATTGATATCGCGGGTCCTGCTGTCATTTTGGCATATATGATTGGTGGTCTTATTTTATTATTTATTATGCAAGGACTTGCCGAAATGACGGTTGCACGACCTGGCGCTAGAACATTTCGTGATTTAATTGAACCTGTGTTAGGCAAATACCCCGCCTATTTCTTAGACTGGATCTATTGGAAAATGTGGGTGCTGAACATTGCAGCAGAAGCGATCGTGTCTGCAATCTTTATTCAGTACTGGTTCCCGCAAGTACCAATATGGACACTTGTGTTAATCATTTCACTTGTTGTGACATTGATCAATGTTTGTTCAGTCAAAATGTTTGCTGAGACAGAATACTGGTTAGCCTCTATAAAAATTGCTGTCATTCTTTTATTTATTATCATTGGGTTAACGATGCTGTTTGTCTCATTCGGACAGCATGCAGCACCGGGATTATCCAACTTAACCGACCACGGGGGATTTTTCCCGAATGGAACGGGCGGCTTAATTGCGGCAATGCTGGTGGTCGTGTATTCATATGGGGGAACTGAAATGATTGGGGTCACATTAGCAGAAACAAAAAATCCTGAAAAAGTCATCCCAAAGGCCATTCAAAGTACATTTGTACGAATCATCGGTTTTTATGTACTTCCGTTCTTCATCATCGTCAGCTTGATTCCTTGGAATCAAGTAAACAATGAGCAAGTGAGTCCATTCGTCACGGTGTTTGCAACGATTGGTGTGCCATATGCAAGTGATATCATGAACGGGATTATTTTACTAGCGATCTTGTCTTCTATGAACTCTGGTCTGTATGCTTCTTCAAGGGTACTATTTACACAGGCGATGGATGGCCGTGTATGGAAGGGTTTTTCTAAGCTGTCGAAACAGCAGGTGCCAGTCAGAGCGATTCTAGTATGTACATCTACTTTGTATGCAGCCGTATTAATCTCTCTTTTTGTAGGAAGTCAAACCTTTAATTATTTAATGGGATCTTTAAGCTACACAGTCTTATTCATCTGGTTTATTATTGCTGTTGGGCATCTAAAGTCTCGAAGCGTAACAGCACCAGGAGGATATCGCGTCAAGCTGTATCCTTTCACGACATGGTTTTCTGTCATTGCGATCATTGCCATTTTTATTGGCGTAGTATCAACAACTCCGATCGTTCAAACCTTGGTCACAATGGGTATCTATCTCATCATCACTCTTTCTTTCTTCATCAATAGAAAGCGGTTTGAAACAGTTGTTTAATTTAAAAGCGTGCAGGACTTTTGAAGAAGGTCTGGCACGCTTTTTTAATAGTTTTATTGTTTGAACTGAAGCAATCGACTCTCCTTTTGAAAGGAATTGATGCATAAAAGTAGATGATCAAAAAGGGGCTGAAAATAGCTGTTCGAATTTAGACGACTGATGCACATATATGGATCAAGCGAATGACCCTACCTATAAAATCTAATTTGTTATATCAAAGGCAGGTCTTCATCGATCGGAGTATTTGGCAGCTGAATGATGGCTGTCGTACTGCATCCTGGCTCAGATTGAATATCGAACGTGCCATGATGTTTTTTCATGATTTGATAGACAATGGCTAGTCCAAGACCGGAGCCGCCATCTTTTCTCGTACGTGCCTTATTTACTCGGTAAAATCGCTCAGAAACATGTGGAAGGTCTTCTTTTGGAATGCCGTTGCCCTCATCTGTCACTCTCAATTCAGCCATATGCTGGTGAACTAGTAATTCAATCGAGATCGATTTTCCAGAGGGAGTGTAATGAATGGCATTGTCCAGTAAATTACGAACCACTTGTTGCAGCCGATCGCTATCGCCATACACAATACAATCCTCATCAAGTGTTCGTTTCAGATAAATGCCTTTTTGATTAGCGATAAATGCCATTTGATCAAGAACGTCATGAATCAGCTGTGCAAAGACAATTGGCTCCATCGTTAGTGGATAAGAATCACCTTCTAGCTGCGCAAGGTCTAAAAGATCGTGCACAAGCCGGCTTAAACGTGCGGCCTCATCCTGGATGATGTGCATTCCTTTTTTTTGATCAATGATCCCTTCTTCAATTCCTTCAGCATATCCTTTCATATAACTTAGCGGAGTCCGAAGTTCGTGAGAGACATTCGCAAGAAATTCCCTGCGGTGCTGCTCAACTTTTTCAAGGGTAGAAGACAGTTTGTTAAAGGAGCGGCTCAGCTGGTTTAACTCATCTCCGTTTTTGGTCACAGCCATACGTTTTGAAAAATCACCAGATTCCATTTCCATAGCAATTTCTTTCATTTGATTAATTGTCCGCACGACTTTATTGGAGCTTTTATATCCGATAAAGAAAATCAGGAGCAGGATCAATAAAATGGATATGCCAAGTGTCAATCTGATTTGGACAAAGGGTTCATACACATCCGATAAGGGCATGGATAGAAAAATTGTCCCCGATAGCTCATCTTTGCTTGAGAAAACAGGGATAGCGATGCCAAGAATATCTTGATGAAACTGTGAGTGTTCTCTAATCAGCACGACGGTTTCCCCTTGAAGGAGCTTTTGGCGTTCCTTGAACGTAATGAGATTATCATTTGTGTTCGTATCAAAAGGAAGACCACTTGAAAGCTCCATTGGGTCATCTGTAAAAATAATGTTCGCCTGACTTGAGTCGTTTGCCCATTTTATTCTATCGGTAAAATACGTATCTTTCCCGTGTTTATGATAGATTTGTGCCAACTTTTTACCTTGTAAACTTAAGGAATCGATCTGTTTATCAATATATAAGTGCTGGTATAAGTAATAGGTAAGGGCAAGAGCTGAGGCAGCAACGATTCCGGTCACTACAAGGATTAAGAAGAGCACTTTCTTTTTAATCGATAAAGGCTTCATTCTTCCTCCTCAAACTTATAGCCGACACCCCAAACGGTTTTAATATGCCGTTCCGCTCCCTTTAATTTCAGTCGCAGCGTTTTGATATGTGTATCGACTGTTCGTAAAGAGCCGCTCGTGGAATGTGATTCCCACAATTTTTGATAGAGCTGTTCTCGTGAAAACACTTGGCCTTGATTGAGTAAAAGAAACATGAGTAAATCGAATTCTCTTCTAGTTAAATTAATGGGCTCCTGATGGATATAGACTTGTCTGCCATCCTGATCAATCTCCATGTCACCAATCTGTATTCGGCTGCGCTTTAGCGAAAGACCTCTAATTCGTCTCAAGGTTGTTTCAATTCTTGCTGCAAGCTCACGTAGACTGAAAGGCTTCATGATGTAGTCATCCGCACCAATTTCTAGACCTCTAATTCGATCCTCCTCATAACTTCTAGCTGTTAAGAATAAAATGGGGATTTGAGATGTTTGCCGAATACGCTGACAGACTTCAAATCCATCCATATCAGGCATCATGATATCCAGTACAACAAGGTCAACGGGTTCTTTTTCAAGCTGACGTAAGGCATCCATTCCATTATTAGCTGTGATGATGTGAAAGCCTTGTCTCTTTAAAAAGGATCCGATTAACTCAAGCATATCGAACTCATCGTCTACGATTAAAATATGCATTTGTTCTTTCATTTCTTTTCCTCCAACACGATAGCATAAGGTCCTGATGGGACATTCAGTCGATTTTTCATCATGAATGTATGTTTATCGATAATTGATACTGAATTGTCATCTAAGTTACTCACATATATTGATGTGGTATCAGCGGTGATATAATTCGGGTTTTGACCAGTTTCAACAGAAGCAAGCTGCTTATTTGTCTCTGTATCTACTTTGTACAGAGTATGATCTCCATGACAAAGTACATATAAAGTAGAAGAATTTTTCTCTGAAAAGAATGCAACGGGCATAACGCCTAGTTTCATTTCTCGCTGCTTTTTACCTGTTTTTGGGTCGTAAGAAAAAATGCTTTTATTTAAGGTACCTTGTTTACCGTGTCCACCGACCCAAATGGACTTTCCATCAAAATGAATACCAGAAGGCCGTTCAAGTACAGAGAACGTACGTATATGTTTTTGCTTCTCAATATCTATGACGGAGACAGTATGACTTTCTGCATTTAAAACAAATAAAGTACCTGAAGAAGAAAGTGTCATAGAAGAAGGTAACTTTCCGGTCTTCACAGTTGCTTTTATTTTTTTACGCTGCGTATCAATAAAATAAACGACATTTTTCTGTGTATCCGCTGCAATTAAGGTGTGAGAAGCTGCATCATATGTAAGAGAAGTCAGCCCTTTATTCACATCCATATAATCTGTTGCTGTACCTTTTTTTAAATTAATTTCGATAAGCGATTCTCCTTCTTTACTTGTTGCAATGATGACGTCTTTGTTGATTTGGATAAGGTCAGTGAGCGGATGTTTTAAATCAACGGAAGAGATCATTTTATTCTTTTGTAAATCAACTATTGAAAAGGAAGCTTTTTTTAATTGAGAGATGACCGCGATCGATTGAGAGCTGCCAGGTGGATTAAATTGCTGGTCTTTGCCACAGCCTGACAGGAATAATATTAGAGCTGATAAACAGATCAAAACATATTTTGCACGTTCCATTCTTCCGCTCCTTTGCGTCCTATATTTTCAAAAAGCATACCACAAAAATTGTGAAAAAAAATCGAAGTTATCAGTACTGGAAGAGATGAAAAACAGCTTTTAGGTGGGTGAACGGGGACAATTTCGATCGAAAGTTCCTTTTTTGTCTAGTCATATGGCTTTTTTTCATCTTTAAAAAAGGATTTTCAATATTTGATTACTGTACCCGCTCTAGCTTACAGTGATACAAATGATGAAAACTCCCCCGCTCTAAATCAACATAGAGCGCAGGGAGTCATTAGGCGGAATGCCCCGATGATGGAGAGGTGGAACTTGTTTTGACGCGTTGAGATAAAAGGAAACCAAGGATTCCTGCGCCCATTAATACAATAAATAAAGATTGGAAACCACTCATGATACCAATCAATGTCGATGAAATGATACTGCCAAAATATCGAAAGGTAGAGAAAATACCAGATGCCGAACCAGATAAGCTTTGATCAACAGCAGTTAAAGAAGCCATCTGCATACTGGTCATACCAATCCCTGATGAAATTCCACCTGCGATTAGTGTTACGATTAGCAGTGGTAAGGAGGGGTACTGACTCAGTGTAATTAACATGATGCCTGATAAAGTGAGGCAGAGAAATGAAAAGCGAATCATTTTTTTCGCGCCTTTTTTCGGATGAAGTCTAGCCCCTAGCAAACCGCTAAGAGACATACAAAGCGAAAATACCGATAAAATCATACCGCCTTGTGTATGAGAAAGGGCAAGTTGTTGTTCCATAAACAGCGGCATAATAAGAAGGATGGCGTACATGACAAAATTACTTAGCATGATCGACAGATTCGCATTTGTAAATGAACTGTTTTTAAATAGGGACAAATCGATGATCGGATTCTTTACTTTCCGTACATGTTTAAAGAATAAAGGAATCACAATCAATGCTAAAATGCCATAAATTAAATATTCATTTAGTAACTGGCTTTTTGTGCATAGAATGATTGTGGCAATTCCGATGGTTAAATACAATGAACCGATGATATCTACCCTTGCTTGTAAGCGTGTATGCTTTATGTTTGGAATGAGTAAAATACCGGTGACAAGTGTAAGAAACAGAAATGGGATATTCACTAAGAATATGGAATGCCAGTCAAAACTCTGAATGAGAATCGATCCAATAAAAGGTCCAAGTGCGGCACCAATACCAGCACCAAATCCAAAGTAACCCATTGTTTTAGACAGTTTTTCGGGTGATACTGTTGCACGAATCAATGCAATGCTATTCGGTGTTAAAATAGCCCCGCCAGCTGCTTGAATGGATCGAAAGATGATGAGAAATGCTAGATTAGGTGCTAAAGCACAGCCAATCGAGCCGATTAAAAAGAGTGTTACTCCGGTTAAATACATGCGGCGGTGTCCGTATATATCTCCTAACTTACCAGCGATAGGCTGAGTGACCGCCATGACAATAAGATAAATTGTGACAACCCAAGTAATGTTTGAAATGGATTGATCATAATAAGTTGATATGGATGATAGAGCGACTGCGATCATCGTTGAGTTGACTGGAACTAGTATAGCTCCAAGTAACAAAGAATAGATGATCAAGCTCTCTTTTTGTAACCTCAATGTGTATACCACCTTTTGTAAAAAAGAAGAATTCCACCCTTTAAGCGGGAGAAATTCCTCTCATGAAAATGTGTGTGTATGTCTCAATAAAATCATCTTTTTGTGTTAAAACGAGTTGAAAGTCTTGCTCTAGCTGCTGAATAAAAAAACCGAAATACGTACTAATGAAAATGTCTGCATAAATGTCTTCTTTTCCTTTTAAGACATGATGCTGAGCACTCATCTTTTTGAAATATTGTATCAGCATTTCCCTTAGTTCTTGAGGATAAATTTTTTCATGACTGGTCAAATCTTTAAACATAGCCGGTTCTCGCATGCTGATATAAATAAATTCTTTTTTTGAAGTTAAATCTTCAAGGAAATAGGAACCGAGAAACTTTAAATCGGTGTATAAATCGCCTTTAAATTCTGCTTCTAAGGTTTTCGTCGGTGTTGATTTCATTTTCATAATGGCAGCAATGACGCCGCGTTTGTTTTTAAAGTTGCGAAAAATAGTCGCTTCACTGACATTCGCTTTTGTGGCTATTTCTTTGGTTGTGGTTTTTTGATAGCCCTTTTCAGTTAATAAATCCATTGTTGCGCGAATGATTCGTTGATTTGTAGATTTTAACAAGCATACTCACCTCAGGTTATGAATGTGTTTGCAACAAAGTAAGTATACCGATAAAACCTATGACCGCCAATATGACCCAAAACGATAAAGTTAGACACGTGCATGCTGTTTTAATATCTGAATGCGTCCATTGCTACCATCTACTGTCACAAGGTCACCGGATTGAAGTGTTTCAGTCGCTATTCGGGTACCTAGGACAGCTGGCATCATATACTCTCTAGCGATAATAGCTGAATGAGACAAAATGCCTCCAGCATCGGTTATGACTGCTTTTGCATCTCTAAATAAGCTCGTCCATAAAGGTGTGGTTGTTTTGCAAACTAAAATATCATCCTTTTGAAATTGTGAGAATTCCTCAGCACATGTAATGACTTTTACTCTTCCAGAAACAATACCGCTAGATGCGCCAATTCCATAGATCATATCGTTTGTGTTATTTTCATTTTCTCTTAATGAACCGAGCATTTTTTCCACTTGCTGCAATTCAGCTTCAGTTGGGGTGCCCATATAAGCTGGTGGTTGAATGTCTTCATTTTCTTTCATTTCGATTTTTCTTTGTGCAATGACCGTATCGAATGTTGTAGACGTTGTGAGCGCTGTGTGTACCTCCTCATCGTAGAGATACCATAGATCTTCTTGATGAGGAATCGCTCCTTTTTGTACAAGAAGTTCGCCAATTTTTAATAGATATACTCTGGCTTTAGCATCTAACATGGCATCAATGTAGAAGTGATGATCATCACGGATATTAGCGGCCTGTAGGGCAAATTGATAAAGTGTCTCAAATTTTGTTTTAAACGCTTCATCCTTCACTTGGCTCATAAAATGTTCATATGTCTCTTGTCTTTTGATGACGGCTTGTGCAAATTCTTCATCAAAATCACATTGGGACTGAATGTTGTTTCTGATGATATCTAGTATAAACTCAGGGTTTTCCACCCATGTTTCTTCCGTAAGGTCATGACTTTTAACAGATCGCCAGCCATAGACTTGAAGAAACTCCTCTAATGCCGAAATGAAGTGTCTGCCTTTTTCCGAGTGATTGAGTGCATCAAGCAGCTCTGGGTTCTTTTCATGCTTCATAAATGCTTGATGAAGTTCAGGATCTTGAAGGACACTCTTTGCAAAATCAGAAAGCTTCTTGTCTGTTTCAAGAGATTTGTTCATCACGCCTATCAACATCTCATGCAGCAGGACCACTTGTGTTTGATCACCAGTATATGTCACAAGCATGTCTTCGATCATAGCCGATAGAATAACTTGTGGTATGACAATATCAAAATGATCATCGTAGGCTTGTATATAAAAAGCCTTTAATTCTTCGAAGCCGATGATGGCTTCTTCAATGGTCATAGGTTCCTTCATTTGGTGATCGAGTTTTTCGTAAAAGGGAAAGAAATTTTTCTCTAAAATCTCATACATACGTTCACTTAAATGCGGAAATAACTCAAATATGCGCTCATCAAAAACTGGAGCAGCTTCTGCACTCGCTTCAGGCAGTGACGGTGCTGAGTACAGGTGGCCTCTATAAAGCTTGATATTTTTAATATTCAGATCAGGTACTTGATATTTTTCACCATTTTTCTTCATTCCGCTTTTTAATGCTGGGATGATCAGACTTGAAAAGAGAGGACTCGTTGGCCCAGGCATATGATCGTCCATTGAGATCCAGAAATCCTGCAGCTCATCTGGCTGCATTTGAAAAGAAGTACCCGCTGTTTCATCTGCTGCTTTTGAGAGGGCTACGGTAATCGGCCTGGCTTGAAGTAAATAAAATGTGCCATTTGCTATTCCAAATTCGATATCGACGCTATGTCCATAAAGTGCTTCTACTTGTTTGGTGATTTGCGTGATTTCTACTAATTCGTCATCATTCAGGCAATATTGCCCAGCCATTTCCTCCGTTACTGACTGTTCAATGACACCTTCTTGATAAGGAATAATTTGCAGCTCTTTCGTTCCAAGTGATTTTTCAATAGAAAGTGTCTCTTTGTCTACAATAAATGTGTCTGGTGTCACAAGCCCGGAGACGATTGCTTCTCCTAATCCGTAGCTTGCTGTCAGCATCATTTCATTTGTTTTTCCCGATACGGGATTCTCACTAAAGATGACTCCGGAGACGTCAGAATGGATCAATCCTTGAACGACAACAGCCATGAGCGGCATCTCTTCCTCGTTTTCATCCATCTCTTCCTTATATTCTGTCACTCTCGCTGCAAAATAAGAAGACCAGCATTCTTTGACAGCCTGTAAGAATTCTTCATTTGTTTTGATATTTAAATAGGTCTCGTACTGTCCTGCAAATGAGGCGCCTTCGAGATCTTCAGCAACAGAAGAGGATCGAACTGCAACTGAGGGATAAGTCTTCCGCAATGATTGAAAGGACGAAAGGAGTTCTGCTTCCATTTGAGAAGGAAACGATGCTTCTTTGATTTTGTTAGCAAGGTTTTGTTCAGTTGGATGCAGGTTGTGATATGAAAGAAAGCTTGAAAAGCTGTTGGTTTTGATAATAAATCCATCTGGGACTGGCAGTCCGTGATTGTTTAATTTAATTAAATTCAGGCCTTTTGCCCCTGCGAGTGCTGCGGATTCTTCAGCCGCATGAAATAAAACTGAATACATGGGAATGCCCCCTTATCCAAATAGCCAATGATTTGTATGTCTCTCTATAGTTTTTAAAATGATAGTGCGCACTATCATTTTAATCATAGGATGTATTGGATGTTACTGTCAAAGACGGAAAGACCTATCTTTACAAAGGGGACATTCTCACTAATTTCCTTCTATATCTATAACAAAAGTCTCCGAACAGAAAGAAAAATAGGTGAAATTGAAAACTGTGAATTGTTCAATATGCCAATCTTTACTATAATCAAGGAAGTAGACCAAGAAGAGGGAGGGTTTTTGTGATTACAAAAGCCATATTTGCACTTGTTTTTCCTTTCCTGCTCGTTATTTTATTTTCAAAGGTTACTTATAATCATTATGTGGGCATTGCATTAACAGCAGCGCTTTTATTTGCCTCGTACATGAAGGGCTATACAGAAACCTACTTTATTGTGGGATTAGATATAATTTCTTTAGTAGCTGGGGCATTATATATGGCTAAAAAAGAAATTGAAAAAAGAGAAAAGGCTGAAAAACATCATTGATGTCATCATCAAGAGCGTGCTAGGCCGAAAGGTGACGTTTTTTAAGCTGTGCTTACGAATTCTAGTGAGTGCAGCTTTCTTTTTGTGATCTTTTTCTGCTCATCGAATATCTCTCACCAAAATGTTCCATACTGAAAGGAAGGTTTTCGTAAGAGGGTTATTTGCCATGGAAGAGAGGGTATGACTGTATTGGAAATAAAAATCAAGCAAGAGCCGAACTTTAGTTCGTATTTTTGTGTTCTTTTATGATAATATATTCATTAGATAGATTTCGTAACGAAACGGAGGCTTTGATGTGAGTGACCGCTTTGAATTAGTTTCTAACTATCAGCCCCAAGGAGATCAGCCGAAGGCGATTGAAAAGCTTGTTGAGGGGATCCATCAGGGGAAACAGCATCAAACGCTGTTAGGTGCTACAGGTACGGGAAAGACCTTTACTGTATCCAACCTGATCAAAGAAGTGAACAAACCGACACTTGTCATTGCGCATAACAAGACACTTGCCGGTCAGCTATACAGCGAGTTCAAGGAATTCTTTCCGAATAATGCTGTCGAATATTTTGTGAGTTACTATGATTATTACCAGCCAGAGGCGTATGTGCCTCAGACTGATACATTTATTGAAAAGGATGCCAGCATCAATGATGAGATTGATAAGCTGAGACACTCCGCTACTTCCTCGTTATTTGAGCGGAGAGATGTCATCATCATTGCCAGTGTGTCCTGTATTTATGGCTTAGGTTCGCCAGAGGAATACCGAGAGCTTGTGCTGTCTTTACGTACTGAAATGGAGATTGAACGCAATCAGCTTCTTCGTAAGCTGGTGGACATTCAGTATTCTCGTAATGATATAGATTTTCAGCGCGGAACCTTCAGAGTACGAGGAGACGTCGTTGAAATTTTTCCTGCTTCACGTGATGAGCATTGTATCAGAGTGGAGTTTTTCGGTGATGAAATTGAACGTATTCGTGAAGTGGATGCACTGACTGGAGAAATACTCGGTGATCGTGAACATGTGGCTATTTTCCCAGCATCTCACTTCGTCACAAGAGAAGAAAAAATGGAAAAAGCAATTATTAATATTGAACAAGAGCTTGAGGAGCAGCTCGAAAAGCTTCGAGATAATGGAAAATTGCTAGAAGCGCAGCGCCTTGAGCAGCGGACAAGATATGACCTTGAGATGATGAGAGAAATGGGCTTTTGTTCAGGAATCGAGAACTACTCAAGGCATCTGACCTTGCGCCCTCCTGGTTCAACACCTTACACATTGCTTGATTATTTCCCAGATGATTTTATGATTGTTGTCGATGAGTCACACGTGACGATCCCGCAAATCCGCGCGATGTACAACGGGGACCAAGCAAGAAAGCAAGTGTTGGTTGATCACGGATTCCGTCTGCCTTCAGCACTTGATAACAGACCGCTCACCTTTGATGAGTTTGAAAAGCATATCAACCATATTGTGCATGTATCTGCCACTCCTGGTCCTTATGAGCTTGAGAAAACTCCAGAGGTTGTGGAACAAATTATTCGTCCAACAGGTTTACTTGATCCAATCATTGAAGTGCGTCCGATTGAAGGTCAAATTGATGACTTAATTGGAGAAATTCATGCTCGGATTGAGAAAAATGAGCGTGTGCTCGTGACTACGCTGACGAAGAAAATGTCTGAGGATCTCACAGATTACTTAAAAGAGATCGGAATCAAGGTCAATTATCTGCATTCAGAAATTAAAACCCTTGAGCGGATTGAGATTATTCGAGATTTACGTCTCGGAAAATATGATGTGCTTGTGGGAATCAACCTTCTTCGTGAAGGACTGGATATTCCAGAGGTGTCGCTCGTGACGATTTTAGATGCGGATAAAGAAGGCTTTTTACGCTCTGAAAGATCCCTCATCCAGACGATTGGCCGTGCAGCGAGAAATTCAGAAGGCCGGGTCATTATGTATGCAGATAAAATGACCAAATCAATGGATATTGCGATTCAAGAAACGAAGCGCAGACGAGAGCAGCAAGAGGCGTATAATGAGAAATTTGGGATTACTCCGCAAACCATCCATAAGAAAATCAGAGATGCCATTAAGGCAACAAAGATACATGAGGAATCGGAAGAATATGAAACAAATGCAGCACCAAAGCTGTCAAAAATGAGCAAAAAAGAACGAGAAAAAGTGATCGAAAAGGTCGAGATGGAAATGAAAGATGCAGCAAAAGCGCTTGATTTTGAAAAAGCAGCAGAATTAAGAGATCTATTGCTAGAGCTAAAAGCGGAAGGATGATTGCCTGATGGCTATGGAACGAATAGAGGTGAAAGGTGCTAGAGCCCACAACCTTAAAAATATTGATGTGAATATCCCGCGTGACCAGCTAGTGGTCATCACGGGTTTATCTGGTTCAGGAAAATCGTCTCTTGCCTTTGATACCATTTATGCAGAGGGTCAGCGCAGGTACGTTGAATCTCTTTCAGCGTATGCGCGCCAATTTCTCGGTCAAATGGATAAACCGGATGTAGATGCCATTGAAGGTCTTTCCCCGGCGATTAGTATTGACCAGAAGACGACGAGCCGGAACCCTAGATCAACGGTTGGAACCGTTACTGAAATCTATGATTATTTACGTCTCTTGTATGCTCGAGTCGGGAAACCTATTTGTCCGATACATGGAATTGAAATTACGTCCCAAACGATTGAGCAGATGACAGATCGTATTTTAGAATATCCAGAAAGAACGAAATTGCAAGTGCTTGCTCCGGTTGTATCTGGCCGCAAAGGAACACATGTCAAAGTACTTGATCAAATTCGAAAGCAGGGCTATGTTCGAGTAAGAGTCGACGGAGAGATGGAAGATCTGTCAGAAGAGATCGAGCTTGAAAAGAACAAGAAGCATTCCATTGAAGTCGTGATTGACCGAATCGTGGTGAAGGAAGGCGTTGCGGCTCGGCTGTCTGACTCCCTTGAAACGGCGCTGCGACTAGGTGAAGGCCGTGTGATGATTGACGTGATTGGACAAGAAGAGCTGTTATTCAGTGAACATCATGCTTGTCCGCACTGCGGATTCTCTATTGGTGAGCTTGAGCCGAGAATGTTTTCATTTAATAGTCCTTTCGGTGCCTGCCCGAGCTGTGATGGGCTTGGCTCTAAACTAGAAGTTGACCCTGAGCTCGTCATTCCTAATAAGGATTTGACGTTACGACAGCATGCTATTGCCCCATGGGAGCCGCAAAGCTCACAATACTATCCTCAGCTTCTTGAGGCAGTATGTACACATTACGGCATCGACATGGACATTCCAGTGGAGGATATACCGTCGCATTTATTCGATAAAATTTTATATGGCAGCGGCTCTGAACGGATTTATTTTAAATATGAAAATGATTTTGGTCAGGTACGTGAAAATGAAATTGAATTTGAAGGCGTTCTTCGTAACATTGAGAGACGCTATAAGGAAACCAGCTCTGATTATATTCGTGAGCAAATGGAAAAATATATGGCCAATCAGCCATGTCCGACATGTAAAGGATATCGTCTGAAAAAAGAAACGCTTGCGGTTCTGATCAATGGCAAACATATCGGAGAAATCACTGATTTGTCTGTCTCTGATGCCCTTGATTTATATGGTGAAATCGAGTTGTCTGAGAAAGATTTGCAGATTGCCCAGCTCATTTTACGTGAAATCAAAGAACGATTGTCTTTCTTAAATAATGTGGGATTAGATTACCTCACATTGAGCCGGTCAGCGGGCACACTATCCGGCGGAGAGGCGCAGCGGATTCGTCTGGCGACTCAAATCGGGTCAAGGCTGACAGGTGTTCTTTATATATTAGATGAACCATCCATTGGTCTGCATCAGCGTGACAATGACCGGTTGATCGGGACATTGAAAAACATGCGTGACATCGGGAACACCCTCATTGTCGTAGAGCATGATGAGGATACGATGCTGGCCGCTGATTATTTGATTGATATTGGACCTGGAGCAGGAGTTCATGGAGGAGAAGTGATTTCAGCTGGGACGCCGGAAGAAGTCATGAAGGACAAGAAATCTTTAACAGGACAATATTTATCGGGTGAGAAATTTATTCCGCTGCCGATCGAAAGAAGAAAGCCTGACGGCCGCTACATTGAGATCAAAGGTGCAAAAGAAAACAACCTGAAAAACGTCAATGCGAAGTTTCCTCTAGGCGTCTTTACAGCTGTGACCGGTGTGTCCGGCTCAGGGAAAAGTACGCTTGTGAATGAAATTCTATTAAAATCACTTGCGCAAAAACTGCACAGAGCGAAGGCGAAGCCAGGACAGCACAAAGAGATCAAAGGAATGGATCACTTAGATAAGGTGATTGATATTGATCAATCTCCAATCGGCCGTACGCCGAGATCCAATCCAGCTACGTATACAGGCGTATTTGATGATGTGCGGGATGTGTTTGCACAAACCAATGAAGCAAAGGTACGAGGCTATAAAAAAGGCAGATTCAGCTTTAACGTCAAAGGCGGACGCTGTGAGGCGTGTCGTGGAGATGGCATTATTAAAATCGAAATGCACTTTTTACCTGATGTGTATGTGCCTTGTGAGGTGTGCCACGGGAAACGTTATAACCGCGAGACACTTGAGGTCACATATAAAGGGAAAAACATTGCCGATGTCCTTGAAATGACTGTGGAGGACGCACTCCAATTTTTCGAGAATATCCCGAAAATTAAGCGGAAACTTCAAACGATTTTTGATGTTGGGCTAGGATACATTACACTTGGACAGCCTGCGACGACATTGTCCGGGGGAGAGGCGCAGCGTGTGAAATTAGCATCTGAGCTTCACCGCCGTTCAAACGGAAGGTCTCTTTATATTTTAGACGAGCCGACAACAGGTCTGCATGTGGATGATATTGCCCGTTTATTAAAAGTGCTTCAGCGTTTGGTCGAAAACGGAGATACGGTGCTAGTGATTGAGCATAACCTTGATATTATCAAGGCTGCTGATTACCTCGTTGATCTCGGACCAGAGGGCGGTGCAGGCGGTGGAACGATCATTGCCTCTGGGACTCCTGAGCAGATTGCAAAAGAAGAAGCTTCTTACACTGGTCAATACTTGAAGCCTATTTTAGAACGAGACCGTGAACGAATGAAACAGTTGGTCAAAGAAACAGAAAGTGTAACGTCATCATAAAAAAACCCTCGTTAAGAGGGGTTTTTCTTTTATTGCGCATCTTCCTTCGGCATTAAATGACTGAGTTGCGTTAAATCCTTTAAAATATGGGTGCTGCTGCTGTCGAGCAGTACTTTTAAATAACGGATATCACCATACTTTGGATGAGACGGATGAATGGTCTCAAGCTCCCTGATCATATCGCTGTTCATGCTTTTCTGTTTCTGTATAAGGTCTAAAAGCGTTTGAGCCGTGTGGTTAGTATTATGATGATCTGTCAAAATAATTACCCCCTATAATGATAATCACCATCTTTTCAACATATTTTAAAGGGTAATCCGTGAAGAATCTATACTTAGGTGCAAAAAGATATAATTTGTGTCTAAGGTCATATGTAATTCGAATGATTTTGAAACTTTTGATACGCAATAAACGTATGAGTTAAAAAGGAATTTTCATCATGAAGGAGCGAATATATGAATAGAGATCAGTCGATCATTGCATCTATTTGTTATTTTAGTGTATTTTTTATGCCGTTTATTGTACCGATCGTGGCATATTTTGTAGTTGATCAAAAGGAAACGAAACGGCACGCGATGCGGGCATTGTGGTCACACCTTTTGCCAGTCGCAGCGTGCGTGATACTGGTTTTTGGATCTATCCCATTTTTATTGGCGACACAGGCAAGTGACTCACTTATTCCAGTGATCACGATGCTCATCTTGTCTTTTTTAGTCGCCATTGGCTTTTTGATCTCTGTCATTTGGAATATCATTCAAGGTATTAAAGTACTTCAATCCATCAAATCGTAGGAGGGCTTTGTATGAATGAAAAAGAACGCATTTTAAAATTAGTAGAAGACGGGACATTATCGGCAAAAGAAGCGATTACGCTGCTTGAAAAACTAGAAGAAAGTCAGTCTGTTTCATTAGAAAAGTCTATAGCTGATCACACCTTTCATGAAGAAAAAGCTGGCACAGAGAGCAAAGGAACTGGTACTGAAAATCTTGGTGCAAAGCTGTTTGGCTGGTTAGATTCTGCGGTGAAAAAGGTGAAAGACGTAGATCTTGATTTAAACTTTGGACAGTCGGTCGACGTTGAGCACATTTTTCAGTTTAAAGACGCCACGCTCTCTCATTTAGATATTCAATTGGCGAACGGCAGTCTCAATGTGATGCCTTGGGACGATGGGGATATTCGTGCAGAGTGCCATGCGAAAATCTACCGTGCAGAGGACGGAGAGCAGGCAAGACAGCAATTTCTCAATCAATTGGACTGCGGCCTGGAAGGGGATAAATTTTTTATACGGACCGAAAAGAAGACGATGAAAGTCAATGTCACTTTATATGTACCTCGTATCCAATACGATAAAATCAAGGTTAAACTGTTTAATGGTCCGATTCGCGGGGAAAAGCTAAAGACAAAAGAACTTGCTGCGAAAACCACCAATGGTGTTGTCTCTTTTGCCTCGTTACAGGCAGAAAAGGTCGGAATTGAAACAGCAAACGGACAAATTAAACTGGCGGATCACGAGTGTGGTATGATTGAAGTAGAAACCATCAATGGGCTCATTGACCTGCGCGGGAAAAGTGAATCAATTGATGCCCAAAGCTTTAACGGAAACATTGCTGTTCAGCTGTCGGATGAAAAGTGCCGTTCCATTTATGCGAAAACGACAACAGGCAGTGTGGACGTCCAGATCCCGCGTACGTGTGCAGTGACCGCTGAACTGAAAAGCAATCTTGGGTCTATTTCTCATGATTTGCTTGATGCAGAGATGATTAAAGAGAAAAATGAAACATTACAAAAAGAGAAAATGATCAAAGCCAATCAACAGGCAGTGAACAGTATATCCATTTTTGCAGAAACAAAAACAGGTTCAATTCAAGTAAAGCACCAATCAGACAAGGAGTGATTCTACATGAAGAAGCTTTATCGTTCAGCAACAGATAAAAAAATAGCGGGTGTTGTTGGTGGACTTGCCGAATACTTAAGTGTCGATGCATCCCTGCTTCGCATTTTAACGGTCATCATCGGATTTTTGACAGCATTTATGCCTATCTTCCTGGTCTACTTCATCTGGTATTTTGTTGTTCCGGAAGAAGGCACTAACTAAATGCTTAGATGGATCGTCAGTATTTTAGTAAATGCATTACTTTTAATCGTCATTGCTGGATATTTTGATTCAGGCATTCTGCCAGGGCTCGGAAGCGTATATATTGAAGGGTTTGGGGCAGCCATTGTCGCAAGTATCATTTTATCCTTGCTCAATATTTTAGTGAAGCCGTTTTTGATCATTTTAACGCTTCCAGTAACCGTCCTTTCACTAGGATTGTTCTTGTTTGTGATTAATGCCATCACATTGATGATGACATCGAGCTTTATGGGTGATAGTTTTAACATTGATGGGTTTGGAACGGCCATTTGGATGGCTGTCATTTTATCCATTTTCCATCTGTTGATACAAAAAGGAATTGTGGAGCCGTTAGCGAAAAAAAGCTAACGGTTTTTTTGTACCATTTTGTATCGTTTCTCCGTTTCATCTGTCATAAAAACTTCCTTCAGGAGACACAATATCCGAAGGAGGCGGTGCACGATGGTGAACGTGAGCAGACAAATCATGCTTTTATGTTTTTTTATCATTCTTTTTTGTTTCAATCAGCCTGCTTCAGCAGGGCCTTTTATTCAAACACAAGTCAATATACCGGACAAGCCTTTTTCTCCTTTTATCTTTGATCGATTTCATGTGGATGTCCGTCCAGTTCTAGGGGAAAAAAGCCGTGATCTCCAGTTTCGTGCGTCTATTACGGATCCGGAACAAATTTTGTCTGCGAACTTGTACTATAAACAAAGTGATGAACTAGGGTACCGTTTGATCCCAATGGAACGGTTACCAGGTATGAAGCCAGAATTTACAGCGAAAATTCCGCCAGATCAATTATGGAATTCAACCGTTCGTTACTATACAGAGTTTCTTACGCAAAAGTCCGTGATCAAAACGGCAGAACATTCTGTCCACTTAAATGGATTTGAAGAGGATCTTTCTCGCATTCCGGACTTAGTCATCTCGGAAATTGTTGTCAATTCAAAGAATCGCAAAGGCAAAGATGCCTTTGAATTTATCGAGGTGTATAACACGACACATGAGCCAATCTCTCTTAAACATTATCAACTTCGCTACCGCAATCCTGCACAAGGAACTGAAATGGATGATGTGTATTCCTTTCACGCAAATCCAGTCACCATTTCACCTGGAAAACCTTATGTTTTCTGGCTGAGGAAAAAAGGGCAGGAGCATTTAACTGTAGCGGACTTCAATGCCATGTACAAAAGTCAATTAAAAGAGAGAGAGCATGTATCTGTCATCGAGAGCAAAGGGCTGTCCAACTCTAAATCTCGTCTTGTTTCAATCACAACAAATATAGGGGAGGAGATTTCTTCAGCAGCATTTCGTTTGAAGCCATCATGGTTTAGTGAGCATAAATCTTTGCTGTTTAAATATCCAATGGACGGTACTTCGCAAATGAAGCTGATCTCGAAAATTGAAGAAGAGCCTACGCCTGGAAAAGTGCTAAAAGCACAAATTCCATCTGAGAAAAAAGAAATTTCTCAAGATATCCATAAACCTGTGATTGAAGATATGACAGTGAGGAAACCAGTGAAACCAACTGAAAGCATAGAGATTAAAGCGGATGTACAGGATGATCAGGCCGTCAAAACCGTCAAGCTTCGCTATCGAACAAATCGGAAAGATGATTTCAAGGAAATACTGCTTCAAAAAGATCATAACGACCGGTTATTTCATCATATTATTTACTCACCCGAGTTGATTGGTAAAGAACAATTGGAATATCAGCTTGAAGCGTCAGACGGCGAAAATACAGCAATGACGATGAAAAAAATGATTGATGTGGAGCAGGTTAGCAAAGCCCACGGCCTTCGATTCAATGTAGAAGAAGGAGATACGGTTTCAGGATTATTTCCATTAAAGGCAACGTCTGATCGGAAAAAAAGCATTGAATTATTGATAGATGGAAAGCGGAATCAGCAAGTATTTTCTGTCCTTGAAGCAGATCCATATATCGCATTTGATGTCAAAGGGACAAATTTATATTTTAAAAATGGTGTGTCCATAGGTAAGCACTTACTTTCTATTTTTGATGATTCGACAAAAGTGTATCGTACCTATACAATGCCAATACCAGAAGCAGAGATGAAAAAAGCAGGTCCCCAAACGATCTCCTTCCATGCTGGAACGAAGTCTTCTCCAGTAGATCGGCTGCCTGGAGAGAATCACGATGATTTTGAATTAAAAAACGTCCGGATGATCCTGTCGAATGGAACACAAATTCCTCCAATCAATGCAAAGCCGCAAAAAGAATGGAAAATGGGAGACAGCGGTAACGCCAAAAAGGTAAGAATATTTCAATTTGAAATTCCAAAAGAAGCTTATGTTTCAACCTATATGAAGTGGGACACAAGAAGGCTGAAAGAGGGGCCACATTTGATTGAGGCCAAAACCTCAGACGAGCATGCATCTGTACATGTGAATGTCGATAACACAGGTCCGAAAATCAAGACCAACGTTCAAACAAAGGATCCATATAAAGGTGCCTTTACGTTAAAAGCAAAGGTTACGGATCGTTGGAGTGACATAGAGGAGATGAAGGCATATGTAAATGGCAAGCCAATTTCCTTGCCATATCAGACGTCCTCTAGCGAATTAAACCCGGGTGAGCACACATTGACAATTAAAGCAAAAGATGCCGCAGGGAACATGTCGACGTTGAAAAAAGAATTCAAAACGGTACATGAACACCCTGAGACACCAGAACGAGTAGCAGATAAGACGAAAATGAAATCGTCTAAGCAAACTGTGCTCACCAAGGATCCAACGAATGATAAGCTGGATTACTCCTTTTACCGTGCCTACCAATATACATCGCTGCATCCATCAATGAAGATTTTGAAATATGCAGCGGAGACAGAACCGCCAAAAAGCTTTAACGAAAAAGGAGAAATGATCTTTTCTAATCAAGAAAGGAATCGCATTGCATTTGCTGATGGTAAGTCAGTTGAAACGAAGGATTTACATCGTTTTCCCTATCATCGTTTTCAAATCAAGGTTCATCAAGATGTACGTGAAAAGGATGTCGTCGAAGCGATGTGGAAAGGGAGTTCATTGTCAGGGAGAAAGGTGACCATGTATGCATGGAATCATCAGCAAGAAAAGTGGGATAAAATCACTCATCATTTTGCTAAAGATCAAAAAGAATTTTACCTGAAAGGACTGCTGTCAGTAAGACAGTACATGAAGAATCATACGTTTGATTTGCTTGTACAGGATGAAATCAGCAAAGCGCAAAAGCCATATAAGATGGTTTGGATGTCTGACACACAATATTATGCAAAGAGCTATCCTCATATCTTTAAACAAATGGTCGAGTGGATCCGAGACCAGAGGGAGAAGTTAAACATTCAATATGTGTTCCATACAGGTGACATTGTGGATGATTCAAAGGATAAACAATGGCATCGTGCCGATACGTTTATGCGTGTGTTAGATGAGCATCAGATTCCTTACGGTGTTTTAGCAGGAAATCATGATGTTCGACATAAGGACGGCTTATATGCGGAATATGGGAAATATTTCGGGGAGAAACGCTTTGCAAATAAACCTTACTATGGTGAATCCTATCAAAACAATCGAGGTCATTATGATCTCATCTCTGCCGGTGGCAATGATTATATGATGGTATACATGGGCTGGGGGATTAAGCAAGATGAAATTGATTGGTTAAACCTTGTGATTTCTGAGCATCCAGATCGCATCGTCATTTTAAATTTCCATGAGTATTTGTTGGTGAGTGGCAACCGCAGCCCGATTGGCGACCTCATCTTCCATCAGGTGGTGAAACGCCATCCCAATATTGTGGCAGTATTTAGCGGCCATTATCACGGAGCAAGCAGGAAAGTAGATGAGCTTGACGATGACCAGGATGGCAAAGTAGACCGGAAAGTATATCAAATACTCGCTGATTATCAGTCAGGACCTGAAGGTGGACAAGGGTTTATGAGGCTGATAACAGCCGATCAAGAAAAAAACCAGCTTCATTTTACGACGTACTCACCTTATATGAATCAAGAGCATTTCTATGATCCTAAAACGTATGGAGATCAGGATGAATTTTCAATTGATGTGGATTTGACGCCGAAAATGAAATCTGTTAAAACCAATTATTTTGAACTTAATGTCTACACAAATGTCCTGATAGGAGAGGCACGCGGTGTAAAAAGCGGCAAAAAAGCAAGCTTTGAGTGGAAAGGCTTAAGGCCAAATGAAGACTATTATTGGTACACTGTAGCAAAAGATCGTTTTCAAGGAAAAGCAATTTCGCCTATATGGAAAATTCATACAAAAGATGATCGTGAAGCAACATTTCTTAGGAAATAAAAAACAGTGCTCCTCCTTTTATGAGGGCACTGTTTATCTTTCCATTGTATGAATGAGCTTGTAACGATCCCCTCTATACACGGAGAGAACATACTCAAACGGAATGTCATTCTGAAAATAAGTCGTTCTTGCGATTGAGAGCACGGGATCGCCTGTTGAAATAGACAGCACGTGTGCTTCTTCCTTTGAAGCTACATTCGCTTCAAGCTCTTGTTTTGCATGAGCAATTGCAAGGCCTGTTTGAGTCTCTATATATTCATATATAGAGCCAGTTAAATGTTCCTTTGTTAAATCTCCTGCAAATGCTTCAGGGATATAGCTCGTTTCAATCGCCATCGGTTCATCATTTGCAAGGCGTATCCGTTTGAGTTCAAAGATAGCATCGCTATTTGACAGTTGTAAGACAGGCAGTAAGTGCTCTGGACATACGGTTTTTTTGAAGTCAATCAGCTGGCTTGAAGCTTTAAGCCCACGCTGGCGCATATCCTCTGTAAAGCTTGTTAAGCCTTGAAGCGGCTGTTCAAACTTTTTTCGGCTAACAAAGGTGCCTTTTCCTTTTTGTCGATACAAATATCCTTCGTTCACAAGGTTCGATAAGGCTTGTCTGACAGTCATTCGACTTATATCAAAGCGTTCGGCATATTCTCTTTCAGAAGGAATGAGTGTATCAGGTGCTAATGTTCCATCCTCAATCTGTTTTTTCAAGTTCTCCATAATCTGATGGTACATCGGAATAGGTGACTGCTTATCAATAAACATGTGAAAATCCTCTCGTGTTTAGCTTTAGCGTAGTGAACCAGCTTCTCGATCAATCAAAATTGTCACATCTTCATGAAGTTTCAGAGCAGATGCTGGGAAGTCTGGATGTATCTCAGTCTGTTCTAAATATTGTATCACTTTCGCTTTTGATTTTCCTGATGCAAGAAGGAGAATCTTTTTACTTGAAAGAATGCTTGCAATGCCCATGGTAATGGCATGTGTAGGCACCTTATCAATAGAAGAAAAGTATCTTGCATTGGCCTCCCGGGTGTTTTCATCTAGTTGCACGACATGAGTCTTTGAGTTAAATGGGGTACCGGGCTCGTTAAAACCGATATGTCCATTTTGACCGATTCCAAGAAGCTGAAGGTCGATGCCGCCTATATCTTGAATGAGCTGATCATATCTTAAGCATTCTTTTTCTAAATCAGGTGCAGCGCCATTTGGAAGGAAATACTGATCCTGAGGGAGATCAATATGATCAAATAAATGACGTTTCATGTAGGTCATATAACTATTTTCATGATCTGGATCAAGTCCTGCATATTCATCTAAGTTGACTGTTTTTGTTTGTTTGAAAGACAATTGGTGTGCTTGATGAAGGTGAATTAACTCTTGATATGTATCAAGAGGTGTACCGCCCGTTGCTAGGCCAAGTACTGCATCTGGTTTAGAAGCGATTGTGCGTGCGATAAGGGCTGCTGCTTCTTTTCCTAATTGTTCTTTATCTTCAAATTCGATGATCTTCATTAGTGGTTGGCCTCCTTTTTCTCAAAGACGATTTGTCCACGGCAGATCGTCATCATTAGTTCGCCAGATTGATCCCAAATCACAAGGTCTGCTTGTTTTCCAACTTCGATAGAACCGAGCTGCTGGTCAAGTCCTAGCTGAATGGCTGCATTGGTTGAGGTCATCTTCGCTATCTCTGTCCATTCACAATGTGTAATCTGTTTCATCCGTTTGACGCCATCTTTCATTCTCAGGATCGATCCTGCAAGTGTACCATCTGAGAGTAATGCTTTTTCGCCGCTGACTGTGACTGTTTGACCGCCAAATTCGTACGTCCCATTCCCGAGTCCTTTTGCGCGCATCGAATCTGTAATCATGATCAAACGATCACTTCCTTTTGCCAAATATGCAAGCTTGATGGAAAGTGGATGGGAGTGAATCCCATCTGTAATCAGCTCAGTATGAAGATTCTCGTTCGTAAGAGCAGCCCCAACAGCGTTTGGTTCACGATGCTGAAATGAACTCAGTGCATTATAAAGATGCGTGACATGGCGTGCACCATGATTAGCTGCTAATTCAATCATGTCATGATGGGCATTCGTATGTCCAATAGAAGGAATGATGTTTTTTTCTTGCAACAGAGAAAGAAAAGCAAAGTCAGGGTCTTCCTCAGGTGCAAACGTGACAATTCGAATAAGCTGTTGAGAAGCATCCAGCCATTTTTCAAAAAGAGGGAGATCGGGTTGCTTTATCCATTGAACAGGCTGTGCCCCTGCTTTATCTTTAGAAATAAAAGGACCTTCAAGATGGATACCTAAACATTGTGCCTGAACTCCTGCTTGTTCTTCATTATAATGTTTCCACTGAGCGACATTTTTAAGTGCTTGCTCAATCTCATGATGGTTTTGAGTGATGGTTGTTGCTAAAAAACTTGTCGTTCCTTCTGACGGTAAGTAGTCAGCGAGTGTATTCATGGCTTCTGATGTCGCATCCATCATGTCTGCTCCATATCCGCCATGGATGTGAATATCAATCATTCCGGGAAGTAAATAAAAGTTTTCCCGGGAAATATATACTTTTTCATAATTTCCTGTCGGTGGTGATGTTGAAATATAGTCAATCTTGCCGTCGCGTAAACCGACAAAACCGTTTGCAATCATTTCAGTCTTTGTCACAATATGAATATTGGAGAGCAATAAAGAGCTGCTCATGATTGTGCCCCCTTTAGTCATTGTCTTTGACTTAGTTTACCCTTTTTAAGTATAGTTGTCTATACCAGTGAAACAGATGAAACAGGATCAGGATAAAATACTGTTTTGGGATCATCATTGAAAGTGATAAAATAGAGCTGTATTTCTGAATCGCCTGTGATAAAAGGAGGAAGAAGCGTGCCGAAAGTTCGTACGAAGGACATAATGGAACAATTTCATCTTGAACTGGTAAGTGGGGAAGAAGGGATTAATCGTCCCATTACAATCAGTGATCTTTCCAGACCAGGTATTGAAATGGCTGGTTATTTTACATATTACCCAAAAGAAAGAGTTCAACTTTTAGGGAAAACAGAGCTTTCTTTTTTTGAACAACTCCCAGAACGCGAACGAAAGCAGAGAATGATGTCTCTTTGTACAGATATTACCCCTGCAATTATTTTGTCACGAGATCGTGAAGTGCCGAAGGAATTAATTGAAGCTTCAAATGAAAATGGCGTCCCTGTGTTACGATCAAGCCTAAAAACGACAAGACTTTCGAGTCGGTTGACCAACTTTTTAGAAAGTAAGCTTGCACCAACGACCGCCATTCATGGCGTGCTCGTAGATGTATATGGTGTAGGTGTATTGTTAATTGGAAAAAGCGGAGTAGGAAAAAGTGAAACAGCCTTAGAATTAGTGAAGAGAGGACACAGGCTGGTCGCAGATGATTGCGTGGAAATCCGTCAAGAGGATCAGGATACGTTAGTTGGAAGCGCACCAGAGCTGATTGAACATCTTTTAGAAATCCGTGGACTAGGCATCATTAATGTGATGACCTTATTTGGAGCCGGTGCTGTCAGAAGCTATAAGAGAATTACGATTGTGATGAACCTTGAGCTTTGGGAACAAGGCAAACAGTACGATCGTTTAGGACTTGAAGAAGAGAAGATGCGAATCATCGATACAGATGTACCGAAGCTGACCATCCCTGTCCGGCCAGGACGAAACTTAGCGGTCATCATTGAGGTGGCTGCGATGAACTTCAGGTTAAAACGCATGGGACATAATGCGGCGGAACAATTTACAAGTAAACTTGCCGATGTCATTGAAGACAATGGCCAGGATGAATAGGAGTTGTCTATATGAACGAAGCGATTCAGCCAATTGATCCGATTGCTTTTCAGCTCGGACCTATTTCGGTTCATTGGTATGGTGTGATCATTGGGGTCGGAGCCTTGCTGGGACTCTGGCTCGCACTGAGAGAATGTGAGAAGAGAGGAATCAATAAAGATACGTTTATTGACTTAATCTTATTTGCGATTCCAATAGCCATTATTTGTGCACGAATTTATTATGTATCCTTCGAATGGGATTACTATCAGCAGCATCCAAATGAAATCATTAAGATTTGGAATGGCGGAATTGCTATTCATGGCGGGCTGATAGGTGCTGTGCTGACAGCGATCGTCTTTACAAAAGTGAAAAAGGTGTCCTTCTGGAAAATAGCCGATGTAGCAGCACCTAGTATTTTACTAGCGCAGGCAATTGGTCGCTGGGGGAACTTTATTAACCAGGAAGCGCATGGTGAGGCTGTTTCAAGAGCCTTTTTAGAGAATTTGCATCTGCCAGAGTTTATCATTAATCAAATGTATATTGATGGGACCTATTATCACCCAACGTTCTTATACGAATCATTATGGAATCTTGCCGGTGTTGTGATCTTGATTTTATTACGCAGAACATCGCTGCGCAGAGGCGAAATCTTCTTGTCTTATTTAATCTGGTATTCAATCGGTCGTTTCTTCATTGAAGGGATGAGAACGGACAGCTTGATGCTGACAGAACATCTACGAATCGCTCAAATGATTTCGATTGCCATTTTTGCAGTGGCTGTTCTGCTGATGATCTTTAGAAGAATGAAAGGATACGCATCGATTCCTTATAAAGAGAACAACTCATCGAATTAAGCAGGGGGGGATCAGAAGAGATGGGAGAGACATGGAAAAGCGGCTTAAAAGCAGGGCTATCGACAACTTGGACACTTGGAAAAGTCATCTTTCCGGTTACCATTCTCGTCAGTATCTTGCAGCATACGCCTGTTATGAATTGGATCATACAATTCATACGGCCATTTATGGGGTTGTTTGGTCTTTCAGGAGAAGCGGCCATTCCGCTTGTATTAGGAAATGTGCTGAACTTGTATGCGGGCATAGCCGCCATTCTGACACTAGATCTTCCTGTGAAGGAAGTGTTCATTTTGGCCGTGATGCTGTCCTTTTGCCATAACCTGATCATCGAATCGACAGTGGCAGCAAAGGTTGGACTCAGAGTGTCTATCATTTTGCTGGTCAGAATCAGCCTTGCTGTTATTTCGGCTATTGTCATTCATCTCGTTTGGCAGGGAGGCCAGGAGCCGGCACAATATGGACTGCTGACGGCAGCTCAGCCGGCTGATGTGCCTTCCAGCTGGTACATGATTGTCCTTCTCGCTTTACAAAAAGCCGTACTCGGTGTGGTCCAGCTCGCCTGTATCGTCATCCCTCTCATGATCATCATTCAATTCATGAGAGATTTAGGATGGCTCCATACGCTGTCTAAGTGGCTGTCTCCATTTACGAGAATGCTTGGAATGAAAGAAAATACGTCGATGACAATGGTAGCTGGATTAACCATCGGTCTGGCATACGGAGCCGGCGTGATGATGAAGGCAGTGGAAGAGGACGGCGTGAGTAAAAAGGATTTAACCCTTGCTTTCATTTTCCTTGTTGCCTGCCATGCAGTGGTCGAAGATACGCTGATATTTATTCCACTTGGGATTCCTGTGTGGCCGCTTCTTGTCATCCGTCTGATATCTGCTATTTTATTAACAGCTGCCATTAGCTATATTTGGCGGAAGCGGGAGCTTGCAGCTGTTAGAAAGGAAGCCATATGAACGAATCAACTATTAACACCGTGCTATTTGATTTAGATGGCACATTAATCAATACGAATGAATTAATTATTGCTTCATTTCAACATACGCTTGATCATTATTATCCTGGTCAGTACAGCCGTGAAGAGATCCTTCATTTCATTGGTCCATCATTGTTTGATACATTCTCTGCGATGGACCCTGAGCTAACGGATGATATGATTCAGATGTATCGAACGTTTAATCATCAACAGCATGATCTGCTTGTGACTGAATATGAGACTGTTTTAGATACATTGAAAGTCCTGCAGGATCAAGGATTTAAACTTGGGATAGTCACAACAAAAATACGTGATACGGTTTTAATGGGTTTGAAGCTGACAGGTTTAGAGCCATTCTTTGAGGTGATTGTGACGCTCGATGATGTCCAAAATGAGAAGCCGCATCCAGAACCTGTCCAGCTGGCATTATCCAAGCTTGGCAGTGATCCGCATGAAGCGGTGATGGTCGGCGATAATTATCACGATATTTTGTCTGGTCAAGCGGCAGGGACAAAAACAGCAGGTGTTGCTTGGACGATTAAGGGAGAAGAGGCCCTTTTAAAGTATCGCCCTGATTTCATGCTGAAGAAAATGAGTGATCTCCTGGCGATTGTTGGAGCTGATTGAGTTGAGAAAAACAGATCGTTATTCTGTAAAAGGGGTCAATTCGTTACGACAAGTCTATCGGACGGTTCCCTTTTTCAAAGTGGTGAAAAACTTTATTTTCATTCAAATAGCACGGTACACGCCTTTTATGGGAATGAAAAATTGGATATACCGAACCTTTCTTCGTATGAAGGTCGGCGAGGATACAGCGTTTGCCTTAATGGTCATGGTGGATCTCATGTTTCCTGAGAAAATCACGGTCGGTCGAAATAGTGTGATTGGCTATAACACGACCATCTTGTCCCATGAGTATTTGATTAAAGAATACAGACTTGGGGAAGTCTATATTGGTGATGAAGTCTTAATTGGAGCCAATTCAACCATTTTACCTGGTGTAACCATTGGGGATGGGGCGATCGTATCGGCTGGTACACTTGTTCATAAGGATGTTCCAGCGGGCTCATTTGTTGGAGGAAATCCAATGCGCATGATTTATACGAAAGAAGAAATGAAAGCACGTCAATCTACGTCTGCTGAGTAGCTCGGCAGACTTTTTTGTTGACAATATGTTATGGTGTAACTATAATGATTACAACAGAGGTGAGAAAACATGAAAATCAGCAGCAGATTCACTGTCGCTGTCCATATTCTGGCCTTGCTATCACTTGAAAAAGGATCATTACAGACATCGGAGGATATCGCGGGAAGTGTGAATACAAACCCAGTGGTCATCCGCCGCATTATGAGTAAATTAAAAAAAGCAGGCCTAATCTCAACGAGTCTTGGCAAAGGTGGTTCTCAGTTGAACCGCAGTGAAGACGACATCACGCTGCTTGATGTGTATAAAGCGGTTGAAGTCGTGGATGAGGGAGAGTTGTTTCAAATCCATGAAAGCCCAAATCCTGACTGTCCGATCGGTGCAAATATTCAGGCTGTGCTTGAGTTAATCTTGTGCCGCGCTCAAAGTGCGATGGAGCAAGTGCTTGCTGAGATCAAATTAAGTGAACTAACGCATTTGTTAATCAAAAAAATTGGATGATTATTCAATTTTTTTTACCTCTGTTGTAACTATAATTGTTACACCTTTATTTATTAAATAAAATCATTTTACAGGAGGAATTCATATGAAGATTGGTATTATTGGCGCTACAGGTAAAGCAGGACAGGAAATTGTAAAAGAGGCTCAATCTAGAGGACATGAAGTGACAGCCATCGTTCGAGATGCACAAAAGGTGACAGATTCATCCGTAGCTGTTATCGAGAAGGATGTGTTTCATTTACAAGCAGAAGACATCAAAGGCTTTGATGTCATCGTCAATGCATTTGGTGCACCTGCTGGACAAGAGCACCTTCACGTAGAGGCTGGGAAAAAGCTTATTGATATTTTGAAAGAGGTACCCGATACGCGTTTAATCGTTGTGGGCGGAGCAGGCAGTCTATTTGTTGATGAGGCTCAAACAACAAGACTTGTTGATACACCAGAATTTCCAAAGGAGTATGTGGCGACTGCTTCACAGCAAGGTGAAAACCTAAAAGATCTTCAACAGACCGAAGGATTAAAATGGACTTTCCTCAGCCCTGCTGCATTCTTTGACCCAGAAGGCAAACGCACAGGTTCTTATGTGAAAGGGAAAGACCAGCTGATTGTCAATTCTAAAGGTGACAGCTATGTGAGCTATGCCGACTACGCCATTGCCCTTGTCGATGAAATTGAGCAGGCTGCCCATGTTGGAGAACGTTTTACCGTTGTATCTGAAGCAGAATAAGTCGTTTCACTGCCGCTAAAAACGATGAGTGAGAAGTCTAACGATCAAGAATTATCTCTCATTTTTACTAAAAAAAGGTTGAATACTTCATTGTAGGCGGAGGAGTAATGACAGCTGCAAAGCTTGAAGACCGCCTGAAGGAAATACTAGAAAGATCATCATGAAAAAAACATCCTCTATACGGCTAGAGGATGTTTTTTCATGTTTTCAATGAGAAAGGTGTTCTACGCTTTAATGATAATCGCCTGCCGGCCCATCTGTTCCCAAGAATCCTCAAACTGATTGCGATCGACTTTTTGATTCTTTTCACCGTATGGGTTATTTAGGTAGACATGTTCCTTGTCATAGCCCGTGATGACCACGCTATGCATATTAAAGCTCACATCTATTTTGCCATTTGGTGTATTCCATGTTTCGATGTTATCTATTTTGTCAAAGGTGGATGTGGTAATTACCCAAACAGGATACCCTTTTTCAAGTGATTGATAGATGGCCTTTTTGACAGGTTTTCCACTTAAATCGACGACTTGAGCGCCCGCATATTTTTTCGCAAGCTGATAAATAGGTTCATGGTAAACACCAAGACCTGGTCCATTCTCCATATCGCCTACAAACCCGTCATGCGGGTCTCCTTTTAAGCCATTTTCATAATTGAGCGGAACACGTTTGATTTCATTTGCCAATGCGTCTTTTGTCACTTGCTCATAGCCGCTGTAATGAAGAAGCATCGCTAAGCTTGTGACTTCGCATCCATTATAAAGCTTTGGGGCATCCATTTGATTGTAGAGGATGACGTCCATGGCTTTTTTGCTTCCTTTTAAAGAAGAATATGTGTTGTCTGTTTTTTTCGTTGATCGTGTTTCTTCAGCTGCGAGTGCCGTATCGTTTTCTTTTTCTTTGGCTGCTTCGTGTGGTGAAGCTGCCTTCTTGACTTGGTCGATTTGTGTCACGTATATAAAGCCGAAATAAACAAGGCATGCGCACAACAAAGTTAAGATTAATGTCTGGATGAACTTCACTGTAATCTCCTGTGTTATTCAATATTTTTAAGTATTATATCACGTTCTTTTATCAAACATGCAGAAAAGGGACAGGTGTCACTTGAATGTAATAATTCCACAAATTTTTCATGAAAATAGAGAGAAAATAAAAATGATTGATTTAATTACTTTATTTTGTTAGCATATTATCATATTAGCGAACTAAAGGATTCGGAATTTTTTGTTTTAATGTGTTGGAGGTGCAGAAGAGCATGTTTATGTTTGAGAAACCATATGGTATGCGGGATTCATTACCAGGATTGTATGAGACGAAGAAAAAAGTGAGACATTCATTAACAGAGGTCATGAATGGCTGGGGTTATCGTTTGATGGAGACACCAACGCTTGAATTTTACGATACAGTCGGTGTTCAATCGGCGATTACAGATACACAGCTCTTTAAGCTTTTAGATCAGAACGGGCAAACCCTTGTACTCAGACCTGATATGACGGGACCTATTGCGAGAGTGGCGGCTTCAAAGCTTCATGAACAGGCGTATCCGCTTCGCGTTGGGTATGCGGCCAATGTGTTCCGGGCGCAGGAAAGAGAAGGCGGAAGGCCATCAGAATTTGAGCAGGTCGGAATTGAGTTGATTGGTGATGGGTCGATTAGTGCAGATGCTGAAGTGATCGCGCTTGTCGTATTTGCATTAAAAAATGCCGGGCTAAATTCCTTCAAAATCGCGATCGGGCATGTCGCTTTAGCAGAGACGTTATTTGTAGATGTATTGGGAAATACAGAGCGTGCAAACGTCCTCCGCCGATTCTTATATGAAAAGAATTATGTAGGATACCGCCAGCATGTGAAGCAATTGTCACTCTCCTCCATCGATAAAACGAGGCTGTTACAGCTTTTAGAGTTAAGAGGCGGCCAGGAAGTCACAGAGCGGGCAAAGGAAATCGTCGTTTCACAAGAGGGAAAAGAGGTGCTCACACAGTTAAAATCGCTTTGGGAAACACTTGAAGATTATGGCTGTACAGAATATATCCGTTTAGATTTAAGCATGGTGAGTCATATGAGCTACTACACGGGCATTTTGTTTGAAGTATTTGCAGATCATGTTGGGTCAGTCATCGGAAGTGGCGGCAGATATGACCAATTGCTGGCTCATTTTGATGCACCTGCACCAGCTACAGGATTCGGACTTCGATTAGACCGTCTGCTTGAAGCGCTTGATGCAAAAGAAATCAATGAGCCGCAGGAGGCAGTGATTTTTAGTAAAGAACAACGGCTGGAGGCTTTTGCTTTTGCAGAAAAGGAGCGGTCAAAAGGGAGAAAGATCGTCCTGCAAGACTTAGCAGGGATTGAAAATATTGACGCGATGACCAAGGCATTTGAGCAGGTGACTTATTTTATCGGCGCTAGAAAGGGAGAGTCAAATGGGTAAAGTGTTGACGATGGCGATGCCAAAGGGCCGGATATTTGAAGAAGCAGCTGGGTTGTTAAGACAGGCGGGATATCAGCTGCCAGAGGAATTCGAGGATTCAAGAAAGTTAATCATTGATGTACCGGAAGAAAACCTCCGCTTTATTTTAGCGAAGCCAATGGATGTGACGACTTATGTAGAGCACGGTGTAGCAGATGTTGGCATTGCAGGGAAGGATGTTATGCTCGAAGAAGCTCGTGATGTGTACGAAGTGCTCGATTTAAACATCAGCAAATGCCATTTAGCGGTTGCCGGATTACCGGGAGCCAGCTGGGGCGGTGTCGCGCCGCGTGTGGCAACAAAGTACCCAAATGTCGCATCTTCCTATTTTAGAGAACAAGGGGAGCAGGTGGAGATCATTAAGCTGAATGGTTCAATTGAATTAGCACCGCTCATCGGACTCGCCGATCGTATTGTTGACATTGTCTCTACAGGTCAAACACTCAAGGAAAATGGACTTGTTGAAACGGAGCATATTTGTGATATTACGTCACGGTTTATTGTCAATCCTGTGAGCTATCGGATGAAGGATGCGGTGATCGATGAAATGGCGCAGCGCCTTGCAAGAATCATTGAAGGGGAGGAAACATCATGAACATCACCTACATACAAGAAGGTGAGACAGAGACACTCTCACTCAAGCGGACTTTAGATACAGGTACGGAAGAGCAGCGCCTGGCTGTTCAGCGGATTATACAAGAAGTGAGGCTAAATGGTGATCAAGCGGTACAGTCTTTTACAAAGCAATTTGATGGAGTGCTGCTTGAAGATCCGCTTGTCACAGAGGAGGAAATGACAAAAGCCTCCGCACGCATGGACCCAGCCATGATTCAGGTGATTCAAACGGCTATCCGTCATATTCGCACATACCATGAGCGTCAGCTGACATCCTCTTGGTTTTATCACCAGCAGGATGGCTCGATGCTCGGACAAAAGGTGACACCGCTCGATGCAGTCGGTGTGTATGTCCCCGGCGGAACAGCTGCTTATCCATCATCTGTTTTAATGAATGTGATTCCGGCGCTAGTCGCTGGTGTTGAGCGAATTGTCCTTGTGACACCCCCAGGGAAAGATGGGCATCTTTCAGATGCTGTACTCGTTGCTGCAAAGGAGCTCGGTATTTCTGAGATGTATAAAATGGGCGGTGCGCAGGCGATTGCGGCACTTGCCTATGGAACAGAAAGCATCCAGTCTGTTGATAAAATCACAGGTCCAGGCAACATATATGTAGCCCTGGCAAAGCGGGAAGTATTTGGCCTGGTAGACATTGATATGATTGCCGGTCCAAGTGAAATTGCGGTTCTAGCAGACGATACGGCATCGGCACATGAGGTAGCGGCTGATTTACTTTCGCAGGCAGAACATGATGCGCTGGCATCTAGTGTTTTGGTGACACCGTCTAAGACACTTGCTGAAAACGTGCAGGCTGAGGTGCAAGCGCAGCTAGACACCTTGCCAAGAAAATCAATCGCCGCACAATCCATACAAAATCATGGCCGTATATACGTGACAGATTCCATGGATCGTGCAGTAGACGTCGTCAACCAGTTAGCGCCAGAGCATTTAGAAGTGCTGACAGCATATCCAGAATCACTTCTTGGTCAAATCAAGCATGCAGGGGCGATTTTTTTAGGGCGTTATAGCCCTGAGCCGGTGGGAGATTATTTTGCAGGACCAAATCACGTGCTGCCAACCAACGGAACAGCTAGATTCTCCAGCCCGCTTGGTGTGACTGATTTTCAAAAGAAAACGAGCATTATTTCATATAGTCAAGAAGCCTTTGAGACACACAGGGATAGCATTGCGGCTTTTGCCAGATTAGAAGGGCTCGAAGCGCATGCAAGGTCGATTGAATCGAGAAAGCGGGAGGAATCGTCATGAGACAGGCGGAAACAGCGAGACAAACAAATGAAACGAATATTTCGTTAGCGTTAGAGATTGATGGGGAAGGAAAAGCAGATATTCAAACAGATGTCCCTTTTATGACACACATGCTTGATTTATTTACGAAGCATGGACACTTTAATTTGACCGTCGATGCGAAAGGAGATACGGATGTTGATGATCACCACACAACAGAAGATATCGGCATCGTGCTTGGGCAAATGTTTAAGGAAGCGTTAGGTGATAAAAAGGGAATTAAGCGGTATGGCTCCAGCTTTGTTCCGATGGATGAAACGCTTGCCCAGGTCGTGGTCGACTTAAGCAATCGCCCTCATTTGGAAATGAGAGCGGCCTTTCCAAGTCAAAAGGTCGGTACCTTTGATACAGAGCTCGTGCATGAGTTTCTTTGGAAGTTTGCGCTAGAAGCTCGTATAAATCTTCATGTGATTGTTCACTACGGAACCAATACGCACCATATAATTGAAGCCATTTTTAAAGCGATGGCACGTGCCCTAGATGAGGCAACAACCATTGATCCACGTGTGAAAGGGATTCCTTCGACAAAGGGGATGCTCTAATGATCGGAGTCATTGATTACGGAATGGGAAATTTGTTCAGCGTATCAAAAGCACTGGAACGAGCAGGTGCCAGTTATATCGTCTCCTCTGATGTGGAGGAGCTCAAAAAGGCAGATGCTTATATTTTGCCTGGGGTCGGTTCGTTTCGTGATGCGATGCAGCTGTTAAAACAGACAGGACTTGAAGAGTTTATCCACCAAGTTGTGCAGGAAGGAAAGCTGCTATTTGGTATTTGTCTCGGGATGCAGCTGTTATTTGAAGAAAGTGAAGAGGCAGGACGTACGAAAGGTTTGGGGCTGTTAAAAGGGCGTGTCGTTCTTTTAAAGGATCGCGACCAGGATGGGCAAAGGCTGAAGGTGCCTCATATGGGGTGGAATGAGCTCACATTTCATCAGCCCTCCCCATTGTTTGATGGTGTACCGGAAGGATTTGCGTACTTTGTTCACTCTTATTATGTAAGTGATATGAATCCAAAAGAGCAATTAGCAAGTGCGGATTATGGCGTTCAAGTACCAGCAGTTGTCGGCAAGGGGAATGTGCTTGGCGCACAGTTTCACCCTGAAAAAAGCAGTACAACGGGAATGGCGCTGCTCAAACAATTTATTCAATTAGCAAACGAACAGAGGGTGAACAAATGAGTGAATTTACATTGTATCCAGCGATTGATATGAGAGATGGCAAATGTGTACGGCTTGTGCAAGGAGATTATGATCAAGAAACCATTTATGGAGATTCGCCGCTTGATATGGCTGCGCGGTTTGCAAATGAAGGAGCAAAGTGGATTCATGTTGTTGACCTAGATGGTGCGAAAGCAGGGAATCGCGTCAATCATGAGCATGTACTGGCGATTGCTTCATCCTTAGATGTGAATGTACAAATTGGCGGCGGCATTCGGACTGAAGAAGACGTTGCCTTTTATATAAACAATGGTGTAGCTAGAGTCATCCTTGGCAGCTCCGCTGTTTCTAATCCCGCCTTTGTGAAAAAAATGCTTGCGCAATATGGGGAGAAAATAGCGATTGGGATCGATGCGCGAAATGGCTTTGTATCGACTGAGGGGTGGCTTGAAACGTCGAAAGTGAAGGCGGAGGAACTCGGCAAAGAATTGGCAAAGGAAGGCGCGGAGGTCTTTATTTTCACGGATATTCAAATGGATGGCATGCTGTCTGGCCCCAATGTGGAAAGTACAGTTCGCTTAGCGGAAGCTACCGGCAAACAAGTCATTGCTTCAGGTGGTGTAAGCGCGCTAGCTGATCTTCAAAAGCTGTCAGCACAAAAACAGTCAGGTGTTTCTGGTGCGATCATTGGAAAGGCCCTTTACACGAAGCGGTTTACTTTAGCTGAAGCAATTGAAGGGCTTGACCGCGTATGATGACAAAACGAATCATTCCATGTCTCGATGTGAAGGAAGGGCGTGTGGTCAAAGGGGTGCAATTCCTCGGCTTAAAGGATGCTGGTGATCCGGTAGAATTAGCGCAGATGTATGATGAGGAAGGGGCGGATGAACTCGTCTTTCTTGATATTTCTGCCTCTCATGAAGGCCGGAAAACGATGGTGGATGTGGTCAAGCAAGTGGCGTCCACTCTTGCCATCCCTTTTACGGTAGGCGGCGGGATTAACCACCTTGATGACATGAAGCGCATATTAAGAGCGGGTGCAGACAAAGTATCTGTGAACACAGCGGCAGTGTTAAGACCAGAACTGATTTCAGAAGGCGCCGATTTCTTTGGTTCCCAGTGCATCGTCGTCGCAATAGATGCAAAGTACGATGAAGAGAAAAAAGAGTACATGGTCTACACACACGGAGGGCGCCGTCAAACGGATATAGAGGTCAGCGATTGGGCAAAAGAAGCCGTGCTGAGGGGAGCAGGAGAGATTTTACTGACAAGTATGGATGCCGACGGTGAGAAAACAGGCTTTGATCATCGATTAACAAAGCTTGTGTCAGAAGCCGTCACCGTGCCTGTCATTGCCTCGGGAGGCGCTGGCAATGCCCAGCATATGCTGGAGGCATTTACAAAAGGAGAAGCTGATGCAGCATTAGCAGCCTCCATTTTCCATTATAAAGAGACTTCAATTCAAGAGGTAAAAACATACTTGAGAGAACACGGGGTGAAGGTCAGATGAAACAGGCAAACGAATTATCCTTTAATGAGGCAGGCCTGATACCTGCAATTGTACAGGATGCTCAAAGTAAGGAAGTATTGACATTGGCGTATATGAATCAAGAATCCTATGAAAAAACACTGGAGACAGGGGAAACATGGTTTTACAGCCGGTCGAGAAACGAGCTTTGGCACAAAGGCGCCACATCTGGACATACTCAGCGAGTCACATCCATTCGATATGACTGTGACAAAGATGCTCTGCTTGTTCTTGTCACACCAAGTGGACCAGCCTGCCATACTGGCAGCTATAGCTGCTTTTCGGAAGAAGGCGTGAAGCTTCAAACGGAAGAGCAGGATCGTTTTGCGATTTTAAATGAACTTGAACAGGTGATTGCAAAACGTCAGACAGAAATGCCAGAAGGCGCTTATACAACCTATCTATTTGAAAAAGGGGTCGATAAAATCCTAAAAAAGGTAGGGGAAGAAGCATCAGAGGTCATCATTGCAGCGAAAAACCGGGATCAAGAAGAATTGAAATGGGAAACAGCCGATCTCCTGTATCATCTGCTTGTGTTATTACGTGAACAGCAATTGCCGCTTGATGAGGTATTAAAAGTATTAAAAAAGCGTCATCAAGGTGAGTGAAAAGCCGGGGGCACCTCTGGCTTTTTGTTTTTGAGTGAAAAACAAATCCTTCCTTTTCTTTTGTTCTATGTGACGACTCGTGAAGTATGTTATACTACACACGGTACACTGTTCGAAATGGAGGGTATCGGTGAGTAAATACACTTCTCAAAATAATCACACACAAGTCGTCCAGCTATTCCAAGATGGGCATTACTTTTTTCATAAAGGTCTAAAAGCTTATAGAGAAAGAAATCTATCTAAAGCGAGTAAGCTGATACAGCGGGCTATCGTACTTGAGCCTGAAAATGTAGAAATGCTATCACAGCTTGCCATTATTTATACTGAAATGGGTCATTACCAACAATCAAATGAACTGCTTGATTTCATACTTGAACATATCGATGAAAACATGTCTGAGTGTCACTATTTTAAAGCCAATAATTATGCGAATCTAGGACTCTTTCAAGAGGCATATAAGTCAGCTACTGCCTATGCTTCATTGGAAGAGAACGGGGAATTTGCAGATGAAAATGACGATCTCCTCGACCTGCTCGATATGAGCGACGAAGAGGACGAAGATTTTCCTTACGATCAGGATGACCTGATTGTCAAGCAGGATCAAGCGAATCACTTGCTAGAAAGCGGCAGGCTTGATGAAGCCATTGAAATGCTGGAACAGATGATTGTTGAGTATCCAGAATTTTGGTCAGCGTATAATAATCTCGCTTTGGCCTATTTTTATTCTGGTCAAATCCATCAGGCGAAAGAGATGTTGAACCGGGTTCTTCATGAAAATCCGGGTAATCTGCATGCCCTTTGCAACCAGCTTGTCTTCTATCATTATGAAAAAGAAGAAGAAAAGGTCAATACGTTAGCGAAGCAATTAACGCACGTGTATCCAATATTAAGTGAACAGCGTTATAAGCTTGGCGCAACATTTGCCCTAGTTGGAGAATTTGAATGGGCCTTTAAATGGCTTTATTCTTTGTACAAAACAGGCTTTCAGGGAGATAGTACATTTTTATACTGGCTCGCAAGCGCAGCTTATTATACAGGCCACAAAACGCTTGCACAAACGGTTTGGAATAAGATGGTCGAAGAAGATATCGATGCAGATGAAATCAAGCCGTGGCAGGATAAACCCGAGGAGACTGAGCCAATGGTCTCCATTGAGGAGCGGCTGACTGCGTACTATGTGAGCAAACAAAAAGGGGAACGTGACGTTCTTCAATCTGTCCTTGATGCACACGCAGCGAAAACAGCCTTCGAACAGCAATTCATCGAACTGCTCTTATACGAAGATGAAATGGAAGAACGGTCGTTTTCAGAAGATGCGGTTTTCGCAAAACAGGCGGCATTCAGCTTGGAAGAAGCAGTTCAGCCTGACAGCCATATGCCTTATTTTTGGTTATTCCATATTATTCAGCAGGCACGTGCTTCTGGCGTAGATAAGAAAAATGCGCCTGCATGGGCAGCAGCATCTTATTATTTATGGATGAAGGAGCAAGAAGAATCAGCTGTGAGCAAAAAAGAGATTGCAGCCTCTTTTCAGATCAGCGTTCAAACACTGTCTAAATATGAACAAGTCATTTGTACGTTAATTGATTAAATAGGTAAATAGATTCAGCAGATTGCAGCATGGCCGAAAAGGTCATGCTTTTTTCTTGGATAAAAAGGTGGGATTTGCAAGGATTTGGCGAAGTATGACAATCACGACATGTTTTTGAAACATAAATGTAATAAAAATATTAGCTCATTTTGTCGATGTCTCATGTATAATGAAAATCGTGGATTAAAACAAAGACATATATTTAGATATTTTACTATACATAATGAAACACCTAGTGATAGAAACAATCTGGTCAACATCTGACTGATCAATCAGGAAGAAAGACATAGATAGCACAGATTGGCCGCAGAGAATTTGCTGCTTTCTCATGTCGCTTGGAAATTGTCAAAGGAGGAACTATTCGTGAAAAAGTTTATTACTTTCGGTTTAGCTTCGGTCATCGGAGCGAGCGGTTTATTTATCCCATTTACTCATGAAGCAAACGCACAGAACTTTGAACAAAAGAAACAAGAGCTGGACAACAAGCAATCTGAGGTCAACAAAAACCTTCAAAAGAAAAAAGATGAGCTTTCAAAGCTTGAAGCAAAACAAGAGGCACTTGCACTAAAGCTAAAAGAAATTGACGAGAAAGCTTTAAAAACAAGTGATCAAATCGAAGAAAAACAAAAAGAAAATGAAAAAACAAAAAAAGAAATCAAAGCACTGAAACAAGAAATTGCTGATACTGAAAAACGTATTGAAGATAGAAACAAGTTCTTGAAAAAGCGTGTACGTGCGCTTCAAGAAAGCGGCGGTTCTACGAAATACATAGATGTATTACTAGGAGCGAAAAGCTTTAGCGATTTCATCAGCCGTGCAGGTGCAGTATCTACACTCATCAACGCAGACAGCGAAATCATTAAAGAGCAAGAAAAAGACAAAGCTGAGCTTCAAAAGTCTGAAAACGAATTAAACACAAAGCTTGAAGATGTTCAAAAGACACTTGCAAAGCTTGAAACGCTTCAAACAGACTTGAATAAACAGCTTGATGAAAAAGACAAGCTATTCAAGCAAGTGAAAAAGCAAAAGGGAAGTGCATCTTCTGAAATCAGCGAGTTAAACAGTGAGGCTAACAGCATTGCATCTGAAAAAGACGCAACAATCGCTGCTCAAAAACAAGCTGAAAAAGAAGCGAGAGAAGCAGCTCAAAAAGCAAAAGAAGAAAAAGCACAAAGACAACAGCAGCGTCAAGCGAGTGTTCAAGCGGAAGACAACAGCTCAACTAACGACAGCAGCCCGTCTTCAAATAACAGTAACAGTGGATCTTCAAATAATAATAACAACAGCAGTTCACCAAGTAAGAAGCCATCTTCTGGCGGTGGATCACCTGTCAGCAGTAACGTAGGCGGAATCGAAGGGGCAATCAGCACAGGTTCTACCATCGTTGGACAATCTCCGTATAAATGGGGCGGCGGCAGATCACAAGCCGATATTGATGCACGTCGTTTTGACTGTTCTTCATTCGTTCGCTGGGCATTCGCATCAGCAGGCATCAACCTTGGACCAGTTGGCGGTACAACAACAGATACGCTTGTAGGTAAAGGAAGAGCTGTAAGTGCATCTGACATGAAACGCGGAGACCTTGTGTTCTTTGATACGTATAAAGTAAATGGACACGTTGGTATTTACTTAGGAAACGGTACATTCTTGAACGATAACAGCTCTCGCGGTGTTTCAGTTGACTCTATGAGCAATGTTTACTGGAAAAAAGCATTCAATGGCGTTGTGAGAAGAGTCGTTGAATAAATCGTTACTTACTATATAACCGTAAACAGGCTTCCTTAAACAGCAGTTTAAGGAAGCTTTTTCTTTTTTTGAAGATATGAGCAAATGATTCGCTTATTATCCGCAGATTTAATAGGATATGGGTAAGGAATAAAAGTAAGAGTGGAATTGATGCTCTCTGTCATGAATGGAAGCATCACCCAAGGGCATTCTAATAAGAAATGCTAGCAGCAATTGAAGAGGGAGTGACAGTTGTGTCAGAAGAAAAAATTTACGATACGATCATCATTGGAGCGGGACCTGCCGGAATGACAGCCGCTGTTTATACATCACGGGGAAATCTTTCAACATTGATGATTGAAAGAGGGATTCCAGGCGGTCAAATGGCAAATACGGAAGATGTCGAGAACTATCCTGGCTTTGAAAGCATTTTAGGGCCAGAACTTTCAAATAAAATGTTTGAGCATGCGAAGAAATTCGGTGCTGAGTATGCATATGGCGATATCAAAGAAATCGTAGACGGTGAAGAGTACAAAATCGTCAAAGCCGGTTCAAAAGAATACAAAGGACGCTCTGTCATTATTGCGGCAGGTGCTGAATACAAAAAAATCGGTGCACCAGGTGAAAAAGAACTTGGCGGCCGGGGCGTCTCTTACTGTGCAGTATGTGACGGTGCTTTCTTTAAAAACAAAGAGCTCGTGGTCATTGGCGGCGGAGACTCTGCGGTAGAAGAGGGTGTATACCTCACACGCTTTGCGTCAAAAGTAACGATCGTTCATAGACGCGATAAACTTCGTGCACAAAGCATTTTACAAGCGCGTGCTTTTGATAATGAAAAAATCGACTTCATGTGGAACAAAACCGTTAAACAAATTAATGAAGAAAACGGTAAAGTCGGCAGTGTGACCTTGATTGATACGGTGACTGGTGAAGAAGAAGACTTTAAAACAGACGGCGTCTTTATCTATATCGGGATGCTCCCACTATCTAAACCATTTGAAAATCTCGGCATTACAAATGAAGAAGGATATATCGAGACAAACGAAAGAATGGAAACAAGAGTGGAAGGCATTTTCGCCGCTGGTGACATTCGTGAAAAAACACTACGTCAAATTGTGACAGCAACAGGTGACGGAAGTATTGCCGCACAAAGCGCACAGCATTATGTAGAAGAGCTTGCTGAAAAGCTGAAAGCAGCGAAATAAATGGCTGTCGTAAATCCTTAATATAGCGTCATGGGCTTTTAACTGGAATGTAACACGGGTGAAATAATTATCCGTTATGATAAAACTAGTAATTGACCCCCTTTTATAAGGAATACATGTTTGGCACGGATGAGAATCCGTGTCCTTTTTTTTGCTTAAAATCAGAAATTCATGAGATGTTCACAAATGACGCATGGAGAACCATTAGATGCTGTAAAATAAAGAGTAGAGAAATTGCCCGCCACCTCTTTCAGACGAAATCCGGTCTGTTTTCGGTGAAGAAAGGGCATGTTCATTGTGGGAGTCAGGATGAACCTGTATAATAAGTTAAAGACATAAAAGAGTAGGTGACAGCTGATGCAACGAGTAACCAATTGTGTGCTGCATCACGAAGATCAAGTTCTCTTGCTGCAAAAGCCAAGACGGGGCTGGTGGGTAGCGCCGGGCGGCAAAATGGAAAGCGGAGAATCGGTCAAGGATTCAGTCGTTCGAGAGTATAGAGAAGAAACAGGAATTTATATTTTAAATCCTCAGTTAAAAGGTGTTTTTACCTTTATCATAAAAGAAGGCGATCAAATCGTTCAAGAGTGGATGATGTTCACCTTTATGGCAGATTCATTTACTGGAAAAAACGTGACAGAGTCAGAGGAAGGCATTTTAAAGTGGCATGAAGTAAAAGATGTGCCTCATTTACCGATGGCTCCAGGAGATTCCCATATTCTTGATTTCATGCTAAAGGGAAAAGGACTTCTGCACGGTACTTTTACGTATACACCTGATTTTGAATTGATTGCTTATCGGTTAGATCCTCAAGGAGACTAATACATGAACCGTTTTCATAAAGAAGGAGAGGAAGCAGGCATGAATACGAACAAACAAGAAGATATTCAGCTTGTGATTATTACAGGAATGTCAGGTGCGGGGAAAACTGTTGCCATTCAAAGCTTTGAAGACTTAGGTTACTTCTGTGTAGATAACTTGCCGCCATCACTTTTACCGAAGTTCCTAGAGCTCATGAAGGAATCGAATTCTAAGATGAGCAAGGTCGCCCTTGTGATGGATTTACGCGGACGAGAATTCTTTGACAGCTTAATTGCAGCTTTAGATGAAATGAGTGATCTTGGCTGGATCACACCAAGAATATTATTTCTAGATTCAAACGATAAGGTGCTTGTCTCAAGATACAAAGAAACGAGACGTTCGCATCCCCTTGCGACAACAGGTTTGCCCCTCGAAGGAATCGCAATGGAACGCGACCTGTTAGAAGAGTTAAAAGGCCGGGCTCAAATGATTTTTGATACATCGGATTTAAAACCAAAACAGCTTCGAGAAAAAATTGTCGCGCACTTTGCCACGAACCAAGGGCAGGTGTTTACAGTGAATGTGATGTCCTTCGGTTTTAAATACGGTCTGCCGATTGATGCTGATCTTGTATTTGATGTGAGATTTCTGCCGAATCCTTACTATATTGAGAGCATGCGTCCACAGACTGGAAACGATGAAGAAGTGCGCTCTTATGTAATGAAATGGAGCGAGACACAAAAATTCACAGAGAAATTAATTGACCTTCTCAGCTTTATGCTTCCGTCCTATAAACGAGAAGGAAAAAGTCAGCTTGTGATCGCTATTGGCTGTACAGGCGGACAGCACCGATCAGTGACGCTAGCTAACTACTTATCGGAGTATTTTAAAAATGACTACTACACTCATGTCACTCACCGGGACATTGAAAAGAGAAGCAGAAAATAGATGACGACACTTCCAAAGGTGGTCATTCTTGGTGGGGGCACTGGCTTATCTGTTTTGCTCAGAGGGCTAAAAACAAAGCCAGTGGACATTACCGCTATTGTAACGGTTGCTGATGACGGAGGCAGCTCAGGCAGACTGCGGCATGATTTGAATATTCCGCCTCCAGGCGATATTCGAAATGTCCTTGCAGCTCTCTCTGATGTTGAACCGCTTGTAGAAGACTTATTTCAGCACCGTTTTAACAAAGGGAATGACTTAACAGGCCACTCTCTTGGCAACCTCATTCTTGCGGCCATGACAAATATAACCGGTGATTTTTTTCATGCCGTCACAGAAATGAGCAAGGTCTTAAATGTGAGAGGAAAAGTCTTGCCAGCAGCGAATTCAAGTGTTGTACTTCATGCTGAATTAGAAAACGGGCAAGTGGTGACAGGAGAATCAAAAATCCCAACCTACGGTGAGCGAATTAAACGAGTGTTCCTCACACCCGATACGATTGAACCGCTCCCAGAATCGATTCAAGTCATTCGTGAAGCTGATTTGATCGTGATTGGGCCAGGCAGCTTGTATACGAGTATCCTGCCAAACTTGCTTGTACCGCATATTGGCGAAGAAGTGATTCGCTCGAAGGCGAAAAAAGTGTATATTTGCAATGTCATGACGCAGCCAGGGGAAACGCTTTCCTACAGTGCAGCTGATCATGTGCAGGCATTAAATGATCATATGGTTCGTCCATTTATCGATACCATTTTTGTGAACAATAAAGAAATTCCAGAAGAGATCAAAGCAAAATATGCAGAAGAACAGGCACAGCCTGTACAGTTCGACACAGATGTACTCAAGGCAATGGGACTGGAAGTCATCCCTGGGGAAATCATTACATATGACCAGCATGTGATTCGTCACGACACGCTGAAAGTAGCCTCGCTGCTTGTCGACCTGCTGCATAAGAAAAAATAGGAATGGGGGTGGCAAGGATGTCATTTGCATCCGAAACAAAAAAAGAGCTGACTAATCTGGACGTGAAGGACTGCTGCACAAAAGCAGAGCTTTCTGCCCTCATCCGTATGAACGGTTCATTATCTTTCTCTAATCGAAAATTAATTCTAGATATACAGACAGAGAACGCAGCCATCGCAAGACGGATTTATACGCTGCTGAAAAAGAAATATGATGTCACAGTCGAGCTGCTCGTTCGTAAGAAAATGAGATTAAAAAAGAATAATGTGTATATTGTCAGACTGGTAGAACGAGCGAAAACCATTTTAGAGGATTTGAAAATATTAGGTGAGCAATTTGTATTTGAGCGCAATATTTCAGAAGAGCTTGTAAAGAAAAGATGCTGCAAGCGCTCCTATATGAGAGGTGCTTTTTTAGCAGGCGGTTCTGTGAATAATCCAGAAACGTCTTCCTATCACCTTGAGATTTTTTCACTATATAAAGAACACAATGATGCCCTTTGTGAGCTGATGAATCAATTTCAACTCAACAGTAAAACACTTGAGCGTAAAAAAGGATACATCACGTATATGAAAGAAGCCGAAAAAATTACCGAATTCTTAAGCGTTGTAGGTGCGCATAATTCACTTCTTCGCTTCGAAGACGTTCGGATCGTCCGTGATATGCGAAATTCCGTGAACCGGCTCGTCAATTGTGAAACAGCAAACTTAAATAAAACGATTGGTGCATCACTGCGCCAGGTCGAGAACATTCAATTCATTGATGAAAAAATTGGACTTGATGCCCTGCCGGATAAGCTGCGTGAAATTGCAAAACTGCGAGTCGACTATCAAGAGGTCACGCTAAAGGAACTGGGAGAAATGGTGGAAAGCGGCAAGATCAGCAAATCAGGCATTAACCACCGCTTAAGAAAGCTAGATCAAATTGCAGAACAATTACGAAACGGACAAGCTGTTACACTCAAATAGGAGAATGAAAAAGGGAGGCAGATCATATGGTGGAAAAAACGGTCACCATCCAGTTAAAAACAGGCTTGCAGGCACGTCCCGCTGCTTTGTTCGTACAAGAAGCCAATCGCTTTGGGGCTGAAATTTTTCTAGAGAAGGACGGAAAAAAAGTCAATGCGAAGAGCATTATGGGTCTCATGAGCCTTGCGATCAGCTCTGGGGTCACTGTCACACTGATAGCAGATGGTGCGGATGAACAAGAAGCCATTGATGCGTTAACGGATTTTATCAATCAAGAAAACTGAGTCTCTTCACAGACTCAGTTTTTTTAGAAGGGAATGAATATGATGCAATCAGCATTTTTACAGAAGATCGGATACGAAGGCCAGTCCATCACCTTTGATGACCTGCCTGTATTATTAAAAAAGATGGCCTACACCTTTCCATTTGAAAATAGATCTGTGCTGAACAAACAATCCTATGCCTTGAATCAAGAGGGGTTGAAGCAGCATCTTCTTGAAGGAGAAAGAGGAGGTCTTTGCTACGATCTCAATCCTCTCTTATATTATGTGTTAAAAGAGGCAGGGCTTGCTGTACAGCTCGTTCAAGGGACCGTGTATAACAAAGAAGCGTGCACATGGGCAATTGATGGCACGCACGTAGCCATGACGTTGAACCATCACAACGAACGCTTCCTTATTGATGCGGGATTTGGTGTGAATTTACCTCTTCAGCCTGTACCTTTTACAGAAGAATGGGTGGAAGGAGCGTCTATTCGGTTTCGAGTCAAAGAAGAGGAAACCGAAAAAGGAACGCATCTGCTCCAATTAGATAAGGGGGAAGGCGCTGAAACAGGCTATGCTTTCACATTGGAAGAGGTGAGCGAGCCTACTTTGGTCCAAATGAGACATGAGATTTATGAAAATGAAGCCTCTCCTTTTAACAAAAGACCGCTTGCGTCAAAGCTCACACCAACAGGACGTGTAGTCGTCACCGAGGATCATGTCACCACACATGAACATGAAGAAGTGTCGAAAAAACCGCTGCCACTGCCTTTTGAGGAATACGTGAAAACTCTTTTGCCGTAAGCAGCATCAAAAAAACAGCCCTAGGTCAAATGGGGCTGTTTTTTTGATTGATTATCGAATACGTGTGAAAGTTGCATAATGGTCTGTTGTTTTGTAAATGAGCCAGTCACTTGAATACACGAGGCGGTCAGCATTTCGGAAGCCAGAGACGTAGTTGATATCTGCCTCACGCCATGTTCGGCCGCTTGCTGAAGGAAGACGTCCCTCCCGGTTAGAGAAAACATCTCCACCGATGCTTTTACCTGGGGCAACCTCTGCTAGATTTCCCTTTGATGCCACCCATCCAAGAGCACTTGCTTGTGATTTTGTGATGTAGTTATCAGGCAGTCGTTTGTAGCGAATTAAATAATCTGCTACACCATCAAACGTATTAATGACGGCAAGGGTATGAACATCTGATGTAAGTTGAATAGTAGCTGTTTCATTTGTGGCGGTCTGTGTAAGAGGTGTTTCGGCATAGGCTTGCTGCGGAATAAAACCAGAAAACAGAATAGCAGCGATCAGAGCAAACATAGTAAAAACCGAACTGATTTTTTTCATCTTCATCCTCCTATTAAGGAAATCGGATGCTGTCCTCTTGATGCTTGTCTACCTCATATTATAGCACCCGAACATGAAGGAAATGTAAAGAAACAGGTTCTTTGCTAAAATGAGGCTTTTTTCCTGATAACCTTCTGATGAAATAAATAAAAAGACGCAGCTCCGAATCCTGCGTCTTTTCCGATTAAGATGAAGCAAGCTCCTTCACAATATCAACAGGGGCTTTGCCATCAATTCCATGAATCACATTATGAATGGCTCGTTTCAGCATAAGATCCCGTGTTGTTTCAGTAGCAGAACCGATGTGAGGAGCAAGGGTGACATTGTTCATTTCTTTGAAAGGATGATTCTCCTGAAGCGGTTCCTGCTCAAACACATCAAGACCTGCGCCTTTGATCCATCCCTCCTGAAGCGCTTGAATGAGGCTTTTTTCATCCACTGTTTTCCCGCGTGAGATGTTTACAAATAAAGCCGTTTGCTTCATTAACTTCAATTCCCGTTCTCCAATCATATGATACGTTTCATTGGTCAGCGGTGTAATCAACACAATGATATCGGCTTGCTTTAGCAGGTCATCAAGTGTGCAATATAAAGCGCCATATGCTGATTCAGCCTTTTCATTCCGGCTGCGGTTATGATACAGGACGTTCATATCAAAACCATGTGCGGCTCGTTTGGCTACTTGCTCTCCGATTCGTCCCATGCCAATAATGCCAAGCGTTTGATGATGGACATCGATGCCAAAGATATCTTCTTCCTGTACAAATTTCGTCCATTTCCCCTCGCGGATAAAACGATCAAGCTCGGCAATTCTTCGCGCAGAGGAAAGAATGAGTGAAAATGCAAGGTCAGCAACAGTATGATCGAGTGTATGAGGCGTGTGTGTACCAATTACGCCTCTTTGCCTCATCAATTCTATATCGAAATTGTCATAGCCAACAGAGTTATTGCTCACTACTTTGAGTTTTGGTGCGTGATCTAATAGCTCTTGATCGATTTTCGTTCCAGACGTTAAAAGACCATCAGCATGCTGCAGTTTTTGAAATAAAGTATCTTTTGGAATGGGGTCTTTGGATTGCCACACCTCGTATGTACAATGTTCCTTTAGTATTTCCTCAAATGAAGCAGGTAATGGTTTGGCGACAAAAATGTGTGGTTTCACTGTCAACTCGCTCCTTTCACATGATCATCTTACTCCTTTTATTATAAAGCAACCATTTCGGCTGAACACGTTTGAAGGTTATCTGCTCAATATTTAATATACTAAAATAACGGAAAAGAGAGACATTTTCTTAGTGAAAAAGTATATTCATATGCCATCTGATCCATTTTTTACATCGATAAGAGTCAGCTAATGGGTGATGTGACATATGAAAAAGCCTGATTTTCTGAGAGATTATCTGACAAACTGGAAAATAGATCGAGATTTTTTGATAGAAAAATGATTATATTTGAAACGTATTAAACGGGAAGGTCGTTTTCTACTAAACCATTTCATCGTCTTTTGGCGATCTGAGAACGATAGATTGAAAGGAAGACCGCGTCTCCCTTACGTTGAAGCGGAAAATAGAGAAAATGATGACTTTTTTTCTCATCGTTTTCTCATTTTTTTCTTTTTTTTCTATCATTTTTCTTCTCTATGCTTGAGAACACACGAAAGAAAAGGGGGACAGGCAGGGACTTACGTGACTTATAAAAAGATGGGAGATGGCAAGATGGGATCAAAATTAGAACAGATTCTTCAGCACAATTCAGAGTTCGTACAAGAGAGACATTATGAGCCTTACAAAGCGGGGAAATTTCCCGAAAAGAAACTGGTCATATTAACTTGTATGGATACACGTCTTTTGGAATTATTGCCGCAATCCATGGGGCTGCGCAACGGTGATGCCAAGATCATTAAAAATGCGGGCGCCATTGTAACTCATCCGTTCGGCAGTGTGATGAGGAGTATTCTACTAGCCATCTATGAGCTAAAGGCAGAAGAGGTATGCATTGTAGGACATCATGAATGCGGAATGGCAGGTCTTGCGGCAGATCCTTTACTTGAAAAGGCGAAAGCACGCGGCATTGAAGAGAAATGTTTGAGCATTGTGAAAAACTCAGGAGTTGATTTAAAGGGGTGGCTGACAGGCTTTGATTCGGTTGAAGAGAGCGTGTCCCGAAGTGTGAAATTGGTCAAAGAGCATCCATTGATGCCAAGTGATGTGGCTGTTCATGGACTAGTCATTCATCCAGCAACGGGAAAGCTGGATGTTGTTGTGAAAGATAAACAGATTGACGCGCAGTATACCTAAATCATCTACACATACTTGAAGGAGGCCAACACATACCATGCGTTTTTATGGAAGATTTGAAGGATATGATTCATCAAAGTTTAGACGCGATTTAATCGCTGGGCTTGTCGTGGGCGTTGTGGCAATTCCTTTAGGCATGGCTTTTGCCATTGCATCTGGTGTCGGACCAGAATATGGATTATACACAGTCATCGTTGCCGGCATTTTGATTTCATTGTTTGGTGGTTCAAAGTATCAGATCGGCGGGCCGACTGGGGCGTTTGTTCCGATTTTATTTGGTATCGTCAGCCAGTATGGTATCGAAAACTTACTCATAGCCGGTTTTATGGCAGGCTGTATGCTTGTATTATTCGGAATATTCAAACTAGGGAAGCTCATGAAATTTATTCCTCGTCCGGTTATCATCGGCTTTACTGCTGGCATTGCTGTCATTATTTTTTCAGGGCAGATTGCCAACTTCCTCGGATTAAAGGGTGTTGAAAAGCATGAAAGCTTTTTCCTCAATATGAGAGAAATTGTGGTCCATCTCGGTACCGCAAACAGTCTTGCCATCATCACAGCCGCTATTGGGCTCATCGTGATTGTGGCGGCTCAAAAATACATTCCCAAAATACCTGGTGCTCTATTAGGTCTATTGGCTTCAACGTTTCTAGCTGTTCTCTTTTTCCAAGGACAAGTTGAAACGATCGGCTCGGCATATGGGGAAATTCCTCGTCAGCTGCCAAGCTTCGCTTTTCCTGAATTAACGATTGAAAAAATGATATACCTCCTGCCTCCAGCGATTGTCATTGCACTTTTAGGCGGAGTGGAGTCAATCTTGTCAGCTATGGTTGCTGATAATATGAAAGGCTCAAAGCATGACAGCAATAAGGAGCTTGTCGGACAAGGGATCGCCAATATGGCGGCACCGCTATTCGGAGGAATTCCGGCGACTGGTGCGATTGCCCGTACGGCAACAAACATCAAAAATGGTGGAGCAAGCCCGATTTCTGGTGTTGTGCATGGCGTCGTCGTGCTGCTCATCTTAATGCTGTTTGCGCCATATGCGTCGATGATTCCACTTGCTGCGATGGCACCGATTTTAATGTTTGTTGCTTGGAATATGAGTGAGAAAAAAGAGTTTATCAATATTGTAAAAGTGAAAAATGCGGATTCACTTGTACTTGTTGTGACCTTCCTGCTGACGGTCATCGGTGATTTGATTATTGGCGTCACCGCAGGTCTCATTTTAGCATTTATCGCTTTTATCAAAAAAATGAGCCAGACGACCAGCATTCATACTAATGTTGCGGTTCCCCAAATGGAAACGGCAGCTGCTTTAGAAAAACAGACAGACCAGCGAGGTATCAGTATGTACTCCATTGAAGGGCCGCTGTTTTTCGGAACAACAGATTCATTGGAAAATTCGATTTTGGACCATGTTCAGACAAAGCCGAAAACGCTCATTCTGCTCATGAATAAAGTCAATTATATGGACACATCAGCAGAAGCGGTTCTGATGAATATCTCCAATCGTTTAAAGCATCATAATGGAAAGCTGATGATTGTCGGACTTCAATCGCAGCCGAAAGAGCTTTTGCGTCGAACGGGTCTTTTTCATCATATTGGAAAGCAGCATTTCTTTGAACGAACAGATGATATCTCGCCACAGCAGTTATAAGGTGGAAAAAAAGCACGTGACAATGTGGTCACGTGCTTTTCACTTGCTCTATTTCTTCTGAAAAACGCTTTGTGAGTTTCTGTTGATGAGAGGAGAAGACCTCTTCTACTGTGACATCATAGAGATTGGCTAAAATAAGTAGATTCGCTAACACATCACCCATTTCTTCAACGAGTTCTTTCTTCAACTCGGATGATTTTTGTCTTTGCTCATCAGGCCGGTCACGTCCGATCTCTATTGCTCTAACAGCACGAGCGAGTTCTCCCGTTTCTTCCATGAGGAAGCCTAACCGGATAAACGGCCCGTATTTTGTCCAATTTCTCATTTCATAAAAATCCTTGATCCACTTCTCCATCTCCGTTGTTTGCATTTTCTTTATACATCTCCTTATATGGTGTTTACCTTTTGATTTTACACTATATATAGATGGATCGGCTGTTTTTTTACAATTAATTATAGTAGAATGAGTGGGAGAAGAAATCATAGAGAGAGATGGAGCTGTTCTGATGAAAACGATTTGTGTGTTTGCTGGTTCGAATCCAGGCGTGAAGGACGTCTACAAACAAAAGGCTGTAGAGCTGGGGACTTATATGGCAGAGCAAGACATCCGTCTTGTATACGGCGGTTCACGAATTGGATTAATGGGTGCCATTGCAGATGAGGTTTTAAGACAAGGCGGGCAAGTGATTGGGGTCATGCCTAAGGGGCTTTTTAGAGGAGAAGTTGTGCATCAAGAGCTGACAGAATTAATCGAGGTAACAGGAATGCATGAACGAAAAGCGAAAATGAGCGAGCTGGCTGATGGATTTATTGCGATGCCAGGCGGCTTTGGTACATATGAAGAATTATTTGAGGTGCTATGCTGGGCACAAATCGGCATCCACCAAAAGCCAATCGGCTTGTATCAAGTGAATGAGTATTTCAATCCGCTCATTGACATGGTGAAGTTTAGTGTACAGGAAGGTTTTTCGAATGAATCACACCTTCAATTGTTACATGCTTCCAGCGAACCGGAGGAATTAATCACGCAGATGGCTTCTTATCAAACACCATCTCTTCAGCAGAAATGGACAGAGTTGTCTTAAAGCGTTTTTGAATCACAAAAAACCGTCTGTTCAATGAGCAGACGGTTTGTTTTGTCATATTATTTTTGTTCTTCTGAATTACGGGTCAAGACTTTGTCAATGAGTCCGTATTCAAGTGCTTCTTCCGCTGTTTTGAAGTTGTCACGATCTGTATCGCGCTCAATCACTTCAATTGGCTGACCAGTACGTTCAGCAAGTACTTGGTTCAGTTTATCGCGTAAAGAAAGGATTCGTTTTGCCGCAATTTCAATTTCTGTTGCTTGACCTTGGGCACCACCTAGTGGTTGGTGAATCATGACTTCACTGTTTGGAAGGGCATAACGCTTACCTTTTTCACCAGCAGCAAGCAGGAACGCACCCATAGATGCAGCCATACCAATACAAATGGTTGATACCTTTGGTTTAATAAATTGCATCGTATCGTAAATGGCCATACCAGCTGTGATCGAACCGCCAGGGCTGTTAATGTAGATAGAAATATCTTTTTCTGGATCTTCAGCTTCTAAGAAAAGCAGCTGTGACACGATGGAGTTGGCAACATTGTCATCGATCGCAGAACCAAGCATGATAATACGGTCTTTTAAAAGACGAGAATAAATGTCGTAAGCTCTTTCCCCACGATTTGTTTGCTCAATGACTGTAGGTATTAAATTCATAATGTTCCTCCTTCACCTTTTAGGTAAGTATGTAATTCAATGATACATTTTTGGTCAATAAAGGTCAAACAAAACGCTGACCTAAATTCAAATACCCCTATCCATTTTCCCCAAACTCATTCCACTTCAAACCATCATTTTAGTCTATGTATCCAAAAGAAGAAAATACATGTTCAGGACTGATGATTAATCATTGCTTTCTTGCAGCATTTCCCTTATAATTTGATATGCTGACGTTCAAAAACATATCGTGCGCTCGTAGCTCAGTTGGATAGAGCGGTGGTTTCCGGTACCACGTCTGCCGGGGGTTCGAATCCCTCCGAGCGCGTACTTGATCTTGTTCACGATCGATAAAGGCCCAATGAAACCCTCTCCTTTGAGAGGGTTTTCAGATTGTTGACAAAGGGCTAAAATGATCTTTATTTTAGCCCTTTGTCTTCTTTTCAGCGTGATAGAAAACCTTTGAAGTCTAGGAAGGACGAGCACCGAAGCGGAGCGAATTTAACATTCGTGAGCATCGGCGCACAGGACTGACACCGAATGCGAGGGTTTGTCTACACGCTGAAACCCTCTCCTTTGAGAGGGTTTTTTCGTTTACACATATATATTATTCACTTTTAAAATTTTTCATTTATGACTAGCCATTTATGCTATAATTAATAATCATTCTCAATTAAAGGTGGTTTCACAAGTGAAAAAAATGATTTGGCTGGTCAGTCTGCTGGCATTATTATTAGTGGCATGCGGGCAGAAAGAGAATAAAGAGCAAGCAGCAAGTACACGTACATATACAACTGAAACGGGTGAAAAGATCACCATTCCCGCCAAGCCGAAGCGTGTTGTTGTGTTAACAGCGCAGCTTGGAAACTTTAAAAAGTTAGGTGTGACACCTGTTGGCATGACAGATGTTTACCCAGAATCGTCGTTTTTAGATGAATCAGGTGTGAAGCGGGTACCGATCGAAAATGTAGAGGCGATTGCCAAGCTAAAGCCTGATTTGATCATTGCATATTCCCAAAACGAACAGATTGAAAAGTATAAAAAGATTGCCAAAACGATCACGTTTACGACAAGTGAACACAGCTTCAAAGAGATGCATATTGAAATCGGAAAGATTCTTGGAAAAGAAGCGTTAGCGAAAAAACAAATACAAGAAATGGACGAGCAGCTGAAGAAAGACGGCAAAGAGGTCAAAGCAAAAATTGGTGATGACAAGACGTTCTCCATTATGGACGTGCAGCCAAAGCAAGTATACTTATTTGGTACAGACTTTGGCCGCGGCGGGGAAGTCATCTATCAAGGCTATGGGTTCAGCTTGCCTGAAAAGGCAGAAAAAGCTCTTCCGAAAGAAGGCTATCTTGGTATTTCATTAGAAGAGATGAACCAGTATACAGGTGACTATTTACTTGTACCCACAAAGGATGGAAAAGCACCGAATCTTGATATCACAAACAGCGGTGTATGGAAGAAAAATCAAGCAGTGAAACAAGGACATGTCCTGTACTATTCAATTAATGAATTTATCTATGCGGATCCAATCTCAATTGAAAAACAGTCTGCTGCGTTTAAACAAATGCTGCTCAAAAAATAATAGAAAAAAGACAAAGCACATAACATGGGGCTTTGTCTTTTTTCTTCTTGTCATCTCTTAAAATACTGGTCATAAGACTCATTTCTTCCCTTTACAGGCGTATTTGTTGAGCCTGCTGGCTGTATATGATTAACATGGAAGAGAATTGACAATGAGGAGGGATTTCTTGTGGCGAAGATTTTATTGATTACATTTCCAGCTGAAGGGCATGTGAACCCTATGTTAGGGATCATCAAAGCATGGGCGGATCGAGGAGATGAAGTACATGCGGTCACAACTGTACATTATGAGCAGCGAATCAAACGCTTAGGAGCTCACGTACATAAACATCCAGACTATATTCGTACATTACATGTGGATGAAGGAAATCTCGATTCCATGCAGCCGTTCTTTCATGCCATGCTGCAAACATCATTTGATATTTTAGAGGTGGTGGAAACACTTTCTCAGCAGCATTCATTTGATTTTGTCTATTTTGATATGTTTGGGGCAGGAGAGCTTGTTCGAGATTACTTACAAATTCCAGGGATCGGCTCAAACCCATCTTTTGTGCTGCAAGAGGCGCATTTTGATACACCGCTATACAGAAAGGATGAGAAAGCCGATCATCTGTTAGAAAACATACAAGAGCGTTTTGGCGTTCTGCCAACGCGTTTGATGCAATTCATGAAAAACCGCGGAGAGCTCAATATCGTGTATACAAGTGAATATTTTCAGCCGTCTGTCGATGCAGTGAACGACTCGTTTGTTTTCATTGGACCGAGCTTTCTAAAAAGGGCAGATCAGCATGATTTCCCGCTGGAAGCACTTGAGCAAGAAAAAGTCGTCTTTATTTCGATGGGCACCGTACTTGGGGATACAGAAGCATTTTTTAATATGTGTATTGATGCCTTTGCCGACTTTGACGGAAAAGTGGTGCTCGCAACAGGTGAAAAAGTGGATCGGTCTCTCTTGAAAGAGGCGCCTTCTCATTTTCTGATAGAACCTTATGTACCGCAGCTTGAAGTGCTTGAGCTGACAGATGTGTTTGTGACCCATGGCGGAATGAACAGTGTCAATGAAGGCATTCATTATCACGTTCCGATGGTCGTCATTCCGGTCGACAAAGATCAGCCGATGGTCGCACAAAGACTGACAGAGCTATCTGCTGCCCGTGCACTTGATAAAGATCAGCTGACAGCAAAGCAGCTAAGAGAAACGGTGGAATCTGTTCTGGGAAGTGACACGTACCGTGCTGGGATTGAAAAAATTGAAGAAAGCTTCCAAACAGCAGGTGGAACAGAAAAAGCATTGCGGGTGATCGATCAATTGTTGCAAACGAAACAGACTCAATCGTGAGTCTGTTTTTTTGATAAAAAAAGAGATTGTATTCCCCATTTCTGTATGATATTATTCAATTCGTAATCATTTCGATTAATAATCGTAATGATTACGATAATATAAATTTGGGGGAAGTACATATGAGTGATCAGCCTGTTTACATAAAGAAAAAGCAATCCTATGTAACATACACCTTGATGCTGTTTTCAGTCATGGCATGTTTTTTATTGGCATCATGCTCTGATAATAAAGCATCTTCCAGCATGAATGACAGAGAAGAAGATGAACTGGTGTATGCAAGTACAAAAGATATAAGGGACATCAATCCCCATTTATATGGTGGAGAGATGGCCGCTCAAAATATGGTGTTTGAATCGCTTGTCGTCAATACAGAGAAAGGCGTTCAGCCTGCCTTAGCGAAGAGCTGGGATATTTCAAAAGATGGAAGGACCTACACCTTTCACCTTCGAAAAGGCGTGACTTTTTCAGATGGCGAGCCTTTTAATGCAAAGGCAGTGAAAATGAACATGGACGCTGTCGTTAAAAATATTGAAAAGAACGCTTGGCTTAATCTCGTATCCGAAATCAAATCCACAAAGGCGGTGGATGACGATACATTTGTTCTTACGTTAAAAGAGCCTTATTACCCTACGTTAGAAGAACTGGGCTTAACACGCCCCTTCCGTTTTATTTCTCCAAAAAGCTTCATTGATGGAACGACAGCAAAAGGAGTTCAAAGCTATGCAGGCACAGGTCCTTATGTGCTAAAGGAACATAAAAAAAATCAATATGCCGTTTTTAAAGCGAATGACCACTACTGGGGGAAAAAGCCAAACATTTCAACAGTAAAGTGGAAAGTCATGCCGGATCACCAAACGATTTTACTTGCCCTGCAAAAAGGAGAGATTGATCTCTTATTTGGAGCAGATGGCGACATGATCGACGGAGACTCATTCCAGGCTTTAAAGGAAGCAGGTCAATACGGTGTGACCGTGAGTCCTCCTGTTGGTTCAAGATCGATCGTCATCAATTCAAACCAGCCAATGACAAAAGATCCGAAAGTCAGAGAAGCGTTTCAATATGCCATTCAAAAAGAGATGATCACAAAAGGCATTTTAAATGGAACGGAACAGGTGGCACATACGCTGCTTGCCCCGTCCGTTCCTTACGCAGATATCCCGCTGAAAAAGAAAACCTATCAAAAAGAGAAAGCAGAGGCATTACTGGATGAGGCAGGCTGGAAGCTGAAAGAAGACGGCTACCGCTATCAAAATGGCAAAAGGCTGAGTGTCGCCATTTACTATAATTCCGATAATGCAGGTGAAAGAACGATAAGTGAATCCATTCAACAAGATTTCAAGCAAGTGGGGATCAAGCTGGATATTAGAGGAGAAGAAAAACAGGCGTTTTTAGATCGCCAAAAAACAGGGAAATTCGATCTGATGTACTCGCTATCGTGGGGACTTCCTTATGATCCACAAACCTATGTTTCTTCGTTCCGCGTAGCATCGCATGCTGATTATCAAGCCCAGTTAGGATTGAAGAAGAAAAAGTGGCTGGACGAGACGATTACGAAAGTATTGGTAGAACCAGATGAGCAAAAGCGGAAACAAATGTATCGAGACATCTTGACGTATATCCATAATGAAAATGTCTACATCCCAATTTCTTATTCTGTGACAAAGGCTGTTTATAATAAGCGCCTGAAAGGCATAGGTTTTCATGTGTCACAGTATGAAATTCCCTTTGACCGTATGTATTTTTCTTCATAAAGCGGAGGCAGAAAGATGACACGCTATCTCTTAAAACGAATATTACTGCTTTTCCCACTCATGATCTTCATCACCTTCTTTGCTTTTGTACTGCTGACGATGCGGGCAAGTGATCCAGCTGAGGTCGCTTTGCGGGTGAATCAAGTCACTCCAACAGAAGACATGATTGAATCGATGCGGCAGGAGCTAGGCTTAGATCAGCCATTTCTTATAAGATATGCCACATGGCTTAAAGATGGATTAACAGGTGATTTTGGCAGGAGTTATGTTACACAAGAGCCAGTTTTTGATCTCATCATGGAGGCGCTGCCTGCCACATTGCAGCTTGCGGGAGCAGCGCTCTTTTTCATCATTGTATTGAGTTTGTTATTCGGAGTGATCTGTGCATATGCTGCTCATACATGGGTGGACCGAGTACTGAGAGCCTTTGTGTTTATCGCTGCTTCAATGCCTAGTTTTTGGTTAGGGATTTTGTTTATTTGGCTTTTTTCTGTCAAATTCAATTGGGTCAATACGAGTGGAATGGAAGGATTCAAATCAATTCTTCTACCAGCTGTCACACTATCACTTGGGTACTTATCAACCTATGTGAGACTGATCCGCAATCAAATCCTGAAATTTCAGCACGAGCCCTTTGTTTTTTATGCAAGAGCTCGCGGTTTAAAGGAACGGGCTGTTCAACTGAAAGTGATGAGACATGCACTTCAATTAGCTGTGACAGCACTTGGCATGTCTATCCCAAAACTCATTGCTGGCACAGTTATTATTGAAAATCTTTTTGCTTGGCCAGGGGTTGGCCGGTTGTGTGTAACAGCTATTTTTCATGCCGATTTCCCTATGATTCAAGCCTATTTATTTGTGATGGGGTTCCTTTTTGTTGTGTGTAACCTCATGGCTGATGTTGTGCAAATGACCATGAATCCGCAGTTGCGAAAGGAGGTCTGAGAATGATGATAGGATGGCATCAATTAAGAAAAGACCGTATGGCGGTTGTTTCTATCTGGCTGTTAGTACTTGTCGCTTTAGCAGGACTGCTTGCACCAGTGTTAGCACCACATGATCCAACAGAAACGAACATTCTTCAAAAATATGCCGGCATCAGCCTGACTTATCCGCTCGGAACGGATCAGCTCGGGAGATGCGTATTGTCACGGCTTTTATATGGCATTCGGACTACGATGCTTGCGGCCATGCTGACGATGTGTATCACGATGCTCATTGGCAGCACACTTGGACTCATGGCGGGCTTCTTCCGAGGAAAAGTGGATGGCGTGTTGATGAGACTGTGTGATGTCATGCTCTCCTTCCCAGCAGAAGTAATGATTCTAGCTGTTGTGGGGATACTGGGGCCTGGATTATTCAATATTATTTTGGCGAATGTCCTAGCGAAATGGGCCTGGTATACAAGAATGATTCGTTCGTCCGTTCTGCAGTATGCGAATGAACCATCTGTTCAGTATGTAAAAGTGTCTGGCGGCTCCCCATTTTACATACTGAGGAAGCATTTATTTCCTCGCATTTCAGGAGAAATTGCTGTCTTTGCGACACTTGATGCGGGCTGGGTCATCTTAAATATATCTGCTCTGTCTTTTCTTGGGTTAGGCGTGAGCGCACCTACACCGGAATGGGGGATGATGCTCAACGAAGCGAAGAATGTCATGGTGACACATCCAGCCCATATGCTTGCGCCTGGACTTGCCATCTTATTTGTAGTCATGGCGCTGAACTTTTTAGGAGACAGCCTTCAGCAGGCCACGACCCCTGCCATGCATCATAACAATCAAAAGGGAGGGAGACCATTTGCCTTTCATCGACGTAAAAAATCTGTCCGTACATGATCCAGTGCAGCAAAAGGATTTAGTGGCGAACATAACGTTCTCTCTACAGCAACAACGTTGTTTAGCTGTTATTGGAGAAAGTGGAAGCGGAAAATCAACCGTCGCAAAAGCGTTAATTGGCTTGATTCCTTCTTCGCTAGAAGTGGAGGGAGCGATCATGTTTGACGGCGAAACATTGACAACTCAGACAGCTGAGCAGTGGCGAGGCAACCGAATTGGCTTCATCTCACAAGATGCGATGAATGCGTTCAATCCCATCGAAACCATTGGTCATCAAATGATGGAAACGTTCCAGCGTCATTTGGGCTTACAAGGAAAAGAAGGGAAAGCACATGCCATCGCAGGACTTGAGCGTGTTCATTTAAAAAATCCAAATGAATTGTTGAAGCAATATCCTTATGAATTATCTGGCGGTATGCTTCAGCGAGTGATGATTGCGATCACGATGATGCTTTCTCCTGATGTGATCATTGCCGATGAGCCAACGGCGTCGCTTGATGCATATAATCGGCGTGAAGTCATCAGGCAATTACAGAGGCTGAAAGAAGAAACAGGCGCGGCCTTGATCATCATTTCGCATGATTTAGGCGTCGTTCAGGCGATCGCTGACGAGGTGTTGGTGGTGCATCAAGGCGAGATGCTTGAGCATCGCCCAGCTGATAAGGTATTCACATCGCCTGAGCATCCCCAAACGAAGCATTTACTTGAGACGAGGCGCCGATTATCTGCGCCTCTTGAAGCACTGCGGCAGCAGCAGAGAGTGAGGGCATTTCCATGTTGATTACAGCTGATAGCCTCATCAAACATGGAGAGAAGAAAGGTTTCTTCTCTCGACAAATGCAGTCAAAACCACGCATATCAAACGTCTCGTTTGAAATCGAAAAAGGACAATGTGCCGGGTTAGTCGGTGAGAGCGGCAGCGGCAAAAGTACATTGGCAAGAATTCTGCTCGGTTTAGAAAAAATAGATGGCGGCAAGGTACAGATTGATGGAAAGCCAGCTGACACATGGCGAAAGATGAACCGAGGAAAAATGAGTGTTGTCTTTCAGGATTATCGATCTTCTGTTCACCCCTCCTTTACGGTGAAAGAAATCGTTGCTGAGCCTATGCGATTGTTAAAGCAGGAAAAAAATGTGGATCAGAAGGTTTTATCGTTGCTTGAACAAGTCAGACTACCCTCTTCTTTGCTGTATCAATATGCACATCAGCTAAGCGGCGGTCAGCTCCAGCGAGTGTGCATCGCACGAGCCATATCAACGCATCCAGCCATTCTCATACTAGACGAAGTCCTGAGCTCACTGGATGTCTCTGTTCAGGTGCAAATATTGGAGCTGCTCGAGACATTAAAACAAGAGCTAGAAATGACCATCCTTATGATTACTCATGATATAGAAGCGGCGGTGTATCTATGTGATCGTCTCCTTTTTTTACATGAAGGAAGCATAGTGGAAGAATGCAAAAAGGATGAACTGCTTGATGCGGTCCACCCATTTACGCTGAAATTAATGGACTCACTTATGCCATTTCAGCTTGACAAAAAATAACCAATCTTTTATCGTATACGTAACAAACGACGGAAGGGTGACCCAATGCAATGAAGTACTAATCCTATGACCTGTAAGCAAAATGAAAAAACGAAGGCAGTGAGCAAACGATTGGTTTGCCATGTTTGCTGCGTTTTCATTTTTTAGCTTCGGAATAGGATGGTACAGCTTGGGAATCAAAGAATGAGGTGATTGATACGGGGGATGTGTGTGTTCAGATAGGAACGCGGCACGTCATCCTGGATTGATCTGCTTATTTTTGTACACCATTTTGCCTCCTATTCTGAGAATGGGAGGCTTTTTCATGTCTCCTGATACGAAAGGAGAGGGTTGGATGTTAGTAAAAGCCAATCAGTTAAAGATTTTTCGAAAAGATCGATTGTTATTTGATATTGAGGAGCTTGCCATCCATCAAGATGACCGCATCGGCCTTGTTGGAACAAATGGCAGCGGGAAAACGACTTTATTGCATGTGCTGGCTGGGCAAGAGAAACCAGACAGTGGCACGTTTGCTGCCACAACGACCTGCACACTGCTTCCTCAGCTGAAACAAGCGGATGGCACACAGAGTGGTGGTGAGATGACCCAGACTTATATTGAAAGCGCGTTAAACCGTCCTTCTGCCCTTTTATTAGCAGATGAACCAACGACTCATTTAGATACAGAGCACATTGAGTGGCTGGAAGAGAAGCTGCATCATTATCAAGGGGCCCTCATTGTCGTTTCACATGATCGTGCTTTTTTAGATGCGGTATGTACGGAGATTTGGGAGCTGGATCATGGACGGCTTAATCAATACAAAGGCAACTACTCGCAATTTGCACAGCAAAAAGAGCTGGCGCATCGTCAGCAGGTGGAAGCGTACGAAGCTTATACACAAAAGAAAAAACAGTTAGAGCATGCGCTTGAAAAGAAAAAGAAAAAAGCCGACAAAGCAACAAAGCCATCCCAAAAGCTGAAATCCTCAGGGCCAAAAATTGCAAAGCCCTACTATGCAAATAAGCAAAAAAAGCTGCAAAAAACAGCCAAATCCATTGAGACAAGGATGGAGAAATTAGAAAAGGTTGAGAAAGTAAAAGACATTCAGCCCATTCAAATGACTCAGCATACAATGAAGGAAGTAGCGAGCCGTACTATTTTGCGAGTGAAAAATGTAGATGGCAAGGCGGGCGATCAATTGCTTTGGAAGCAGGCAAATGTGGAAGTGAGAGGCGGGGACAAAGTCGCCATTATCGGCAAGAATGGGAGCGGGAAAACGACATTTCTCCGAATGCTGGTGAATGGGCATCCCGGAGTGTCTCGCTCAGAAGCTGTCAAGCTCGGCTATTTTCGTCAGGATCTTTCAGGATTGAAGGTAGATGAATCGATTTTACAAAATGCGCTGAAAGAGGCTGTTCAAGATGAGACAGTGGTACGAACGGTTTTAGCGAGACTGGGATTTCGAGGGGATGATGTGCATAAACCTGTTAGGGTGTTAAGCGGGGGAGAACGGGTGAAGACCATGCTTGCGTCCTTGCTTGTCAGTGATGCCAATGTCCTCATGCTGGATGAACCGACAAACTTTCTAGATCTGTCGGCAGTTGAAGCGCTTGAAGGTCTATTGAAGGATTACCCAGGTACCGTTGTGTTTGTTTCCCACGATCGCAGACTGATTGAGGAGGTGGCCACTCGCATTTTCCATGTTCATGAAAAGCGTATTGAAGCATTTGACGGCACATATGAAGCGTATAAACAAAAGGACGACAAACCAGCTGTTACACAAAGAGAAGAGGAGCTTCTTTTAATTGATATGCAGCTGTCTGAAGTGCTCAGCCGTTTAAGTATTGAGCCGTCTCAAGAGCTGGAAGAGACATTTCAAGCATTATTGAAACAAAAGAAGTCTTTGGAGTCATAAAGAAAACCCCTGTGTTTACTGCACAGGGGCTTGTTCATGCCGTTCTTTTGTTAATTGTTCAAGTTCACTTACTGTGACCAGCTGATAGCCTTGTTTGGTGAGCTCATGGATGATCTTCACTGCTGCTTGAGCTGAGCTGTCATAAATATCGTGCATTAACACTGTTCTGCCATCTGCTGCATGTGAGAGAACATGGTTTGTGATCTGCTGACTGTTGCGAATTTTCCAATCCTCTGGATCAACATCCCATAAAGAGACCTTCATCCCAACCGCTTGATTGATGTCTTGATTTGTTCCACCATATGGCGGTCTAAAGTGCGTAGGTGTATACCCGCTCGCTTTCTCAATCAACTGCTGGGTGTCCTTCACTTGTTTCACCGCCTCCTTTAAAGGCAGTCTTGTTAATAAAGGATGACTGTAAGAATGGTTTCCGATTTCATTCCCGCCTTTTAGAATATCTGCAAGCATACTAGGATAATACTGCACCCTGCTGCCTAATACGAAAAAGGTCGCATGTCCTTTATTTGCCTTTAATGCATCTAAAATTTTTGATGTTGTCGCTGGGTTCGGACCATCATCAAATGTGAGGGCGATGGCTTTTTTATTTGGGTCAAGCTTTGATTTTTGCGGCAGCTTGACGGCTTTTCTTTTCGGATTTGGTTCTTTCATTTCATTTTGGTTATTGGTTTTATTCATATATTCTGGCTTTAATATATCTTTCAGCAGCGTCTTTTTAATCGCGAGTGTTTGCGGACCAAGATCCTTGTCGGCTACTTGAGATGCTGGGAAATAAAATTCTACATATTTCTCTTTCAAGGCAAATTGACTGAAGTTTTGAGCAGTAGGGGCTGTTCCTTTCTGAAGGAGAGTCTGATCCTTAGATAAGGTTTTGTCCTTTTGAAGCTCTGAATATGTAATGTAGGATAATTTCTTCAAAAAGTTGGTTTTAGGCAGAAATAAATCTTTTGTGTCAAGAAAGGTTTTTTTCTGAAAATCATAGTTGATCGTGAGATGATTGGTGGTCCCATTTTGCTGACCTGTATAGGTATAAGTCGTAAAGCGAATAGCAGCAGACTGCTTCGCATAATGCACCATATCATAATCAATATTCAGTTCAAAGCGTTTGTTTTCATCGATGTCCTTGGCTTCACTAAACGTCTTTTTGAAATGCTCTAATGCTGAATTGGCGTAGCTTTGAATCTTGTCATCTAGCTGTTTTTGATGAAAAAGAGGATAGTTGACTGCATATCTCATAAATTTCCCGTCATTTACGAGAGTAACGATTTCGACATTTTTATAGTTCGTATCCTGCTTTACATTTTTCTTCTCTGTACCGCTTGCTTGTTGATTTTGAAAGAAAGCAACGACTCCAATGATGATCGCAAGTGCAAATAGGCTGATACTCCATTTTCCCTTTAATGACACAACGTTCAAATCTCCTCTCATGACGGGCCATTCTTTATCAGTTTGACATCTGTTTGTAATATTTTTATAACATTTGACTTACTTTTGTAATTTTAGAGGATGTTCAGGCGGAATGTCAACTATTTTCCTATTAAACTATGAGAAAAAATGATAGGCCATTCCAAACGAGCAAAAGACACCTCATTTTGCTGCCACGCACATACCTTCATTAATTAAAAAATAGGGTGTACATTGATTTTTCAGAGGCAGACGGCTATAATTTTGATGATTATGATTCTCATTTTCAAACTGACTTTTAATGAAGAAAAGGATGACACCGATTTTGCAGGATAAGCGAACACCTCAACAAAAACGATCATCACATATTCTGTTCTTTTTGATATTTTTTCTCGCCGTCATTGGTTTGGCGGCTGCCATGTTTTTGGCTGTGTCATATGGTGCCAAAACATTGTCTCTGCAAACGGTTTGGACAGCTGTATTTGACTATCAGTCAGATGTCACAGAGCAGCAGATCATCCATGAATTAAGACTTCCTCGTGTTTTAGGAGCAGCTCTTGTTGGAGCGGCATTTGCCGTAGCAGGTGCGCTCATGCAGGGCATCACAAGAAACCCGCTGGCAGATGCGGGGATTCTGGGCATTAATGGCGGTGCGATGTTTGTGGTCGCTCTCTGTTTTGCCTTTTTCCCAGAAATGCCTTATTCGGCACTTATGTTTTTTTCCTTTATTGGTGCAGTGCTTAGTACGCTGCTGATCTTTGCGATTGGGGCGGCTGGTGGAGTTTTGACACCGCTGCGCTTAACTGTAGCAGGAGCCGTTGTGGCTGCATTGCTTCATGCGCTTAGCTCTGGGATCGCGATTTATTTTGACTTGAGTCAGGACCTTGCGTTTTGGTATGCAGGCGGTGTGGCTGGTGTGAAATGGCCGCAGCTGACGATTCTTGCCCCAGTCATTCTGATAGTGATCGTATGGGCGATGCTATTAGGGCGTTCACTGTCGCTGCTGTCGCTCGGTGAAGATGTAGCGGCAAATTTAGGGGTGAAAACACGACAAGTGCGAATACTAGGAATGGCAGCTGCCGTATTATTAGCAGGGGTTTCTGTATCAGCAGTCGGATCGATTGGGTTTGTCGGTCTTGTCATCCCGCATATCGCAAGAAAGCTGGTTGGTGTAAACTATCGTTTTGTCATTCCGATGTCGGCGATATTAGGCGCGGTGCTGCTAGTCTTTGCTGACCTTGCCAGCCGCACCGTTAATCCGCCCCGAGAGCTTGCCATTGGCGTGATGGTGGCACTTGTCGGTGTTCCTTTCTTCTTATATATTGCCAGAAAAGAAGGGAGGAACCTGTCATGAGAGAGAAACAGCGGGCTCTTGTCGTGACAGTCGTTTTGCTTTGTTTGACTGCGGCTGTTGTGCTGTATAGCTTAAATACCGGCACGCTGAAACTAAGTCCTCTTGTGGTCGTCAAAACGTTATTCGGCTTTGGGGATTTTCAAAGTGAAACGGTGCTGTTTGACTATCGTCTGCCTCGAATCGTGGTGACGATGCTGGCGGGAATTGGTCTTGGCATTGCGGGCGGCATTTTGCAGAGCTTATCTCGTAACCCGCTGGCCGATCCAGGAATTATTGGACTGAATGCAGGAGCAGCATTTGGCTTAATCGTGTTTGTGACGTATTTCCATGCACTAGAAGGCAATCCATCTCTTCTTATTCCGCTCTTTACATTTGGCGGAGGGCTTCTTGCGGCAGCGGTCATCGTGCTTCTGGCGTATAACCGGCAGGAAGGGCTTGTTCCCATCCGGCTGATCCTAGTAGGAATTGCGGTTGCGGCGGGATTCAGTGCTTTGACGTTATATTTGTCATTGAAGCTGGATGAAGATACTTACACATTTGCTTCAAGATGGCTTGTCGGCAATGTCTGGGGGAGAGACTGGATTCATGTGTTAGCGCTTCTGCCTTGGATTGTATGCCTTGTGCCGCTTACGCTGATGCAGTCAAACACGCTCAATGCATTGACATTAGGAGATGCTGTCGCCTCAAGTGTAGGTGTACGTGTCCAGCGTCAGCGTCTCCTTTTGCTGACCTTAGCTGTTGGTTTGGCGAGTGCAAGTGTTTCGATGACAGGCGGTATTGGTTTTATTGGACTTGTCGCCCCGCATTTGGCAAGGCGGCTTGTCGGTTCACTCCATCAGTATTTTTTACCGGTTAGTGCGCTGCTTGGCTTGTTGATTTTGGTCAGTGCCGATACAATAGGACGTTCCATCTTTGCCCCAAATGCCATACCAGCGGGTGTGGTTGTGGCTTTTATTGGCGCACCTTATTTTCTCTATTTATTAACAAAAACGAAATAAACGTGAAAGAGGAACTCATCATGAAAAAATTACTTGTGCTTGGTTTAACGCTCTGTTTCATTATGCTTGCCGCTTGTGGTCAACAGGAAACAAAGAATACAACAACTCAAAATGATCATGGAACACCGAAAATTGCTTCCTTGTCTATCCATTTAACCAATGACTTATTAGCACTCGGTATCAAGCCGGCAGGCTCTGTTGTAGGAGGGGACTTAAAAGATTTCCTTCCACATGCGAAAAAGCAGCTGAGTGGTACGAAGAAGCTGGGCATCGCAGCCGATCCCGATATGGAGTCACTGCTTGCATTACAACCAGATGTCATTTATGTCGATGAAGAACTAGCTGGACAAGACTTATCGAAATATAAGAAAATCGCCAAAACGGAAGTGTTTAATTTAAATGACGGCACTTGGCGTGATCATTTGAAAAAAATCGGCAAGCTCGTCAATAAAGAAAAAGAAGCCGATCAATATATTCAGGATTACAATCAAGAAGCAAAAGAAGTCAAATCGCTCATCAAACAAAAGATTGGAAACGGGAAAGTAATGGCGATCCGTGTGACGGCAAAGGAGCTTCGAGTATTTAGCATGAAGCGCCCAATGGGTCCTATTTTATACGAGGATTTAGGTCTGACACCTGTCGATGGTGTGAAGAAACTGGACAGCAAGCGGCCATTTGAAGTGATTTCTCAAGAGGTTCTTCCTGACTATGATGCAGATGCTATCTTTGTCGTCGTGAATCGTGATGATAAAGCGCAGCAGGCATTCAAGCAATTAGAAAAGACTCCGATTTGGAAGGGTCTAAAAGCCGTGAAGATAAATCAAGTCTATCCGATTGCCGATCAGCCATGGCTCGATTACTCAGCACTAGGCAATAAAATGGCATTGGATGAAGCAAAAGAGATGTTTTCTACATCAAAATAAAATGAAATCAGGCATCATTCCTTATATGGGAATGATGTCTCTTTTTTTGATCTGGTCTTCTATTCATTCGGTTTTTGCATACATATGAGAGAGAACGAGCAGTACCGCCCGTGAAGGGGAAGAAAGGGAGGGGATACAGTTGAAGGTTCAAAAAATTAGTGCAGGTACAATCGCAAGGCTTGTGCTGCTTTTGCTCGCGCTTGTCAACAGTGCTCTAACCGCTGCGGGAAAAAGCCCAATTCCTATTGATGAAGAAGGTATTCAGCAATTTATCACGTTAGCCTTTCTTGGGATTACATCACTATGGGCCTATTGGAAAAACAATGATATAACGAAAAAAGCACGAACAAAAAAAGAAGAATAAGAGAAAAAAGAGCCTTTTCATGATAAAAGGCTCTTTTTCAGCGAAGCGTCAAACGCCTCTCCCCGCAATTTGACTCTTCCTGAAAGGCTTACGCCCGTCGTTCTCCCATGTTGGCGAGGAATGCTTTTACTTCCTCAATGCTTAAGCCGATAGCTTTCGCCTCACTCATCAGACGCTTCCACTCTGATATATTCGAATCAGTCAGCTTTCTATGAGTGACATGTAACGTCTTTTCTTCCTGCTCCTTTCGGTACGTTTGGAGCAGCTGATAGAGTTCTTCTTTCGGCATGCCGGATTGGACGGCATTGACGATATGCTCCCGCCATTCGTGTTCACCACCCTCAGAGTAATGAAACATCATCGTTTCTGCATCAAACAGCTCTTGTAAATCAATTTCTAGTGAAGAGGATACCTTTTTTAAAAACTGGACAGATGGATTTCTGTGGACACCACGCTCAATTTTACTCAAATACGACTTAGAGACATGGGCATCTTCAGCCAGCTGCTGAATGGAGTATCCTTTCCTCTTTCGGTAAATGCGTATCACCTTTCCTATCATTCTTATCAATGATCTCCCTTCTCCCTGGCGAATCGTACTGCGACCTTTTCGTTCATTATAAGAAATAAATTGTTCTTTATAAAATTCAAAAACGTAAGAAACAGGAAGTAAACAAAAGAAAACGAACGATTTCGTTCTTTAAAAAGAACTATAAGACCTATTATGACATTTTTCTTTGCGGGTATTATCTTTTATAATCCAATCATTAACAAAAAGAAACCATATATAACCTTTTTATGATGAAATCGGGAGGTATCTATGAATGAGAATATAGGTTTTAAGCAGCTGTTTTCTGTCATTAAAGAGAAAATGGCCCTTCTGATCCTGATTGTCCTGATCGTAACGGGCACTTCAGCCTACTATCAGTTCTATGTCTCGACTCCTGTATATCAGGCAACCACTCAAATTCTTGTTCATAAACGCAGCAATGACGCACAAGCAAACTTAAACGATATTCAGATGAACCTTCAATATACACGTACCTTTCAAGTTTTATTAAAAAGTCCGATCGTCATTGAAAAAGTAAAAGAAACACTCAACCTCACAGAATCAGCTGAAGGATTAAAACACAAAATTGCCACAAGTACAGAAAATGAGTCTGAGGTCATCAATATTTCTGTACAAGATGAGGATCGCGCAAAGGCAGTCGCCATTGCGAATACCGCAACAGAGGTGCTGCAAGAAGAAATCAAAAAAACCATGAATATGGATCGCATTAATGTTTTGTCTGAAGCCAAGCTGTCCAATACGATTCTCATGAATTCCAGAAAATTCGTTCATATCGTTCTGGCACTAGGTGCCTCTTTATTAGGGGGGATGACACTCATTTTCTTAATGAATTTACTCGATGATACTGTAAAACGAACACATCAAATAAGAGAAGAGATCGGATTGCCGTCGCTCGGAAGTGTCTATCAGATGCAGGCAGACAGGAGGGCAAAAAAAGACAAGCAGTCCGTCATAACGGGAGGACAGAACATTGATCTTTAAGAGGAAGAAAAGAGAAAAGAGAGATTTATCCTGTATTTCTGTATTAAATCCTCACTCTGTCATTGCAGAACAATTCCGTACAATCCGAACTAACATCGAATTCACATCAATCCAAACAAGGCTGAAATCCATATTGGTGACATCCTCCTTGCCGAAGGAAGGGAAATCATTTACGGCTGCAAACCTAGCAGCTGTTTTTGCACAGCAGAAAAAGCGGGTGCTGCTGATGGATGCTGATTTGCGAAAGCCGTCTGTTCATGAATATTTTGACCTGAGTCATCACACGGGCTTGACCAATGTACTATTAAATAATTGCAGCTTGGAGGAAGCTATTTTGCCTACACCCATTGAGCATTTAGAGCTGCTTCCGAGCGGAACCATTCCGCCGAATCCAGCTGAGCTGCTCTCCTCTTCTGTCATGAAGCAGCTGTTTTATGAAATTGAACAGCAATATGACATGGTGATTGTTGATTCCGCGCCGCTTCTGCCAGTGGCCGATGCAAAGATCCTGGCGAACCGGACCGATGGGAGCATTCTTGTTGTCTTAAGCGGCAAAACAAAGATAGCGGCTGTGAAGAAATCAAAAGAAGTGTTAGAAGGAACAACAGGTAAACTGCTTGGGGCTATGCTAAATGGCAAGAAAGAGAAAAAGGGAAGGCTGTATATGTATTAACAAGATTGATAGGTGATGTCTCCTAATCTTTAACAATGGAGGCACTCGATCCTGCTGTGGGCATGACAAATGCCTTAGATGCTCGTCATCAATAGTGGGGTGTGAGGACGGGTTTGATGCCCATTTTACGTAAGAATAGTGATGTTGAAAAAGGGGGAGGAGCGTTGACTTACGCCCAAAGATTATCAATCATCGTGGCACTAGATTCATATCTCATCTTAGTTGCTGTCTTTTTTGGCTTTCAATTTGTCCAAGAAGCGGCGTTAACTGTTTATACATTTGAAATGCTCGTCATTTCTTCGCTCAGTCTGCTCATTGGGCACCATTTGTTTTCGTATATTTTTCACGTGTACAAGCAAGTATGGGCTTATACAGGGGTAAGAGAGCTATTTTCTTTAATGAAGACCTTTGTGTGTTCTTTTTTATTTTCAATGGCAATGCTGTACCTTTTCGTGCAGACATGGCCCTTTCGGTTTTTGTTCATTGTGTGGCTTTTCCACGTATTATTCATCGGTGCATCTCGAATGGCCTCCCGGCTATTTCATGATGGTGCAAAGCGGCTGCAGGTAGAAAAGGAGCGGGCCTTAATCATTGGCGCCGGATCAGCCGGGACCATCATCGTTCGTCAGCTTCAGCAATCGAGTGATGTACATATTGAACCAGTCGCCTTCATAGATGATGACAAGACGAAGCATAAGCTTGAAATCATGGGACTGCCTGTTCTAGGGGGAAAAGAACAGATTCAAACAGCTGTTGTGATGATGGATATTCAAAAGATCATCATCGCCATTCCGTCCAAAAGCAGCCATACCTTAAAAGGGCTGTATAAGGAATGCGTAGCGACTGGGGTCAAAACGCAGATCATGCCAGAGATGGAGCAGATTTTAAAAGGAACTCATGCGCTGAATCAATTACGGGATGTACAGCCAGAGGATTTACTCGGAAGAGAACCGATTCAATTAGATTCAAGCCGTCTATCTGTCCATTTAAAGGGGAAAACGATTATGGTCACAGGGGCAGGCGGATCGATTGGGTCAGAAATCTGTCGTCAAATTTGTGTGTTTGCTCCTCAAGCGATTGTGCTTGTGGGACACGGGGAATTTAGCATTCATTCTATTTTACTAGAGCTGAAAGAAATTTATGGGGACACCATCAGTCTCTATCCACAAATTGCAGATATCCAAGATAAACAGAAAATGAGTGAAATCGTTGGTCAGTTTCAGCCGGATATGATTTATCATGCCGCGGCACATAAGCATGTCCCGCTCATGGAGATCAGTCCAAAAGAAGCAGTGAAAAACAATATTATCGGGACAAAAAATGTCGCAGAAGCTGCACATGAGCACGGCATTGAAACATTCGTCCTCATTTCCTCTGACAAAGCGGTCAATCCTGCCAATGTGATGGGCGCCACAAAGCGGTTTGCTGAAATGCTGATCATGCAAATGGGGGCAGGCAGTGAAACAAAATTTGTAGCGGTTCGATTTGGAAATGTACTCGGAAGCAGGGGAAGCGTCATTCCAATTTTTAAGAAACAGATCGAACAAGGCGGGCCGGTCACGGTCACGCACCCAGCGATGACAAGGTATTTTATGACCATTCCAGAAGCATCAAGGCTTGTCATTCAGGCGGGTGCATTGGCAGAAGGAAGACAGATTTTTGTATTAGATATGGGGGAGCCAGTGAAAATTGTTGACCTCGCAGAAAACCTCATTCACCTCTCAGGCTATACCACAGACCAGATTCCGATCACGTTCACAGGCATTCGTCCTGGGGAGAAAATGTATGAAGAATTACTCAACCAGCATGAAAAAGCACAGGAACAAATTTTTCCGAAAATTCATATCGGCCATGCGCTGGATGGTGATCCATATGTGCTGAACCGCTTTATCCATGAATTTGACATGATGAGTGAAGAGCAAATGAGAGAAGCATTGTTTGCTGCCATCGAATCGCATGATTTGTTGTCTGAACAGATGACCAGAGGGGAGGAAGCGCTTGCCAATGAAGAAAAAAGTCTTGTTTTGCGCAACGGTTGATTATCATTTTAAGGCATTTCACCTTCCATATTTCCGGTGGTTTCAGGAACAAGGATGGGAAGTGCATACAGCAGCAAATGGTCAGCTGGAGCTGCCCTATGTGGATCAAGCGCACTCAATTCCGATTCAGCGCTCCCCTTTTCATGTGCACAACCGGTTTGCGTATGTGGAGTTGAAGAAGCTGTTAGCGAAAGAGCACTACGACTTCATCCATTGTCACACACCAATGGGAAGTGTCATTGGCAGACTTGCAGCCAAAAGCACGCGCAAAAAAGGGACGAAGGTTCTTTACACAGCACATGGCTTTCACTTTTGGCAGGGGGCGCCGCTTCAAAACTGGCTGCTCTATTATCCAATTGAGCGATGGCTCGCCCGCCATACAGACGCTCTGATCACCATTAATGGAGAGGATTTTAAAAGAGCAGATCGTCTATCAAAAGAGCGGGCATCTGTCTATTATGTTCCCGGTACGGGGGTGGATATGAAGCGATTTGCCCCAGTTGATGAAAAAGAGAAGCAGCGTCTTCGTGCAGTCTATGGCTTTTCCTCGGAAGATTTTATTGTGCTGTGTGCTGGCGAATTAAATGCGAATAAAAACCAAGGGATGCTCATCAAAGCATGTGCCCAGCTATATAGGAAAATATCAAATGTGAAGATCGTGTTTGCCGGGGAAGGCACAATGAGGCCGATGTATGAAAAGCTGGTTTGCGGGCTCCATCTTGAAAAGCATGTCCACTTTGCTGGTTTTTGCAAACAAATTGAGGAATGGATGCATATGAGTGATGTATGTGTGTCGACTAGTCTGAGAGAGGGCCTCGGCATGAATCTGCTTGAAGCGATGTCTGCGGAAAAACCAGTCATTGCAACAGAGAATAGAGGGCACTGTGAGCTGATCAGACATGGCGTGAATGGTTTTTTAGTCAAACCGCATGATGTAAATGGCTTGGCTGAATATTTGCACCAGCTCTATCACAAAAGGGATCAGCTGCCCCTCATGGGAAAAGCGGGACGCTCCTTAGCGCATGCATTTGCACAGGAGCAGGCGGTGAGTGCTATGGAAGAAATTTATACAACCTATATGGATCAAGCAGAGAAGGTGATGTGAGCATGCGTAAGCCAAAGGTGTCTATCATCATGGGCGTCTACAATTGCCAAGACACAGTAGAAGAAAGTATTGAATCCATTCTTCATCAAACATATGACAATTGGGAGCTCATCATATGTGATGACGCATCAACAGACGGCACCTATGAAAAAGTGCTGTCTTATACAAAACGAGACCCTGAAAGAATTCGCCTTATCCGCAATGAGCATAATCAAAGGCTTGCTGCCAGTCTGAATCGCTGTCTAGCTGAAGCAAGGGGAGACTTGATTGCACGGCAGGATGGCGACGATGTATCAGTATCAGTTCGTTTAGAAAAACAGGTTCATTTCCTAGAAACACATCCTGAATATGATGTGGTCGGTACGGCGATGACGGTGTTTGATGAATCGGGTACAAAAGGTGTACGTGCACTTATTTCAGAGCCTGATCGGAAGGTGCTGGCAAAAGGGACTCCTTTTTGTCATGGAACCATTATGATGAGGGCTGCTGCATACAAGGCTTTACATGGGTATCGCTCTGTGAAAACAACAAGGCGGATGGAAGATATCGATCTGTGGATCCGTTTTTTTGCTGCGGGGAGAAAAGGCTTTAATTTACAAGAGCCGTTATACCTTGTGAGAGAGGATGAAGCGGCCTTTCAGCGCCGTAAGTTTCAATATTCAATGGATAATGCCTGGCTCATTTTAAAAGCATGCTGGTTATTAAAATTGTCGCCGGTTCATTATCTGTTTGCACTAAAGCCGGTGGTTCGCGCCTGTTTATCACCGAAGATCATGAAATTTTATCATCGGCGGAAGCTGGAGGCGTCTTTGTTGAAAAGGGGGGACGATTCGGGATGAGTGAGCCAAAGCGTGTACTTCATATTGTGGGCGGGATGAACCGCGGCGGGGCTGAAACGATGATCATGAACATCTATCGTGCACTCGATAGAAATGTCCTTCAATTTGACTTTATTACCCACCGAAAGGATGTCTGTGATTATGATGAGGAAATTCAAAGGCTCGGGGGACGCATCTTGTACGTCCCAAGTATTGGGGCGTCCTCTCCTTTGGCATTTGTGAAAACATTGACAAAGACAATCAAGCGAACAGGACCGTATCAGGCAGTGCATGCCCATACGGATTTTCAAACAGGTTTCTCCGCACTTGCTGCGAAATTGGCGGGTGTGAAGGTGCGGATTTGTCATTCGCATAATACAGCTTGGAAACAGTCGCCAAATTGGGTAGACCATATGATGCTCAAAGGGTTTCGCCAGCTGATCTTTGCATTTTCTACACAGCTTGTTGCATGCGGTGAGGATGCCGGTTCCTTTTTATTTGGGCAGAAAAAAATGAAGAATGGACAAGTTGAGGTGCTGCCGAATGGGATTGATTTATCCCTTTTCTTTCAGCCTGATCCAGACGAAAAGGTGAAGATCAAAAAGCAGCTGGGTCTTCACGAAAAGAGCATGATTATTGGTCATATTGGCCGGTTTCATGAGCAAAAAAATCACGTTTTTTTTATGGAACTGGCACAGACCTTAAAGAAACAGGGGGTCTCATTTCAACTTGTCCTTGTAGGGGATGGACCACTGAGGCAGGTGGTTGAATCATATGCGGAGAAGGCAGGCTTGTTAGACGACATTGTCTTTACAGGCGTCGTATCAGACGTTCCGCAGTATATGAAAGCATTTGATGTATTTGTGATGCCGTCCTTGTTTGAAGGACTTCCGCTTGTATTAGTGGAAGCACAGGCATCTGGATTGCCTTGTGTGATTTCAGATCATATTACAGAGGAAGTGGATTTAGGCTGCGGTCTTGTGAAAAGAATGTCGCTGCGGGATTCTGCGCATGAATGGATGAAGGCGGTGCTTGAAGAATATCATGCAGAGCCTCCTCTTCAAGAGACCATTACGTCCCAGCTTGAACAAAGAGGATTTGATGTCAAACAGAACATCACACGTGTGATGAATGGATATGGACTGTAAGGAAGGAATGGCAGATGGCGGTTTATTTGGTGAACATGATTTTGGTCTATTTATGGTCGAGCTTTGCCGCATTTTACGGCAGGCGTGATGATACCATTCAAAGCGGATGGCGGCCTAACAAGATTCTGGTGTTATTTCCGTTTTTGTTTCTTTGTATTGTCGCTGGTATTCGGTACAAAGTAGGAACCGATTTTGTCACATATGGACAGATGTATGAGTTCTCCGTCAATTATGAAAAGCCTTGGCATATATTCGGATTTGGTGTGGACAAGGCGGCCACTGACCCAGGATTTACGTTTATTTTATGGATGCTCAATCAACTGTCCCGTGATCCGCAAATCATGTATATCTCGGTTGGGGCGATCACCTATTTTTTTATCATCAAGACGCTCATTCAATATGGCCGTCCCTTTGAGCTGAGTATGCTGCTTTTTCTCGGCACTTTTCATTATTACGCTTCGTTTAATGGCATGCGTCAGTATATGGTGGCTGCGGTTCTTTTTTATGCTATCCGTCTTGTGATCAATGGTCAGTGGAAATTGTATTTTCCGCTTGTCCTCGTATGTTCATTGTTTCATTCATCGGCTCTCATCATGATTCCTGTGTATTTTATCGTGAGAACAAAAGCATGGTCTTGGATGATGCTGGTCTTATGCATGATTTTCTTAGGGTTAACTGCTCTTTATGACCGCTTTGTTTCCGTGTTTGTCGTGATGCTGCAAGGCAGTTCATATGGGCATTACGAGGAATGGCTCACAACGAATACGAATGGAATGAATGTGACAAAAATTGGTGTGTTGGTTTTGCCGCTTTTACTTGCTTTCCTTTATCGAAAACGACTTCGTGAGCTGACGCCTGAGAGTGATTACATTGTGAATTTTTGTTTGCTCGGTTTCTTGTTTGGCATCCTTGCTACAAAGGATGTCATTTATGCAAGATTTCATATCTATTTTGGCTTGTATCAGCTTATTTTACTGCCATATTTCACACGTATTTTTGATCAGCGGTCTAATGTCTTTATCTATGTAGGGATTGCTGTTTGCTATATTCTGTACAGCATCATGCTGATGCCGTTCGATTCATCTGTTTTACCGTACAGGACGATATTTACAAAGTAGATTTGGAGAAAGGTGGGGCATGTTGTAATGCCAGCTATCAGTCTATTGGTCGCAGTCTACAATACGAGTCAATATGTGGAGCAATGCCTTCAATCAATTGCAGATCAAAGTTTTTCAGATATAGAAGTGATTCTCGTGAATGATGGATCGACGGATCACAGCGGAGAATGTCTTGAAGCGTTTGCTGCGCAAGATCAGCGCTTTCGGGTCATTCATCAAACCAATCAAGGGTTAGGCGCTGTGAGGAACCGGGGCATCGAAGAAGCAAAAGGGACGTATATCGCCTTTATTGATTCAGATGATATTCTCGCGCCTCATTACTGTGAAGCCTTGTATGAAAAAGCTGAAATGACCGGCGCAGATCTTGTTGTCAGTGAGTACTGGATTCAATTTGAACAGTCAAAGCGAACCATACCAACGACGCTGTTAGCCGAGCGATCAGCCGAAAAGACGAGTTTAATTGAAGCGTTATTGCACGGAGACATCACGGGGTTTTCATGGAATAAGCTGTATCGGCGTGCCTTTATCGAAGAACATCACATTCGATTTCCGCTGCGGGGGGAACTTGAGAACATAGAAGATCAATATGTGACGCTGCGCTGTTTTTCTTTATCACGCAGCATCGCCTTTGTTCATGAACCTCTTTATTACTACAGGGTTCATCTGTCATCTATTGTGCAGCGATATCAGAAGCAGTATTTTCATCATGGACTGACCTTTTATCATGCGCAGCGCTTGTTTTTGAAAGAATATGATGACATCTCTCTGTATGAGAAGGCACTTGATTTTTTTATTGTCAATCATACTCTTCATTGTATGCTCAACGAATGGAAGAGCCAAAATGCCCTCTCTATTCGGGAAAAGCTTGATCACATGCGGGAAATGGTGACACACGAGGCCTTTCTGCATGCCGTCAAACAAGTGGAACCATCGAAGCTCACCGCTCGAAAGCGAATGATTTTATTCCTTGCTAAGTGCCGGCTGGTTTATCCGCTTTCTGCCGCCGCTTCAAGCTATCAAAAATGGATCGAATATCAAACAAGGAAATAGGGGTGATGAGATTGACATTGCAGCAATTGAAGGCGCACGCCGCAGAGTGGCTGCTTTTAAAGGTTAAATATCCGCTTGAGTATCGACTGAGCCGCCAAAGCCTGCCAGAGCTGAGTCATCAGAAGAAAATCATTCTCACGCTGCTGCCAGGGCATGATAATTTAGGGGATCATGCGATTGCCTATGCGAGTTATTGTTTTTTAAAAGAGCACTTTCCCGCCTACGACATCATGGAAGTGGACATGAAAGAGATTTATCGCCTCGCCCGTCCGTTAAAGCGTATGCGGCACCCAGAAGACATCGTCTGTATCATCGGTGGGGGCAATATGGGGGACTTATACCGTTATGAAGAATGGACGAGACAATTTATCATGAAGACCTTCAAGTCCTATCCGGTGATTCAACTGCCGGCCACTGCCCATTTTACAGAAACAAAGAGAGGAAAAAGAGAGGAACGCCGCGCCATTCAAACATACAAACATCATCCAAGGCTGCTTCTCATGGCAAGAGATCAAACAACCTATACTTGGATGAAGCAGCACTTCCCTGATCAAGATGTGTGGAAACAGCCTGATATGGTGCTGACATTAGACGAAACATCAAAGGAACAAAAACGTGAAGGGATTCTGCTTTGTCTGCGTGAGGATAAGGAAGCGTATCTCACCAAGGAGAGCCGGCAGCAGCTGCAGCAGCATATTCAAGAGACGTATGATCAAGTCGGTTTCATCACAACGACAATTGGCAAACGAGTTGATCGAACGACTCGCTTAGATGAATTATCTGCCTTATGGACAGAGTTAAGAAAGGCGCAGGTCGTCGTGACAGACCGGCTTCATGGCATGATCTTTTGTGCGATTACGCATACACCATGTGTTGTCCTCAGGTCGTTTGATCATAAGGTGATGGAAGGGTATGAATGGGTGGCTCATCTTCCGTTTTTGACGCTATTAAAAGAACCGAATGAGGCGGCTGTGAAAGAGGCGATTCATCAGCTGATGAAAACGAGCGGACAAAAGGGAGAGGAAGCTGGATGAAAGCTTTTAAACGCTGCGTGAAAACAAAATGAATCGAGCGTTTCTTTACAATGCCAGTGCAAACTTCATGACGTTTGTCTTGATGATGCTTATGTCTGTTTGTTTAACACCGTACATCGTTCATACACTTGGAGTGGAAGCATTCGGCTTAATCCATCTGACGCAAAATATGATCAACTATTTATCGGTTATTACGGCTTCATTAAGTGCTGTTGTGGTGCGCTTTTTTTCTGTGGCGGCTCATAAAGGAGAAATGGAGAAGGCGCAGCGCTATCTCTCATCTTATTTCGTTAGTTCCATTTTTTTATCGATCAGTCTTTTTCTGTTTTGTCTGTTCATGTCCCGTCAGCTGGTAGAGTGGCTTCATGTGCCTGATTATCTCGCAAAAGACACACAGACCGCTTTTATATTAGGGGGTCTTTTATTTATGCTCAATTTTGTCATGTCCGGCATTGGGGCTGCGCCGTTTTATGCGAATAAGTTATATGTATCAAGTGTTGGTCAGGCCATTCAGATGTTTTTGAGGGCATTTATGATTGTGATGCTGTTTACATGGACGGCACCAGCCATCTGGCATATTCCGCTTGCGGCCGTCATAGGAAGCTTGGCGGCTATGGGAATCGGTATCTATTATTTTAAAAAACTCATTCCTTGGTTTTCGTTTAAGTGGCGGCACGTCTCATTATCTTCTAGTCTCACACTTGTTCGATCAGGGGTCTGGCATTCTTTTGAGCAAATGGGAATTTTGTTGTTTTTACAAATTGACTTATTGATGACCAACCTGCTCATTGGAGCGGAAGCGACGGGACAGTATGCGGCGATTTTACAGTTCCCATTATTATTACGCACACTCGCAGGGACACTGGCGGTTGTATTTGCCCCAACGATCACGAAATTTTACTCGAATCAAGACAAAGAAGGTCTCATCCAATATGCAGCCAGTGCCATTAAATGGAGCGGTTTATTTGTCGCGTTCCCAGCCGCTCTACTAGGAGGGCTCGCCGGTCCGCTCATGCTTTTATGGCTTGGACCTGCCTTTGAAGAGCTGAAATGGCTTCTCATGATACATGCAGCTTATTTATGTTTGACCTTGATGTTTTTACCGCTGACATATGTGCCGACCGCTTTTAATCGATTGAAAGTTCCAGCGGTGGTCACGCTCATATTAGGAGTATCCAATGTGCTTTTTGCCTATGGATTGACTCATATGCTTCAGCTTGGCTTATATGGCATTGCATCAGCAGGAGCGATAGTTTTATTGATGAAAAATATCGTGTTTCTGCCATTTTATACGGCCCGCATCACGAATCAGAAACGCACCATCTTTTACAAACATACATTGGTTCCACTTGCAGGAGCGCTCATGATTTGGGGCGTCTGTGCAGGGATTCAAGCGATTTATGACGTGACCTCATGGTGGGAGCTGTTTTGTATTGGTGGTCTTTGTTTCATTCTCTATATGGGCTACTTGTATCAATTTGCAGGAACAAAACGAGAGCGGCAGCAGCTGGTGCATAAGGTAAAACAAGCTGTTTCCCGCTAGTGAGATAAGGAGATTTAATGATGAAAAGAATGTTAGATGTGATGGTGGCATTGACGCTGCTCATCGCAGGCAGTCTTCTTTTTCTTCTGATTTATGGACTGATTCGGTGGAAAATTGGGACGCCTGTGTTGTTTCGGCAGAAGCGGCCTGGTCTGTATGGCCGGCCATTTATGCTGTATAAATTTCGGACGATGACCGATGAACGCGACGAGCACGGGGGGCTCCTGCCAGATCATCTTCGATTAACAAAAACCGGCGCCTTGATTCGCAAGCTCAGTCTTGATGAATTGCCGCAATTAGTCAATGTCCTAAAAGGAGAGCTCAGTCTCGTTGGACCAAGGCCTCTTCTGATGGAGTATCTGCCGATGTATACAGAGGAGCAAGCAAGGCGCCATCTTGTAAAGCCTGGCATTACTGGATGGGCACAGGTGAATGGAAGGAACACGATCTCCTGGGAGGAGAAATTCACCTATGACCTCTGGTATGTCGAGCATCAATCATTTTGGCTTGATATGAAAATTTTATGGATGACCTTGCTGAAAGTCATCAAAACAGAGGGGGTGCAGCAGCCGCATCATGCCACAGCTGAAAAATTCAAAGGAACCGATATGTAAAGAGCAGCCCATAGGTTTAATTGGGGCTGGCGGGCATAGCAAAGTCATTCAGGATATGATTGTTGCACATCCCGATTACTCATTATGTGCCGTATTAGATGATCAATTTGAAGAGGAGGTCACTCAAAGCGGCATCTTGTATGGACCGATCTCCATGAGTCAACAGCTGAGAGAGACAATGCCTCATATGAAATGGCTGATTGCTATTGGGCAAAATGAGATGAGACAGCTAGTAAAGGAACGCCTCTCATTTGAAAACAAGGCGTTTGCCACGCTCATCCATCCAGAGGCGGTCATAAGTCCATCAGCGGTCATTGGAGGGGGGACTGTCGTGATGGCAAGGGCAGTAGTTCAAGCAGATGCAGCAATCGGTGAACATGCGATTATCAACACAGGATCTATCGTAGAGCATGACTGTATACTCGAATCGTTTGTGCACTTATCACCAGGAGCAGTGTTAACTGGCTGTGTGTCTGTACGAATGGGTACCCATATTGGGGCAGGTGCTGTTGTGATACCCGGGATATCGATCGGAAGCTGGACAATCATTGGCGCAGGAGCCGCAGTAACAAAAGATATACACGATCAGAAAGTCGCTGTAGGCATTCCTGCAATAGAAATCAAAGATCGGAGAGAAGGTGGGAAATGATGCAAGAAAGGAAACGAATTTACTTATCGCCTCCGCATATGAGCGGAAAAGAGTATCTGAAAATAGAGGAAGCCTTCAAGAGCAACTGGATTGCGCCGCTTGGACCTCTGGTGAATGAATTTGAGCAGGCAGTCGCGGGCTATGCAGGAGTGAAGACAGGAGCGGCATTATCTTCAGGAACAGCAGCGATTCACCTCGCCTTAAAGCTTATTGGTGTTCAAAAAGGGGACGTTGTCTTTTGTTCAACCCTCACATTTGTTGCAACTGCAAATCCGATTTTATATGAACAAGCGACGCCTGTTTTTATTGATTCTGAAAGAGATACATGGAATATGTGCCCGCTTGCTTTAGAGAAAGCCTTTGTGGAATCAAAACGACTTGGAAAAAGACCCCGTGCTGTTATTGTCGTGCATTTATATGGACAAAGCGCAAAAATGGACGAGATTCTGGCGTTGTGTGAAGCATATGATGTACCAGTCATTGAGGATGCGGCTGAATCGTTAGGTGCTCTATATAAAGGGAAAAAAAGCGGCTCAATGGGCAGGTTCGGTGTCTATTCGTTTAATGGAAATAAAATCATTACAACATCAGGTGGCGGTATGCTTGTGAGTGATGATGAAGCTGCGATCGAACGCTGCCGCTTTCTCGCTTCACAGGCTAGAGAACGCGCCATGCATTATGAGCATCAAGAGATAGGATACAACTATCGCATGAGCAACCTGCTAGCAGGCGTCGGGATTGCTCAGATGGAAATATTGGACGAGCGTGTTGAACAGAAGCGACGCATTTTCAAGCGTTATCAGGATGCTTTATCTAAGGTAGAGGGCCTGTATTTCATGCCAGAATATCAAGGCACCAAGTCCAACCGCTGGCTGACGACATTGACTATTGATCGTGATAAGAGAACGTCTCCAGTGGACATCATTGCTGCACTAGAAAAAGAACAGATCGAAGCAAGGCGTGTATGGAAGCCGCTGCACCAGCAGCCGCTCTTTCGTGATTGTCCTTTTTATTCAGCAGCGAAAGGCACTCCCGTATCTGAGTTGTTATTTGAAACAGGGCTTTGTCTCCCCTCTGGAACAAGTATGACAGAAGCTGAACAGGATCGTATCATTGACACACTTCGTAATGCCCTGCGAGAAAAAACATTCACCTCTTCACAGGCTGCTCATTCGTAAGCAGCCTGTCTCTCTTTCTATCAAATTCATCAATTAATGGAATAAATAGGTATATGTATTGTCAATTCGTTTTAAATATGATATTGACAAAGGGGTCCTTCCTCCTTAAAATGAAAATGATTATCAGCGTCAATTAGGAGGAACATCTTATGTCTATTTGGAGTAAATTTTTTCCGAAAATTAAAATAAATACAGTATTACCTTTCCTGCTGATCTTTTTATTAGTAGGCTGCTCTCAAGCAAACAATGGAGCAGGTGGAAACAAGGATCATCCTGACATGATCACGATGGCTTGGCCGAGAGATATTGGCGAAATGAATCCGCACGTATACAACCCATCACAATTGTTTGCACAATCAATGATTTATGAGCCATTGGTCAGCTATCAAAAGAATGGAAAGCTAAAACCTGAATTAGCGAAATCATGGGATGTTTCAAAGGATGGCAAGGTGTATACTTTTCATTTAAGAGACAATGTGACGTTCTCAGATGGATCTGAGTTTAATGCTAACATTGTGAAAAAGAACTTTGATTCCATCTTAAAAAACAAGGATATACATAGCTGGTTAGGTGTTATAAAAAAAATCAAAAAGACAGAAGCAGTAGACAAGAAAACGTTTAAACTCACATTAACAGAGCCATATTATCCAACTGTTCAAGAATTAGCAGTTGTCCGCCCGGTTCGTTTCTTAGGCGAAGCAGGCTTCCCTAAAAACGGAGATACGTCAAAAGGAATTGAAAAACCAGTGGGGACAGGCCCTTGGGTATTAAAAACATACCAAAAAGATGACTATGCCATTTTCGAACGAAATGATCATTATTGGGGAGAAAAACCAAAGGTTAAAGAAATTAAAGTCAAGGTGATCCCAGATGCGGAAACGAGAGTCATGGCATTTGAAAAAGGCAATGTAGATGTCCTTTACGGAGAAGGAACCATTAGCCTTGATGCCTACAAACAGCTAGAGGCGAGCGGCAAGTATGAAACAAAAATGTCAGAGCCTGTAGCAACGAGACAGCTTGTCATGAACACAAAAGTGGATCAGCTGTCAGATGAGAAAGTGCGTCATGCCCTTCAATATGCTATTAATAAGAAATCAATGGTAGAAGGTGTCACCTCTGGCTTAGAGGATGAAGCAGATCACATATTGCCGACCAACATGCCTTACACATCTGATATTAAGGTGAAGTCTTTCCAGTATGATGTAGACAAAGCGAAAGCATTGCTGGATGAAGCAGGCTGGACACTTCCAAAAGGAAAAACCGTTCGTGAAAAAGATGGAAAAGCGCTTGAATTTAGTATGATGTATGACTCAGCAGAATCGATTCAAAAAGCGATGGCTGAGACGCTTCAAGCAGAATGGGGAGCCATTGGCGTTGGCGTCAAACTTGAAGGTGTGGAGCTGGCAACACAAGTGCAGCGCTTTAAAGCCAACAAATTTGATATGAACTTCTTTAGCAACTACGGAGCGCCTTATGATCCGCATACATTTATGAACGTCGTCTCATCAGATGGTTTTGGATTCAAAGAAGCCATCTCAGCCTATCCAAATAAGGACAAGCTGATCAAAGAAATGAGCGAAATTCCATCAACAACCAATGAAAACAAACGAAAAGCACTTTATTCGTCTGTGTTATCTTCATTACAGGATCAAGGGGCGATTGTGCCAATCTCTTATTTTAAAAAGACAGCCGTTTATCAAAAAAATGTGAAGGACTTTGAGTTCCCAGCAAATCGCGATGAACATCCATTCACAGGCATTAAGCTGAAGTAATAGAAGGAAGGTAAGGAAATGGGCCGCTATATCGTCAAACGCATGCTATCAATCATCCCTGTATTTTTATTAGCCACACTTTTTACGACTGGTATGATTCACCTTTCACCAGTTGACCCGGCTGAGGCATATTTAGCAGCGGCTCATATCCAGCCTACGGATGAAATTTTAGCGCAAAAACGAAGTGAATTTGGTTTAGACCAACCGTTTTATATGCAGTATCTTCACACCATTGAAAAAGTCATTCACCTTGATTTTGGCCAGTCGTATATGTCGAACCAGCCTGTGCTCAATGAGGTGATCTATAGAATACCAGCGACGATTCAATTGGCGCTGACTAGTCTGCTGATAGCTATTTGTGTCAGCATTCCGCTCGGCTTTTTCAGCGGCATGAGGAAAAATGGCGTCGTTGATCATATGAGCCGGCTTATTTCTTTTTTAGGAGCATCTATCCCGACGTTTGTCTTGGGGTATTTGCTCATCTTCTTTTTTTCAGTGAAGCTCGATCTTTTACCAGTTGAAGGGGTCGGAACATGGGAGCATCTCATCCTGCCGTCGATCACACTGGCCGTCCCTTTAATTGCTACGTATACAAGGCTATTACGATCAAGTGTGAGTGAGGCGCTTCAAGAGCCTTTTGTTCAATATGCGAGAATCAGAGGATTAAAGGAACGGTCGATCATGTTCAAGCATGTATTGAGAATCGCTATATCGCCAATGCTGACAGGGCTTGGGGTGAATCTTGGCAAGCTGCTGACAGGAACCATTATCGTAGAGGCGGTTTTTTCATGGCCGGGGTTTGGGCGCTTCTTTATTGAAGCGATCTTTAACCGGGATCTGCCGGTCATTCAATTCTATGTCCTCATGGCAGCATGTATCTTTATCTTGAGCAGCTTGATTGTGGACTTGCTCCAGCTGATCATTGACCCCCGTATTTCCAGAAAGGAAGGCCGCCACCCATGATGACAAAAGGAAAATATCTCTTCTCTCATCAAAAGATGATCTCGATCTGTGTGGTGCTCCTTGGTCTATTGCTGATTGTGACAGTATGTGCACCGTGGATCGCTCCACATGATCCGGCGGCTGTCAATCTAGCGATGAAGCTAAAGGGGTCTTCGTGGGAGTATCCTCTTGGGACAGATCAATTAGGCCGATGCAATTTATCTCGAATTTTATATGGTGCACGTGTTTCACTAGGCTGTGCGTTATTAATCTTTCTCTCTTCTTTATTGATTGGGTTAATCGTTGGTTTGTTGTCAGGTTATAAAGGCGGCTGGATCGATCACGTCTTGATGAGAATCTGTGACGGGATCATGGCATTCCCGAACCTGGTGCTGATTCTTGGATTAGTCGGCATCTTCGGTCCTGGACTTTCTCAAGTAGTGCTTGCCTTGATGCTGGTACAATGGGTATACTATGCTCGCGTCTTTCGAGGAATGGTGCTGAGTTTAAAAGAACAGAACTTTATTGCTGCCGCAAAAATCAGCGGGACGTCCCACTGGAACATCATGAGAAAGCATATGATTCCAAATGTCCTGCCGCCACTCGCGGTCATAGGTACACTCGAAATGGGCTGGGCGATTATGGACATTTCTGCGATGTCCTTTCTCGGATTAGGCGTTCAGCCTCCTATGCCTGAATGGGGAGCGATGATCCATGAAGGGAAGTCGTACATTCAAACGAATCCTCAGTTGATGCTGTACCCAGGTCTTGTGATCATGGCTGTCGTGGTCCTCTTTAATTTACTAGGAGAGGCCCTCTCAGAGAAATATGGTATCAAACGCCGTGTGTAAAGGAATGATCGATGTGCAAGAGTCCATTTTACAAATAGAGAACCTCCATGTGCAGACGAAAACGCCTCATGGGACAACCTCTCTTATTCAGGACGTATCGTTTGAAGTAGGGCGTGGTCAAATCGTTGGATTAATAGGTGAGAGCGGCTGCGGGAAAACGGTGACAAGTATGTCGATCTTACATATGCTTGACCGGAAAACAACGGAAGTCACTGGCAGCATCACATTACAAGGACGAGAATTGATCGGTATGAGTGAAAAGGATATGCGCTCTATTCGGGGCAAAGACATCTCATATATTATGCAAAATCCAATGAACAGCTTTACACCAGTATGGTCGATCGGTCATCAGCTGATTGAAACCATCCGCCGGCATACCGCTGTCAGTAAAAGGCAGGCACAAGCGAAGGCAATGGATGCGTTAGCGCAGATGAATCTGCCGCAGCCAGATAAGCTGTTAAACAAGTATCCCTTTGAACTAAGTGGCGGTATGCTGCAGCGTGTCATGATTGCCATGGCTGCCTGCATGCACCCGCCTCTTCTCATAGCAGATGAACCAACAACTGCTTTAGATGTACACACGCAGAAGCTGGTGCTTGAGCACCTAAACCAAATTCGTCATGAGTATGGAACTGCCATTTTGCTCATTACTCACGATCTTGGCGTCATTGCAGAAATGGCAGATCAGGTTGTCGTCATGAGACAAGGAGAAATGGTTGAAAAGGCAGAAGTGCTTGAGCTTTTTGAAAACCCCAAGCATGATTATACAAAGAAACTATTAGCAGCTCGTCCATCCATCCCAGCTGTTTGCCCGATTTGAGGTGAGAAGGCCCTTGCATTTATTAGAAGTGAAAGCAGTTAGTCATTCATACAACAGCCGGTCGTTTCTGATGAGAAAAAAAGGCGCAGACCAAGTCTTAAGCGGCGTCAATTTAATCATTGAAGAAGGCACATGCCTCGGATTGCTGGGGCAAAGCGGCGCAGGGAAAAGTACACTAGGCCGCATCATACTTGGTCTAGAGAAACCAAGAGCCGGTCAGGTCCTTTTTGAAGGGCAGGATATATATTGTGCAGATCAGCGAACACGCAAACATTATCGCCGGCATGTGCAAGCGGTGTTTCAAGATTCATATTCGGCGGTGAATCCAAGGTGGACAGTCGAACAAATTTTATCCGAGCCGCTTGAAAACTATGAAGCTATGAGCCGACAAGAACGCAAAAACGTGTTGATTCACTGGCTGGAAAGAGTCGGGCTCAGTGAAAAGGACTTGTCTAAATATCCGCATCAATTCAGCGGCGGCCAGCTGCAAAGGATCAACATCGCAAGAGCCTTATTGCTGCAGCCAAAGCTCGTCGTACTGGATGAATCCGTCAGCAGCTTAGACATGGTTACACAGGCTGTCATTTTAGATTTATTAGTAGAATTAAAGAAGGAACTGGGTGTCGCTTACTTATTTATTACACATGATATGACGGCAGCCTATCATGTAAGTGATCAATTGGCGATATTGGATCAAGGTGAACTTGTTGCTCAATTTCAATCAAAGGATGATTTCTTTTCATCAGAAGAGACAGCGGTGCAGAAAATGAGAGATGCAATGCTCGCAGACCATCCTTTGTCCCGAACAATTGGCAGACCGGTTCGGTAAATCTTCATTTCATCAACGCCTCTTTTAGAAGAGGCTATTTTTCATGAAAGGCAGGTGGCATCGTGAACCATCGAGCGTATTTAGCTTTGGCCATTCCTTTAACCATCTCAACGATGACCACTCCATTACTTGGAGCTGTTGATACAGCAGTTGTCGGTCAGCTCGCCAATCCCGCTTATATTGGAGGCGTCGCGGTTGGCAGTCTCATTTTCAGTACACTATATTGGCTCTTTGGTTTTTTGCGGGTGAGTACATCTGCTTTTGCCGCCCAGGCAAACGGGGCGCAGAGTGAGGAGCAGGGCGTACTTGCTTTTCTAAGACCTTTTTTAATCGCCATCATTGTCGGCCTTTGTTTTATTGCCCTGCAATGGCCAATTATTCAATCTGCTTTTCTAGTGATTTCTCCCGCTGCGGATGTCCGGCAATTTGCAGCAGATTATTTTCATATTCGTATTTGGGGTGCCCCGTTTACCTTGATGAATTATGTGATATTAGGGTGGCTGATGGGAATGGCAAAAATGAAAGAAGCCCTCTCTTTACAAATCTTGATCAATGTCATGAATATGGTCCTTGCCCTTCTGCTTGTTCATGTGTTTTCGTTTGCAGTCAAAGGGGTGGCGGCTGCGACATTGATATCTGAATTAACCGCCTTTGTGCTAGGCGCATGGATCATCATGAAGCATTCAAAAAACGGGTTCCAGATGCCTTCTCTTAAGAAAATCATGGATACACAGGCAGTTCAGAAAATGTTTCATGTGAATAAAGATTTGTTTATTCGGACGATTTGTCTGCTAGTGGTGATTAACATGTTTACAGCAAAAGGTGCTTCTTTTGGAACAGAGATGCTGGCGGCCAATGCCATCTTATTTCAAATTCACTACATCATGGCTTATTTGTTCGATGGTTTTGCCAATGCATCCAGCATCCTTGTGGGCAGATCAGTTGGTGCAAATGACCGTACCCTTTATGAAAGAACTTTAACTCTTTCGAGACAGTGGGCACTTGTCATGGCATGCGCCATTGCGTCGGTTTATTTTCTCTTAAAAGAGCCGATCTTGAGCTTGTTTACAAATCTTCCCCGGCTTCTTGATGTGACATTAGGCTATGCAGACTGGCTCGTTCTCTATCCGTTTGCCGCTTGTTTCGGTTTGGTCATATACGGCGTATTTACAGGTGCGACAGAAATTGCCCCTGTCAGAAATTCGATGCTGTTTGCGATGATCTTGTTTATCGTTGTTCAAGCAGCGGTCACGCCTATTTGGCACAATCACGGACTATGGTTTGCCTTTATCATCTATACTGTCGGACGGTCTGGCTTTTTGATGATGTACAAATCAAGGCTGGATCAGAAGCTTTTCGCAAATGAAAAGCACCCTTTGCCATCATGACAGAGGGTGCTCTTTTTCGTTCATTCATTCGCTTTCTTTTTTCACTTTTTGATATGCTTCATCAAGATGCTGAATACGCTTCAAGACCACAGCGTTTTTGGTCAGCTGGTCTTGTACAAGCGTGGACACCACTGAGCGGTAATAGGCATTCATGGCATGAATCTTGTCTTCATTTTGATTCATGGCGATGTGCTGTTTCAAGTTGTCAACAAAGTATGGAACGGAAAAAAGTTCAGACATGGGAATCACTCCTATTTCGTATATACGGTCCGTCAATCTTCATGTAAAATGATGAGAGGGAGGGGAGACAATGAGCCTTAATCTGCAGCAAGAACAAGTATTAAAGCAGGTGCTCACACAAGAACTCAGGCAGGCCATTACGCTGCTCCAGCTGAATAGCGCTGAGCTTGGCGAGTATCTTGACCAGTTAGCGCTTGAGAACCCTCTGATTGAGCGGAAAGACACGGACAGCTATCAACCAGTTTATCATAAAAAATCTCAAGATCGAATGACAGAGCCGTATCGAACGCATCAAAAAGAAAGCCTGCAAATGTATTTAAAGAAACAAGCTATTGATTTGAATCTAAGTGAAAAGAATCAAAGGATCTTTGACTTTATGATCGAGTCCATTGATTCCAATGGCTATTTAAATGAACCGGTTGACGAGATGGCAGCTGTCTTAGAGGTGCCAGCTGAAGAAGTAGAAGCCGTCCTTCATCAGCTTCAATCGCTAGAGCCTGCCGGTATTGGCGCAAGATCATTACAAGAATGCATTCTGCTTCAGCTGAGAAGAAAAAAGGAGCGCTGGTATGAAGCCGAGCTGATCATCGACGAGCACTTCTTTCTCTTTGCAAGAAAGGCTTGGAAGGAAATCGCGGCGAAAACAGGCGTTTCAATGAAAACACTTCAAGCGGTACAAGATGAGGTGTCGCAGCTGGAACCAAGACCGGGCATACATTTCTCATATGAAGAGGACCCTGTGTATATAGAGCCAGATGTGACGATTACTGTCGTGCAGGACTACATCACATTTGAGCTGAATCAGCGCGCTTTTCCAGACGTTGAAATGAATGAAGGATACTTCGCCATGATTCAAGACCAGAAGCGGCATGAAGCATATGTGTATCTAAAGGAAAAAGAGCAGCAATACAATTGGCTTGTCCAAGCGCTGAAGCAAAGAAAACAAACGATGACCCATGTCGTTCGTGAGATTATCTTCCATCAGACAGATTTTTTCCTTACAGGGAAACATAAAATGAAACCGCTTACGATGAAGCGGATCGCAGATATATTGCAAGTGCATGAGTCAACAGTCAGCCGAACGGTGAAAGGGAAAATGGTGCAAACCCCTTATGGTCTCATGGAAATGAAACAATTTTTCCAAGCAAAACTAGAAGGACCTTCGCTGGAAGAGGCGTCCAGCTACACAGTCAAGACGCACATCGCAGAGCTGATCCAAACGGAAAATAAGAAAAAACCGTATTCGGATCAGCAAATGATGACGCAGCTTCAGCAAACCTTTGGTATCCGTGTGTCGCGCAGAACCATTGCGAAATATCGTGAACAAATGAATCTTCCATCATCTACACTGCGGAAGCGCTATGATTGAAAAGAAGTACTTGCCAGAAACAAGGCAGGTGCTTCTTTTTTGTTGAAAGCAAGGCACACAGAAGATTTTTTGGAAATTAAATCGGGGAGACGTCTGAACGGAAATTTTGGGGTAAAGTATAAGATAGGGCATGAGCCGATAAGGATAGACAACAGTGATGAGGTGAGACCAATTGAAATATAAACAAATCAAAACCAAAAAAATATATGAAGAAATTGCGGATGCATTAATCGAATTCATTCGTACAGGTGAGCTTCTTCCGGGGGAAAAATTAGATTCGGTTCAAGCGCTCTCAGAAAGCTTTCAAGTCAGCCGTTCCGCTGTAAGAGAGGCGCTGTCTGCTCTCAAAGCGATCGGATTAATAGAGATGAAGCAAGGGGAAGGCACATATGTGAAGCAGTTCGATCCTGAACAGCTCGCATTTTCTTTATCTCCTGCATTTTTAATGAAGCAGCATGATGTCAGGCAGCTCCTTGAAGTGAGAACCATCATTGAAACAGGTGCTGTTAAAAAGGCGGCGCTGCTTCGGACGGACGATGACCTTCATCAGCTGCGTGATGCACTCGAACAAATGAAGCTGGCAGAAGCACATGAAGAAATTGGTGAAGAGGCAGATCTCACCTTCCATCTCGCCTTAGCCAAAGCCTCGAAGAATGATGTATTAAAGGTGTTAATGAATCAAGTCTCAACCTTGTTAGTAGAAACGATGCGGGAAACGAGAAAAGTCGTATTATTCTCAACGAAAGCCTCCATTCGGCAGCTTTACGAAGAACATGAACAAATTTACAAAGCCGTCATGGCAAGGCAGCCAGAAGAAGCAGAGAAAGCGATGCTTACGCATTTGAAAAATGTAGAAAATCTGCTGGGTGATGTGCTGCAAGAACCAGCAGAACAGTCAGATACACAATAAGCTGTGCCGAATGATGGCACAGCTCTATTATTGACGAGAAATATGTAGCTTTTTCATTCGATATTGCAGACTTTGCCTGCTCATGCCCAATAACTTTGCAGTCTGTGAAATATTATCGTCCATTTTTTCTAAGTAATGGACGATGTATTGTTTTTCGAATCGCTCCATTTGGGTTTGGAAATCAGTCGTCTGTTCTGGGCTTGTATAGACAAAGGTGTCAGCAGCTGCGGTTTGCTGCAGAGAATTTGTTTGCAATTGCGCCTTAGGAGGGCCTTCCCCGTGCTTAAATCTAAAATGATAGGGTAGGTGATGCATGCTTAAGTCGTCTTCATCCATCATCATATTCATCCCCGCCTCAATCACATGCTCCAGTTCTCTTACATTGCCTGGCCAATGATACGCTTGGAAAAGGGCAAGTACCTCTTCGTCAGCCGTCTTCACCTTCATTTGAAACAGCTCATTATATTTTTGAATAAAATGATTCACAAACGTAGGAATGTCCTCTTTTCGCTCAGAAAGCGGCGGGATAAATAAGGTGACAATACCGAGCCGATAAAATAAATCCTTGCGCATGCGTCCACCTGCGATCGCATCCACAGGGTCCTCATTCATATTGGCAATGACTCTTACATCAACAGCGATTTCTTTTGTGCTGCCTAGCCTTCTCACGCGTTTCTCCTGTAAGACGCGCAGCAGTTTTGCTTGAAGAGGAGGATTTAATGAGTTGATCTCATCTAAAAGCAATGTTCCTCCTTGCGCCTGTTCAAATAAACCAGGCTGATCAGTTGCTCCCGTAAAAGCCCCTTTTTGTGTACCAAAGAGCAGACTTTCAATCAGATTATCAGGCAGTGCCGCACAATTTTGGGTAATAAATGGTCCAGATGACCGGCTGCTGCCGTTATGAATGCTTTGAGCAAACAGTTCTTTCCCAGTCCCTGTTTCGCCAACAATGAGCACATAGGAAGAGGTGCGTGTCGCTCGTTTCGCATGTTCAATCACCTCTAAAAATGCAGGGCTTTGTCCAATAATGGAATCAAAGGTAAAGCGTGTGCTTCCTTTTTTCTTCATATTGTGATGAATCAGCCGTTCCAGCTTGGTCACATCATTTGAAATTTCAACTGCCCCTTGAATGAGGCCGTCTCGAACGAGCGGGTATGTATGGTTAATCGTTGTGATTTCTTTTCCGTTGTAATTATGATACGTCTGCTTGGCATGAACGGTTTGTTTCCCGGTACGAAGCGCTTGGACAAGTGTACTGTGCATCTCATCTTGAAAGGTGAAGAAGTCGAGTACATTTTTATGGAGAACATCAGAGCGTTTTAAAGACTCAATCTCCATCATTTTTTTATTATAAACAACCGTATGGCCATTCTCGTCAATTGCATGAACCCCGACATCAATTAAATCGAGCATTTGTTTATATAAATCAATCTCATTTTCAAGCTTTGCGGCATGCAGATCTTTTTTCACTTGTGCCACCTCCTGACGTTACCTCTATTTTACATGAAAAATTTTGCGGTTTCCTCTAAAAAATTTGGCATGCGCAAAGAAATTTTGCGTAAATAATGAGGTAGACCCTCATGATCAAGCGGTCAGAAAGTTGGCACGATCCTTGCATAACATATGGATGAAGATGAACCCAATTGAAAGAAGCTACCTTACAGAAGGAGGAATAGATGATGACACAGACAAATGAATTGATTCAACAAACAGAACAATATGGAGCGGCAAACTATCATCCGCTGCCAATTGTGATTTCAGAGGCTGAGGGAGTGTGGGTGACAGACCCTGAAGGCAATCGATATATGGATATGCTCAGTGCGTATTCCGCAGTGAACCAAGGACATCGCCATCCCCGCATTATTGAAGCGCTCAAAAAACAGGCAGACCGTGTGACACTCACCTCGAGAGCTTTTCATAATGATCAGCTTGGTCCTTGGTATGAAAAAATTTGCAAACTGACGAATAAAGACATGGCACTGCCAATGAATACTGGTGCTGAGGCTGTAGAAACCGCTGTAAAAGCAGCAAGACGCTGGGGCTATGATGTTAAGGGAATCGAAGAGAATCGTGCAGAAATCATTGCGTGTGTTGGCAATTTCCATGGGAGAACGATGACGGCTGTGTCTCTTTCCTCTGAAGCAGAATACCAAAGAGGCTTCGGTCCAATGCTTCCCGGAATCAAACTGATTCCTTACGGAGATATTGAAGCGTTACGTGAAGCTATCACACCACAGACAGCGGCTTTCCTCATAGAACCGATTCAAGGAGAAGCGGGAATTGTCATGCCGCCAGAAGGCTTCTTGAAAGATGCCAAGGCGCTTTGTGAGAAAGAACATGTGCTGTTCATTGCGGATGAGATTCAAGTGGGGTTAGCACGAACAGGTAAGATGTTTGCGTGTGACTGGGAAGACATTGAGCCAGATATGCTGATCCTCGGGAAAGCTTTAGGCGGCGGCGTCTTTCCAATCTCGTGTGTCGTAGCAAACCGCGATATATTAGGCGTGTTTAACCCTGGTTCTCATGGGTCTACCTTCGGAGGAAATCCTCTTGCGTGTGCGGTGTCGCTTGCTGCACTGGATGTTTTAATCGACGAAAAGCTTGCAGCACGTTCCATGGAGCTTGGCGAATACTTCAAAGACAAACTATCACGCATTCAAAGCCCTGTGATTAAGGAAGTGCGCGGCCGCGGATTATTTATAGGAATGGAGCTGACAGAGGCAGCTAGACCTTATTGTGAAAAGCTGAAGCAAGCAGGATTGTTATGTAAAGAAACACATGAGACAGTTATCCGTTTTGCACCGCCGCTGACCATTTCAAAAGAAGATTTAGACTGGGCAATTGGTCATATTGAAGCACTGTTTCAAGCCTAAATGCCAAAGGGGGAGGAACCTTCACTTTCTCCCTTTCTTTTTCAACGAACAGCGAATTTTGTCAAAGGATGATGAATAGAAGAAGGAAAGTGGGGAAGTGGATTTGAAGCAAGAACAGCATAATGAACTAGAGCGTTCCATGAAAAGCAGACATCTCTTTATGATTGCCTTAGGCGGCGTCATCGGTACGGGCCTTTTCCTTGGATCAGGATTGATTATCCATCAGGCAGGACCTGGCGGAGCCATTCTATCGTTTATCATTGGCGGACTGTTAATGTATTTGGTCATGCTGTGTCTTGGAGAATTAGCAGTGGCGATGCCGACAGCCGGGTCCTTTCAGGAGTATGCAACCAAATATATAGGTCCATCCACAGGCTTTATGATCGGCTGGCTGTATTGGTTTAGCTGGGCGTGTACGATTGGACTGGAGTTTACGTCAGCAGGCATATTGCTCCAAAGGTGGTTCCCAGATATCCCGGTTTGGCTCTGGTGCCTAGCATTTAGCGTGATATTATTTGCCGTGAATGCCATCTCAGCTCGCAGCTTCGCTGAAACAGAATTTTGGTTTTCAGCCATTAAGGTTGCAGCCATCCTATTGTTTATTATCATCGGAATTGGCGCAATTTTCGGAATGATTCATTTAAAAGGCGGAGAACCAGCCCCTTTATTTCGTCATTTGACGGATCATGGCGGACTATTTCCTAATGGTGTTTTTGCTATTTTATTAACCATGGTCACGGTCAATTTCTCCTTTCAAGGAACAGAACTTGTAGGGATTGCAGCAGGTGAGAGTGAAAGCCCTGAAAAAACATTGCCTCGATCGATACGGAATATTATTTGGAGAACGATGGTCTTTTTCGTTTTATCAATTGCGGTTCTTGCCGCGCTTCTTCCATGGCAGACAGCAGGCACTGTTGACAGTCCGTTTGTGGTCGTGCTGGACAAGGTCGGCATCCCATATGCTGCAGATATCATGAATTTTATTATCATCACAGCTGTCTTATCTGTAGCAAACTCTGGATTATATGCATCATCACGTATGCTTTGGTCGCTTTCAAAGGACGGGAAAGGACCTGGCTTTACGAAAAAGCTGTCCAAGCGTAAAATCCCGATCAATGCATTATTGGTGACAATGGGTGTATCCGCTTTATCCCTGCTCACAAGTGTTGTGGCACCAAAAACGGTGTATGTGTGGCTCATTTCGATTTCCGGAATGGTTCTAGTTGTGGTGTGGATGTCCATTTGTTTGTCTCAGTATTTCTTTAGAAAACAATTCATAATAGCGGGTGGAGATGTAAAGGATCTCGTCTTCCGTACACCGCTCTATCCATTTGTGCCATTGGCAGGCTTCATCGCATTTGGCATCGTTCTCATCAGCCTATTCTTTATTGAGGATCAGCGGATTGGCCTTTATTGCGGCGTTCCGTTCATGGCTGTCTGCTACATCATTTATTATTTCAAAATCAAACCGAAGGAAGAGGCAAAGCGTTTCGCCGAAGAGGAAGGAACCATCCCAAAAACATAAAAGACCAACTATATCAACAAAATGTGCATGCGGATCTCACACGCATGCACATTTTCAATGGTGAATTCATTGAATATAGAAGAAAATAAATATTTTGAAAAGAAATATCATAGCAAGAACCTTGATGACAAGCAGGTTATCGGTGAAAATGTGTCTATTTTTTGTCTAAATGTGTTTGTAAGAGTTGAAAATGCAAGATTATCCTGTTAAAATAATTAAAGAAAGCAGGGATTGATTTTTTTTGGCTGTGGCGGGACGTTTTTTGTCACAGTGGGACGTTTTTAGTCCAACGTGAAAAGAAAGGGTCGTTAGCCATGAATCGTTTATTGGAAGCTCAAAAAAAATTATTGCCAGATCTTCTCATCGTTATGCAAAAACGCTACGACATTTTGCAATACATCAGGTTAGCTGAACCAATCGGCCGCAGAAGCCTTGCGACGAGCCTAGGTCTCAGTGAGCGCATCTTAAGAGCTGAAGTTCAGTTTCTAAAAGAACAAAACCTGCTGGATGTCAAAACGAGCGGCATGATGCTGACGAGTGAAGGCCACGCTTTGCTTGAAATGCTTGAAGGAATGATGAAGGACGTTTTAGGTTTAACCTTTTTGGAAAATACATTAAAGAGGAAGTTAGGCCTAGAAGAAGTCATCATCGTTTCTGGTGACAGTGACGAATCCCCGTGGGTGAAGCAAGAAATGGGAAGAGCTGCTGTCCAATGTATGAAAAAAAGGTTTACTGGAAATAATATCGTCGCCGTCACTGGCGGAACGACGATGGAAGCCGTTGCCGAAATGATGACCCCTGATGCCAAAAACAGAGACATGATGTTTGTCCCTGCGAGAGGCGGTCTTGGGGAGAATGTAAAAAATCAGGCAAACACCATTTGTGCCCACATGGCTGAAAAAGCTTCCGGTACTTACAAACTGCTGTTTGTTCCAGGGCAGCTGTCAGAAGGTGCTTACTCTTCTATTATTGAAGAGCCGTCAGTCAAAGAAGTGCTTCACACGATTAAATCATCCACGATGCTCATTCATGGGATCGGTGAAGCAAAAACAATGGCGATGAGACGAAATACACCAGCTGAAGATTTAAAAAAGATTGATGAGCATGACGCAGTGACAGAGGCCTTTGGCTATTACTTTAATCGTGATGGTGAGGTCGTCCACAAAGTGCACTCCGTCGGCATGCAGCTAGATGATTTAGAAAGCATTCCACACATCATTGCTGTTGCAGGTGGATCATCAAAGGCAGGGGCCATTGAAGCTTATTTCAAAAAACCCCGCCGAACGGTTCTCGTCACAGACGAAGGAGCCGCAAAAGAGTTATTAAGGGAGTCAATTGATCCCTCAATATAAAACATTGTGACCTATAAAAGGAGGAAACATCATGGCAGTAAAAGTCGGTATTAACGGATTTGGACGTATTGGACGTAACGTATTTCGTGCAGCATTAAACAATCCTGAAGTTGAGGTAGTAGCGGTTAACGATCTAACAGACGCTAACATGCTTGCACACCTTTTACAATATGACTCTGTTCACGGAAAACTAGATGCAGAGGTTTCTGTAGACGGTACAAACTTAGTAGTGAACGGTAAAACAATCGAAGTATCAGCTGAGCGTGACCCTGCGAAATTAAGCTGGGGTAAACAAGGCGTAGAAATCGTTGTTGAATCTACTGGATTCTTCACAAAACGTGCAGACGCTGCAAAACACTTAGAAGCTGGCGCTAAAAAAGTCATCATCTCTGCTCCTGCTAACGAAGAAGATATCACAATCGTTATGGGTGTAAACGAAGACAAATACGATGCAGCTAGCCACGATGTCATCTCTAATGCATCTTGTACAACAAACTGCTTAGCTCCATTTGCAAAAGTACTTAACGATAAATTTGGTATCAAACGCGGTATGATGACAACTGTTCACTCATACACAAATGACCAACAAATTCTTGATCTTCCGCACAAAGACTACCGTCGTGCTCGTGCAGCTGCGGAAAACATCATCCCAACTTCTACAGGTGCTGCGAAAGCTGTTTCACTTGTATTGCCTGAACTTAAAGGTAAATTAAACGGTGGCGCTATGCGTGTTCCAACACCTAACGTTTCTTTAGTTGACCTTGTGGCTGAATTAAACCAAGATGTAACAGCTGAAGATGTAAATGCAGCACTTAAAGAAGCAGCTGAAGGAGAACTTAATGGAATCCTTGGCTACAGCGAAGAGCCATTAGTATCTGGTGACTACAATGGTAATGCAAACTCTTCAACAATCGATGCTCTTTCTACAATGGTGATGGAAGGCAGCATGGTGAAAGTCATTTCTTGGTACGATAACGAGAGTGGATATTCTCACCGCGTTGTTGACCTTGCAGCTTACATTGCAAAACAAGGTCTTTAATTTGTCACACTGAAGGAACTCACTTGGTTCTTTCCTAGAGACACGATATAATGAAGACGGACAAGGGAAGGGGAAGCATCCCTTTCCCTTTTTCTCTGTTTTTATCCGTTCTGCACGATTTCTCGTTTTGATGAGGGCAAAATGGGAAAAGGATAAAGAGAGACTTGTCCAATGCGTAAGGAAACCAGAATAAAGGAGGATCTCCTGACGAGCATGAATAAGAAATCAGTAAAAGACATTGACGTAAAAGGTAAAGTTGTGTTCTGCCGCGTAGATTTTAACGTTCCAATGAAAGACGGAGAAGTGACGGATGATACTCGTATTCGCGCAGCATTACCAACGATTGAGTATTTAACAGGACAAGGCGCAAAGGTACTGCTAGCTAGTCATTTGGGTCGTCCGAAGGGTCAAGTTACTGAAGAATTGCGTCTGACACCTGTAGCAAAACGTCTGCAAGAGCTTCTTGGACAAGAAGTGAAAAAAGCGGATGAAGCTTACGGTGACAACGTGAAAAAGCAAATCTCTGACTTAAAAGAAGGAGATGTGCTAGTGCTTGAAAACGTTCGTTTCTATCCTGGTGAAGAAAAGAACGATCCTGAACTATCAAAAGCATTTGCTGATTTAGCCGATGTGTATGTCAATGATGCGTTCGGTGCTGCACACCGTGCACATGCATCCACTGCTGGTATTGCAGCATATCTTCCGGCTGTTTCGGGCTTCCTCATGCAAAAAGAGCTTGAGGTTCTAGGAAAAGCCATTTCAAACCCTGATCGCCCATTTACAGCGATTATTGGTGGCGCAAAAGTAAAGGATAAAATCGGTGTGATTGAAAGTCTTCTTGATAAAGTGGACAACCTCATCATCGGCGGCGGACTTGCTTACACATTTGTGAAAGCACTAGGCCACGAAGTAGGAAAATCTTTATTAGAAGAAGACAAAGTCGATTTAGCGAAATCCTTTATGGACCGTGCAAAAGAAAAAGGCGTGAACTTCCTGATTCCAACAGATGTTCTGGTAGCCGACGACTTTTCAAATGATGCGAATACAAGCATTGTGCCAATCTCTGAAATTCCAAGTGATCTAGAAGCACTTGATATTGGAACAGAGACAAGAGAGAAGTACGCTGATGTTATTAAAAACAGCAAACTTGTTGTTTGGAACGGACCAATGGGTGTATTTGAAATCGACGCATTCGCTAAAGGAACAAAAGCAATCGCAGAAGCACTGGCAGAAGCAAAAGATACATATTCTGTCATTGGCGGTGGAGATTCAGCAGCAGCTGTTGAGAAATTTGGTCTTGCTGATCAGATGAGCCATATTTCTACAGGCGGCGGCGCTTCACTTGAATTTATGGAAGGCAAAGAGCTTCCAGGTGTTACTGCATTAAACGATAAATAAGACCAAAACTGCTATAAGGAAGTGTCAATCATGAGAAAACCAATTATAGCTGGGAACTGGAAAATGAACAAAACACTTGGCGAAGCAGTTAGCTTCGTTGAAGAAGTCAAGTCATCCATTCCATCTCCTGACAAAGTGGAAGCAATTGTCTGTGCGCCAGCACTTTTCCTTGAAAAGCTAAACAGCCTTTCTAACGGAACAGACCTTAAAATTGGTGCACAAAACATGCACTTTGAAGAAAATGGTGCATTCACTGGTGAAATCAGCCCTGCTGCGCTAAAAGATCTTGGCATCGGCTACTCAGTGATCGGTCATTCAGAGCGCCGTGAATTCTTCGCTGAAACAGATGAAACAGTGAACAAAAAAGCACATGCTGCATTCAAGCATGGGATCGTTCCAATTATCTGCGTAGGTGAAACGCTTGAAGAGCGTGAAGCTGGCAAAACAAATGAACTTGTCGCTGATCAAGTGAAGAAAGCACTAGCTGGTTTAACGACTCAGCAAGTCGCTGAATCTGTCATTGCATATGAGCCAATCTGGGCGATCGGTACAGGGAAATCTTCTACAGCGAAAGATGCAAACGACGTTTGCGCGCATATCCGTCAAACCGTTGCAAGCGAATATGGTCAAGAAGCGGCAGACAGCCTTCGCATTCAATATGGCGGAAGCGTGAAGCCGGCGAATATTAAAGAATATATGGCAGAATCCGATATTGACGGTGCTTTGGTAGGCGGCGCAAGCTTAGAACCTCAGTCTTTCGTTCAATTATTGGAGGAAGGTCAATATGAGTAAGAAACCAGCTGCATTAATCATCTTAGATGGATTCGGTTTAAGAGGCGAAACAGTCGGTAACGCTGTTGCCCAAGCAAAGAAACCGAACTTCGACCGCTACTGGAATGAATTCCCGCATCAAACCTTAACGGCTTCAGGTGAGGCAGTAGGCCTCCCGCAAGGTCAAATGGGGAACTCTGAAGTTGGGCATTTGAACATCGGTGCAGGACGCATTGTGTATCAAAGCTTAACAAGAGTGAATGTTGCCATTCGTGAAGGGGAATTTGAGAAAAACGAAACGTTCCTAGAGGCAATGACTTATGCAAAAGAGAACGACAAGGCCCTTCATTTATTCGGTCTCTTGTCAGACGGCGGTGTGCACAGCCACATCCAGCATCTCTTTGCCCTGCTGAAGCTGGCGAAAAAAGAAGGCTTAACAAAGGTATACATTCATGGCTTCTTAGACGGACGTGATGTTGGTCAAAAGACAGCCAAAGTGTACTTAAAACAGCTTGAAGAACAAATCAAAGAAATCGGTGTCGGAGAAGTGGCAACACTTTCTGGACGCTATTACTCAATGGACCGTGACAAACGCTGGGATCGTGTGGAGAAAGCATATCGCGCGATGGCGTATGGTGAAGGCCCAAGTTATCCAAACATTTATGATGTCGTTGATGACTCCTATGAAAATGGAATCTACGATGAATTCGTTATTCCATCTGTCATCACGAGAGAAAATGGTGAGCCAGTTGCAAAAGTAAACGACGGAGACTCTGTGATTTTCTATAACTTCCGTCCAGACCGTGCGATCCAAATTTCGAACACCTTCACAAATGAAGATTTCCGCTCATTTGACCGCGGGGAAGCACATCCGAAGGATTTACACTTCGTCTGCTTTACACACTTCAGTGAAACGGTTGATGGCTATGTTGCCTTCAAACCAGTGAATTTGGATAACACAGTAGGAGAAGTGCTAGCGCAAAATGGATTGAAACAGCTGCGGATTGCTGAAACAGAGAAATATCCTCATGTGACGTTCTTTATGAGCGGTGGACGTGAAGAAGAATTTCCTGGTGAAGACCGCATCTTGATCAATTCGCCAGATGTGGCAACCTATGACCTCAAGCCAGAAATGAGCGCTTATGAGGTAAAGGATGCACTTGTTGCAGACATCAATGCTGACAAGCATGATGCGATCATCCTGAACTTTGCTAACCCGGATATGGTTGGTCATTCAGGTATGCTCGAGCCAACAATCAAAGCCATTGAAGCAGTAGATGAGTGCTTAGGAGCTGTTGTCGACGCAATCCTAGCAAAAGGCGGACATGCCATCATCACGGCAGACCACGGTAACGCAGACGTGCTGATTACCGAAGAAGGAAAGCCGCATACTGCACATACGACAAACCCTGTTCCAGTCATCGTAACGAAAAAAGATGCAACGCTTAGAGAAGGCGGCATTCTAGCCGATCTATCTCCAACGCTTTTAGACTTACTTGGTCTTGAAAAACCAAAAGAGATGACAGGAACATCATTGATTCAGAAATAACAAATTGATTCAAAAGGAGAGAAATAACGATGCCATACATTGTTGACGTATATGCACGCGAAGTATTAGACTCTCGCGGTAATCCAACAGTTGAAGTAGAAGTTTACACAGAATCTGGCGGCTTTGGCCGTGCATTAGTACCAAGTGGTGCTTCTACTGGTGAATATGAAGCAGTAGAACTACGTGACGGAGACAAAGACCGTTACCTTGGAAAAGGTGTTCTGACAGCTGTAAACAACGTAAATGAAATCATTGCACCAGAACTTTTAGGCTTTGATGTAACAGAACAAGTAGCGATTGACAAAATGTTAATCGAACTTGATGGAACAGAAAACAAAGGGAAATTAGGCGCAAACGCAATCCTTGGCGTATCTATCGCTGTAGCACGTGCGGCTGCTGATTTCTTACAAATTCCACTTTACCAATACCTTGGTGGATTCAACTCCAAAACGCTTCCAGTGCCAATGATGAACATCGTCAACGGCGGAGAGCATGCGGATAACAACGTAGACATTCAAGAATTCATGATTATGCCTGTAGGTGCACCGAACTTCCGTGAAGCACTTCGCATGGGCGCACAAATCTTCCATAGCCTGAAATCTGTATTAAGTGCAAAAGGCTTAAACACAGCTGTAGGTGACGAAGGCGGATTCGCTCCAAACCTTGGTTCTAACGAAGAAGCACTTCAAACAATCGTAGAAGCGATTGAAAAAGCTGGTTTCAAACCAGGTGAAGAAGTGAAACTTGCAATGGATGCTGCATCTTCTGAGTTCTACAACAAAGAAGACGGTAAATATCATTTATCAGGCGAAGGTGTTGTGAAAACATCTGCTGAAATGGTTGACTGGTATGAAGATATGGTATCGAAATACCCTATCATCTCTATCGAAGACGGCCTTGATGAAAACGACTGGGAAGGTCACAAACTATTAACTGAACGCCTTGGCAGCAAGGTTCAGCTAGTAGGAGATGACTTATTCGTTACAAACACGAAGAAGCTTTCTGAAGGTATTAAAAATGGTGTCGGTAACTCTATCCTGATCAAAGTAAACCAAATCGGTACATTAACTGAAACATTTGATGCAATCGAAATGGCAAAACGTGCAGGATACACAGCAGTCATCTCTCACCGCTCTGGTGAAACAGAAGACAGCACAATTGCAGACATCGCTGTTGCAACAAACGCTGGACAAATCAAAACAGGTGCTCCGTCTCGTACGGACCGTGTGGCGAAATACAACCAATTACTTCGCATCGAAGATCAATTGGCTGAAACAGCACAATATCACGGCATTGCAACATTCTATAACTTGAATAAATAATGCCAGCTACTCGCTGCGTCCCGCTCTTTCATGAGAGCGGGACGCAGCGTTTTTTTTGTTGAGCGAAATCCGATAGCTAATTCATTTGTCTTATCCTATTTTTGTAAAAAATCCTCCTTCAGTTAGAGAAGAAGTCAAAATCCCCTCCATTTATAAGCACTAAATCATGAAAAATCGACTAAAAATATGATCTGAAATGAACTTATGCTTTCTGTAAGGGGGTGGTATCATTTTACATATATTAGGGGGTGATGAGATGCTGAATCCTTTTAGCCTTCGTTTTCCAGTAGGTGTGTATATGTATGTCCTTCACCTATTGGCGGCATATGATGAAAGGAAGCAACGAATTCTGACTTCTAAGAATGTACAGAAAAACGCATTTTGGATTTATGTCCTTGCCGCTATATTGGGCATTATTTCACTTGGAGCATTGATTTGGGCATGTAAGACCTTTGGAAAGGGCTCCAAATTTTTAGGAGAGTTCAAATTATTAGGCATGTACGTTAAAATCCAATGCGGGTTCTAACAGGGATGAGAACAGATGCAAGGTCATCTGTTCCATCTGAAACAAACGGAGGGATATGATGCTGACATTACAATTACAAGAAAAAACGTATAGCCGTACCTTCTCTCTCCGCAATATTCAAATGAACGTGGAGAAAGGCCGGACGATGCTTCTTTTAGGGCATAATGGTGCAGGAAAGACAACGATGATCCAAGCCATGTTTGGGCTGACGCCATTTACTGGGTACGTTTCCTTACATGGCGAACAGCTGAACCTTCAATCCTCAGCTCATATTTCCCTTTTGAAAAAACATGTTTCCTATATTCCTGACGATCATGCGTTGTTCGATTATTTAACACCGAGGGAATACTTTCAATTACTTCAGCTGCCAAATGAGCAAGATGTCACACGAGAAGAGACATTCACCGATTTGTTTGAGCTGAGTCCATATATGGATCAGCCAATCGCACAGTTGTCCCATGGCAATCAAAAGAAAACACAGATCATTTCGCAGCTCCTCAGACCATGTGATTATTATGTGTTCGACGAGCCAACAAACGGACTTGATCCAGATATGATGATCATCTTAAAAAAGGTGCTCATGAAGCTGAGAGATCAAGGCGCTGGCATTCTTATATCAACTCATCATTTGAGCTTTGGTGATACATTATATGACCATCTCATGATCTTAAGAAATGGTGACGTCAAGCTGAATATGTCCCGCCAAGAAACGACTCAGACATTTCCTCATCAGGCACTTGAAGAGATTTATAAAGAAGTGAATCGAGATTACTATATGCAGGTGGAGAGGTTACTCAATGATTTGGACACGACACGTTCTTCATAAACTAGAATGGGGCATGCTGACAACGAAAGGAAAACAGCTTGGAAAAAAATATCCTTTACAGCTTCTCGCAGCTGCCGTTTTTCTCTTACTGATCTATGCGATATACGTCGTCATTAGCCTGCGCTTTTTCATGCAGGCAGGTGAAAACGAGCCAGCTGCGCTATACCTCCAATTTGTCAAAATGTCGCTCTTACTATTAGGGGCAGGTATTGTGTTATCCCGCAATAAATTGAAGCGCCAAGAATATCAATTCTACTTTTTAAACAGTGCGATTCAGAGTGTGCCATTTATCCTTTGCGTGTATTTCTTTCCAGTGCTCTTTTGCTTCCTCATGGCTGGACTGCTTTTTTTACCGATTGTATTAGGTCTTTTGATCACGGGTGTCACCCCATCTCTGTATTGGATCATCGTTGTTTGCATCACTTGCTGCATATTGGCGCTGTATACGCTCGCTTCTTGGATGCTGCTGCGGATCGGTGTGAGCCATTTCGTATCAAAAACAAAAGAGCATTTGCTGCTTCAAACGATCGGCTTTGGGGCGCTTCATGTACTAATATTTCTCCTTTTTCAAAAAGCGGTGGAGATGATCCATGTATGGCCGGCTGTCTATCTGTTGTTACTTGTCATCATCCTAAGCGCTGGATGGCTATGGGTGAAGGGTTTAGCAGCTTGCTATGTTCATCAGATGTTTTTGCAGCTGAAAACAGAGGTGAAGTCGTTTTCCTACCAGAAAATCAGAACGCACTCTTCCTTTCTGACACATCTGCGGCAGGAATTGGTCTATTTCAGCCGATCAGCTGTTTTTAAAGAGCAAGGCATTTTGTTTCTCTTTCTCATTTGTTTGACGGTGGGGCTGCCATTTGTTTTTACACCGGCAGAAACTGGCTGGCTGTATGCCTTTATTGTGCAGTTTGCGTTAAAGGAAATATTGATCATGCTTCCGCTGATGATTGGCAGGGAATATCATATCAATCAAAGGGCCATCTTTATGTTAAATACATCAAAGGGCGCTTATTTAATGTCGAGAATGTTATTTTATTACACCATTAATCTGCTGACATATTTTGTGTATATTGGGCTTGCCTATTTGGTGATCGGTATTGAAAGTGAAGGTCATGGATTGGCGAGTTTGTCCATTTTATTGATTACCGCCATGGCGGCCTGTACAGGGTTTGTCGTGAAAATCAGTGATTTTAATAAGCTGTTTGTGATCGTGTTGATGATTGCTGTATTCAGCTTTATCGATATGCTTTTATTAGAATGGCTTTCATATGATGTGTCTCTTCTCGCCACCGCTTATCTGCTTGGTTCACTTGCCTTTTTCAGTTGTATATATGCTGCGATGTTAAAAAGGCCTGTATTGCGATGATGGGGCTTGTCATTAGTTTACTAGCTGTTGTGTTAATTCACGAACTCGGTCATATGCTGATGGTCATGGTGTGTAACAAATTCGAAAAAAGACCCCTTTTTGATTTTGTGATGATGATTGATTGGAAGCAAGTGGCGATCGTCCATGAGACATTTGACCGGCCGAGCTTTAATCTGATGGTAGCACTTGCGGGTCCGCTGTTTCCGGTGCTCTGCTCGATTGTGCTTTTTTTGATGTGGAAGCATCCGGTGAGTCATCAGCTGCTGTTTTTTTCTTTACTGAACACTGTGATGTTGCATCCAGCTTGCCCAGACGGGAAAAATATCACAGCCAGTTTAAAAGAGATGAAGGAGAGAAAAAGATGATCAAAGTATTTCATTCGTTTTCTAGCGGCTTAACACTTGCGATGCTGTATATATTTGCTGTGTTTATGACCCCTGTCTTTTTAATGCTGCTAGAAGTCAATCATGTTGAATCAAGTCCGACACTGTTTGGCATGCCATTTTATATCATGAAAATTGAAGAGTATCAATTCAGCTCAGAGGCGACGCTTTTTGGATGCGTTGTCTGCTTTTTAGCTGGCGCTGTGCTCTACTTTTTCATTCAATATGTGATTCAAGCTGTGAAAAAGCGAAGAGCATAAAAAAAGCAGGCTGAGCAAATAGTCAGTCTGCTTGAAAAGTGAGAGACAGCCGTACCATATCCATACATTGAATCCCGTTTTCATAAATCGGTTCATCATAATGCTTAAGGAAGAAATTGCGATCGATCGAAGTCAGGCGGAAGCCGCATTTTTGATAAAGTGCGAGCTGCTGAATACTCGAGTTGCCTGTGCCGATTTCAATCGTATGGAAACCAGCGGCTTTCGCTTCAGCGATCGCATGGCGGATCAGCTGCTTCCCAATTCCCCTTCCTTGCCATGACTCCTTCACAGCAACATTCATGATTTCGACTGTATGCTGAGATAGCGATGATAGAACATAAACACCAATCACATCCTCTTCATGAAAGGCGGCATAACAAGAGCCGGATTGCACATAAGCGAGAACCTTTTCCTTTGAAGGGTCAGCTAATAGTAAAAGATCCATAGGGAGAGATTGATCACGAGACAATGGCCGAATTTGTATCACATTTTTTCATCCTTTCTATTCTTTCATATACCCTTGTTTCACGCCCCAATCATATTGGTCCTGTACCCACCTGAGAGGGAGGGTGATGAGTGACATTCGGGTCTTTTTTGTCAGTTGGTTTTCTTGTAGCCTGTGCGGTCTGCTTATTCGCTTGAGCAGCAGTTTTTGCTGCTGCCAGCTCTTTTTGAAGCTGGTCGACTTTCACCTCAAGCGCTTTACGCTGTTTGACCTCTTTTTCATAGGCTTTCTTTTCTTTTTTGAGCTTTTTTGTGACGGTGGCTATTTGCTTTTTTTGTTCATCGTTTTCATGTTTCATATCCGTTTGATCTGATTTTAACTGGGAAAGCTGCTGATCGTTCGTTCTGCTTTCTTGCTGATGTTTTTCTTTTGCTGCTTTGTTAGTCTGCTGCCAAACAATCCAGCCAGCTGCGCCTAACACCGCAACAGACAGAAGAATGATCGTAATGGTTTTTTCAAGTGTGAACCCCTTTCTTTAAACCTCTATTACCATCGGTTAAAGATAAACAGGTTTTAACATCAAAGGGAATATTCACATCAGATTGGCAGACACTATGAAAAAAGGAGGGTGTCTGTTGATTGCCTTTATGATTCATGTTGTAGTCTCATTATTTGCTGTATCAAACCCCATTGGAAACGTGCCTCTTTTCATCACCTTAACAGAAGGCTATACAGAGAAAGAACGCGCTCAGACAGCCAAAAAAGCCATCGTGGTCTCTTTCATTATTTTGATTGCCTTTCTATTGGCAGGCAGGCTCATATTCAAATTGTTTGGGATCGATATTCATGCACTCCGCATCGCCGGAGGTATTTTTATTTTTGGTATCGCTTACAATTTGCTGAATGCAAAAGAATCACACGTCCAAAATCCTCATTCGGAGGAAAAGGCAGAAAGCAAAGAGAAGGCAGATATCTCCGTTACGCCGCTGGCAATCCCGATCATCGCTGGGCCCGGTACAATCGCTACAGTAATGAGTTTAACCCCGGGAAGTCAAGGGATGCTCCACATGTTTTCGATTCTAATCGGCATTATCATTGTTCTTGCCATGACGTATTATGCCTTTCATTATTCCAGTTTCATTATGCGGAAAATGGGGAAAACAGAGATGAATGTTGTGACGCGTTTGATGGGATTAATTCTTGCTGTAGTGGCAGTTGAGATGATCGGCGCAGGCTTAAAAGGGATGTTTCCGATGTTTATGTCATAAGTGTATATAAAAAAGCTGTTTTTTTTCTACAATGATGTAAAATAAAACAGCTTTTTTTAAGGTTTCGGCACATGCTTAAATACTTCTTCACTTTCAAAGAATTCAATTAAGCGGCTAATCCAATCATAGTAATCAAGACTTTCCTTGATTTCTGAAAGAAGCAGATTGATTTTATCCTCTGTTTCTTCAGGTAAGTCGTCCTGTTCAAGCAGCTCTTGCAATTCCTTGCACGTTTTCTTATGTGCTTTACGGTTTTTGCTGACAACTCGGGACCAATTGGCTGCAAACAATGAAATAAACGTTTGGTATTGATCTTGCTCAACTTCATAAAGATCTTTACGTATTCCTTTTTCATAAACCTTTTCCGCAATATTCAAATCGAGCATTTCTCGAACGACTTGACTCATCCTCGTTTTGCTCATGCCGGTCGCCTCTGATAGCTCTTCCAGCGTCATTGGTTTACGGTTCATGTGAATGATACCAAGCACTCTACCCACTGTAGAAGAAAGACCAAAGGCATTCATGTTCTCCGCAGCTTTTTCAATATAATGATCCTGTGCTTTTTGAATGGCGCCTAACGCTTGCTTGTCCACTCCCCGCTTCATCCCTTCACGACTGACAATTTGTAACACAATATATCATATACCTGTTTGTTGATGAAAACAATAAATATTGAGTAATTGCTAGTAATTTGAAGGAAAAAGGAGAGATCTCTAGATATTACAGCGTTAACTGAAAATTTTATATAAATCTTATGCAATACAAACACATCATAAACTTTTTATTTTATAAAGTTTGCACTATAATGAATAAGGTGTAAATTTTCTGAATATATAGATCCAACTAATTGGAGGTGTCTCATTTGCTGAAACTAGAGAATGTATCTAAGACGTATAAAGGCGGAAAAAAAGCTGTCAAAAATATTGATTTAGAAATAGCAAAAGGAGAATTTATTTGTTTTATTGGACCGAGTGGCTGTGGTAAGACAACAACCATGAAGATGATCAACCGACTCATTGAACCTTCCTCAGGAAACATTTTCATCGAGGGAGAAAATATTATGAAAAAAGATCCAGTTCAATTAAGAAGAGAAATCGGTTATGTGATTCAGCAAATTGGACTGTTCCCCCATATGACCATCGCGCAAAACATCTCACTTGTGCCGAAGCTCTTAAAATGGCCGGAAGAAAAACGGAAGGAACGAGCTCGCGAACTGCTGAAGCTCGTCGACATGGGCCCGGAATTTTTAGAGCGCTATCCTCATGAACTCAGTGGAGGACAGCAGCAGCGCATCGGAGTTCTTCGCGCACTGGCAGCAGAACCCCCTCTGATCCTCATGGATGAACCATTTGGTGCACTTGATCCAATTACACGAGATACATTGCAGGAAGAATTTAAGAAACTGCAAAAAACGTTAAATAAAACCATCGTATTCGTCACACATGACATGGATGAAGCCATTAAACTCGCTGACCGAATTGTGATTTTAAAAGATGGAGAGATTGTCCAAGTAGGCACACCTGAAGATATTTTGCGTAACCCCGCCAACGAGTTCGTAGAAGAATTCATCGGAAAAGAACGCCTGCTTCAATCAAATCCGAATATGGAACGTGTAGAACAAATGATGAACACGTCACCAGTCACCATTACAGTCGAACAAACGTTGACTGATGCCATCTACATCATGAGAGAAAAGCGTGTCGATTCTTTGCTTGTAGTAGATGAACATCATGTGCTAAAAGGCTATATCGATATTGAAACAATCGATGCGAACCGCAGAAAAGCGGCTTTCGTTGGTGAGATCTTAAATACAGAGTTCTATACTGTACAAGAAGGCGCACTTCTAAGAGACACCGTTCGGAAAATCTTAATACGCGGTATTAAATATGTACCGGTTGTGGATGCCAAAGGGCATTTAAAAGGCATTGTAACACGGGCAAGTCTTGTAGATGTTGTGTACGACTCTATTTGGGGAGACGATACGCCGGCGTCTGCCATTGAAATGAACTAAGGGAGGTGGACACATGGATCAAATCATCGATTTTCTAGAGAAAAATGGTGGGGAACTCCTCACAAAAATGTGGGAGCATTTATATATTTCCTTAATTGCCGTCGTGCTAGGAATTATCGTTGCCGTTCCTTTAGGCGTCGTTCTCACACGAATGAAACGAGGCGCAGGTTTTGTCATCGGTGTCGTGAATATCTTTCAAACACTCCCTAGTTTAGCGATTCTTGCATTTTTTATTCCTATTTTGGGGGTGGGGAAAATACCTGCAATCGTTGCGCTCTTTTTCTATTCGGTATTGCCTATTTTGAGAAATACGTATGCCGGCGTCCAAGGTGTAAACAAAAACTTGCTTGAATCCGGTAAAGGGATCGGTATGACCACATGGGAGCAAATTCGTCTTGTTGAGCTCCCGCTTGCTGTACCGATCATTATGGCAGGCGTCCGAACGTCAACGATTTATTTAATCGGCTGGACAACACTTGCTGCTTTTATCGGTGGGGGAGGTCTTGGTGACTACATTTTAATTGGACTTCAGTTATATCAGCCGGAATACATTATTGCGGGTGCCATCCCAGTCACTATTTTAGCGGTCATCATTGACTTTACATTGATGAAGCTGGAGAAAAAAGTAACACCAGAAGGCTTAAAAGGATTGAAGGAAGTTTCATAAGGAGTTGGCTTATGTGAAGAATCGAAAAACAAGATGGATCAGTGCACTGCTTGCCGGATGCTTGCTATTGATAAGCGGCTGTTCACTTCCTGGACTAGCCGGCTCCTCAGGCAATACGCTGCGAATTGGAGCACAAAACTTTACCGAATCAGAAATTATGGCCTACATGGTTAGCGATATCATCGAACATTACACAGATAAAAAGACAACCATTGTGAAAAACCTAGGCTCTAATACCGTACAGCAGAAAGCAATGGAAAACGGAGATATCGACATTTCTGCCACAAGGTATACAGGGACAGATTTGACAAGTACGCTTGGAATGGATGCGGAAAAAGACCCGGAGCGTGCGATGGAGATCGTCCAAAAAGAATTTAAGAAACGCTATGATTACAAATGGTTTGATTCCTATGGCTTTGATAATACGTATGCCTTTGCCGTGACGCAAAAGATGGCGAAGGAAAACAAGTTAGAAACCGTCTCTGACTTGAAAAAGAATGCGAAAAATTACCGGTTCGGTGTCGATAATATTTGGCTCAAAAAGAAAGGCGACGGTTACGAAGGATTCGTGAAAACATACGGAATTGAATTTGGAAGCACGTATCCAATGCAGATTGGTTTAGTCTATGATGCATTAAAAAATGAAAAAATGGATATTGTGCTTGCCTATTCAACAGATGGACGAATTAAAGCCTATGACCTCAAAATTTTAAAAGATGATAAGCGGTTTTTCCCGCCATATGATGCATCGCCAGTTGTCCCGGAAAAAGTCCTAAAAGAGAACCCAGGGCTTGATAAGGTGATCAACAGGCTGATCGGAAAAATCGATACAGAGCAAATGCAAGAGCTTAACTATCAAGTCGACGGGGAGCTTCAAGAACCAGCCACCGTTGCGAAAAATTTCCTAAAAAAGCACAATTACTTTGAGTAAGATGGGGAGGTGTCACGGCTGATGGACACACTGCAGCAATTATGGACGTATTATCAGCAGAACGGTTCATATGTGTTAGAAGAATTTTATCGGCATTTTCTCATGTCAGCGTATGGGGTGCTGTTTGCGGCGATTGTCGGAATTCCAGTAGGCATCTTTGTGGCGCATTACCGTAAGCTGAGCAATTGGATCTTCGCCATTACCAATGTTATACAAACCATACCGGCGTTAGCGATGCTTTCCGTGCTGATGCTTGTATTAGGACTTGGCGCAAATACAGTCATCTTATCACTCTTTCTGTATTCGCTTCTGCCGATCATCCGCAACACGTATACAGGGATTGTCAGCATTGAACATGCTTATTTAGAATCGGGTAAAGCGATGGGCATGACGAAATGGCAAGTGCTGAGAATGGTTGAATTACCGCTTGCTTTATCGGTCATTATGGCTGGTTTAAGAACCGCCCTTGTCATCGCCATCGGCATTACAGCGATTGGGACATTTGTTGGTGCGGGAGGTCTAGGTGATATCATCATCAGAGGATCAAACGCCACAAACGGAACAGCCATCATTTTAGCAGGTGCTATTCCAACTGCGCTCATGGCCATTATCGCTGACCTAGTCATGGGCTGGCTCGAACGCTATTTAAGCCCAACGAACAAGAAAAAAGAAAGAAAAGCATTAGCTGCAAAAAACATCACATCTGCTTAAGCGGTTAAAAAGACAAAACCTCCCTTACATCTGTAAGGGAGGTTGTTTTATGATGATCAGGCGGGTTCACATGCAGGTATTTTATGATTCAAGCGTGATCCATTCAGAGGACCACTTCGAAATTTCCTCAAAAACGGGTGCAAGGGAACGCCCCATATCAGTTAAAGAATACTCAATGCGCACGGGTGTTTCAGCAAAAACCTCCCGTTTTACAATGCCTGCTGCTTCCAGCTCTTTTAATCTCTCAGATAATACTCTTCCGCTTAAATTTGTCAGAGCGGCCTCAATTTCACTAAAGCGCTGCGGACCTGAGAGAAGCTGAAAAACAATCAGTGCGACCCAGCGTTTACTCAATAACTCAACTGCTTTTTCAAACCGCGGGCACATGTCAGATTGATTCATCTTTCTTCACTCCAATCTGAACTCATTATACCGTAAATCTGTCATAAATCAGCTCGAAAAGCTTGTCAATGCTCAAAACATTCTATGATGACGAACGGCTGTTTAACATAAATAACAGATAGCGGTTAAGATCCTCTATTTCTTTTTTCGAAAGAGTTGACCAAATGTCTCCATCAAATATTTCGAGATCACCAAGTTCATATTGCGCTGCAGCTTCCTTTATTTTGGATAATGCTATTTCCTCTTCCTTCAACTGATGGACAGAAGAGGCTTCCTCAATATAGCCCGCAGCCTGCATCATTTCCTCATAAGGGACCTTTAATGCACCGGCTAGTTTTTTAATCGTAGGAGGCTTTGGAATACCGCGTTTCCCGTTTTCAATACGAGAAATACCAGCAGCGCTGACCTCTGAATACATCGCTAATTGGTTCACTGACAGCTTCTTTTCCTCACGTAATGCTCTTAAATATGCACCAAAGTTCATCAAGGCAAAACCTCACATGGTTATAGATTAGATATGTCTATTTTACCCGATTTGTTGACTATTGGCAACAAGTATACCATGAAAATATTGACATTAGTTAATAGTGGATGTACATTAGGTTTATGCCCCGCTATTTGTTCGCCTTTTTTTGGTTGATGAGCGTGAGAAAGTATTCATTCAGCTGGCTGATGTCTTGTGCGGAGAGCCTTTCCCATTTGTCCCCATCAAAAATGGGAAGATGTTCTACATCCTTTTGAAGCGCCGTTTGATAGATTTTCAACATGGATTCATATTTTGGTTTCATTTCATGAACTTGCTCCTGTTCAATATGACCGGCAAGCAGCATTAAATCCTCATAAGGCACCTTCAAGGCATGTGCTAATTTTTTGATAGTCAAAGGTTTTGGCACACCGCGCTTTCCATTTTCAATACGAGAAATTCCAGCAGCGCTTACACCTGAATACATGGCGAGTTGATTGACAGACATTTTTCTATTTTCTCTTAAAATGCGTAATTGTTCACCAAAGTGATTCATGACATCGAACCTCACATTTCAGTATATGACTTATTTTAGTATGATCATTGACCAAAGGAAATAGCAGAGGGGTAAAAGTGTTGACTTAAGTTAATGGTCTGTTTCAAGTGAGCACCTGCATTTTGTACATATTGATTCCATAGGAGGTTGTAATGATGGTCGAAAAGATTCAGATCAGGCGGGCTTTTGTCATGCAGTATATGATCGAAAACGATATGTCTTTAAATCAGCTCGCTGATGAAATTGGCATTTCTCCTGCCACACTCAGCAGGGTATTAAATGGTCATCGGAAACCAGGCCAGCTTGTCATTGGCAAAATGATTCATTACTTTGATAAAAAATTTGAAGATCTATTTTACTATGAAGATATTGACAAAAGTCAATGAATGAAATGATCAAGGAGGCAATGTCGTTGAAAAGAACTGGGATGGTCAGACATATTGATTCACTAGGCAGAATTGTTCTGCCTTCAGAAATGCGCAAGGTACTCAATATTAAAGAAGAGCAGCTGTTAGAAATTTTCATTGAAGATCAAACCATTATGCTAAAAAAATATGATGCAGATAAGAGCTGCCTGTTAACTGGACAAGTGACGAAGTACAACAAAAGCTATGGAAATGGGAAAGTGATGCTGAGTCCTGAAGGAGCTGAACGTTTGTTAGTAGAATTAAAACAGCTATTGAAAGAAGAAGCAACCCGTTAAAAACGTGTTTTTAACCGAAAATTGCATATAAAAAATGCTGCATACTACTCTTTGGAATGAAATTGAATCAAAATAACGAATAAAGTCGACAATATAGAGGGAATCTTTATTTTGATGTTTCGTGACATGCACCTTGTTTTCATGTAAAATAAAGTTATGTGTACCAGTTTGTCTGGAGGTGTTTTCATGCACGCATTTGTTATCACATTACTCGTAATTGTCAGTATCGCACTTATCATCGTTGTATTGTTACAATCAAGTAAAAGTGCTGGACTGTCAGGCGCTATTTCAGGTGGAGCCGAGCAGCTTTTCGGTAAGCAAAAAGCGAGAGGCCTTGACTTGATACTTCACCGATTAACGGTTATTTTGTCAGTGCTTTTCTTCATCTTAACACTTGCATTGGCATATCTAGGCGTGTAAGGCGCGAGTAACAGAAGGTCTGATCTTTTTTCAGACCTTTTTTTATTATCAGCACTCTTTTGTGTTTGTTTCATACATACAAGTGGAAAATATAAACCATATCAGAAGGAAAGGAAGTCACATCATGAAAGTTGTTACACCGAAACCATTTACGTTTAAAGGTGGAGAAAAGGCGGTGCTTCTTCTTCACGGTTTTACTGGGAATACAGCCGATGTTCGAATGCTAGGCCGTTATTTGAACGAAAGAGGGTATACATGCCATGCACCTCAATATAAAGGCCACGGTGTGCCGCCAGAAGAGCTTGTCCAATCTGGCCCGGCTGACTGGTGGAAAGATGTAGAAGAGGGCTATCAATTCTTAAAAGATGAAGGCTATGAGGAAATTGCGGTTTGCGGACTATCCCTCGGAGGAGTTTTTTCATTGAAATTAGGTTACACTGTACCTGTAAAGGGAATTGTACCTATGTGTGCACCTATGTACATAAAAAGTGAAGAAGTCATGTACCAGGGTGTACTAGAATATGCCCGTAACTATAAGAAATTCGAGGGTAAGTCAGAGGAGCAGATTGAACAGGAAATGGAAGAGTTCAAGAAAACGCCAATGGGTACACTGAGGAGCCTGCAAGAACTGATTGCAGATGTCAGAAACAATGTCGACATGATTTATTCACCTACTTTTGTTGTTCAGGCACGTCATGATCATATGATTAATACAGACAGTGCGAATATCATTTATAACGAAGTAGAGACAGATCAAAAGCATTTGAAATGGTATGAAGAATCAGGCCATGTGATCACGCTTGATAAAGAGCGCGAGAAGGTTCATCAGGATGTATATGCATTCTTAGAATCACTTAATTGGTCAATTTAAATATATAGGGGGTTAGAGTGTGCAAAAAGAAGAATTTATGGATGAATTACTCGCTTTTATGAAAGATGAAGCTTATAAACCGTTAACCGTTCAAGAGCTGGAAGTGATGATGGAGATTACCAATCCTGATGATTATAAAGAGCTCGTCAAAGCACTTGTGATGCTGGAAGATCAAGGACTCATCGTTCGCACGCGCAGCGATCGCTACGGTGTACCAGAAAAAATGAACTTGGTAAAAGGAAAGCTGTCTGCTCATGCAAAAGGCTTTGCATTTGTGACACCAGAAGAGTTTGGACAGGATGATATTTTCATTCCGCCTAATGAGCTAGGCACAGCGATGAATGGTGATACGGTCATGGTTCGTGTCAGCCACAAATCAAACGGCACAAAAAAAGAAGGAACTGTCATCCGAATTCTGGAGCGTAATACTCAGACGGTTGTCGGTACCTACACAGAAACGAAAAGCTTTGGCTTTGTCATTCCTGATGATAAAAAAATCACAACCGATATCTTCATCCCGAAATCCGCTAAAAATGGAGCGGTCGAAGGGCATAAAGTGGTCGTGACGCTGACAAGCTACCCAGAAGGAAGAATGAGTGCAGAGGGCGAAGTGACTGAAATCCTCGGTCATAAAAATGACCCTGGCATTGATATTTTATCGATCATTCATAAACACGGCCTGCCAGGTGAGTTCCCAGAAGAAGCGCTTCAGCAGGCAGTAGACACACCTGAAACGATTGATCAAAAAGACCTGGAAGGCAGACGTGACTTGCGCAACGAAACGATTGTAACAATTGACGGAGCAGATGCGAAGGACTTAGATGATGCCGTTACGGTGCAAAAGCTGGATGATGGCAAATATAAGCTAGGGGTGCATATTGCAGATGTCTCTCATTATGTCACAGAGAACTCCCCGATTGATCAGGAAGCTTATGAGCGTGGAACGAGTGTGTATCTCGTAGACCGCGTCATTCCGATGATCCCGCACCGCCTGTCAAACGGTATTTGCTCATTGAATCCGAAGGTCGATCGTCTCACCCTGTCTTGTGAAATGGTCATCGATCGAAATGGGAAGGTCGTCAAACATGAGATTTTCCAAAGTGTGATCAAAACGACGGAAAGAATGACCTATTCTGATGTGAATAAGATTTTAGTCGACCAAGACGAAGAGCTTTTAGACAAATATGAGCCGCTTGTGCCAATGTTCCAAGAGATGGAGAAGCTTGCAGAGATTCTTCGCGACAAACGAATGGAGCGCGGAGCAGTAGACTTTGATTTCAAGGAAGCAAAAGTGCTTGTAGATGATGAAGGAGCGGCGAAAGACGTTGTCATTCGTGAGCGATCTGTCGCAGAGAAATTAATTGAAGAATTCATGCTTGTTGCAAACGAAACGGTTGCAGAGCATTTCCACTGGTTGAATGTACCTTTCATATATCGAATTCACGAAGAACCAAATCCTGAGAAGCTTCAGCGCTTTTTAGAGTTCGTGACAACGTTTGGTTACATTGTGAAAGGAACGTCGACAAACATCCACCCGCGTGCCCTTCAAAGTGTACTTGATGCTGTGAGGGATCAACCAGAAGAAGTTGTGATACAAACCGTGATGCTTCGTTCGATGAAACAGGCGAAATATGATCCAGAAAGCATCGGCCATTTTGGGTTATCAACGGAATTCTATACGCACTTTACATCACCGATCCGCCGTTATCCGGATTTAATCGTGCATAGACTGATCAGAACCTATTTGATTCAGAAAAAAACAGACGAAGCAACCTTAGAAAAGTGGGGCCAGCTGCTGCCTGAAATCGCAGATCATGCGTCTACTATGGAGCGCCGTTCAGTCGATGCAGAGCGTGAAACAGATGACCTCAAGAAGGCAGAATTTATGCTTGATAAAATCGGTGAAGAGTTTGATGGCATGATTAGTTCCGTGACGAACTTCGGACTATTTGTTGAACTGCCGAATACAATTGAAGGTCTTGTCCATGTCAGCTACATGACAGACGACTACTATCGCTTTGATGAACAGCACTTTGCCATGATCGGTGAGCGGACAGGAAATGTCTACCGTATCGGTGACGAAATCACTGTCAAAGTGGTTAGTGTCAATAAAGATGAGCACTCCATTGATTTTGAAATCGTCGGTATGAAAGGCACCCGCCGTAAATCGCCAAAAGATTTTAAGTTCAAAAAACGGACAGATTCACCAGCGAAAAAAGGACGCGGAGGTCAAAATACCTCTGGGGATAAACCAAAGGAAGATAAAGGCGGAAGTGACTGGTTCACAGGCAGTAAGAAGAAAAAAAAGAAAAAACGCGTATTTGATAACGCGCCAAAACAAAAGCGTAAAAAGAAAAAGTAACGTGCCAAAAAGCAAATAGGGCGTCACGCTCTATTTGCTTTTTGACCATATGGCGTCAGCATTGTCGAAAGCTGGATTGTTTGATAAAATAATCCGTACGATTTGGACCGTGTTTGTGTCAAAAGGAGGGTGTACGCCAATGCCAAAGGGAGAGGGAAAGGTTGTTTCCCAAAACAAAAAAGCAAATCATGACTATTTTATAGAAGAAACGTATGAAGCCGGCCTTGTGTTACAAGGAACTGAAATCAAATCGATTCGTGCAGGAAAAGTGAATTTAAAAGATTCCTTTGCCAAAATCGAGCGAGGAGAAGTGTTTCTTCACAACATGCACGTGAGCCCATACGAGCAGGGGAACCGTTATAACCATGATCCGCTGAGAACGAGAAAGCTGCTGCTTCATCGCAAGCAAATCAGCAAATTGATTGGTGCGACAAAGGAAGAGGGCTACTCACTCGTGCCTCTGAAACTCTATTTAAAAAATGGCTTTGCCAAAGTGCTGATCGGAATTGGTAAAGGGAAAAAGAAATATGATAAACGTGACGATCTGAAGAAAAAAGATGCAAAACGTGAAATCGAGCGTGCTTTCCGTGATCGCCAAAAGCAATTCTAGATTCATGCAGATGTCTTGCTGAGAGCGGAAGCATTATGCTACAATATGTTATGCAGTAAACAATCATTGCTTTTCTTACAGAAACCACCAGTTGTTTCAAGCGAAGAGATTGTTATAATAGTTATATACGGAAGCAGTTAAGCTGAACGTTTCCATCCCGTATATCCCTTTTACAAGGGGACGTTACGGATTCGACAGGGATGGTTCGAGCTTAGGCTGCGAGCCGAGAGGCGATCTCGTTAACACGCACTTAAATGTAACTGGCAAAACTAAAAGTTTTAACCAAAACTTAGCACTAGCTGCCTAATAAGTGCAGCGAGCTCTTCCTGACATCGCCTATGTGTCTGTGAGGAGCCCAATGAAGTAGGCTACGCTTACGTTTCCGTCTGAGGACGTAAGAAGAGATCCATCAGACTAGCTCTCCAAGCGCCCGTCAGCAGGCATGCGGATGAGTGAACACGAAATATGTTGACTACGCTCGTAGACGCTTAAGTAATCGATGTCTCTGGACGTGGGTTCGACTCCCACCGTCTCCATACATAGAAATGGTTTGCATTTCACTTAGTGCCATAAACGTTGGATAACAACGTTTAGGCGCTTTTTTTATGTCTTTATTTTGTATAGTTGATAAAAGTTTAATTGATTAAAAATTCTAATTTTTGCTTTTGAGTGGTTTAACTAAGGGATAAATAAAAATTAAAAGGAATGAATTAATTTTAATATTAAACTTAAAATTTTATCGGGAAATATTACCTACCCAGAAATGCAAGGTGCTACAATGAAATTATCTAAAGAGGAAGGGTGAATTTTCAAATGAAGCAATATACATTTTTGCGAAAAGGATTAATTCATGAATTAGAAACATATTTAATTGGTCCACGAATGCAAGATGAGATTCTTGGAAAGAATATACGCCCAATGCAATTTTATTTAACAGGGAAGTTAGTTCCGTTTGGTTCAACATCAGATGTTATAAATGAACGTGATAATGCAATAGAAACACATGTGCAAGTCAGTGAAGAAAAGATAGATGAACAACTTACATTAAAAAAACTGTTTCGCTCATCTACTATGGGCATTAGTTTTAAACTTAAAAAATTAACAACTGTTGAAATTGAAGCTTCTTGGGCTATTTATGAGGACAAAGAACATAAGCGTTTACCACAAGCGGAAAATTGGAAAATTGATCTTTCAAATCAGAGAACAGGCACATTAGAAAATTTAAATGAATCTAAGTATGGAAAAGTGCGTTATACCGTTAATTATAGAAATAACTTATATCACGTAAATATTTTTTTAATGAATAGTTTAAAGAGAGAAAATCAATATCCTGAACAAGATGAAGTGATGTTTCAAAGCTCTTTAAAAGTACATATACCTACAATTCATGTTGCTAAATTTACATCTAAAGCTGATCAGTATCATGTCCAAAATGAACTTCTTTATCGTGACAAAGAAGAAATAGCAATCGGTCATGGCGTGGGGGTTGATTGGAAAACAGCCGGAAATATTACAACGATTTATTCAACATGGATGCCACGTTTTGAATTGCCGAATGTAGAACATTGTAAGATCGAAAATCAGTCATTTAAGATGAAGGATTTAAGTGAATATCCTGTAGACATTTTAAAAGAAAAATTAAGTGTTATACCATCAGCATATAAATTATGGTTGAATCATGAAACGAAAATAGTTAATGAGCTACCTGATTATTTAAAGAGTGAAGCAGAACAAAATATTTTAAAAGTAAAAAATACAATCGAACGTCTAGAAGAAGGAATTTCATTAGTTACAAAAAGTAATAATTCCTTATATTATTTGGCGTTTCAATTTGCAAACCGTGCGATGCTTTTGCAACGAGCGCAATCAGGTGTGGCTCAAACGTATCGTACTACCGGAGAGAGAATAAAACCTACATTAGATGGAGAATGGCGTTTATTCCAATTAATATTTTTACTTATGAATGTTGCCGGTATATCTGATGAACAGCATATAGATCGAGAAATTGTTGATTTAATTTGGTTCCCAACTGGGGGCGGTAAAACAGAGGCTTATTTAGGTGTGGCAGCTTATGTCATGGCATATCGCCGATTATTAGCCCCAAAACAAGTAGACAAGTATGCTGGAATTACAGTTTTTATGCGTTACACATTGCGTTTGTTAACAACGCAACAATTCCAACGAGCTGCAGCTTTAATTTGTGCTGCAGAAGTTCTGCGTAAACCAAATGCAAATTTATTTGGAGAAGAGCCATTTAGTATAGGGCTTTGGATTGGACAGGATTCATCTCCTAATAAATTTGCAGATGCAATGGATAAGCTTGAACAATTACGAGACGGTAAAGAAGTTAAGACGGGCAATCCTATTCAACTAATAAATTGTCCGTGGTGTGGGGCGGAACTAGGGCCGGATCAGTATGAAATTAACAAAAATTCACAGAAAATTTGTTGTTCTAATAAAGCATGTGCATTTAAACACGGAATTCCTGTTTATACAGTTGATGAGGCAATATATCTGAAGTTACCAACATTGCTAATTGGTACGGTAGATAAAATTGCTCAGTTACCTTGGAAACAAGATATGCATGAACTCTTTGGTAATAAAAACGTGTATCATCGTGAGTTAGGATTTAAATATACTAATTCTATCCCAAGGGGATACAGTCGTATTAATCGTTTGAAACCACCTGAATTAATTATTCAAGATGAGCTTCATTTGATTTCAGGACCATTAGGCTCTTTAACAGGTTTATATGAGGTAGCAACTGATCTATTAACAAGAAATAACGGAAGACCAGCTAAAGTAATTGCTTCAACAGCAACAATTAGTGGTGCGGATGAGCAAATTCGAGCTTTATACGGTCGGGAAATGCAGCAGTTCCCATTAGCTGTTCAAAAAGCAAATGATAATTTTGTTTCAAAAGAGGTGCCAACTTCTGAAAAGCCAGGGCGATGCTATGTAGGAATTTGTGCACCGGGAGTTAGTAATAAAATTCAAGCGATTCAAACATATAGTGCATATGCAACGATAACAAGAAGTGAGCCAAAGTTTAAAGTAGATCCATATTATACAATGCTAGGCTATTTTAATACGGTTAAAGAATTGGCAAGCATGGTTACTACTTTTAAAGATGAAGTAAACTCAAGATTAAATATGCTAGATCCAACAAATAAATTTGAACATGATCTAGCCGTTGAAGAATTAACGAGCCGCAAAAAAGCACAAGAAATTCCACAGCTACTAACACAAATGGAGAAAACTTTAGATGAAGCAGGTGTTCTTGATGCCGTCCTTGCAACGAATATGATTTCAGTAGGTGTCGATGTGGATCGACTTGGGACAATGTTTGTACAAGGGCAACCGAAAACGACTTCCGAATATATTCAAGCGACGAGCCGTGTTGGACGTAAATATCCAGGCGTTGTATTTGTTCTTCTTAATTCACTACGGTCTAGAGATTTATCGCATTTTGAGCGTTTTAAAGCATACCATCAAGCACTCTACCGTCATGTAGAAACGATGAGTGTAACACCTTTTGCAAAAGGTGCTTTATATAAAGGGTTAACAGGTACGTTTATTGGATTTATGCGTCAAACGATTATGGAAATCAACGCTGAGCAAAGTCCGAAAAAAATAGTACAACTACAAAATAAAGTAGATACAGCGAGCGTTCAATTTTTAGAAAGAGTTCAAAATGCTAATGGTGCAACCATTGAAAACGAAGTAAAGGATTTATTAGAATGGTGGCGAGAATTAGCTTGGAAGCACGCTGAAGACACATTAGCTTACAAAGAATCAAAATATGTTAAAGCTTACTTATTAAAAAACTTTAATGAAGAAGTGAATGTAAAAGATGCTCGTCCAGCAATGATGTCATTAAGAAATGTAGAAGCAGTCATTGAAATTGAGGTGTTAAAATCATGAATCAACAAAATGAAACAATCAGACCTTCGCAACTAATATACCAATCAGGACCAGGAGCAATTGTTGAACTTTTATCTCAAAGTGTTATCGTGAAATCAGCAGACCAGTGGCAATCAAGAAGGGCGCCTCAAGAAAAAGACATACGAATCACATCCTTTTTAGGGGTTGACCATGTACGCATTTTAAATGAAAATCCCGATAAACAAAAAATAAAAGCAGTCGAGTTTCCTAAATGGAAAATCTGTCCGAAATGCCATAATATGACGAATTATGGTGATGCTAATTGTTATTATTGTGCGCTGAAAAATGAAAAAGACATTCAGGAGCTTTATGCAAGCCGTTTTGTATTAGCATGTGAGAACGGTCACTTATCAGATTTTCCGTATGAAGAATGGGTACATCGAAATAAACCTTGTACAGAACATTCTAAAAATCCACGACTAATGCTAAAAACCTGTGACTCAAGTGGATCTCTATCTGATTTACACGTGATTTGCAGGCATTGTAATCATAAAGAAAGTTTAGGAAGTATTATGAAGTCTGAAGAAAGGGAGAATCATAGTTTATTTGATTGTCATGGGGAACGACCATGGATTAGTAATACTGCTAAACAGAAATGTAATTGTAAAATGAAAACGACGTTGCGTGGCGCATCTAATGTTTATTCACCTTCTGTTATGAGTTTTTTACAAGTGCCTTTAACAGCATCTAGCTCAGAATTTGAGGTTCTATATTTAGTAGAAAAAGATAAAGAAAATTTTAGTAAAGCATATCTAAGTATGGGTGAAGCAGGTCTTGAAATGGCATGTAATTTCAAAAATATCCCTTCTTCTTTTATACCTGCTATTAAGCAGTATTTAGATGGTTCAATAACGCTTTCAGAAAGTTCTACCTATGAATCAATTAAAAAGCAAGAGTGGAACACGCTAATTCAGGATGAAATAAACGAAGAACGTTTTTCATCTAAGAAGGTTGATATTGCGCCAACGTTAGTGCCGTATTTTGATGGGGTTTTCCGTGTGGATTCTGTACCTGAAGTACAAGTTTTAAAAGAATTTACTCGATTAGACTACATTGACCGATTTACAGATGAAGAATCGAAAACACAGCCGGTTGTTATAACAAGCGAACCGAAATGGTTACCAGCTGTGCGAAATTACGGTGAAGGTATTTTCTTCCAATTTAATTTAGAAAAATTGCTCCAATGGGAACAAACTGAGCAAATTACGAGTGCTATTGTAAGAGCATATAATACCCAGCGTGAAGAATTTAAAAAGTCACCATTAGATATTCTGCCACGCCAAATTTTGTTGCATACATTTAGCCATGCTTTGTTGCAGGAACTAGCTGCACATTGCGGCTATACAACGACGTCTTTAAAAGAGCGTATTTATGCAAACGATGACATGTATGGTGCATTTATATACACTGCCTCTGGAGATTCAGAAGGAAGTTTAGGTGGATTAACAAACTTGGCTCAAAGCGAAAAGTTATTACCCATAATTATTCGTGCATTAGAAAAGATGAGCTATTGTTCATCTGATCCAATCTGTTCGGATGGGGAATTTGAATATCATACGTCAGCAAATGGCGCGGCCTGTCATGCATGTACATTTGTTTCCGAAACTTCGTGTGAATGGGGAAATTTATTGCTTGATCGTCGAACATTAATCAACATTAATCCGAATGAGAAAGACGGTTACTTTGATCAATTATTAGAAATGTAATGTAAGAGGTGCTGAATTTTGAAAATAGATTTAGTCGATAATAAAGGGAATAACACACTCGTTCATGTAATGAAAGGTGAAATAAAAAACGGATCGGAAATTGCAGTGGCCTCTGCAAAATTGAGTATGAATATTTTTAAAGAATTAAAAAAAACGTTAGCGAAAGGGGAATCTTTTCGCTTTCTCTTTACAGAGCAAACCTTTTATCAACAAGAAATTGATGATAATCATCAATTTAAATTAGTAGAAAGAAAAGGCCAGCAGCTCGATTTAGAAGGAAACCAGTTTGAAATTCCATTAAGAAATCAAATGCAGTCTAAACAAATTGCACGAGAGTTATCCGAATGGATCAATCAACACGCCCAGTTTAAGACAATTTTAGGTGACAGCTCGTACCCTAAGCAAATCATGATTAAAAACAAAATGGATGAGGACATTTTTATTCAATCGGAAATTGAGTTTACAGCAGATGGGTTAGGCATTACTTCTTCAAAACGTCAAGCAAGCTATACAGTTATGAAAGAGACACTTGGTGTTACAAAAAACTTGCTTGCAGAATTTGACCTAATTTGGAAAGATGAAACAAAATCGAAAGAAGTTACTGCAGAAGTTTTAGAGCAACTAGATGCTTTTCAAAAAGAAAATGCGCCGGAGTGGCTCTATTTTGTAACGTTATATAATATTTTCACGGAGAATTTAGAAGGTCTTTCAGAGGATAATATTCTTAAAGAAGGATTGAACTTTAAAGATACGTTTATTTGGAATAAGTTGTACCCGTTCCAACGCGATGGTGTACTAGGCATGATCGATAAAATGGAGAACTATAATGGCTGCATTTTAGCGGATAGTGTGGGGCTAGGGAAAACATTTTCAGCACTCGCGGTCATCAAATACTATGAGCTGCGAAATGATCGTGTATTAGTCTTATGTCCGAAAAAGCTACGAGATAACTGGGCAGTTTACACACAAAATGATAAGCGAAATGTGTTAAATGAAGACCGCTTTAACTATGATGTGTTAAATCATACCGATTTAAATCGCGAAAGTGGTATGACGGGTGAAATACGTCTCGATACAATCAATTGGTCAAATTATGATTTAGTAGTAATCGATGAATCGCACAACTTTCGAAACAACAATGCGCATAAGGGTCGATTGACACGCTATCAAAAGCTTATGCAGGAAATTATTAAAAAAGGTGTAAAGACAAAGGTGCTATTATTATCGGCTACACCCGTAAATAATAAAATGAATGATATCAAAAATCAAATTGCTTTTATAACAGAAGATAACGATCAGGCACTTAAAAAAGAAGGTATAGATAGTATTGAGCAAACGTTACGCGCGGCACAAGCATCGTTCAATCGTTGGTCAGCTTTGCCAGCACCGAAGCGAACGACTGAAGAGTTCTTAAATAGGGTTGAGCAAGACTACTTCCAATTGCTTGATTTACTAACCATTGCTCGAAGTCGTAAGCACATTGAGAAATATTATAATGTCAAAGATATTGGTAGTTTCCCAACTCGGTTGAAGCCGCTTTCTATTAAAGCCGATGTTGATACAGAACACCGATTTGTTAATATGAACGAAGTCAATGAGCGTTTAGAGTCATTGAGCTTTAGTATTTATCAGCCAATGAAATACGTTTTACCTCATAAACGAAAGTATTATGAAGAATTGTATGATACTAGAGTAAAGGGTGGCCAATCGACGTTTAAACAAACAGACCGTGAGTTTGCAGTAGCAGCTTTAATGAAGGTGAACTTGTTCAAGCGTTTAGAAAGTTCTATTCATTCATTTAGACTGACGCTTGAAAAATTAGTTAGACGAATTGAAGATACACTCCAAACATTACAGCTTCAAAATCAGCCAACATATTCGGAACAATATGATGATACGGAGTTAGATGATGAACAGCTCGAAGCGATTACAGTAGGTAGTGACAAAGTACAAATTCAATTAAATGATATTGATGCGTTGAAATGGGCAGGAGATTTACGTGCCGATTTAGCCACATTACAGGATTTATTACAACAAGCAACACAAATTTCAACTATACGTGATGCCAAGCTTGAACAATTAGTCAATTTAATAAAAGGAAAAATTGAAAATCCAATTAATCCAGGCAATAAAAAGGTTATTATTTTCTCAGCGTTCGCTGACACGGCTAAGTACTTGTACGATAATCTTTCAGAGCGTTTACTTAATAAACAACTTCATTCTGCGTTAGTTGTCGGAAGTGGAGCGAATAAATGTACCTTAAAAGGCGTTCGTGTCAAAGACATTAATGATATTTTAATGAACTTTTCACCAAAATCTAAGGAACGCTACAAGGTGGATAGTAAACGTACAGATGAAATTGATATACTTTTTGCGACCGACTGTATTTCTGAAGGACAAAACTTACAGGACTGTGATTACTTAATAAACTACGATATTCATTGGAATCCAGTACGTGTCATCCAACGATTTGGACGTATTGATCGTATCGGTTCAACTAATACAGAAATTCAACTCGTCAACTTTTGGCCGAATATGGAATTAGATGAATATATCAATTTAGAAGAACGTGTGAAAGGACGAATGAAAATATTGAATACTTCTGCCTCTGGGGAAGAAGATATTTTAGATACGACATCGAAAGAAATGAATGATTTAGAATATCGTCGCAATCAATTAAAAGCGCTGCAAAATGATGTGTTAAACTTAGAGGATGTTTCAGGTGTGATATCGATTACTGACTTAACATACACCGATTTCAAAAGTGATTTAAGTACCGCATTAAAGTCCTATAAAAAAGAGCTTGCAGCTGCACCAAAAGGTTTGTATGCGGTTGTAAATAATGCCGATTTGCCTGAAGCAAAATCAGGTGTGATTTTTTGTTTCAAACAGCATAAAGAAGTAGCTGTTGAAAGCAATAGCTTAGCACCATACATTTTATTGTATGTGACAGATGAAGGCGAAGCGTTTATACATTACACACATGCGAAGAAAATATTAGATGTTTATCGTAAATTAACACTTGGCAAACAACAGCCAGAATTAAATTCAGTTGAGTGGTTTAATAAGCAAACAAACGATGCAGCGGATTTGGAGCATTATCAAGACTTATTGAAGCAATCAATTGATATTATTAAAGATAAACAAGAAGAGGTAGGCTTTGAAAGCTTGTTTAACTTCGGTTCCAATACATTGCAAGGACAGTTGGAGTTAGGTGACGATGAAATTGAACTCATTTCATTCTTAGTTGTAAAGGATGAAGCATGATGAATGAAGCGCAATTATTAAAGGCGATTGGATTTCCGAAAGCAACGCAAATTATGAAAACATTGCCGTACAATCAAATAGAAAACAAGCTAACATCAGCTCAGAAAAAAGCCATATCTGAACATGTTGTATCGAGAGGGATTCGTATTTTAGCGACGATCCAAGCGAGCAATACAAATATCGATACATTTGAAAGTGAAACAGAGCGTTATGATTCAATCGTTTTTTTAGCTATAAACGTAAAGAATTTAAAAAAGGCAGTGCAAATTTATAAGGTGTTTATGAGTATTATGCCGAATCCTTTAGTAATTATATTCTTTGATGGTTCAAATAAGAAATGGATATTCTCTACACACATTAAGAAAAAAGATGGATACTTAGTAGATGATACTATTTATGAAATAAAAGAATCCGTAAGTCTGCAACAGGTTGAACAACAATTGAAATTTGAAAACCTTAGTAAAACAAATTTAAAAATGTTTTATGAATCGTGGCTTGAGCGTTTACTACAATTAGAATTACAATCTCGATATAAGATTTATACACCGATTTCCTTAAAAAATAATTTGCTGGAGAAACTCGTCGTGATGGACGCACAAATTGACGATTATGTAAGGCGGGCTAAAAAAGAAACACAATTGAACATGCGGGTTGAATTACAACAAGCAGCAAATAAAGTAAAGATTGCGAAACAAGCATTAATAGAAAAGGAGCAAGACAATGGTTAATAAAATGAATGGTGAATCCTTAGATATAACGGCACAAAATATTGACCGTTTAAAAGAGCTATTCCCAGAAATCTTAACTGATGGTGAAAAAATTGATTTTGATATGCTGAAAACGGTATTAGGCGAAGGTGTAGAAACAGAGCAGGAACGTTACCAGTTCACATGGCATGGCAAAAAAAAGATGATTGAAGGCACTCAAAAGCCTTCAAAAGGTACATTACGCCCTGTTCCAGAAAAAAGTAAAAACTTTGATACAACGGAAAACCTTTATATTGAAGGTGATAACTTAGAAGCTTTGAAGTTATTGCAAAAATCTTATAACGGCAAAATTAAAATGATATACATCGATCCACCATATAATACGGGCAAGGATTTTGTATATAAAGATAATTTTAAAGATGGTGTTCAGAATTATTTACAGCAAACAGGACAAGTGGATGCAGAAGGCAATGTGCTTTCAACGAATACAGAAAGTAATGGGCGATTCCATACGGATTGGTTGAATATGATGTATGCGAGATTGAAGTTAGCAAGGAATTTGTTAACAGATGATGGTTTGATTTTTATTAGTATTGATGATAATGAATTAATGAATTTACTTAATATAACTTCAGAAATTTTTGGTGAGGCAAACTATATTTCTAATTTCGTAGTTGAAAAAAGAACAAATAGAGAAAATAGGAAGGTAGTATCTTCAAGGCATGAATATTTAGTTTGTTTTGCAAAAAATATAGCTAGTAAAACTCCGATTTTGAAACAATTGCCAATGAGTGAAAAGGCATTAGCAAATTATAAAAATCCTGATAATGATCCAAATGGATTGTGGAAATCTGACCCTGCTACTGCACAAGCTGGTCATGGTACAAAGTCACAATTTTACGATTTGGTAGCACCTAATGGAAAAATCCACAAGTTACCTAGTGGAAGATGCTGGCTGTATACAAAAGAAGAGATGGATAAGCATATAAAAAATAATCTTATTTGGTTTGGAAAAGATGGTAATGGAGTTCCTCGTGTGAAAACATATTTATATGCAAAAGAACGTGGGTTGACTCCAGAGTCAATGTGGTTTTCCGAGGATGTATCGACTAATGAAAATGCTAAAAATGCATTCAAAAAGTTGTTTGATGATTTAGCAATCTTTGAGACACCAAAACCAGTAGAGTTAATTCAACAAGCATTACGTATTAGCACCGATTATTCAAAAGAAGAAATCGTCTTAGATTTCTTTTCGGGTTCTGCAACATCAGCTCATGCAGTGATGCAATTAAATGCCGAAGATGGTGGAAACCGTAAATTCATCATGGTTCAATTACCGGAAACATTAGATGAGAATTCAGAAGCGTATAAGAATGGCTATCGTACAATTTGTGATATCGGTGAAGAACGAATTCGTCGAGCTGGAGAGAAAATTAAAGCTGAACTAAAAGAAAAAGAGCAAAACGCAGGTATGCTAGATGCGAAAATTGTAGATCCAGAGGCCTTAGATATTGGTTTTAAAGTATTAAAACTTGATGCATCGAATATTCGCGAATGGAATGTCGATTTCGCTAATTTAGAAGATGAACTTGATTTATACGAAACACCTTTTGTTGAAGATCGCTCAGAGCTGGATATTGTGTATGAAATTATGTTAAAGCAAGGTTTAGAATTAACATATCCGATTGAAACCTTTGAAGTAAACGGTAAAAAAGTTTACGACATTGCTTTTGGAAGTTTATTTATTTGCTTATCAAAAGAGATTACGCCAGAAATTGCAAAAGCAATAATTGTACGCCGTGAGGAGCATGGAACTGAAACAAGCAGCGTTATATTCAGCGATACGGGTTTTGGAGATGATTCAGATAAATTGAACTGTATTGAAATTCTAAAAGATGCAGGTTATCCAGAAGATAACTTGTTAACAATTTAGAGGTGAGCGGTAATGAAAATTCAATTTGATGAATTAACGTATCAAGCAGATGCGATAAGCGCTGTATTGAGTGTATTTGAAGGGCAACAAATTCGTAAATCAGAATTTACGATTATGGATCAAGATATACAGGGAAAGCTATTTGGTGAAAAAGGTGTCGGCAATAAAATTGATGTATCAGAAAGTAAACTGCTACAAAATGTTCAACAGATTCAAATTAAGCAAGGTATTCCAATTGCTCAATCAATTCCATCACCTTTTCCCCAGTTCAATATCGAAATGGAAACAGGAACAGGAAAAACCTTTGTTTATTTAAAATCGATTTTGGAAATGAATCGTAAATTTGGATTTACTAAATTTATTATTGTAGTTCCTTCTGTAGCGATTAAAGAAGGGGTTATGAAAACACTACAAATGACGAAAGAATATTTTAAAACGCAAATGCAAGGAATTGTTTATCGTGAATTTATGTACGATAGTTCTAAATTAGAAAATATACAAGCATTTGCTTCAAATGAAAATGTGGAAATTATGGTTATTAATATTCAAGCGTTCAATAGTGAAGATAATATTTTCAACCGCAACGACCGTGATAGCTTATATGGTATTTCACCTAAAGATTATATTGCGGAAACGAATCCAATTGTCTTGATTGACGAGCCACAAAGTGTAGATAGTACAGCTAATGCAAAGGCTGCAATTGCTGCTTTAAATCCGTCGCTTGTATTCCGCTTCTCTGCAACGCATAAAGAAGAAGGTTATCCCTTACTTTATAAATTGGGACCTGTTGAAGCGTATCAAAATAAGCTAGTAAAACAAATTGAAGTAGCGGGAGTTAAACGCACAATTGATGGTAATATGGCTCACTTACGATTAATAGGTATTAAAGCGACGAAGACTGCTGTTACAGCATCCGTAGAGGTTTTAGTGAAAACGAAAGCAGGCATTGTGAAAAAGATTATTTCTTTAAAGAAAAACGATGACTTAGTGAAAAAGACAAAGCTAACGGCTTATGAAGAGATTGGTTATGTTCGTGATATATCAGCTGAAAAGGACAATGAGTACATTGAGTTTTCAGGCGAGCCATCTGTCATTTTTTTAAGTCAAGCACATTACGCAGACTTAGAGGTGAAGCGTGGTCAAATTCGTAAAACAATTGAGGAACATTTAAATAAAGAGTTAAAGCTAAATGCTTTAGGAATTAAAGTGTTAAGTCTATTCTTTATTGATAACGTAGCAAACTACCGAAAATATGATGATGAAGGTAAGTCTTATTTAGGGAAATACGGTCAAATTTTTGAAGAAGAGTATAGAGACGTATTAAAATCTCCAAAATATAAAAAGCTTCGTGATTATCGTATTCCTGTTGAAGAAGTACATAATGGCTACTTCTCAATCGATAAGAAAGGTAAATTCAAAAATGGTGGGGAAAAAGATGAAAGTGCCTTCCGAATCATCATGAAAGACAAAGAAGATTTACTGACGATGTATGATGAAGAAAAAAGGATGACAAAAAAAGCTCATAAGTTGCGTTTTATTTTCTCACATTCAGCATTAAAGGAAGGTTGGGACAACCCTAACGTCTTCCAAATTTGTACGTTAATTGATTCGAAAGATGAACTTACGAAGCGCCAAAAAATCGGCCGTGGTCTTCGCATAGCTGTTAATCAAAATGGTGAGCGAGTACACGGATTCGAAGTAAATACATTAACAGTGATGGCAAACGAAAGCTATGATGAATTTGCAAATGGCTTACAACATGAGTATGAAAAAGAAGGTATAGAGTTCGGTATTTTTAAGCATGATACATTTAGTTCGCTTGTGCTAGAGGAAGATGAACTGACAGGTTATCGAAAACCTTTAGGTCATGAGTATTCAAAAAAACTAGTTGAATATTTAACGGAGCAAAAATACATAGATTCAAAAGGGAAAGGTACTGTCGCCTTAGCGATAGCAATTAAAGATCAAGTATTTGAACTACCTGAAGAATATACGGTACTTGCGCCTAATATGACTGAGAAAGTTATCGCTGCAATTGAGCAGAAATTTAATACAGAGAAAATTGAAATTAAAGATCATGCAAAAAAAGAAACGGTTCATTTAAATAAAGAAGCGCTATCTGGGCCATTCCTTGAGCTGTGGGAGCGCATTAAATATAAAACGACGTATTCGATTCAATTTGATAGTGAACAGTTCATTAGCGATGCGGCAAAAAAATTAAAGGATGAATTGTTAGTACGTATTCAGAAATTAGAATACGAACGAATGCAATTAAAAATCGAAGAAAGTGGTATCGAAGAAAAAACAACAACAAAAACAAGTTTCAGTACAGTTCAACGAGAATACACAAAAACTCCTGATATTTTAACGGAGTTACAGCAAGAGACGAAACTAACTCGTAAAACATTAATTGCGGTTTTAAAGAAGAGTGATACTCTACATGATTTTAAAGTGAATCCACAAATGTATATGCTAGAGGCCGCGCGCATTATTAATGCAGCTAAACGCTTAGCAATGGTGGATGGCGTTAAATATGAGAAACTGGAAACAGAAGAAGTATACGATCAAAGCTTATTCAAACAAGAAGAAATTGAATCGTATGAAGATAGCATTGTGAAAGTTTCAGATAATCGTTCTACTTATGACCATGTAATTGTAGATTCTAAAATTGAAAGAGATTTTGCCGAAGCATGTGAAAAAGATCCAAATGTAAAGTTTTATATTAAATTGCCTGCAGACTTTAAAATTAAAACGCCACTTGGAAATTATAACCCTGACTGGGCATTATCTGTTGAAGAAGATGGCAAAGAGAAATTGTACTTTATTGTAGAGACAAAAGGAAGTACAGCCGCCGAAGATTTACGCAAAACAGAATTAGAAAAAATCCGTTGTGGAGAAAAGCACTTTGCTGCGATCAATACTGGTATTACATTTAAGCGAGCAGTTGAACTAGATCAAGTTTATTAAATGTCAGGAGACTTTTTTACATCGGTATACTATTTGAAGTAGTAAAAGGTTGAAGAAAGAATTAAACCTTATTATTTGACATGGTAACTCACGCAAAACTGATAATCCACAAATGGGAATTACGTTGTCGAAAGAGGAATTAATACGCATTAGTGATTCTAAGAATAAGCATGAGGAGTGCTTATTCTTAGAATTAGATTTGTATCGGTATATCATTCGCCAATTAATGATCGACTTTATTAAAATGTTTCCTCGGATAAGTCTCTAAAAACCGCACAAACAAAGGACAAACCACAATCACCGCAATTATCATCAACAAACTATTCGATACAATTTTCACAAACGTTGTTTGAACCACATAAACTGCGATCAGCAGTAAATAACTCACCAAAAATATCAATCCAGAACTTCTCTTTTCAAATGGCTTCTCCAAAAGAATCAGCATAAACAGCCCCGCCATGATAATCAAAAAAGTCATATACCTTGCAAGCCTCCTCTTCATTGATTCCCAATCCCACATTGTACAGATATTTCTCCGATCGCAACATATCTCTCCCTCAAATTAAGCAAAAAGTAGCGGAAATATAAGGTCTCATGAACAAAAGTCGACCGACACTTTACAAAAAACCTCCAACCAAATCAAAATCACATCTTCCCATTTGCGACTTCCTCATATATAGTAGGATTAGACTAGTTCTAAATAACTGAAATTGGGGCGTTTACATGGATTCGATTGTTTTACATTTTATTGTGATCATGAGTGTTTCTGGCATTCTGTCCGTGATATTATCAATCATTGCTCATGCGAACCGCCACCGGTATATTGGCTGTCAATTGTTTATGTACATGTCTGGAGCAACTGCGATTTATATCTTTGGGCACACGTTTGAATTATTGGCAAGTACACCTGGACAGATCATGTTCTGGGTTTGTTTTCAATACATAGGTCTTCCGTTCATCGCGCCATTCAGTCTAATGATTGTGCTGCAATTTACGGGATTCCATCAATATTTCACAAAGCGCCGCGTGCTTCTCATCTTACTGATTCCAACTCTCACCACCATTATGGTGTTCACTAATTCTTTTCATTCACTCTTTTATCGAAGCATCACGATGAATCCGGTAGACGGATTTTTATTGGCTGACTTTACGATTGGCTATTGGTATATCATTCATGGCGTCTTTACATTTGGCTGTTCGATGCTCGCTATTTTTATGCTGGTTTGGTTTTTGCGTGTCACAAAAAAAGAATATTTAAAGCAGATCCTCATTTTGCTAGTGGGCATGTTACTGCCAATCACGACATCTTTTATCTATTTATTAGGTGTGACACCTCTTCATATTGACCCTGTCCCTGTGGTGATGTTTTTAACCAATGCACTCTACTTATGGGCGATTATGTCGTTCCAGCTCTTTAAGCTCTCTCCCATTGCGATGGAGCGTGTGTTTGAGCATATGTCTGAGGGGGTTCTCATTTTAGATCGATACCGGACACTCATAGATTACAACCCCGCTGCTGCATCGATCATTCCAGCACTTTCTAATAAAAAGGGGATTGGCTATAAAATAGACGATATTTTCTCAGGAATCATCAAAGATACTGACTTCATTCAGTGGCTGCGTTCTCCTCAGGATCATTCGCAATATGATTTAATGTTGAAAAGGGAAAAAGGTCATTCCAGCTATTATCACTTGACCGCATCGTCCCTATTTAATAGGAGAGGAGAGATCGAGGGCAGGCAAATTGTGATCAGTGATGTAACAGAGCAGCGTTTGCTCCAGGAAGAGCTGGAGCGCCGTGCGTATATTGATGGATTGACGAATATCTTCAATCGGTCTTCATTTATTGAACGAACGCAGATGATCCTAGAAGGGGATGCGCAGGATACGGCTGTTATGCTGTTTGATATTGATTTTTTTAAACAAATCAATGACACGCACGGACATCATATTGGAGACGAGGCGCTGCGTCATGTTGTCACCATTTGTCAGCAGCATTTACAAATGGACGATTTATTCGGACGATATGGCGGAGAAGAGTTTGCTATTTGTCTGCCGCATCATTCTTTTGAAGAGGCGTGTCATATTGCGGAGCGAATTAGACATTCGTTTGAGATGAGTTTCTTTGAGAATGATGAGGAAAAAGTGCGAGTGACAGCGAGCTTTGGAATTGCTCACACAGCTTATGATCCAAATGTATTAGAAACTCTTCTATTTGAAGCAGACCAAGCTTTGTATATGTCAAAACGCCAAGGACGCAACCGGATTTATGCGTCCACTGGAGCGGACTATATGCTTTATGAAGAGCATTAACCTGCTGCTAGCTTCTCATTGACGGTTGTCCTGACATTCGATATGATAAACATAACATTTGAACGGTTTCCTAAAGGGGAGTAGCTTTTACGGTTTGGTCGTCATTACAGAAACATCCGTTGTTTCTCGGCCATTCCGGCATGAACATGTTAGCCAGACCTTTGCCTATCACACATGAGGCAAAGGTCTGGCTTTTTTAGGTCTTATTGCATCTGTGTGATGGGGGGAGCGGGACAAATGATGCTTTCAATACCTCAGATGAAAGGATGATCAATCTTGAAAAAATATGTGATCTCTTTGCTCTTTTCCGGCACGCTTGTATTAAGTGGATGCTCTGGTTTGCTTGACCAAGTAAGTGATACAACGACATATGTCACAGAGGCAAATGAGTATGTGACGGACATTCAGCAATTTACGGAGAACTTTCCACAGCTCGCAGAAGAAGCTGTGAAAAACGCCGCCAAAAAAGCAGAATTAACCCAGCAGTTAGAATCATTGAAGGCAGACATTCAAGAATTTAATGAAATCACAGCACCCAAAATAGCAGAAGACCTGCATGCGCAGATCATTGAAAAAAATAAGGTGCTGTCAGAGGACATTCAGACGTATTTACAGCAATTGAAAGCAGACAACATCGACGTTGCCGCTATGCTTGAGGACCAGCAAGGGTTGATCAAGCAGCTTCAGCAGTCCGTCAATCTATTGCAGGACATTGAACAATTAACAAACTAAGGCAAACACTAGAGAGTGTGTTCAGCATATCTTTGCCTTTTCCGGTGAAGATATGCTTTAATTTAAATAAAAACAAGTCTTATTAGAAAAAAGGTGATTACATGACAGAACATGAAGAAAGACATATGGCTTCGCCTAGAGCCGAGAAGGATAAAGATCAATTGATCAATCGGTTGAAACGAGTGGAAGGACAAGTGCGCGGGATTCAGCAAATGATTGAAAACGATCGTTACTGTATAGATGTTGTCAATCAAATCTCCGCTGTCAATGCGGCTTTGAAAAAAGTTAGTCTTCAATTGATGGAAAAGCATACACATCACTGCGTAGCGGATGCCATTAAGAGCGGCAACGGGGATGAAGCCATTGAAGAGTTAATGAACGTCTTTACGAAACTGGCAAAATCGTAGCACATTAAGAATTATTTATGTTTACATCGATACCCTACTAGGGTATAGTAAGGTGTAGAAAATGATTGATGGAGGCGATGAGAAGTGGAACAAGCAACACTTCAAGTGCAGGGCATGTCTTGCGGACATTGCGTGAAAGCAGTCGAGGGAAATGTAGGAGAATTAGCAGGTGTTGAATCTGTGAAAGTCCATTTAGACAAGGGACAGGTGGAGGTTTCTTTTCATCCTGATCAAGTCACGTTACACCGAATCTCTGATGTGATTGAAGAACAGGGATATGATGTCGTATAAATGATATACGTGCTGCATGTGACAGCGCGTATTTTTTTCAAAAAAATATACCCCCATGGAGTATGTGAAGAGGTGAGATGAATGAAAAAGGAAATTGATTTTCATATTACGGGGATGACCTGTGCTGCCTGTGCAGGACGCATTAAAAAGGGTTTGAACAAGCTGGAAGGTGTGGATGATGCCAATGTGAATTTGGCGCTGGAAACATCTCATATTGTGTATGAAACAGAACAACTAACACCAGATGATCTGAAGCAAAAAATTCAATCCCTTGGCTACAATGTGGTGATGGAGCAAGCAGAATTTGATATAGAGGGAATGACGTGTGCAGCGTGTGCCAACCGAATCGAGAAAAAAATTAACCGGATGGACGGTGTTGATCACGGATCTGTGAACTTTGCACTTGAGACCCTTCAGGTCACGTATCATCCTGGCCAAACGTCTACAAGTGATATAAAGGATGCGGTTCAGTCCATTGGATATTCTTTAATTGAACCAGCTGCAGATGAAACAGAGGAAGGAAAGAAAGATCATCGCCAAGCAGCAATAGAGAAGCAGACGGCACGCTTTTTATTTTCAATGATCTTGTCACTGCCGCTTCTTTGGGCAATGGTCAGCCATTTTTCCTTCACGTCTTTTATTTGGCTGCCAGAAGCATTCATGAATCCATGGGTTCAGCTGGCTTTAGCAGCGCCGGTTCAGTTCATTGTCGGCTGGCCCTTCTATGTAGGAGCATATAAAGCTTTACGTAATAAAAGTGCCAACATGGATGTTCTTGTCGCACTTGGGACATCAGCTGCGTTTTTCTATAGTTTATACGAAAGCATTCAGTCAGCGGTTCAAGGCACACATGAGGCAGCCCTCTATTATGAAACAAGTGCTGTGCTTATTACGTTGATCGTGCTCGGAAAATTAATGGAAGCAAGAGCAAAAGGGAGATCATCAGAAGCGATTCAAAAGCTGATGGGCCTACAAGCGAAAGAAGCGGTCATCGAGCGAGATGGAAAAGAGATGACCGTGCCAATTTCCGAAGTAAAAGTGAATGATCTTGTGTTTGTCAAACCGGGGGAAAAAGTGCCGGTAGATGGAGAGATCGTGGAGGGAACAACCGCAATTGACGAGTCCATGATTACGGGAGAAAGTCTGCCTGTTGATAAAACTGCAGGTGATGCGGTTATCGGGGCAACCATCAATAAAAATGGGTTTATGAAAGTGAAAGCGACAAAAGTCGGGAAAGAGACCGCCCTTTCACAGATTATCCGAGTCGTAGAACAAGCACAGGGCTCAAAAGCGCCGATTCAAAGGATGGCAGATCAAATATCAGGGATATTCGTTCCCATCGTTGTAGGAATTGCTGTGCTCACCTTCCTGATATGGTTTTTCTTTATTGAACCAGGAAATGTGACGTCAGCCCTTGAAACGTTTATCGCAGTCATCGTCATCGCATGTCCGTGTGCGCTTGGTCTTGCCACACCAACCTCTATAATGGCTGGCAGCGGCCGTGCAGCTGAATCAGGCATTTTATTTAAAGGCGGGGAGCATTTAGAAGTGACCCAATCACTCGACACGGTTGTTTTAGATAAAACAGGGACTGTGACAAAAGGGGAGCCGAGTCTGACAGATGTGTTGGCATATGCCAATTGGACAGAAGATGCGCTGCTACAGCTAGCAGGATCAGCAGAACAGCAGTCGGAACACCCGCTTGCCAGAGCGATCACAGACGGAATGAAGGAACAAGGTCTTGAAGCGGTCGAGGTCGAAGCGTTCCAAGCAGACCCAGGCCATGGAATTGAAGCAAAAGCCGCAGGACGCAAGCTTTTGATTGGAACGCGTAAGCTATTACAAAAACATCATATCCCATATGATCAAGTCGAAGCGTCTGTAACGTTACTGGAGCAGCAAGGGAAAACGGCTATGCTTGTCGGGATTGACGGCGAAGTCGCCGGCATTGTTGCGGTCGCAGATACGATCAAATCATCCTCACCTCAAGCTATCAAGCGTCTGAAAGAGCAAGGGATTCACGTTGTGATGATGACAGGTGATAACAAGCTGACAGCAGAGGCGATTGCGAAACAGGCGGGCATTGATCATGTCATTGCTGAAGTCCTGCCTGAGGAAAAGGCTGCTCACATTGCGGCGCTTCAGGAACAAGGAAAGAAAGTCGCCATGGTCGGAGATGGCATCAATGATGCCCCGGCTCTTGCGACAGCGAATATTGGGATGGCAGTTGGAACAGGGACAGATGTCGCCATGGAAGCAGCAGATATCACGCTCATGACAGGAGACCTCCATGCCATTGCAGATGCGCTTGAATTTAGTAAAAAAACAATGAGAAACATCAAGCAAAATCTATTTTGGGCGCTTGCTTATAACTGCATTGGGATACCGATAGCTGCTTTTGGACTTCTTGCGCCATGGCTTGCAGGAGCAGCAATGGCCTTTAGCTCCGTGTCGGTTGTATTGAATGCGCTCAGATTGCAGCGTTTGAAACCGGTTAGAGAGGGAGTGGCACAATGAAGCTGAATGTCAAATGGATTTGGACGATTAGTGCATTGTTCTATGTTGCTCTTGTTCTTATTGGATATGCTATGTATGATGAATTTTATCCAAAGCAAGAACCGCCAAGTGAACAAATGCAACATCATTAAGACTTCGCCAAAAGCGAAGTCTTTTTTTAACAATTTTGTGGAAAAACCCACCTTTTAAAAGATTTTTCATAAAAAATTCACTTCTTTTTGTTCCTTTTTGTCGTTTTTTGTAGGTTCATCGTTAAGATGCGATTAAGCAACAAAGAAAGCGTTATCAAAAAAAGGGGGTTCACGTATGAAAAAGTTAGGGTTAGCTTCTCAAATACTCATTGCACTTGTTCTGGGTGTTATCGTGGGAGCGCTGTTTTATCAAAATGAAACCGTTATTAATGTGTTAACGCCGATTGGCGATATATTCATCCATTTAATTAAAATGATCGTTCTTCCAATTGTTATTGCTGCGTTGATTGTAGCAGTAGCTGGTGTAGGGGATATGAAAACCATCGGAAGACTCGGCGGAAAAACGATTCTTTACTTCGAAATTGTGACAACGATTGCATTAGCAGTGGGACTGCTTGCAGCAAACGTCTTCCATCCTGGTACAGGAATTGACATGAGCAACATGGAAAAAGGCGATATCTCTAAATATGAAGAGACATCGAAAGCTTCTTCCGAAAAAGCGAGTTTCTCTGAAACCATTGTGCATCTAGTGCCAACAAACGTTTTCCAATCCATTGCAGAAGGTGATCTATTACCAACGATCTTCTTTACAGTCTTATTCGGATTAGGAATTGCCGCAGTAGGAGACAAAGGGAAACCAGTATTAGGATTCTTTGAGGGTATACTCGAAGCCATGTTCTGGGTGACCAATAAAGTGATGAAGTTTGCACCATTTGGTGTATTCGCGCTCATCAGTGTGACGGTGATCAAATTCGGGGTCGGAGCGCTTCTCCCGCTAGGTAAACTGGTACTTGTCGTTTACGGTACAATGGCATTCTTCGTCATTGTCGTACTTGGCATTATCGCAAAATTAGCTGGAACAAGCGTCTTTACACTATTTAGAGTGCTAAAAGAAGAAATCATTCTTGCATTCTCAACAGCAAGTTCAGAAGCTGTACTGCCTAGACTTATGGATAAAATGGAGAAGTTCGGCTGCCCGAAAGCGATCACGTCGTTCGTTATCCCAACAGGCTACACCTTTAACCTAGATGGAAGTGCCATCTATCAATCCATTGCCGCCATATTTGTTGCACAAATGTACGGCATGCCGCTTTCCATCTATGAGCAAATTACGTTACTATTAATCTTGATGCTGACATCTAAAGGAATGGCTGGTGTACCAGGTGCATCAATCGTTGTTGTCATCACAACACTTGGTGCAATGGGACTGCCGCTTGAAGGACTTGCCTTCATCGTTGGGATCGACCGTATACTTGACATGGTTCGTACAACTGTTAACGTATTTGGTAACTCACTTGCAGCCATTGTCATGTCTAAGTGGGAAAAAGTTTTTGATCAAGAGAAATCGAAGAAGTATATTGAGGAATTAAAACAACAAACAAAAGCAGCGTAAAAGGAGATCTTTTCAAATGACGAAGCTACAGGACAAGCAAGTTCGAATCGAACGAGACTTTCTAGGTGAAAAGGAAGTAGACACTCAAGCGTATTATGGAATTCAAACATTACGTGCAGTAGAGAACTTTCCAATTACTGGCTACCATGTTCATGAGGAACTCATCAAAGCATTAGGGATTGTCAAAAAGGCAGCCGCACTTGCAAATATGGATACAAAGCGACTATATTCTGGTCTTGGAGAAAAAATTGTTCAAGCCGCAGATGAGGTTATTGAAGGAAAATGGAACAACCAATTTATTGTCGATCCAATTCAAGGCGGGGCTGGCACTTCAATGAATATGAATGCCAATGAAGTCATTGCAAATAGAGCGCTTGAACTACTAGGAAAGGAAAAAGGCGCTTATACTGAGCTAAGTCCAAACACGCATGTGAACATGTCGCAGTCAACAAACGACGTTTTCCCAACAGCGATTCATATTTCAACATTGAATATGATTGAAAAACTACTTTATACGATGGAAAACATGCATCAAGTCATGACGGAAAAAGCGCAGGAATTCGATCATGTCATTAAAATGGGGCGTACGCATCTTCAGGACGCTGTTCCAATCAGACTTGGTCAAGAGTTTAGTGCTTATGCAAAGGTTCTTGCTCGTGATATTAAACGTATCAAGCAGTCTAGACAGCATTTATATGAAGTTAATATGGGAGCAACAGCAGTCGGAACTGGCTTAAATGCTGATCCTAAATATATTCGCCAAGTGGTTGGCTATCTATCTGACATTAGCGGATTACCGTTAGTTGGAGCAGAAGACTTAGTCGATGCCACGCAAAATACGGATGCTTATACAGAAGTATCAGCTGCACTGAAAGTATGTATGATGAATATGTCCAAAATGGCGAATGATATTCGCTTGATGGCATCAGGTCCAAGAGCAGGCTTTGGTGAGCTTCACCTGCCGCCGAGACAGCCAGGTTCATCTATCATGCCAGGGAAAGTTAACCCAGTAATGCCTGAGGTCATGAACCAAGTGGCATTCCAAGTGATCGGAAATGACCACACGATCTGTCTTGCATCAGAGGCTGGTCAGCTTGAACTGAACGTCATGGAACCAGTTTTAATATTCAACTTACTGCAATCTCTCAGCATGATGAAAAATGTATTCGAATCCTTCGTGGACAACTGCTTGCGTGATCTAAAAGCAGATGAAACAAGATTAAAAGAATATGTAGAAAGAAGTGCTGGTGTCATGACAGCGGTGAATCCGCATATTGGTTATGAAGCTGCTGCACGAATTGCAAGAGAAGCGATTCTTACAGGCGCATCTGTACGTGAGCTTTGTCTGCAAAATGATGTGTTAACAGAGGAAGAGCTTGACGTCATCTTGAATCCTTTTGAAATGACCAAACCAGGTATTGCTGGCGCATCACTTTTAGAAAAGGATCGTTTAGAAGATTAAGCGGCATCATGAGAAGCGCACACCGACAAAGTTCCGGTGTGCGCTTTTTCATGGATGTTTGTTTTTCTCAAGCTCACATAGTATACTATCGTCAATTATTAGGGATGTGACTGCGTTTGAATCTACTAAAAAAATGGCTGAATACAGAGCCTTATTTAATTGTGATGCTCATTGTACTGACACCGATTGGCGGAGAGTTTAAATTTTATCCATTTGAGGACAGCTTTCGGGTCAGCTTTGGAACCGTTGTCTTTTTCTTTATCCTGCTTCAAATGAAAAAATTCCCGGCATGGGCAAGCGGTATTATTGCAGGGGTATCTGTTTTTGCGTTTCGCGTGCTTCTTGATACAGCCGTCACAGGTCATCTTCCGCTGGAAGAGGCGGTTTCATTAAGATTTCCTTCCCTGCTTTATTATGTCGTCTATGGCACGCTCTTTTATTTATTACAGGTCAGACGTTTCCGCGATCAGCCTTGGCTGATTGGTGCGACAGGCATCATCATGGAACTGTGTGCGAGCGTTGTTGAGATGATTGCACTTCGTGGCACCATCGATGAAATTTTAACGATGCGGACGCTGTTTCAACTTTTTGTTTTGGCGATTTTCAGAAGCTTTTTCGTGTTGGCTTGTTATACAATGATTCGATTATATGAAGAGCAGGCGAGAGAGCGTCAAATGAAAAAGGAAAAGGAACATCTGCTGATGCTTCTGTCTAACCTTTACACGGAATCTACATATTTTCATAAAACACTTGCACATGCTGAGCACATTACAGCGACATCCTATCAATTGTATCAATCCCTGCACCACGCAAAGGATACAGAATCATTGGATTTGAAAAAGCTCGGAAAAACAGCCCTGCAAATTGCAGGAGAGGTACATGAGATCAAAAAGGATAACCAGCGGATTTTTTCTGCATTATCAAAGCTGATTCATGAAGAAAATTTCCAGGCTTATGCAAGTCCTGCCCATATTGCTGGGCTTGTGATTCGTATCCATGAAAATTACGCAGAATCTCTTAAAAAAAACATTGTCTTTCATTATGATGAAGATGGGCAGCATCCCGCCTATCACGTGTATACCATTCTATCTTTGTTAAATAATATCGTTTCCAATGCTGTCGAAGCCATTCCAGTGGATGGAGAGGTGTCACTCTCTATTTCACAGAAAGAGAACCAGGTGATCTTTCAAATCAGTGACAACGGGCCTGGCATTAAAGAGCGTAATCATCATGTGATTTTTAAACCCGGTTTTACTTTAAAATACGACCAGGCTGGGAATCCATCAAGCGGTATCGGGCTTTCCTATGTGAAGGATACAGCGGAGAAACTTGGCGGAAGTGTTGAGATGAAGAGTATCCCAAATAAACAAACGATTTTCACGTTAACGATACCAGTGGATCAAGTCAGTAGAAAAGAGGGGATTGGGAGATGAGATTTTTTATTGTTGATGATGATGAAGCCGTGCGTTCTTCACTGGCTCAGCTCATTGAAGATGAAGAGCTTGGCATTGTCGCAGGGGAAGCAGAGGATGGCGCAGAGTTAACGGCAAGCTACTTAAATGATTTGCACATTGATATCTTATGTATTGATTTATTGATGCCGGAAAGAGACGGTCTTGAAACGATTCGAGCCATTAAGGATGAGTTTCATGGGAAATACTTAATGCTGTCGCAGGTAGAAACAAAGGAATTAATCGGCCAGGCGTATACGCTTGGTGTTGAGTATTATGTGACAAAGCCAATCAATCGTGTAGAGGTCTTAAGCGTGCTCCATCTCATGATTGAACGTCTTCATTTAGAGCATTCAATTGAAAACATTCAGCACTCACTCAAATCCGTCATGCAGTTTCAGCAGCGCGGTCAGACGAAAACGAAGCAGCGGGGGAAAAGTCTTGCAGAGGCAGGTCAGTTCTTGCTGGCGGAGCTTGGGATTGTCGGTGAGAAGGGGTCTAAAGATTTATTAGATATGATTCTCTTCACAGATCAGTATGTAGCGCTGCATACCGATCATCACGATTCCTTTCCTTCGTTAAAGATCATTTTTACCGGAATCACGGAGGATAAATTAAATGAGCCGTACACATCAGCAGACATTGCAAGAGAAGCGAAGGCAGCGGAACAGCGGGTAAGACGTGCGATCAACCAATCTTTGAAACACATCGCATCACTTGGGTTAACTGATTTTTCTCATCCGACCTTTGAAAATTATGCATCTAAATTCTTTGATTTCACCATCGTGCGAAAGAAAATGAGTGAATTAACAAAAGAGACGAGCGGTAGAGAAGAACATACTCGTATCAATGTGAAGAAATTTGTGCAGGTGCTCTACTACGAAGCAAAACGTATTTTTATGGAAGATTAAAAAAAGACATGCTCCCTCATGAGGGAGACATGTCTTTTTTGGTGATCGATTGCAGATGCATCTGCAGCACGGAGCGTAAGAGCTCAGGCGGTAAACGATGAGGCTGCAAGATTCCATTCAATGCAAGCCCGTTGATGACCGCATAAAGCCGCTCAGTTTCGACTAAAAGATCGATATGATCAAGCAAAAGCCCATCCTCTTTTAATTTCATTAAACAATATTGGGTCATTTGGAGAAGCTCGTCATACATCTTTGCATTGAGCGGCTGTAAATCTGGTTCAGTCAGCGACTTGACTGTAAAAGCCTGCCACACCTCCATTTCAAATCTTCGTTCTTCATCAAGTGGAAGAACCTGTTCCAATAACGCGAGGACATTTTCTTCCGTTGAACCGTTAAGCTGAAGTCCTGTAATACGCTCTTTGACTCTTTCCTGAATCAATGTCATAGAGAAAAGAAATAACTCTTGCTGTGTGGAAAAATAATGACGCATAGAGCCCGCTGAAATACCAGCTTCTACCGCTACTTTTCGTACAGAAGCGTTTTCCAATCCATCCTGTTTAATCACTCTCATGGCAGCTTGAGCGACTTTTTGTTTTTGTTTATGGTGATCGACGATTTTTGGCATACATTGATTTTAGCACAGCTATTGTTTTTTTAACACAGTTGTGTTATTTTTTATTTAATACAATTGTGTTAAAAAGGATGTGGTGAAAATTGGTCGGGTTATTGATTGTGGCATGTGAAATTGGTTTTTGGCTGTTTATTCTGGCGGGTTTAACACTGCGTTATGTATTTAGACAGAAAAAGTGGGGCGCCTTCTTTCTGGTCTGTACGCCGATTTTGGATCTAATCCTTCTTGCGGCTACTTATATGGATTTAAGGCAAGGGGCTGTGGCGAGTGTCATCCACGGGCTTGCGGCTGTTTATATTGGGGTGAGTCTCGCCTTTGGACATCAAATGGTGAAATGGGCAGATGCTCGGTTTGCTTATCGATTTGCAGGAGGCCCTAAGCCGAAGGGAAGACCTAAGTACGGGAAGGAACGGTCAGTGTATGAAATGGTCAGCTGGACGCGGCATTTCGTCTCTTATGTCATCGGAGCTGGTCTGCTATTTGGTTTATCCTATCTCATACAAGCACCAGAACGAACGGAAGCACTGATGCAGCTAGCGAGAGTATGGGGAATGGTCTTAGCCATTGATTTCGTCATTAGCATCAGCTATGTGATCTGGCCGAAAAAACACCCGCAAAATATAGCCAGCTAATAAAAAAGACAGGCGAAATCACTCTGCCTGTCTTTTCTTATGATGAAAGCCCTTTGTAAATGGTGTCAATATTCCATTTCATCATCTTATAGTAGCTGTCCCCATCTTCACCTTTCTTTCCAATGGAGTCAGTGAATACTTTTCCTTTAATCGGAACCCCGGTTTCCTCAGATAAGCTTTCAAGGCTGCGTTGATCGACACTTGTTTCAAGAAAGAGCGCAGGAACTTGATGATCTTTGACAAAATGAATGATGCGCTTCATTTGTCCAGGTGTTCCTTCACTTTCTGTGTTGATCTCCCAAATGTAGCCTGCTTTCAGTCCATAGGCATCTGCAAAATACTTGAAGGCTCCCTCACTTGTCACAAGGAGCTTTTTGTCTTTTGGCAGCTGATCAAACTTGTCTTTTGCTTCATCGTGAAGCGCTTGAAGCTTTTTGATATAGGCTTCTGTATTTTTTTCGTAATCCTCTTGATGCTCAGGGTCCGCTTCAATAAGCGCATCCCGGGCATTTTGAGCATACAGAACCCCATTTTCGACATTCAGCCAAGCATGGGGGTCCTGCTGGCTTTCGAGGCCTTTTGAAGATAAATGTTTTACTTTGACGCCTTTACTTAATTCGGCTACAGGTGCATCATCCCCGTCCTTGCCACTCGATTCGAGCAGCTTTTGAAACCAGCCGTTCCCTGTTTCAAGGTTTAAACCATTATATAGAACAAGGTCTGCATCCGTTGTATGCTGAACATCCTTTGGCAGTGGGTCAAATTCATGTGGGTCTGTACCAATGGGAACAATGCTGTGAATAGAGACATGCTCTCCGCCTACTTCCTTCACAATGTCATAAAGAATGGAGTAGGTCGTGACGACTTTTAATGTGCCGTCATCTTTGCCGGAATTATTTTGTTTAGTAGAACAGCCTGTGATGACCATAAGGGCAATGAATACTGCGGTCAAACTGATTGCAAATACCTTCTTCATATATGTCCTCCTTTTACATAGACGCTTCCTTTTTTAGCTGCGTTCGTTTTCGTTTAGATTTTAATGATCTCCATAGAATTCCTTGCTTTGGTGAAAGGATAAAGGCACTCCCGAATAAAATGGTCGCGACCAGCACGATAGAAGCGCCAGACGACAAGTTATACGTAAAACTAAGCCCAAGTCCGACGACGGCAGAAACTGCCCCGAAAAAAGCAGATAAATAGATCATGATCCATAGCCGGTCTGTTAAGAGATACGCAGTGGCTGCCGGCGTAATAAGCATAGCAACAACAAGAATAATCCCAACAGTTTGCAGTGAAGCAACGGTCACAAGGGTCAACAGCGTCATGAGAAAATAATGGATCATTCGATTCGGTAAACCGTAAACCGAAGAAATGACCGGATCAAATGAACTAATGAGCAGTTCTTTGTAGAAAACGATGACAGCCAGCAGGATAAAAATGCCGATGCCAAGTGTAATCCACATATCAGATGATCGAACAGCTAGAACGTTTCCAAACAAGATATGATATAAATCACTGGAACTTTTCAAAAATGTGATCAAAATGATCCCGATTGAGAAAAAAGCGGTGAAGACAATGCCAATCGCAGAGTCATTTTTAATTCGGCTGTTTTGACTCACATATCCGATCCCAATCGCTGTTAATACGCCAGTTAAGACGGCCCCGAAGAAAAAGTTAATTCCCAGCATATAAGAGATGGCGACACCTGGCAGCACAGCATGCGATATGGCGTCTCCCATCAATGCCATGCCCCGTAAAATGATAAAGCAGCCAATGACCCCGCAAATAATGCCTACCATCACGGATGTAAATAACGCTTTTTGTAAAAACGCATATTCAAAGAGTCCGGTTAAAAATTCCATTACACGTCTCCTCCTGCTGATTTTAAGAATGGTAGCTGCGTTTCATATGCCTCCAGCATGACCTCTGGGCGAAGGATGTCGTGTACAGGTCCAGCTTTGATGAGTTTTTTATTTAACAGAACGAGGTGGCTGAAGTAATCATCGGCTTTACTTAAATCATGATGGACAACCAAAATGGTTTTTCCTTCATCCCGTAATTCTTGCAAAATGCGAACCATCGTTTCTTCACTGGCCATATCAATCCCAACAAACGGTTCATCCAAACAGAAGAGCTGTGCGTTTTGCGCAAGTGCTCTTGCAAGGAAGACACGCTGCTGCTGACCGCCGGATAACTCACCAATCTGTCTTTTGGCAAAGTCCTGCATGCCGACCTTTTCTAAACAGTGGTACGCATATGCCCGGTCTTCTTTTTTCGGACGTTTCATCAGGCCAAGCTTCGGATATGTTCCAAGTAGCACGGTATCCAGCACATGAATAGGAAACGTCCAGTCTAGATCATTTCTCTGTGGTACATAGGCGATCTGTTTTCTGACTTGTTTAAAGGGCTGTTCAAAAAAGCGAATATCCCCTTGGTCTTTTTCAATTAAATCCAAACATGCCTTGAGTAAAGTCGATTTACCGGCACCATTTGGACCTATGATTCCTGTCATCGTTCCTTCCTGTATGGAAAGAGAGATGTTCTCTAATGCATCCTGCCCGTGATATGAGACATGAAGACGGTCGATTGTTAAAGCATTTGGCATGTCTGCGGCCCCTTTCAATCATCATTGCACTTCCTAAAGATATATGCATACATTAAATAGTTTTGACTAAAGGATGAAATGATTCTCTAATGCTAATTTGTTTCCTTAGGGAAACTTTTATTTCATTCTAAGTGTATGTCCTTCTTTTGTAAAGAGAAAAGCTGCACTTTTTCTGTCAGAGGTCAAACTATCGTTTTTATGTTATGCGGGGAGCGGGGGACATGAGCTTGGATTATTGAAAATCCATGTGGCAGGATTGGGCATAAAAAAACCAAACATTTGCTTATAAATGATTGACAGCTGATCAGAACTCCTCATATAATAAAGATAATTCAATATATGAATATGTGCTCATATATAATATCCACAGCAGCTGATAGGTTTGATTGAATCAGGGAAGGCTACTTATATAGAAAAAGGTGAGAACATGAAAAAGATGAAGGATGAATACGTATTAAGCGGTCTTGATTGCGGCAACTGTGCACGTAAAATAGAAACAGGTGTCAGCAAAATGGATGGAGTGGAAGCTTGCTCTGTTAACTTTGCGACAGGCACCTTGACTGTGACGCATGCAGATAAGCAAGAAACGATGTCAAAGCGAATTGAAAAAACTGTTCAGTCCATTGAACCTCATGTGAGTGTATCACCGAAAGAAGATGGTCATCATCACGATCATGATCACGGGACGAAAAATTTAAAAACGATTGTGCTGAAATTAATTGGCGGTGCAGTCATTGGAACAGCAGCTTTCTTTATACCTGAAGATGGTGTATTAAAGTTCATTATGTTCTTCGCAGCATATTTACTAGTCGGCGGTGATGTGGTTTTTAAAGCGCTGAAAAATATTGTGCGAGGTCAAGTCTTTGATGAGAACTTCTTAATGACGATTGCAACGGTTGGTGCTTTTGTCATTCAGCAATATCCAGAAGCGCTTGCTGTCATGCTCTTTTACCAAATTGGAGAGCTCTTCCAAGGGGCGGCAGTGAACCGTTCAAGACGATCAATTAGTGAATTAATGAATATACGTCCAGAATACGCGAATCTAAAAGTCGGAAATGAAACGAAAAAAGTGAATCCAGAAGAAGTAAAAGCCGGTGACCGTATTGTCGTGAAGCCTGGTGAAAAAATTCCGCTGGATGGGCTCGTTATTGAAGGCTTCTCACTTGTTGATACATCCGCATTAACAGGGGAGTCGGTGCCGCGGGATGTAGAAGCGGGAAAAGAAGTTCTTGCAGGGTTTGTGAATCAAAACGGTATACTTGAAATTGAAGTGCAAAAAGAGCTAAGTGAATCGGCAGTGACGAAGATTTTAGATTTGGTTGAGAATGCGAGCAGCCGAAAAGCACAGACAGAAAATTTCATCACAAAGTTTGCAAAATATTATACACCGGCTGTCGTCTTGCTTGCCTTATTGCTTGCCTTTATGCCGCCGCTTTTCATTCCATCGGCACAATTGTCTGACTGGGTGTACCGGGCACTTGTCTTTCTCGTGATCTCTTGTCCTTGTGCTCTTGTTGTGTCCATTCCATTAGGATTTTTCGGGGGAATTGGGGCAGCTTCTAAACGAGGCATCCTTGTGAAAGGCAGTAACTATCTAGAAGCATTGAATTCTGTGAGATATGCTGTATTTGATAAGACGGGCACACTCACAAAAGGAAACTTTACGGTGACCAATATCGTCACAACCAGTGACAAGTGGTCAGAAGAGGAGCTGCTTTCTTTTGCAGCACTGGCAGAAGCCCATTCCTCACACCCTATTGCAGAATCGATTAAAGCGGCATACAGCTCGCCGCTTGATGAAAGCCAGATTGAAGCATATGAGGATATCGCGGGACATGGAATTAAAGCGACCATCAGCGGTTCCCATGTCTTAGCGGGAAATCATCGCTTGATGGAGCGAGAAGGCATTGCGTATGAAAAAGAAAAAAGAAGCGGAACCGTTGTGTACATGGCGATTAACGGTGAGTTTGCCGGATCGATCTTGATTGCAGATGAATTGAAGGATGATGCAATCGAGGCCGTTTCTGCTCTAAAAGCGTCTGGTATTCAAACCGTCATGCTCACTGGTGATGCTAAGCAAGTCGGAACTGCGGTCGCCAAGCAAATTGGTATCGACGAAGTACATGCAGAATTATTGCCGCAGGATAAAGTAACGAAATTAGAAGAAATTGATCAGAAAAAAGCGCCTCAAGAAAAACTGTTATTTGTTGGGGACGGCATTAATGATACACCTGTATTAGCAAGAGCAGACATAGGAATTGCAATGGGCGGGCTTGGATCAGATGCAGCTGTCGAAGCGGCTGATATCGTCATCATGACGGACCAGCCATCAAAGGTAGCAGAAGCCATCGCTGTCGCGAAACGAACAAGAAGGATTGTATGGCAGAATATCGCATTTGCCCTTGGTGTCAAAGGCATTTTCCTATTACTCGGTGCATTCGGTATTGCGACCATGTGGGAAGCCGTCTTCTCGGATGTCGGTGTCACCGTACTCGCTGTTTTAAATGCGATGAGGGTCATGAAATAAAATTGTAAGGAAAATTTCATGAATACCATCTTTCATAATCGACCCCCTCTTGTTAAAATAGAAGAAGTTGGATAATGGCATTTTTCTAAGCTATTATCCTTTTTCTTTTTTAAGGAATGAAAAAGATAAGGTAGGTGCTTATGTGAGTAAGAAAAATAATCAATCTTCATCCATTAAATTTGCTGTCATTTTAACCATCATCGCAGCTCTTCTCATCGGTCTATTTGTTGTGATTGGGAACAAGAACAGCCAAGAAGCACAAACAGTTGACAGTAAGCCTTCGATTAAAGGACAGCCTGTCATAGGGGACAAAAACGCAGCGGTGCAAGTCGTTGAGTTTGGGGACTACAAATGTCCGTCATGTAAATCATTTGAAACAGACATTTTCCCAAAGCTGAAAGCAGACTACATAGATAAAGGCGATGTATCCTTTTCATTTATTAATTTACCACTGCCTGTTCATGGAGATGGCGCAGTGTTAGCAGCACTAGCTTCTGAAGAAGTGTGGAAAGAAGATCCAAAAAACTTCTGGGCATTCCATGAAGCTGTCTATCAAGCACAGCCAGATAGTGAAGCGGAATGGGTTACGCCTGCTAAGCTGACTGAACTAGCGAAAAAGACAACAAAAATTGATACGGACAAACTCAAAGATAACTTATCAAAGAAAACGTATCAGCCGCAGCTGAACACAGACGATCAGCTTGTGAACAAATATAAAGTGAATTCAACACCAACGATTTTGATTAACAATAAACAAGTTCAAAACTTTTATGACTATGATGAAATCAAAGAATTAATTGATCAAGAGCTCAAAGGGAAAAAATCATGAAGAATAAGCTCATTTACTTATACAGTGCTTGGATTGTCTCTATCGTTGCGACGATGAGCAGCCTGTATTTAAGTGAAATAAAGAAGTTTATCCCATGCGATATGTGCTGGTTTCAGCGCATTTTCATGTACCCGCTCGTGCTCTTACTTGGAATTGCTACGTTCCGGGGCGATGTCAAAGTGAAGTATTACGTACTGCCTTTGGCTGTGATCGGTGCTGGCTTTTCCATCTATCATTATATGGAACAAAAGATCCCGGGCTTTGCGTCGATTCGTCCTTGCTTAAGCGGCATTCCTTGTTCCGTTGATTATCTGAACTGGTTTGGTTTTATTACCATTCCGCTGTTAGCACTTATTGCATTTATTCTGATCATCCTCAGTATGCTGCTGTTAAATGCAAAAGAAGATTGAGAGATAGCCTGCTTTTAAGCGGGCTATTTTTTATTTTTGCAAAAAGATAAAATTTAAAGAAAATTTGTATTGCTTTTCGCTTATGTCAGATATACATTAAGGGAGTAGTGTTAGATGATCAGATCATGTAAGGAGATAAGCGGAAAATGGCATGGGAAGTCTTAAGTATCATTGGTATTATCGCATTCGCCATTAGTGGTGCGATAGTAGCAATGGAGGAAGAGTACGATATTCTTGGTGTGTACATTTTAGGGATTGTGACAGCATTTGGCGGTGGAGCGATTCGAAATCTATTAATCGGTCTTCCGGTGTCTGCTTTATGGTCACAGGGCAAAATGTTTACCATTGCTCTTGTATCCATTACGATTGTGTTTCTTTTTCCAAAGCTTTTGCTCAAGCACTGGAGCACATGGGGGAATTTCTCGGATGCGATTGGTTTAGCAGCGTTTGCGATTCAAGGTGCATTATTTGCTGTGCAAAGAGAGCTTCCGCTCAGTGCGGTCATTGTGGCAGCCATTTTGACTGGAAGTGGAGGCGGAATTGTGCGTGATTTATTGGCAGGGCGAAAGCCGCTTGTGCTAAAAGCGGAGATTTACGCAGTTTGGGCAGCACTTGGCGGCTTACTCGTAGGACTCGGTTTAGCACAAGGAGAGATTGCTTTGTATTTGCTGTTTCTCATCCTTGTCGTATGCAGGGTTTGTTCCTACCTATTCAAATGGCGGCTTCCCGCTAGGTCTTATTTTCTAAATAAAGGGTAAAACGAGAAAAGAGCGGTTTCGCTCTTTTTTTTGTGTTTGATACGAGCTGGATGTCAGCAGGTAATGGAGTTTTCGTGTAAAATAAAAGCAGGGTCTTTTTGTTCATCATTGGAACAATACATGTGATGAAAATTTTGTCAGCTGGCTGAATATCTGGATTCAGCTTTTTTTGCCTAGATGGATTGTTATGTGTTGGTTTCACATTTTGCGGAATACTAAAGAAGCACCTATGATCGGACGGATGAATCAACATGGAATGAACACATCTTTGCATGTAAGCAAAACTTGACGAAAAAATTGAAATAGGAGGGACACGTACTAGTGGAGATTTTTTTGGCAGTGCTCGTATTACTAGCACTCATCGCATCATCTAATATTATCAATCGTTTTGTCCCCTTTATTCCAGTCCCGTTAATTCAAGTGGGCTTAGGAATATTGGTGGCGGCTTTTCCTTCAGGTTTACATATTTCTTTAAATCCCGAACTATTCTTCGTTTTATTCATTGCGCCGCTGTTATTTAATGACGGGAAGCGTACCCCAAGGGACGAGCTGTGGAAATTAAGAGCGCCGATTCTTCTGTTAGCCCTAGGGTTAGTATTTGCGACAGTCATTGTAGCAGGATATACCATCCATTGGATGATCCCAAGCATTCCGCTTCCAGCCGCATTTGCGCTTGCAGCGATTTTATCACCGACAGATGTGGTAGCAGTCAGTGCTCTTTCCAGCCGTGTGAACATGCCAAAGGGCATCATGAGACTGCTGGAAGGCGAGGGATTGATGAACGATGCATCAGGACTTGTCGCTTTTAAATTTGCTATTGCTGCAACGGTGACTGGCGCTTTTTCGATTGCTGAGGCATCCTTTAGCTTTGTCCTGATTGCCGCAGGCGGTCTATTGACTGGATTTATTCTATCCTTTTTTATCATTCGTTTCCGCTATTTCCTCCGCCGGTTAGGAATGGACGATGTCACGATGCACATCATCCTGCAAATCCTTACACCATTTGTGATCTATTTAGCAGCGGAAGAAATCGGTGTGTCCGGAATTTTAGCGGTTGTAGCGGGTGGTGTGACACATGCCATTGAGCAGGATCGAATGGAAGCAAATTTAGCCAAACTGCAAATTGCTTCATCAAACACATGGAATATTATTTTATTTATTTTAAACGGACTTGTTTTCGTTATCCTTGGATTGCAGATTCCTGATGTATCGACGGTCATTTTCCAGGATGAAGCCTTTAATAATATGCAGGTCATCAGTTACATCTTAATCATCACGCTGTGTCTTATGATCCTGAGGTTCTTATGGGTATGGCTGTTCTGGGCAGGGAATTGGAGTGCAACGAAAAAGCAAAATGTGAAAAAACCGAAGCTTCGCGCCTCGATGCTCATGACATTCTCTGGTGTTCGTGGGGCTGTGACATTAGCCGGTGCCTTCTCCATCCCATTTACACTTGCGGACGGATCACCGTTTCCTGAACGGCATTTGATTATTTTCCTCGCAGCAGGCGTCATCTTATGTACACTCATTTTAGCTAGTGTGTTACTGCCTCTTTTATCTGAGAAAAAAGACAAGCAAATTGCTGTGGATTTGGATACAAAGATTCAGCATGCGAAACGGAAGCTGCTAAGAAGTGCCATTAAAACCTTAAGAGAAGGAATGAATGAAGACAATAGGGAAGTGTCTCTTGCACTCATCAATGATTACCGAATGAAGCTGCGCAATATCCAGCGTGAACCGTATCAATTCGGGATGAGAAAACAAGAGAGAAAGATCAGGCTGCACGGAATCAAAGCTGAGCAGATGAAGCTGCAACAGCTCATTGAGGAAGAGAAAATCGATAAAGAAGAAGCCTATGAGCTGCAAGAAAGATTTCATGAGCTAGAAATGCTGTATTCAAACTCCTTCAAAATCCGTTTTTCAAAAGTGAAGTTTCTGCGCTTGCTTCAATGGCTCCAATTATGGCGGCCGAATCAGCACGTTTCCAGCGGCATTTTAGAAAACGAGGGCTCGTACAAACAAATCCGTAAGAAAACGGCTGAGGCTGCTGTGGACTCGATCAAACAGCATATGACCGATGAAAATAAACAAACGTGTCATCAAGTGATTGGTTTTTACAACCAAGTCATTTATCGATGTGAACACGGTCCAAGCTTCTTTCAGCAAAAAGACCGTTCATTTGACCGGAAGAAAAAAGAGCTTAACTTCCAAGCTGTACAGACAATACGAAATGAAATTCAAACTCTGTATGAAGATGGTGAAATCAATCGTGACATTGCCCATCATTTAAGGGAGTATATCAATGACATGGAAGCTGTTCTCCTGACCAATACGTAATGTTGTGATCTTCTCCCCTATGTTTTATGATGAAGAAAGAGAACAAGCAGGGGGAGATCAATGATGGCGTATTATGGAGCAATTGAAGCTGGCGGTACAAAGTTTTGTTGTGCAATAGGCAATGAGCATGGGGACATTCTCGAGGAAATGACGATTCCAACAGAGCACCCAGAAAAAACATTACAAAAGCTCATTCCATTTTTCGAGCAGCATGACATTGAAGCATTAGGGGTCGGCTCCTTTGGACCAATCTGTGTTCAAAAAGACGATCCTTCTTACGGTTATATCATGAACACGCCGAAAGTAGAGTGGAAGCATTACCCGTTCATTCCAGAGCTAGAGAAGCAATTACGGGTCCCAGTATCCTTTACAACAGATGTTAATGCGGCAGCCTTAGGTGAATTAACAAAAGGAGCAGCCAAAGGGCTGAAAAGCTGTATGTATATCACGGTCGGTACGGGTATCGGTGCTGGCGCTGTTGTAAAAAACGAACTTCTTCACGGTCATTCGCACCCAGAGATGGGGCACATCCTTGTCAGGCAGCATGAATCAGACCCGTTTGAAGGAGTCTGCCCAGCGCATGGGACGTGTTTAGAAGGACTGGCAGCTGGCCCAGCGATTGAGAAAAGGTGGGGGAAATCTGCCAAAGAGCTCACGGAGGAAGAATCAGTTTGGGCACTTGAAGCTGATTATTTGGCTCAGGCGCTGATGCAGTACTCGCTCATTTTAAGCCCAGAGCGCATCATGATGGGCGGGGGTGTCATGAAGCAAAAGCAGCTGTTTCCACTGATTCGAGAGAAGCTTGCTGCTTATCTCAATGATTATGTAGACCTGCCGCCGCTTGATACATACATTGTCTCTCCTGGACTTGAGGACAAGGCCGGCATGACAGGTGCTTTGCTGTTAGCCATCGAAGCGAAGAAAAACGCCTGATAATAGAGTTTTAATGGACAACGTGAGATAATGAAAAAGATGGAATCTATGAAAAAGGTGGTTGTTAAAATGGTCAAAAGCTTGAATGATACCGTAACACTGAATAACGGAGTGGAAATGCCTTGGTTTGGTTTAGGTGTATTCAAAGTGGAGGACGGCAATCAAGTGGTAGATGCCGTAAAAGCAGCCATACGAAACGGATACCGCAGTATTGATACGGCTGCCGTTTATAAAAATGAGACAGGCGTAGGCAAAGCGATTAAAGAATCTGGCGTGAAACGAGAAGACTTGTTCATTACGTCTAAAGTATGGAACACGGATCAAGGCTATGACAAAGCGCTGGCTGCGTTTGACGCAAGCTTGAATCGATTAGGTCTTGATTACTTAGACCTCTATTTGATTCATTGGCCTGGCCCAAATGCAGATACATTTAAAGACACATGGCGTGCGCTTGAGACGCTTTACAAGGATGGGAAAGTGAGAGCCATTGGCGTCAGCAACTTCTACATTCAGCATTTAGAAGAGCTGTTAAAAGATGCTGAGGTTGTTCCAGCCGTGAACCAAGTTGAATTTCATCCGAAACTGACACTTGTCGAACTGCGTCAATACGCAAAAGAAAAAGGCATTCAAATTGAAGCGTGGTCTCCGCTGATGCAAGGAAAGCTATTAGATCATGACGTATTGAAGGACATTGCTGCACGCTACAACAAATCTGTTGCGCAAGTCATCTTGCGCTGGGATCTGCAAAGCGGCGTCGTGACGATTCCTAAATCAATCAACGAAGAACGCATTAAACAAAATGCAGATATTTTTGATTTCGAACTATCCAAAGAAGACATGGAAAAAATCGATGCGTTAAACAATAACGAGCGCGTCGGCTCGAATCCAGAGACGATGACGGTTGGGTTTGAATAAATGAAAAAAATCCTCTTTCTCATATGAGAAAGGGGATTTTTTATGTACTGCTCCTGCGCACAGCCAAAAGCATAATAAAAGATAAGATCACAATACAAATCGTCCAGGCCCAAGCAAGCTCCATTCGTCCAGAGTCAATCGCCACATAGATAGCGGTTGGGAGTGTTTGAGTTTTTCCTGGGATGTTGCCGGCAAACATTAAGGTCGCTCCGAATTCTCCTAGGGCTCTCGCAAAGCTGAGGACGCTGCCAGACAGCAGGGAAGGCAGGGCAAGAGGTACCGTAATATAGGCAAAGACTTGGAATGAATGAGCACCATCAACTTTTGCAGCCCCTTCAATATCTGACTCAATTGTAGAAAAGCCCGCCTTTGCTGATTGATACATGAGCGGAAATGCCACGACTGTCGAAGCAATGACCGCCGCCCACCATGTGAAAATGACCGGCTGATGGAAGATCCATTCAATCGCGCCCCCTATTACACTATGTTTTCCGAATACGACGAGCAATAAAAAGCCAACGACTGTTGGTGGGAGAACGAGCGGCATCATCAGGAACGTTTCCACAATCATTTTCCCTTTAAAAGTTGTTCGCGTCATCCAAAAGCCGACCGTTGTGCCAAAAACAGTGGCCAACAGTCCGCTGACGATGGCCACTTGAATGGACAGCCAAATGGGTGATAGAAATTCTTCAGTCAGCATAGCCATTACGACACTTGAAAGCCGTATTTCTTAAAAATGGATTTGGCTTTATCAGATTGAAGAAATTGAAAAAAGACCTTGGCTTCCGTTAGATGTTCTGTCCCTTTTACAATCCCTACTGGATACATAATCGGGGAGTGCATGTCCGGATTTGCCTCAGCTGCAATCTTTACTTTTTTGGAAACGAGGGCGTCTGTTTTATACACAACACCTGCTTCTACATTTCCTGTTTCGACGTAGCTTAGGACTTGCCGCACATCCTTGCCGTAGACAGCATTCTTTTTCACTTGGTCCCATATGTTCAGTTGTGTGAAGATCTCTTTGCCATATGTACCAGCAGGAACCGATTCAGGTGTGCCAAGAGCAATCTTTCCTTTTACGTGCCGGACGTCTTGAAAGCTTTTAATAGAGGAAGAGCCATCTTTTGGCACAATAAGGACTAGCTCGTTTTGTATAGCGTCCTTGATATAATCTTGATCAATGTCTCCAGATTGAACAAGTTCATCGAATGGCTCCTCAGCTGCTGAGAAAAAAAGATCCGCTTTTGCTCCTTGAGCGATTTGCTGCTTCAATGCGCCGGATGACCCGAAGTTATTCGTTAATGTCACATTCGGATGTTGCTTGTGAAAGGAGGCTTCAATTTCCTTTAGTGCATCCTGAAGACTTGCCGCTGCTGAAATCACAAGCTCTGTTTTTTTATTCGAATTAGATGGCATCATCTCTGTTTGGCATCCACTCAGGAGCAAACATATGGAGATGAAGGCTAAGAATGTATACTTCATGTTCACACCTCTTATCATTCAATATCATGTGGTTCCCTTTATTATAAGCAAACTTATTTGAGCATTCATAGGCTTTCAGTAAAAAGAGAAAAGAAAAAGCCGCCAAATGGCGACTTTCAGCGTGAAGATAAAAGGGATCGTTTTATCCTGTTTACTTCTGATAAAAACGCAGCAAATTCCCATTGATCACTTTGTCTGATAAGGAAAGCTCTTTATTGGCTTTTTCGATATAAGGCTGACACACCTCATCCTGTTCAACAGGTTCTTTTGTTTTTTGATCATAGCAGGTGTTCTTTGTATAGAGATAATCATCTGTAATAAAGTTCCCGTTTCTCAGTACAGCGAAAGGCGTACGTTCATTTGAAAATAAATCATTGCCGAATTGAATGGCATCCTTCGTTTCAATCCCAAGTAAGTGAAGAAGTGTCGGCTTTACGTCCATTTGACCAGCTGTTTCAGAAATGGTCTGCGGTGCTTGATCCGTGACACCTGGAATGTAAATCAAAAAGGGTACCCGCTGCAGTTTGACCGCATCAAACGGCGTGATTTCCTCTTTATTGAGCAGCTGTGCCATTGCCTCATGATGTGCCTCTGAGATGCCATAGTGGTCACCCATGAGGACAAACATCGTATTGTTATACAATCCTTCTTCTTTCATACGGTCAAAAAACATTTTAACCGCTTCATCTTGATAGCGGACGGTCGTCACATAGCGGTTTAAAATGGTACTGGACGAATCATATTCATCAATAAACTGATCTTTCGGGTCAATTTCAAATGGAAAATGATTGGTCAGTGTAATGAATGTGCTGTAATAAGGCTGCTTCAACTTTTTTAAATGATCAATGGATTGATCAAAGAAGTCGATATCTTTTAAGCCCCAGCCAGTTGAATTCCGTTCATTGACATGATATGAATCGACATCATAAAAACGATCAATTCCAAGCGATTCATACATCACATCACGATTCCAAAACGTTTTATTATTCGCATGAAATTGGACGGATTGATAGTTTTCCTTTTTCAACTGCTTGTATAACGTGTCATATTCGTTGTCACTCGCTGTGAAAAAGACAGCGCCGCTGCTAGAAGGGTAGAGGGAATTAGCGACAATAAACTCTGAATCCGACGTCTTCCCCTGCTCTGTCTGCTGATAAAATTCATCAAAATAAAAACTCTTTTTAGCCAGTTGATTTAAAAAGGGAGTGATGGATTGTCCATTCACCTTTTGATTCATGACAAATTGCTGCGTCGATTCAAGTGAAATGAACACAACGTTCTTGCCTTTAGCAAGTCCAAAATACTCTTCGTTTGGTGCGCTGTAATCAGCCTTTGTGTAGTTTGCTACAGTAGAAAGCGTATCTTCATCTGCAAAGGCCTTTTGTCCAATGCGTGCCGTTTGGGCAGCACCGTCATACAGATGAAATTGGAAAAGCCCGAGGTTTCTGACAATGACTTCACGATCATAAGAGCTTGTCAGAAATCGAGGGTGATCCATCATAGCTGAGCTGACATGAAACAATAAGAAGCTGCAGCAGACCGCATAATACGTTTTGATCGTCTTGAATGACGCTTTTGGGGCTAATGGTTTGCGCTTGAGCAGCCATGCCAGTACCACAAAATCAATGAGCATCAGCACAAAGAGCGGGTGGAATAATTCCGTCATACTGCTGCCCATATCTCCCATGTTCTTCGCTTGGAATAACACGGGAATGGTAATGAAATCAATATAAAAACCATAAAAGATCGTATTCGAGATGAGAATCGCCGTTAGAATAAAATTTGCGGTCAATAAAAAAACCTTTTGGTTGGTTTCATTTAAAAAAAGAGCAATCCCAAACAAAGGGAGCAAAAAGCTAAGTGGATTGATCAAAAGCAGCCATTCATGAAACAGATTGGCCGTTCGTATGTGAAATCCGAATTGATAAATGATGTATGTTTTCATCCACATGAAAAGGATGGAATACACTAAAAACCAGTGATTTTTGAAAAACGCTTTCATTTATGTATCTCCTCACCATTCTGTATTCAGCTGCAAGGCAAAAACACTTATCTTAAACCTACTAAAAAAATGAGGAATGATCAATTCATATCCTGTCTTTTTCGCAAAACTCTTTTTTTATTCTGTTAGAACTGGATTGGGATGGATATGCCGCAGATGACGGCGATGTAATAGCAGGTGACGACGGTGAGAGCAGCTAGTACGACTTGTTCTCCTGTGCTGCCTGTTTTGACATAGAAGGGGAGACGCACTTTAATGGAAGCTGGAAATAAAAATTTAATGCCGTTCACTGTTCCAGCATCAAGGATAAGGTGGCTCGCCATTCCAACGAGTAAACCGGTACTTAAGCTGTCATTTGGAATGTATGTTGTCGCGAGAAAATAAATGATCAGCAGAAATAATAAACTGTGTGTAAACGTGCGATGACCGAACACGCTGCTGATTAGTGTCGAGAGCAACGGGAATTTTCTGCCGATTTTACTTTTTGTATGGCAAAGATCGGGGATCAGAGCACCTGCTGATCCAGCTGCAGCCATGATGACTGGGTCGAGTCCGTAGTAGTAGGCGACGGCCGTTGAGGCGGCGATTCCGCCCATAATGTGTGTTTTTCCTGTCATGATGCGTACTCCTGTTCTATCTTTTGTTCAAGTACTCACTATATCAAGGGTGAATTCATTCAGCAAGGCTTATTTCTAAAGAAAAAGAGGACAAAAGGGTTGGCTGATTGGAAAAACATTCTATAATAAGGGGGAAGTCATGTTGATACTAACGATAAGGATGCGATTCGGATGAGTAATGCAGACATTTTAAAAGAAATTGTTCTCGTACATTATGAAGTCAGCCGTAAATTAAACCGCAAGTTACTTGAGTTAGAAAAAGACATCACGCCACCGCAGATATATGCTCTTTCTATTTTGATACAAGGCAAAGTATCACATGCCGAAGAGCTGAAACAAAGACTCTCCTTAAACCCAGGTGCAGCCTCCATTGCACTCAATAAATTATGTGAGCAGGGCTATATTCAGAGAGAACGTGACAAAGACGACCCCACGCTAGTCCGGTTAGAAGCTACGGAAAAAGGGGTAGCGATTTATGAAAAGCATACACGTCTTTTCGGAAAGGTGATTCAGCATATGATGTCAGACTTCACAAAGGAAGACTTAAAGACCTTTTTGACGTATTTGCAAAAAATGAGACAGACCTTCCATGATGATTGAGCCTTTCCACCTTGTATAATGAGGCGCACTGTAGCACAAATTAAACAGGCAACCGCATTTTATGAAAAGGGAGGAAACAGCGATGTCATTTTTCCAAAAGGATAAAAAGGCGAAAAGCGAGCAAGACCACAAGCAGGTTGATCAGCTGTTAGAAGAAGCAAGCAAAGAGCTAGCAGGCGATCCGCTTCAGGAAGCTGTACAAAAGAAGAAAAACAACGATCAATAAGCAGGTAATAGGCAGAGAAATGATTCTCTGCCTTTTTTCTATGTTTTTCCCTTTGACAGATGTGAGAATGTTTGATAACCTTCGTGTAGTAAAAATGAATAGAAATCCTCACGCTATGTCTCAGTGAGGTAGAGGTTGCGCGGATGATGAGTCACTCATGGGAGAGATGGAATCGAAGATCATGAGAAAAAAGGCATCAGCGCCGAAGTGTAGAGAGAGCTCCAACTTTCTTTATGCTGGGTCTGCATTGAATAAATGCAGGACTGCCACGTCTTTGAAGCGTGGAGGGCTATCCGGAGATCAAGGTGTATGTTTTGAAAAGCATGGACTGTTGTTCAGGCTTTTTTTTATGTTCTGAGTATCTAAGATAAGGGTATGCTGTTAAGAAAGTGACCCATGATGAACATAAAGAATACAAGTCATTGCTTCACGAATATATCAATGAAGATACTGCCGGGTCTGGTCCGAAGTGAATATAACGGAGGTACGGAAATGGAACAGACAAAAAAATGGGGTTTTTGGTTATTGACGGCTTTTGTCGTCGGAAATATGGTAGGGTCAGGCATCTTTATGCTGCCAAGTACACTTGCCCAGCATGCCAGTCCTTTAGGTGTGACGATGGCATGGCTTGTTACAGGTGGCGGTGTGCTGATGATTGCACTTGTTTTTGGGCATTTGTCCATTCATAAGCCGCAGCTGACGGCTGGACCACAAAGTTATGCAAGAGCGCTTTTTAACGATCCGAAAAAAGGGAAAGCGGCCGGTTTTACAATGGTTTGGGGATATTGGGTGGCAAGCTGGATTAGTAATGTCGCAATTATTACGAGTCTTGCCGGTTATTTAACGACATTTTTCCCTATTCTCACCGTGAAGACGGAGATTTTCACCTTTGGAAAAGAAGCGATCACACTTGGTCAGCTGACAACGTTTATTGTATGTACCATTCTTCTTTGGGGCACACATACGATCTTAATTACAAGCTTAAGTGCTGCAAGTAAATTAAACTTTATTACGACCTTTTCAAAGGTACTTGGATTCGTCCTTTTTATTGTTGCGGGATTATTTGCATTCCAAACGGCATTATTTGAACATTATTACTTCCCAGTTGCAGCAGAAGGCGAAGGAGTGCTCGGACTTGGAGGCCAAATTCATCATGCGGCCATTTCCACACTATGGGCATTTATTGGCATCGAATCAGCTGTGATTTTATCAGGGAGAGCATCCTCGCAGCGCGATGTGAAACGTGCAACGATTACAGGTCTTTTAATCGCACTTTCCATCTACATGATTATTACATTGATTACAATGGGCGTCCTGCCGCATGATCAGTTGCAAGGCTCAGATAAACCATTCGTTGACGTGCTTCAGCTCATTATTGGACCGGCTGGCGGAATAGTCATGGCACTGCTTGCGATCATTTGTTTATTTGGCTCGATGCTTGGCTGGATCTTACTTGGTTCAGAAGTACCGTATCAAGCAGCAAAGGCTGGCGATTTCCCAGCAGTATTTGCAAAAACAAACAAAAAAGGCAGTCCTGTTTTTGCTTTGACGGTTACAAATATCATGTCACAACTGTTTATTTTCTCCGTGATGTCCCGTACGATTAATGAAGCTTTTACCTTTTTAACGACATCAGCGACACTTGCGTATCTCATTCCGTATATTGTGTCTTCGATCTATAGCTTTAAGGTCATCATGCAAGGTGACACGTATGATCTTCAAAAAGGGAAGCGAACAAGAGACGGAATCATTGCGCTTGTTGCGATGGGGTATTCCGCTTGGGTCATTATTTCAGGCACAGCTGATTTGAAAACATTTGGACTTGGGATCGGTCTGTTCTTAGTAGGTATTTTGCTTTATCCATTCATGTCAAAAGGATTCGCCAAAGGAACAGAATAAGGTTAACGTTTCTCCAGAAATGGAGAAACGTTTTTTTTATGATGCGGATGTTAATCGGTCCACAATAAACTCAAGCTGTCCTTCTAGTGACACTGGGTCATTAAAGAAGTACCCGACAGGATCGATTTCAAATACGTGTTTATTTTGTACAGCAGGCAGTGATGTCCAAATGCTGCTTTCATACACTTGGTCTCCTTTACTTTTTGAACCACTCCATGGACTAGTGAAAATATAGTCGCCTGCGTATTCTGGCAGCTTTTCAAGGGAAATATTTGCATAGCCGACACCGCTGTCGATAGCGTCTTTTTTAACTGCCTTTGGCGCACGTAATTTCAGCTCGTCATAAATGATTTCGCCTCCGCGCGCAAAGGTGTTTCCAAAGATATAAATACCTTTATCAAAAGGCGACACGATTGAAACGGTTTTGCTGCCGACCGCTTTTGTTACTTTAGGCTTTACCTCAGCTATTTTTGTATCCCATTTTGTGATCCATTCTGCTGCTTTTTTCGGTGTACCTGTCATTTTACCGAATTCTTTTAGCTGATCTTTAAAGGAATATTGATTGTATTTAATTGCAACGGTTGGAGCAATTTTTTTGTATTGATCAAATTTCTCGTCTTCTCCCCAAGCGATAATCATATCTGGCTTCAAAGCCGCTACCTTTTCGACAGAAGGGGTTGGTCCAAGGTTTTTGACACCATCCGTTTTTCCCTTATAGAAAGGGTTTTTAAAGATGGGTGCAGTTGCAGCAATTGGCGTCTTGCCAAGTGTCACGAGGTCTCCATAGTAGCTTTCCGCCAGAAGCACAATTCGTTTCGGATCTTTAGGGAGTTTGACCTCACCTTTGACATCCTGATAGGTGATTGTGTCATTCTGGTTGGCGCCAGATTTTTTATTTGAAGTGCTGCCGCAAGCAGCTGTAAAAAGCATAAGAACGGCTAAGAAAATCAAAAGAAATCCCGATCGTTTTTTCACAAAGATTCTCTCCTATTCACTTTCTTTTGATAATGATTCTCAATTTCAATTATATCGTAACATGATGGGATGAAAAATGCATCGGCTATTTTAGGACCTAAAGAAAAATGGTAAGTTTCTCCCGGTTTTTTGATGAAAATAAAGAAAATGTTCAGAACAATGATTTCAAAAAGAAAAGAAAATGATATACTAGACTTCGAGATTGATAATCATTATCACTAATGAGGAATAGATATGAACGGAAAGGAAGAGACTGGTTTTGGGCTCACAATCGAATAAACAGCTGCCAGCCAAGGACGATGCAATGGATATTGTCACGAAACCCTTTGGAACAGCAGCTGTTGTCATCATAGGAATTATCGCTTTAGCATTTGGTCTTTTTTTATCGGTATCATTAGGAGCAGCAAATATTCATCTTCACACGGTATGGGAAGCCATTTTTCAATTTGATCCACAACAAACTTCACATCAAATCATTCGGGAATTGAGGCTGCCGCGTACAGTTGGGGCTGCACTCGTCGGTGCCTTTTTAGCTGTATCTGGTGCCATCATGCAAGGGATGACAAGAAATGCGCTTGCGTCTCCTGAAATTATGGGTGTGACAAATGGCTCTGCATTTGCGATTGCGATAGCATTTGCATTTTTCCCAGGTCAATCTTCTTTCACATTAATTCTTTGGTCATTTGCTGGAGCCGCACTCGGTGCATCTATTGTGTTTGGTGTCGGTACTCTGTCTAAGGGAGGACTGACCCCAGTGAAGCTCGCACTAGCAGGTACGGCGGTTGGGGCACTTTTAAGCTCCATCTCTTCAGCAATTGCCATCCGGTTTGATGTCGCTCAGGACATGAGCTTTTGGTATGCGGGCGGCGTTGCAGGTGTGAATTGGAGCAACATTCAGGTCATTATTCCAGTCGCTATTGCAGGACTTTTGATTGCGATGATCCTTGCTCGCTCGATCACTGTACTGAGCTTAGGTGATGAATTGGCTAAAGGGCTCGGGCAGTATACGAAAACGGTCAAGGTGCTAGGAATATTGGTCGTAATTCTTTTAACCGGTGCTGCTGTGTCGGTGGCAGGCTCAATTGGTTTTATCGGGCTTGTCATTCCCCATGTCACTAGATTCTTGGTCGGAGTGGACTATCGATGGATTATCCCTTGCTCAGCTATTTTAGGTGCCATTTTGTTAATTTATGCAGACATTGCTGCAAGGCTAGTCAATGCTCCATTTGAAACGCCAGTCGGTGCCATTACTGCGATTATAGGCGTTCCTTTCTTCTTATATTTAGCTAGACGTGAAAGGAGCGGAATTTAAATGGAAATGGTGCAGCAGGCAAAGAAAAAGAAATATAAACGAACGATGCTGATGATCTTTTTAGCCATCGTCGCGGTATTTCTGATTAGTTTAAATACCGGAGAAATTCGTATTTCTCCGATAGATACATTGAAAACATTTTTTGGATTCGGAAGTGAAATGGATGAGCTTGTGCTGTTCGAATTCAGACTTCCAAGAATGATCATCGCTTTACTTGTTGGTGCTTCCATCGCTGTATCAGGAGCTATCTGGCAAGGTGTTTCTCAAAACGGCTTGGCTGATCCCGGTATTCTTGGTGTGAATGCGGGCGCAGGATTTGCCGTTGTGCTCTTTATCTTTGCATTCCAAGGCACGATGTCGAACTTAGGTAATTTGACGATTTTTGTACTGCCGCTTTTCGCATTTGCAGGTGCAGGCTTTGCTGCATTTCTCATCTATGTGTTAGCGTGGAAAAAAGGCATCACACCTGTTCGATTGATTTTAACGGGAATTGGCGTTAATGCTGCGTTTTCAGCAGCGATTGTGGTCATCCAATTAAAAATGAGCCCAAATGACTTTAACCAAGCCATCGTGTGGTTATCAGGAAGCATTTGGGGCTCAAGCTGGACGTATGTCCTGTCTGTTCTGCCATGGATGCTCATTTTCCTTGTGTTAGCGCTTGTGAGAGCACGCTACCTAAATATCATGAATTTAGGTGACCAGCTGTCCTATGGCTTAGGGATCTCGGTTCATAAAGAAAGAAGCTTTCTGATGCTGATTGCCGTTGCATTAGCAGGTGCAAGTGTCGCTGTTGCAGGTAGTATCTCGTTCCTAGGGTTAGCCGCACCGCACTTGGCGAGAAAGCTTGTTGGGCCAAAGCATCAAGGAATGATACCGGCCTCCGCGTTGATTGGCGCACTGTTATTATTACTGGCAGATACACTTGGCCGCGTCATACTTGCACCATCAGAGGTGCCAGTTGGCCTTGTCGTTTCTGCTTTAGGCGCACCTTACTTCATTTACTTATTGATGAAAACGAACTAATGAGGAAGGAGAAAAACATATGAAATCGCTCGAAACAGAAAAGCTTTGTATCGGTTATCAGGACCGTTTGATTGTAGATGATTTAAATATCAGTATCCCAAAAGGCAAGGTGACAACACTGATCGGGCCGAATGGATGCGGGAAATCAACGATTTTAAAAACAATGTCCCGGATCATGAAGTCCCATCAAGGAGCTGTTTACTTAAATGGTCAGGCTATTCATCAAACGCCTACAAAAGAAATTTCAAAACAAATGGCGATCTTACCGCAAACGCCCGAAGCACCAAGCGGACTGACAGTGTATGAGCTTGTGTCATATGGACGTTTCCCACATCAAAATGGATTTGGTCGCTTATCAAATGAAGATAAACGAATCATCAGATGGGCACTTGAGGAAACGGGCATGATCGCTTTTCATGACCGGCCAATTGAAGCACTTTCCGGTGGACAGCGTCAGCGTGTATGGATTGCGATGGCACTTGCCCAGGAAACAGAACTGCTTCTATTAGATGAGCCAACGACGTATTTGGATCTTGCGCATCAGCTCGAGATTCTTCAGCTGTTAGAACGGTTAAACAGAGAGCAGGGACGAACTGTGTTGATGGTCATTCATGATTTGAATCATGCGGCACGTTTTTCTCATTACATGATTGCCCTCAATCAAGGAAAAGTCATCAAAGATGGGACGCCTCATGAGGTCATGACCAAAGAGGTGCTTGGTCAGGTATTCCACATTGATGCAGAAATTGTACTTGATCCTAGAACAAATAAGCCGATCTGTTTAACATATGACTTAATGAATCATGAAAGAAAGCTAGAAGCTGTGAATGGATAATAAAAGTAAAAGGAACTCGGTGGAATAGCCGAGTTTTTTTGCGTCTCTGAAACTTCCTAGTACTGCCATTTTCTCCAGTTGATATTTTTTCGCTTTTATGCAGAAAAGAGGTACTTTTTTACTTTAGACAATGGTAATATACGGTTAGAGATCATAGCTAGAAAGGAAAGAGATGCGTGGAAACAGCAAAAATATTGATTGCAGATGACGAAGAAGCAATTGTAAAAATGGTTGAACGCGTATTAAAAAAAGAAGGATTCAAGCATATTTATAAAGCCTACCATGCAGATGAAGCATTAGATGTTGTCAAAAACGAGGACATCCACCTCTTACTTCTAGATGTGATGATGCCCGGTAAGTCTGGCTTTGATGTTCTTCCTGAAATGAGAAAATATACGAAAGCACCCATTTTCTATTTAACTGCAAGAACGTCTGATGTAGATAAACTGACCGGCTTTGCGCAGGGGGCAGATGATTACATTACAAAGCCATTTAATCCGCTAGAGCTTGTGGCTAGAATTAAGGCTCACTTAAACCGAACATATATCTCCTTACAGGAAGAGCAAGAAGAGGCTCAAAACCAATATGAATATGCCCATTTCTCATATCATCCTCATTCAGCCGAACTGAAAGTGAGAGGAGAGATGACGGCATGCTCAGCTCAGCTTCTATCCTTGCTGAAGTACTTTTGTGATCATCCGAATGTGGTTCTTTCAAAAGATCAAATCTATGAGAAAGTATGGGGCGTCCCGTCGTATGGTGATAACAACACCGTCATGGTTCATATTCGAAAGCTGAGAGAAAAAATTGAATTAGATCCAAGTCAGCCTGAATATATTGTGACCATCCGTGGTATGGGATATAAATTTATTCCGCACCCTGTGAAGGTTCTTAATTAATTCATGAATTTACGAACAAAACTTTTCTTTCACTTTGTCGGACAGATGTTTATCGTCATTGCGATTCTGCTGATCGGGAATACGTTTACTGAGAATCTATATTATAAAAAATACTATGAGAATATGACCGAAACTGGTTTAACAAAGGCTGATGGGGACACACTCATGAGCTGGCTCTATTTTAACGAGGATGGCAAAATGGAAGCCGAAGATCAACTCAAGCAAGCAGTGAAAAAACGTGACGGCTGGCTGCAAGTGATTGATTCAAAAAAACATAACGTATATAGCTATCACCTTCCTAAAAATATTCCAACATCCTATCAAAAGGATGAAATGATCAAGATCTTTGAAAAAAGACAATTTAAAGATTACAAGATGTACTTCTGGCCAATTGAGATTGATCAAGAAAGCTTTATCGTGTTATATGGGTTCAAAACGAACAGCACAAAGGTAGCCAATTATCTTAAGCAGCATGAGAAAAATCTGGCTGCACTTTCTCAATATTCGCTTGAAACGATAGAATTCTTGAAAAGAATGAATGGATCGGTACACCTGTTTAATGAAGAAGGAAAATACTTAAAAGGCATTCGAGCCAAAAACGATTTGAAACATAACGTAACAGATGTTGAATTGCTTAAGTACCAATCGAAGCCTTGGGAGTTTAGAAGTGACCTATCTTATATCAGAGTGAATAAAAGTCTATATTTGATCGTTTCGGTACCAAACAAAGTATATAGCCCAGACGAATTGTATGATAAAGAGACAGATGCTTTAAATCAATATAGAACCATCTTGATTGCAGGTCTTGCACTCACTATTATTATCGTCATGACATTATGGTACTCGTATCGCTATGGTCTGCCGATCTATCACATTATCCGCTGGCTGATTTTCTTATCTAGAAATAAATTGCAGGAACCAACAAATAGAAAAGGAATTCCAATCAGTAAAAATAAAAAAGGTCGTATTAAGCGGGAATACCGATTATTTGAGGATATCCTAAAAACAATGGATCAGCTCACGCTTACATTAAAAGAGAATGAAGCAAACCGAAGAAAAATTCAAACCACAAGGGAAGAATGGATTGCAGGATTGTCTCATGATTTGAAAACACCTCTTAGTACGATTTACGGCTATGGGCTCATGCTTGAATCTGATCAATATCAATGGTCCAAGGAAGAAGTCATGGAAATGGGACAGGTGATTCGTGAGAAATCAGAATACATGTCGACCTTGATTGAGGATTTAAACCTCACGTACCGATTGAAAAATGGGGCCTTGCCTATTAATCGAAAGCCGGTCGAGCTGGGTGAATTTTTAGCCTCTATTATGGACGAGTTTTCAAGAAGCTCCTTTTCTGAGGATTTTTCATCCTCTTTTGAAGATCAAACAAACGGTGTCATGTTTGAGATCGACAAAGCCTGGTTCAGACGAGTGATTGAGAACCTGCTGGCGAATGCAGTCAAGCATAACCAAAAAGGCACTCATATTACAGCTGTTTTATCTGAAACAAATGAAGAAGTTCGGATCGAAATGAAAGACAACGGATGCGGAATGGCACAAGAAACGGTAGATCACTTATTTAACCGCTACTACAGAGGGACAAATACAAATGACCCAACGAATGGAACAGGACTTGGGCTGGCAATAGCAAAAGAGCTTGTCTTGCTGCATGACGGTGATATTCAAGTGGAAAGCGAACTAGGTGCTGGAACAACTATTGCGATTATCCTAAAAAAATCACCTTCTGTAAAATAGGCAAAAAACGATTTTCCTTTCTTAAGGAGATCGTTTTTTCCTGTTTTAGGATTGAAATCAACTTTGTAAACGATTACAATTAAATTGTTAACGTGAACAAATTATTTTTCATACGATAAGAGGGATGGGGGAATTTGATGAGAGCCTTTTTAGATGAGCAGTTTTTACTAAACAGTCCAACGGCGGAAAAGCTATACCATGAGTTTGCAAAGGACCTTCCAATTATAGATTACCATTGTCATTTAAGTCCTAAAGACATCTATGAAAATAAAACCTTCCAAAATATCACCGAAGCATGGCTTTATGGAGATCATTACAAATGGCGTGCCATGAGAACAAATGGCATCCCTGAAACGCACATTACGGGGGATGCATCAGATCATGAGAAATTTTTGGCGTGGGCGAAGACCGTACCCATGACCATTGGAAATCCACTCTATCACTGGACTCATCTAGAGCTAAGACGATATTTTGAAGTCGAAGACCTATTAAACGAAAAAAACGCAGACATTATTTGGAAGAAAGTCAATGAAAAGCTGCAAGGAGAGGGATTTGGTGCGAGGGACTTCATTGTGAAATCAAACGTTGAAACCGTTGTGACAACAGATGATCCGGTCGATTCGCTTCACTATCATCAAAAACTGCGGGAAGAGGAATTCTCTGTACAAGTGCTCCCAGGGTTTCGACCTGATAAAGCACTCGATATAGCGAATGATCTGTTTGCAAAATATGTTCACGAGCTGGCAGAGGTTTCAGCTACTCCAATACAATCCTACCAAGACTTCTTAAAAGCACTCCGTGCAAGAATTGATTTCTTCCATGAACACGGCTGTTTGATCTCAGATCATGCTATAAATGAAATGACATATGAAGAAACGTCAGAAGAAGAAGTGGAGACCATCTTTCATAAAAGAATGTCTGGTCATCCATTGACGGAAGAAGAGAAGATCAAGTTTAAAACAGAGACATTCATTATGCTAGGTCAGGCATACTGTGAGCGTGGCTGGGCGATGCAGCTTCATATCAATGCGCTTAGAAACAACAATACGAAAATGTTTGAGCGGCTCGGACCAGATACGGGGTATGATGCGATGAATGATGAGGACATTGCAAAGCCGCTTTGCCGAATATTAGATCGTTTAGAACAAGAAGATGCATTGCCAAACACCATTCTCTATTCCTTGAATCCTAGGGACAATGTGGTGATATCAACATTGGCTGGAAGCTTTCAAGACGGGAAGACACCGGGGAAGATGCAGCACGGCACAGCCTGGTGGTTTAATGATACGAAGCAAGGAATGACAGAGCAGATGATGGCTCTTTCCAGTATTGGACTGATCAGCCGTTTCATCGGGATGCTGACTGATTCACGAAGCTTTTTGTCGTATACAAGGCATGAATATTTCCGAAGACTGCTTTGTGATATCATCGGAGATTGGGTAGAAAAAGGAGAAGTCCCCTATGACCTTGAGCTGTTAGGGGGGATCGTGAAAGGAATCAGCTATGAAAATGCCAAGCAATATTTTCAATTTGACCGGGCAAAGCAGCTCCATCACCAAAGTAAAATCACATGAAGAAAAAGGTGAGAAAATGAAAGCGGTTTTATGATAAGATGGAAAAAAATCATAAAAGGCGGAATAGCATGACAGTCACAATTAAAGACATAGCAAAATTGGCAAACGTCTCTCATACTACGGTATCAAGGGCTTTGAATAACAGTCCTTTTATTAAAGAGAAGACAAAACAAAAGATTTTGTCGATTGCAAAACAGCTGAATTATTCACCGAATGTCCATGCCAGAGGCCTTGTATCACAAAAATCGTTTACAATCGGTCTGTTTTTTACGAGTTTAACAGAAGGCACATCTTCAAGCTTCTTTGTAGATGCGTTAAAGGGCGTCAATAGCGTGATGACTGAGCATTATAATCTGTTTGTAAGGGGAATTGACGACTTTCACGATTACACAACCATTCATAAACAGCGCTACGATGGCATTTTGCTTATGAGTCAAAGCGAGCACGATGAAGCGTTTATCCATCATGTCAAGAAACAGGGCATTCCAATCATTGTGCTGAATCGCCGTGTAGAAAGTAATGAAGTGATGAATATATTAGCAGATGATAGTCAAGGAGCATATCAGGCAGCGCACTATTTCATTCAGCAAGGCCATCATCAAATCGCCATCATTGAAGGAAAAGAAGGCTTTAAATCGACTCAGGAGAGAAAAGCCGGCTTTCTTCAAGCGTTAATTGATCACCATATTCCTATGAAGAAAGAATATATGATCACAGGTGACTACCACATGAAAAGCGGCTATGAATCAATGGAATCCCTCCTGACCCTTGATCATCCGCCAACAGCGCTTTTTTGCTCTAACGATGACATGGCCATTGGTGCGATGAATGCTTTATATGCAAAAGGCAAGACATGTCCAGGTGATATCTCTATTATCGGTTTTGATGACATAGCATTCTCATCCTACACCACGCCTGCACTGACAACGGTAAAAAAGCCTATCGAAAAAATGTGTGCACTTGGAGCAGAAGCCATCCTATCAGTCATAAACGGTGAAGAGCAGGAAGAAGATCAAATGGGAAAAATCTATGTCCACACAGAGCTGATGATCAGAGATTCAGTCAAAAAGGTGCAGTAATCAGCACCTTTTAAAGATAAATGTTCACGTGTGCATATCACGAAGAGAGGGGAATCCATTTGAAACGTTTATCAAAAGCCATGTACCCGGCGCCTGAGTATCCGGAAACGATTTTACAGATCGGTGAAGGGAATTTTATGCGAGGATTTATTAATTGGCACATCCAGAAGCTGAACGACTGCACAGATTTTAAAGGAAGAGCTGTTGTTGTTCCTCCGCGAAAAGGATCCGTTGCGGCTTTAAATGAACAAGATGGCTTATATACTTTATGTATACAGGGCTATCATGACCAGCAAGAAATGAATGAGCGCATGATCATTCAATCGATCAGCAGAGGAATCAGTACGTATACGGATTACGATGGTTTTTTATACGTAGCTGAAAACCCCGATCTCCGCTTTGTCTTCTCAAACACGACAGAGGCAGGACTTATGTTCAGAAAGGAGGATCGCTTGGAGGATCGACCGCAAGCCAGTTTTCCAGGAAAGCTGACAGCGTTCTTATATCACCGGTTTAAAGCATTTACTGGAGATGAACAAAAAGGGCTGATCATCCTTCCATGTGAACTGGTCGAACATAACGGTGACCGTTTGAAGGAATATGTGATAGACATGGCAGCTGAGTGGGACCTGCCGCCTGCGTTTATCACATGGATCAAAGAAGCCAACACGTTTTGTAATACGCTTGTGGATCGGATTGTTCCTGGGTTTTCTAAGGAAGCAGCTGAAATTGTCCAAAAGGAAGATGGGTATATCGACGAGTTGCTTGTCACGGCAGAATATTATCACCTCTTTGTTATTGAAGCACCTGCCTTCGTACAAAAAGAGCTTCCCTTTCAAAAAGCAGGATTAAATGTCCTTTTTGTAGAAGATATTGCGCCTTATCGCATGAGCAAGGTACGAATTTTAAATGGTGCACATACAGCAATGGTGCCAATCGCTTACTCATGTGGTATAGACACTGTAAAAGAAGCTGTGGATGACAAGCATGTTGGTCCGTTCATCCGGCGTATGCTGGAGGAGGAAGTACTGCCAGGGCTTGAGCTCTCTCAAGATGAGCTTCTTCTTTATACACAATCGGTTTGGGATCGTTTTTGCAATCCATTTGTGAAGCATCAATTGCTCGATATTGCGCTCAATGGTATATCCAAGTTCCGAACCCGAGTTCTTCCGTCATTGCTTGATTATGTTGAGCAAAAGAAACAGCTGCCAATGAAACTCGTGTTTTCACTCAGCAGTCTCATTTATTTTTACAGAGCATATGCAGAAAGGATAAAGGATGATGAGACTGTAATGGCATTTATGAAGGAAGCCTGGGAAGGGGAGAACCAATCCAATGAAGCGATCGCAGCCAGGATTCTATCATGCGAGCCATTATGGGGGAAAAATTTAACGGATGTAGATGATTTGAGTCACGCTGTAGCTGATCAGCTTACCTTCATACAGGAGCAAGGGATGAGAGCGGCTGTTCAACGAATGCTGCATCATCAATATGAAAGTCAGGGGGAGAAGGCATGAAAGATTTTATTGTGATTCACCCTTCAGATAATGTCGGTATTGCTTTAAAAGTGCTTGAGCAAGGGGATGAGCTGCACCATCAAGGACACTCTGTTGTCTTAAAAGAGAACGTTCCCAAAGGTCATAAGTTTGCTTTGGCTGATATCAAGCAAAGAGAGAATATCATGAAATATGGCTACCCCATTGGGCATGCAACGACTGCCATTTCTGCTGGAGAATGGGTGCATACGCATAATATCAAAACCAATCTATCAGGAAAGCTCGATTACGAATACGAGCCTTCATTCACAGACAACCCCTATGAAAAAACGAATCTTACATTTAAAGGATATAAACGAAAAAATGGGGAAAGCGGGATTCGCAATGAGCTTTGGATTGTCCCAACCGTTGGATGCGTGAATGGCATTGCCGATCATATCATCCAAATATTCACCGCTGAAATGGGCGGAAACATCCATCCGTTTGAAACAGCTCTCGTATTAAAGCACAATTATGGATGCTCCCAGCTTGGGGACGATCATGAAAATACAAAAACCATTTTACAAAATGCCGTGAAGCATCCTAACGCTGGAGGGGTGCTCGTCCTTGGACTTGGTTGTGAAAATAATGATATTGAAGATTTTCAGTCCACATTAGGTGAATATGACCATGAGAGAGTGAAATTTTTAAGAAGCCAAGAAGTAGGAGATGAGATTGAGACGGGAGTCGCTTTACTCAAGGAAATTTATGATGCGGCGAAAGAAGATAACCGTGAAGAGATCCCGTTATCTGAGCTGAAAATCGGCTTGAAGTGCGGAGGATCAGATGGATTCTCCGGCATTACCGCAAATCCGCTTTTAGGAAGGCTGTCCGATTTTATTGTTGCTCAAGGCGGCACGACAGTGTTAACAGAAGTGCCCGAAATGTTTGGAGCTGAAACGATTTTAATGGAGAGAGCGGAATCAGAAGCGACTTTCGACAATATTGTGCAAATGATCAATGACTTTAAACAATACTTCATGGATCATCGACAGCCAGTATATGAAAATCCTTCCCCGGGAAATAAAGCTGGTGGAATTTCGACATTAGAGGATAAATCTCTCGGCTGTACACAAAAAGCAGGGACTTCTGACATTCAAGATGTATTGAGATACGGGGAATTGCTGAAGCGAAAGGGCCTGAATTTATTAAGTGCGCCAGGTAATGATTTGGTTGCTTCATCCGCACTTGCTGCTTCCGGCTGTCAGTTGGTCCTTTTTACAACAGGCAGAGGGACACCATTTGGTACGTTTGTCCCTACAATGAAAGTCTCGACGAATACAGCCTTATATGAAACAAAAAAGCACTGGATTGACTTTAATGCGGGAGAACTGCTTGAAGATGTACCAGAAGATGTTGTATTAGAAAAATTCATTTCAACTGTCATTGATGTGGCGAGCGGAAAGCTATTAAATCATGAAAAAAACAATTTTAGAGAGCTGGCTATTTTCAAAACAGGTGTCACACTTTAAGGCGACTGGGGGATGAGAACGTGTTTAAAATGCGGGATTTGATGTATATCACAGCAGGAACGATACTCACAGGAATCGGACTCACGCGTTTAGCAAGGCAAGAGAAGAAAGACAAAAAAGCAAACGGAATCGATCAAGTGTTAAAGCAGATAAAAGCGCCGCTGTTCCCTGATCGTGAATTTAATGTGGTTCATTATGGTGCAGATGGGAAAGGGATAGAGCTTTCAACAGATGCTATCCAGTCTGCGATTGATGATGCGCACCGTTTGAAAGGGGGACGTGTGCTTATTCCAGAAGGGACGTTTGTGACAGGTGCTCTAGAATTGAAGAGTCATGTAGAGCTGCATTTGCATGAGAAAGCCTATGTGGCATTCAGCCAAGATCCAAAGGATTATCTGCCGATTGTACTGACAAGATATGAAGGGATTGAGCTTTATAATTATTCACCTCTCATTTATGCACACCATGCAGAAAATATCGCCATCACAGGAGCTGGAACGCTTGATGGCAGAGGGGATGAACATCATTGGTGGCCTTGGAAGTATGGCACGAATGGCCAGCCGTCTCAGGACCGGGATCGGCAGCTTCTATTTGAAATGGCTGAAAAGAGGATACCAGTAGAAGAAAGAGTGTTTGGAGAAGGCCATTATTTAAGGTCAAGCTTTATCCAGCCCTACCAATGCCAGCAAGTTCTCATTGAAGGAGTGACAGTGAAGGATTCACCGATGTGGCAAATTCATCCTGTGCTAAGTGAAAATGTCATCGTCCGTGGAGTCCATATCATCGGGCATGGACCAAATACAGATGGTGTTAATCCGGAGTCTTGCCGGAATGTGCTCATTGAAGATTGTTATTTTGATAATGGAGACGATTGTATTGCCATCAAATCTGGCAGAAACGAGGACGGGCGGAGAATAGGGGTTTCATCTGAAAACATTGTCATTCGTAGAAATGAGATGCGTGATGGACACGGCGGAGTGACGATCGGGAGTGAAATCTCTGGCGGGGTCAGGTATGTATATGCAGAGAATAATGTAATGGATAGTCCGAACCTTGACCGGGCACTGCGTATTAAAACCAACTCTGTCAGAGGCGGTACCATTGAACATATTTACTTTAAAAACAACACAGTCAAAAGCTTAAAGCATGAAGTGGTCTGTATCGACATGATGTATGAGGAAGGGGATGCGGGTCCACATCGTCCTGTTGTGCGTCATATTGAAGTAGAAGGACTGAAAAGCAGCGGCGGACGATATGGTGTGAAAATAGCCGCCTACTCACATTCCCCCGTTACACACTTCAACATGAAAAATTGTGTCATAGATCATGTGACGTATCCACTTTCTTTGGAGCATGCAGTATCTCCTTCTTTTCAGAAAGTCGTCATCAATGGGGAACAAATCAATTGATAGATGAGTGAAAAACAGTCTTTTCGGAGGCTGTTTTTCTTTTAGTAAGAACGAAAAAGACGCTTTTAGAAATCACATATACAACCTATCTGCACTGTAGTATAATATTCCCGAAATTAGAAAAGAATTGACGGAAGAGATGACGTCAAGCAGTACATAAACCAGGGGGTTCATTCATGAAAAAGTTAACGGCCATTTGGCTATCGCTATTGCTTGTGATGGGTGTTTTAGCAGGATGTGCAGGTGCTGAGACAGACCATAAAGCAAAGAGTTCACAAAATAACGAAACAGCGGCTGCGGCATTTCCTGTCTCGATTAAAGATGCAGCTGGTAAAACAGTCGAAATCAAAGAGCAGCCTAAGCGTATTGTTTCATTAATTCCAAGTAATACAGAGGTTGCCTATGCGCTTGGTCTTGGCGATAAAATGGTTGGACGATCAGATTTTGACAATTATCCAAAGGAAGTTGAAAAGGTAGAGAAGATTGGCGGACTTGAATTCAATGTCGAGAAGGTCATTTCCTTAAAGCCTGATCTAGTATTAGCTCATGCATCGCAGATGGGATCAAAAGATGGATTTAAACAGCTTGAAGATGCAGGAATTCAAGTACTGACTGTAAATGATGCCACCTCCTTTAAGGATGTGTACAAATCGATCAATTTGATCGGTGAAGCAACAGGTGTAAAAGAAGCATCAACAAAGCTTGTAGATGAGATGAAAACAAAATTGAATGACATCAAGAAACAAGCAGAGGCGATCTCCAAAGACGAACAAAAAACAGTCTTTGTCGAAGTATCAGGTGCGCCTGAAATCTATACAACAGGTACAAATACATTTATGGACGAAATGCTTTCTGTTATCCATGCGAAAAATGCTGCTGGCGATCAAACTGGCTGGGTGCAAATGACAGAAGAAGCGATTATCAAACGAAATCCTGATGTGATCGTCACAATTGATGGTTCCAGCTTAGCTGATCTGAAAAAGAGAGACGGCTGGAATGCGATCAAAGCAGTGAAGGAAAAACAAGTCTTTCAATTGAATACGGATCTCGCATCAAGACCGGGACCGCGATTGGTTGAAGGAGTCGAGGCTCTTGCGAAAAGCATCTATCCTGACACGTTCAAATAAATTCATCATCGCATACACACTAAGTGTTTTACTTCTTGTGGTGAGCATTGGAATGGGAATCTCCTTTGGAAGCTTAGGGATTCCCATTCCTTCTATTCTCCGTATATTTGTTCATGAACTATTCGGGGTGCAGATTGGCACAATAGATTCAATTGATCGCAATATTATGATGAATATCCGGCTGCCGAGAGTGATATTAGCGGCACTAGTCGGAGCAGCGCTGGCGTTATCAGGTGCAGCCTTTCAAGGTTTATTAAAAAATCCTCTCGCTGACCCATATACGCTAGGTGTATCTCAAGGGGCATCAGTTGGAGCCGTCGCGACACTATTTTTCAGCTTGCAGCTCCCTTTGCTCGGCAGTTTCACACTGCCTTTTTTCAGTATGACAACAGCGCTTGTGACCCTATGTCTCGTCCTCTTTTTTGCGCGTCTTGTTCATCGGGGGATGAGCATCTCTTCTTTAATTTTAACAGGGGTGATTTTTAGCTCTTTTTTGAGTGCGCTTATATCATTGATGATTGCTTTAACAGGTGATGATCTAAAAGAGATTATTCATTGGCTTCTCGGCAGTGTGTCCATGAGGGGCTGGCGCTATATTGCGCTTTTCCTTCCTTTCTTTCTTGTGGGGACCTTTGCATTAGTGCTGATGGGACGAGATTTGAATGTCATGACGTATGGCGAGGAGAAGGCACAGCTATTAGGTGTACATGTGAAAAGGAGCAAATATATAGTGCTGCTTGCTGGCTCAATTCTGACTGGTAGTGCGGTAGCGGTGTCAGGGACGATCGGATTTGTGGGACTTGTGATTCCGCATTTTATTCGCCTCTTAGCCATCACAGACCACCGGCACCTCCTGCCTTTGTCTATGCTGAACGGCGCTTCCTTTCTCGTCTTAGCAGATGTGTTATCCCGTACGATCATTGAACCGACTGAATTACCGATTGGCATCATTACTGCGTTAATTGGTGCCCCTGTATTCGGCATCATCCTCATCCGTAAATATAGAGGAGGGACACATCTATGATTCAAGTGAAGGAAATCAGAGGTGGATATGGAGAGAAAGAGGTCATACGTGGCATCAGTCTTGAGGTAAAGCAAGGAGAATTTCTCGGTATACTTGGCCCAAATGGAAGCGGGAAGTCGACCTTGCTTAAAATGATTTCTGGGATGCTGGCACCTGAGAGTGGCGAGGTACGCCTGAGCGGTCAATTGGTTCAATCCTACCGTCCAAAGGCGTTTGCGCAAAAAATGGCTGTTCTACCGCAGAAAACGGACCAAGCCTTCTCATTTACAGTGGAAGAAACGGTTCAATTCGGTCGTTACCCATATCAAAAAGGATGGCTGCAATCTGTTACTCGAGAAGATATGCAGGTCGTAAACAAAGTAATGGAACAAACGGATGTTGCACAATTTAAGGATCAATCCATTCATGAGTTGAGCGGGGGAGAACAGCAGCGTGTGTACTTGGCACAGGCATTAGCCCAGCAGCCTGAATATTTATTGCTGGATGAACCAACCAGTTTTCTTGATTTGGCCTATCAAAAAGACTTGCTTGATTTAATTAAAGAAGAGACCACTTCCTCTAGGCTAACGGTGATCGGCGTGTTTCATGATGTGAACATCGCCAGTTTATATTGTGACCGGCTGCTGCTGCTTGATGAAGGAAAGACGGAAATGATAGGACTGCCGCATCACGTCTTGACGCCTGAGCGAATCAACCGTGTGTATGAAACAGAGGTAACACCGCTCCAACACCCGCGAAGAGCAAACCCTCAGCTGATCATTGAGCCTGCGGGGGCTTCTATAGCATCAAATGCAAAGTTAGCGGATGGCTGGAAAACGTATGGCTCAGAAGGAATGACGTTTTCCCTCAAACAGCCGCTCCGCGTCCTTTCCTCACATCAGAAAAGGGGCGGCTTCTTTTGGAAAAGATCTCTCGGAACAGGAACTGAGATACTTCGTGACGAGCTGGATGATCGTGAAGGAATATTGTTTTACGACCAAACGAGTAGACCAAACCAATTTGCTGCTGAAGACACAGAAAACGACATGGTGCTTTACGGCATGCGTCATCAAGAAGAGCTGACCATTTGGCTTGTACTGAAAGAATCTTTATCAGACGGATCGTCTGTTCAGCTCATGGGGCAGCTTGTCCACATGATTAAACAGGAGACGAGCATGTCCATTCATCATCTTTGTATCGCTGCTGCGGGTATGCAGGAAACAGAAGATGATGAGCATTTACATGATAGATTAAAACAGAAAGTGCACCGTCTTCTTTATACATTGAATGCCATTCAAAAGTGAACCAAAGGGTTCGCTTTTTTGTTTATGATGCGATGAAAATCACAGTGCTTTAGTTAAACAAATACATCCTTTTCACTTCAGGTTATACTAAAAGGACAAAGCAATAGACAAGGAGGAACACCGATGAAACTTTATACAAAAACAGGGGATCAAGGCCAAACAGGCTTGATCGGCGGGAGAGCCGATAAAGATGATGTAAGAGTCGAGGCGTACGGCACGTTAGATGAGGCGAATAGCTTCATTGGACTCGCACATGCACATTTACGTCAGCATGGAGAATTGTTTCAAGACATTTTGTCAGAGCTGATTGTGATACAGCACGAGCTCTTTGACTGCGGCGGTGATTTGGCAGCAGTCAAACCACGTAAAGAAGGCAAATTAACTGAAGCATCAGTGGCAGTCCTTGAACAAAGAATGGATATCTATGTAGAAGAAGCCACGCCTCTCACAAAGTTTATTTTACCGGGCGGCCAGGCAGGAGCAGCTCTCTTACATGTGGCGCGGACAGTCGTCAGAAGAGCAGAGAGGCATATTGTGACGCTTGCGAAGCAGGAGGAGATTCCAGCGGTTACACTCACCTATGTGAACCGTCTATCCGACTATTTATTTGCAGCCGCACGAGTCGTGAATCATCGGCTCGGTGAAGCTGATGTTGAATATGAACGAAGCGCAGACGTGTTTCGGTCTACACGCTGAAAAGAAGACAAAGGGCTAAAATAAAGATCATTTTAGCCCTTTGTCAACAATCTGAAGCACTCTTCGAATGAGAAGAGTGCTTTTTTATTAGGTTCTATCGCTTAGTCTGAGCGAAGTTACGACTCTGGTCGCAATGAAAGATCAATCTGCGACACGTTTTGCCAGCTCTCTTTTTTGACTAAAGTAAAAGCAAGGAGCAAGAAAGGAGGCATGAAGATGAAAATAACAAGTAAAACCATCATCGGTTCGATTTTAATGTTTGTCGGTCTATCCATCTTCTTCGGTGGTTCACTAGGAGGGCTGATCCCGATTCTGATTGGGGCATGGCTCATCTATGTAGGTGTAAAGAAATATGAGAAAGGCAGTCAAACCTTCGGTGTCATTCTAGCGGTCATTGGTGTACTGATTGTTGTGCAATCTCTGCCATTTATCCTTGGAATCGCATTGGCTGGGGGGCTTCTCTACTTCGGCTGGACGATGATCAATGGTGAACAGGCAAAAGAATCATCAAGCAGATCATATATGGAGCCAAACACGGCACCGAAAATGGAAGAACCTATTCACACGTCATTTGATCAAGAATGGGAAGACTTTTTAAAGAAAAAATAAGAGGAGGAATATCAAATGGTATTCAGAAGAGTAAGAGATATGTTTGTTGCAACGGTCAATGAAGGCTTAGATAAATTGGAGAATCCGCGTGTCATGCTGAATCAGTACGTTCGTGATATGGAGGACGATATTGCCAAAGCGAAACATGCGATCATCAAACAGCAAACGATTCAACAAGGCTTCCTGCACAAAGCAGAAGAGACAGAAGCATTTGCTGATAAAAGAAAGAAGCAGGCTGAGCTGGCATATCATGCGGGAGAAGAGGAACTTGCACGAAAAGCGCTCACAGAAATGAAGTATTTTGAAGAAAAGCACCAGGAATATCAGGAAGCTTATCAGCACTCTGTGAAACAATTGAAAGAGCTGAAAGAGCAATTGCAGCAGTTAGAAACGAAGCTGCGTGATATTAAAGACAAGAAGCAGGCTCTGATTGCAAGAGCAAATGCTGCACAGGCAAAGCAGCATATGAACGAATCCATGAACAAAGTAGACAGTGAAAGTGCATATAAGGAATTTCTTCGAATGGAGAACCGTATCGAAGAAATGGAGACAAAAGCGGGCAGCTATGCACAATTTGCCGATCAAGGAGCATATGCTCATCTAGACTATGCGGATGAGGTTGAAAAAGAATGGCAGAAGCTCAAGCTGGAGAAGAAGCCTGAGCAGCAAGCAAACTAAGGAATCGATGTCAGATCGGAAGAAAAGCAGGATTTTTCTTCCGATATTTGATTTCTTTCTGTTTCGCTTTTACTTATAATGAAAAGGTCAGAAGATAAAAGGATGGTACGAATGAAGCGGTTAATCGGTCTAATTTGTATACTTGTAGGTGTCTTTTTAATGATTGGGATGCTTTTCAAAAATGAAGATCTCTTTCATTTGAGTTTCTCCCGTGAAAAAGCAGTCACAACAGCTTCAGCGAAAAAAGATGAAATTGATCAATTAGATATCTCTCTTTCTGGGTTTCGCGTGAAGGTAAAGCCTGAAAATCGTTCCGATATTTCCGTGATTGTCGTTAATGGGAAAGGGAAAATGTATGCGGACCAAACAGGCAGTACATTCAACGTCCGTGCTGAAAATAAAGGATTCTTGTTTTTCTCCTCATTTGAAAAAGGAGAACTCTTAGTCAAAATTCCAACAGATTATCATAAAAATGTGAAGATTACGGGTGGAAGCGGGGTCAGCGAGATGGATGGCGAAGGGAAGCTGTCTCTTCAAGATGTGACGCTCAAATCAACAAGCGGAAACCTCAAAGCCGAGAATTTCTCAGCAAAAAATGTAGAAATCAAAGCGACATCGGGCAGACTCTCCGTGTCTCACATCGATGCGAAAAATAGTGATATTGGGGCAACCTCGGGACGTGCCGATATTAAAGATGTCAAAGGGGAGCTGCAACTAGGCATGACAAGCGGTAGATTAACGGCAAGTTTTGATACCATTGCGTCACCTGTCTCCTTCCATATGACATCAGGCAGTGCCAAATTTAATTTACCGGATGAAGGAGATTTCAATGTCCGGGTGAAAAAAACAAGTGGAAGTGTCGATCACTCCTATCACTTTGATCAAGCGGATAGTGAAGGACGAGGCTTTACAGGCACGCGGGGAAAAGGAACACACTTAGTCGATATTGAAATGACAAGTGGAAACTTAAAGCTGCGGTAATGAATGGAAGAAAGGAAGGAGGCGAGTCAACTGCGTTTTTCAAGGAATCAAATTTTAGGCATCATTGTCGTGATTTTTGGTATTAATCTATTTCTCAAAATTATTGGGATCGGAGCCGATTTGTTTTGGCCTGTGTTTTTTGCGCTGGCTGGCTATTGGCTGCACTCAAGATCCAAACGTTGGCTCGGTTCAGTTTCCTATATTTTTGCCGGCTTTCTCTTTTTAAAATTTCTGCTCAATATTACATTTAGTCTCACAGGATATTTATTTGCGGCCTTTTTGATATATGCCGGCTATCGTTTATTGAAAAACAAACCCGTTTTTGATGTCGATAAAAAGGAAGCATCGGACGATGGAAAGCCTTCACTGAAAGTCAATCTTGAAAAAGAGGGCGACCAAAAGAAAACAAAGAGCCAGACAAAGCCGCGCAAAGAGCATGACTTTTTTATCGGTGAGGTCAGGCTGATGAAAAAGCCGTTTCAATTAAGTGATTTGACGATTTCAGGGTTTATCGGGGATGTCAAAATCGACTTATCAAAGGCCATTATCGCAGAAGAAGAGAGCACGATCGTGATTAGCGGGCTCATCGGAGATGTGGATATTTACGTACCGCAGGATATTGAAGTATGTGTGAGTGCTTCAGCTGCAATTGGTGATATGAAAATTATCGATGAAAAAAGAAGCGGATTCGGCAGTAAAGTGTATGTGATGACCAACAATTACGATGAGAGCAAACGAAAAGTGAAAATCTCCATCTCTTTACTGATTGGAGATGTGGATGTGAGATACTTATGAGGAAACTCCATCTAGGTATCCAGTGGCAATCTATTCGTCTTGGAGTAGGGATCTCGCTTGGTGTTGTCATCATGACGATGCTGCCCATGTTTTTTTATTATCAGCTTGATCCGATGATTCTCCTCTCTACCCGCTGGTTCGGCATCCCGTTTTTTTGTATTTTACTGATCATTAGTCTTGTCATTGGGGTTTCTGCCTCGCATGTATTTGGCTATCAGCATAAGAAGCGTCTCGATCAGCTTGTAGAGTCGATTTTAAAGTTTGAAAATGGGAACTTTGCATACAGACTGCCGTCTCTTGGCGACGATGAAATTGGCTTAGCGGCAGATCAATTAAATGAAATGGCCAAACGAGTTGAAGGGCAAGTAGCTTCTTTGCAAAAGCTCTCGAATGAACGGGCTGAATGGCAGGTGCAAATGAAGAAATCCGTCGTTTCAGAAGAACGTCAGCGTCTAGCACGAGAACTGCATGATGCGGTTAGCCAGCAGTTGTTTGCGATTTCGATGATGACCTCTGCGATTCTTGAAGGCATGAAGGAAAAGGATGAAAAGATTTTAAAGCAAATGCGCCTAGTCGAACGAATGGCTGGCGATGCACAAAATGAAATGCGTGCGCTTTTGCTTCATCTAAGACCGATCACCCTTGAAGGAAAAGACTTGAAAAAAGGCTTGATTGAACTCCTAAATGAATTTCAAGCAAAGCAGCCGATTGATATTGATTGGGAAATAGAAGATGATGTTCCGCTGTCTAAAGGAGTAGAGGATCACCTCTTCCGAATTGTACAGGAAGCCCTATCAAATGTGTTCAGGCATGCAAAGGCGACAAAGGTGACGGTACGTCTGCTCATTCGAAATCGGCAGGTGCAGCTGAAGATTATCGACAATGGGATCGGTTTTCAAACAGATCATGTGAAGACAGCTTCCTACGGACTTGAATCGATTCGTGAAAGAACAAGTGAAGTAGGCGGTGTCGCAGAGATTATGTCATTTGAGGGAAAAGGAACACAAATCGATGTGAAGGTCCCCATTTTTGATGAAGGAAAAGGAGAGAACGTTCGATGATTCGAGTACTTTTAATCGACGATCACGAAATGGTGAGAATGGGGCTTGCTGCCTTTTTAGAGGCGCAGGCTGATATTGAAGTCATTGGTGAAGCGTCAGATGGACAAAAAGGTGTAGAGCTTGCGGTTGAATTAAAGCCAGATGTGATTTTAATGGATCTTGTCATGGAAGGAATGGATGGCATCGAAGCAACGAAAAGAATTTGTCAGGAAATTGAAGATGCTCGAATTATTGTTCTGACGAGCTTTATTGACGATGATAAAGTCTATCCAGTGATTGAAGCAGGTGCTTTAAGCTATTTATTAAAAACATCCAAGGCAGGAGAAATTGCGGATGCCATTCGGTCTGCAAGTATCGGCGAACCAAGACTTGAATCAAAAGTGGCTGGAAAGGTGATGAATAAACTCCGTCATTCCTCAAATGGATCGATCCTTCATGATGCATTAACAGCAAGAGAAATGGAAATCTTGAAGCTGATTGCGGATGGAAAATCGAATAAGGTCATTGCCGAGGAACTATTTATTACAATTAAAACAGTGAAGACACACATTACCAACATTCTTTCCAAACTCGATGTAGAAGATCGAACACAAGCGGCTGTGTATGCGCATCGTCATAAGCTGATTCAATAAAATAAAAAAACAGCTTTCAAATGAAAGCTGCTAGAACATGCGTAAAATTAGTCCTTCTGTCCTGTGATCGGACGTTCGGATAGTTGATGGAGCTCAGGAACTGGAAAAGCCTCCTGCTCCTCGGCCGATTTGTCTTCTAGGGCTTTCTTCATCTCGGATAATAGCTGTACGCTCTCCTTTGCCACTGCTGCTTTTTTCTCCTGCAAACCAATGATCTGTGAAAGTCCGACGAATAAACCGCCTCCAATAAGAAGGAGCGCAGGGGTTTGTCCATAATAAATCACGATCAAAAATGTGCTCGAAAAGCTGTCGGCTTCAATGAAGAAATCTTCTTTTGATTGCATGAATACAACGACTAACAGGAGTATTCCTAGAATCAAAAATAGAATGCCGGCCGAAAGTAAAGCTCGTTTCATGATTGACACCCTTTTTTTCTTACCATTTTAACATACTCTATCAGGATTGTGTTGCGCCCTTAGTCCCGAAGTCACGGATTTTCACATTTGCTTTGTAACGAATATCTGATTCACTAAAAATCTCATCCCAATGTTTTGCTTCTTTTCGAAAGTCCTTTGGGTAGGCAATACTCGCCTTTTGATAAAACCCGCAAATATCTGCTTTAATCTCATGCTGTAATTCTCCGATGAAATCCTTTACGTTTTTCTCTAATCGACGCTTGACAACGCCTTCAATTTCTCTGAGATACTTTTCATTAAAAGCGTTTTCGCGTTCATTCCAATCCTCAGACAATCGCCCATCAAGATCCACTGACACATCAAATTGATATTTTCCACTGGCTGATTTATGGGTTTTGATATGGTGCTTGATTTTGAAAATCTCAAAAGAGTAGAGGCTGTGATCATATTCAAATTGTATGACTCCGCCTTCTCCGTCCCCAGTTAACAAATTGTATGACTCCACTGCTGACGGAGAGATATTGGTGAGAAATCGTCTATTCTTAATAATAGAGGCACCGTCGATCATTAATTTTCCTTGATCGACGCTGACTTTCGGAAGAGCAAAGGATACATTGTTTTGCATGGCAGAAGAAATATCTCCTAATGAGACCGTCTTGAACATGGAAATGGTCGTTTTTCTGTTTTCTGAAAGATCGTATAAGGTCGAAGAGGCTGGCTGTCCGTCGTCATTGATTTTCAGCATGTCCCCAGGTTTCTCAGAGGTCATAAAGACGAGGCTGCCTCTCCGCGTTTCATTGTCTCGAATGAATTGATTAATGACGAGGTCAAAATTATTCTCATTGATGAGCTCCTCAGAAAATAAATACACTCTTAGCTGCTGCGCAAAAATGCGGTGGCTTTTCAGCGCCGTTGTGCGGAAAATTTGATGCATAGAATCCCCGCTTGTTTCAATGATTTTCGTAGGGTCTTTGATGCTTGCTTCCTGATCGATCTTTTGAGGAACGAGGACTTGCATAGACAGCTTTAATTTATGTCCTTGGTCCCCTTTATCTACTGCAAACCCAATCGCCATGTTGAGCTCCTCAATATTTGTACTATCCCAGCAACCACTTAATAGAACCAGCATCAAAAGAGCACAAGCTGCCTTCTTTTTCATGCTGTTTTCCGCCTCCTTTTGAAAAAAACGATTATAAATAAGAGAAACGGGAGAATGCCGAACAGCAGGAAAAAGAGGTTGTTCACATAGGTTAAATAATCTCGCACTGTATCGACATCCTTTGGGAAAATCGCTGCAAAGTAAATGACAATTCCCATTAGAGCGACGACTACCTTTTTAGGAAACTTGGTCAGTCTGGATACCCCGATTGCGGCAAAAAATGTATATCCGACAAAGCTTGTATACAGCTGAACCAGCCAAACGATAAGCAAAAATGATTCAATTCGTTCAATAAAAATCCCCTGAATATCAAACGATTGGAATAAGGCAATGGTCGGCCAAGTCAAAGTCGCCGTTTCTTTGACCGTCAGCGCACCTATCACAAGAATATAAGTGAAAATATAAATAATCGCAGGAATCAAAAAGCCGACTGTTCCATAAGCAAAAGTGTGTTTTTGCGTGTTCATATAAGCAGGCATAAACAGCATCATTTCAATGCCGACAAACGATATGGCTGATGCATTAAAGGAATTGAAGACAGGGGAGAACCCCTCTCCTAAAACGGGCCGGAGGTTATCTAACTTAAATTCTTGCAAGCTAAGTCCGTAAGCGACAAATAAGATGATGAGCGTCACAATCAAAATAAAAGGAAAAAGCCTGGCTAAATCACCAATCCCGCCAATCACAAGATAAAAACCAACTATAATAAAGCTGATCATTGTCACCGCTACAGGCGTGTTTTGAAGCAAAAAGAATTTCACCATTTCCGACATCGCTCGTACTTCATAGCTGGCGACGCCAAGAAAATAAATAATAATCAAGAGGTTGGCAAGAGCGCCAATCCATTTTCCAAGCCCCTCGTTCGTATAATCATAATAAGAGGAGAAGGGGACTTTTTTCATCATGAGGACATTTGCAAAAATAAACACAATGTAAATGACACTCATGAGTAAGAGTGCAATCCAGCCGTCAGGTGTAGCCGCAGCCTGAGCCATTGATCTTGGCAGAATCATCATACTTGCGCCTAGTGTTGTATTGGCAATAATGGCACTTGCCTGATAGCTGGTAATCGACTCTTTATGATTGACCATGTCGTTCTCCTTTCTGTTGATTTTTTAAAGGCAATCGAATAATGGAATTGTCTTCGTTTTTATAGCTGAACACAAAATCTGGTGAGAAATAAGGCGTGCCAAAACTTTTTTGCCGCGTGAGATGAGTAAGGAGTACAAGCATAAACAGCACAATCCCATATAAACCAAAGGTAGCCGCAGTAAACATGGACACAAAGCGGAGCACGCGAAAGGACATGCCCATCCCATATTGAGGAACAGTAAAGGATGCAAGTGCGATGACACTAACGATAATCACCATAATTGAGCTGACAATATGTGCCTGAACGGCAGCCTGTCCAATGACAACCCCGCCAACAAGTCCGATCGTTTGACCGAGCGGATTTGGCAGCCTTAAGCCAGCTTCCCGCAGCAGCTCAATGGTCATCTCCATGATGAGTGCCTCGACAATGGGTGAAAAGGGGACATTTTCCCTTGTGCTCGAGATTGTAATAGCCAAAGTGGTTGGCAAAAGACCTTGATGAAACGACACAAGCGCAATATAAATGGCTGATAGAAATAACGTCAGAAAGATCGAGGTAAACCGCAGCAAGCGAATAAGAGAGGCGGCGATCCATCTTTCATAATAATCATCGGGTGATTGCATAATTGTCGCAAGGGATGCAGGTACAATTAACACAAAAGGTGAATGATCGACAAAGATGGCGACCCGGCCATTATTTAAAGCAGACGCCACTTTATCCGGCCGTTCTGTGTTTTGAATTTGTGGAAAAGGAGAATACACATTGTCTTCAATGAGCTCCTCAAGAACACCAGAGTCTTGTATATCATCAATGGTGACTTGCTTGAGCCGTTTTTTGACTTCCTTTAAAACAGGCACTTGAACGATACCGTCGATGTACATGATGGTCACCTGGGTGTATTTCTGTAGACCAATCTTCATATCGACGGTTTTGAGATCAGGATTTTTCAAGCGCTGTCTTACAAGCGCTAAATTCGTATTTAAATCTTCAATAAAGCCAATTTTGGGTCCTCTCACGACTGTTTCAGAGGTAGCATCCCCTAAACTGCGTTTCTTCGTTCCATGCGTTTCTAAAATATACGCATGCTGAAATCCATTAATGAGCACCACGCAATGCCCTTCAAAAATCGCATCGACCAATTGTTCAGAGGTCTTCACCGAACGTGTGGTCATCATCGATAAATTGGATTCCAGCTTCTCTTTTGTGAGAGACGTATGATCTTGGAGAAGCAGCTTCAAAAAGGTTTGAATCTCCATCTTTTCGTTCATTTCTTTTATGTATAAATAGTAAACGACTTGCCCGTGAGGCAGCGTTTTTTTCTCATGAACCAAATCGTCCATTTCCTTTAATTGCGGGAGAATGACGGAGAGATTATCGTATAAGTGCTCTTTCAATGGAGTCTGATTCAAAAGGATCACCCGCCTCAATAACTTTTTCTTAGCATTACCTGCTTGAAAAAACAATATTCTGTGTTACATTATTTTGTGGTAAAAGAAAGAATGAGGGTTTTGGAGGAAACAAGATGGCACAAATTCGTTTAGCAGGAACAAAAGAGGAGATTGACCGTATTCTACAGTCGTTTGACAAGCATTATGAAGTGACATATACATCAAAGGATTACGGAAAAACGAACCCAAAATACAAATATTCGAAAGATGTCCGCGTTTATATTGAACTAAAATTAAAATAAAGATAAAATTTTAATTGAAAACGCTTAAAGGATTTTGGTTTTTTGTATAGAATAGAGTTGAGTGATGAGAAGCTATGGAGGGATACATAATGACGGAATTTAGAATCGAAAAAGATACAATGGGCGAAATCAAGGTGCCAAAGGACAAGTTCTGGGGTGCACAAACACAACGAAGCAAAGAAAATTTCAAAATCGGTTCTGAGAAAATGCCAAAGGAAGTTGTGAATGCGTTTGCAATTTTGAAACGTAGCACAGCGATTGCCAACGAACGTCTTGGCAACCTTGAGAGCGAAAAAGCAGAAGCAATTGCTGCTGTATGTGATGACATCATCAGCGGAAAGTATGACGAGCATTTCCCGCTTGTTGTATGGCAGACAGGCAGTGGAACACAAAGTAACATGAATATGAACGAAGTTGTTGCAAATAGAGCAACTGCTTACTTGAAAGATAAAAATAGTGAGTTCAGCATTCATCCGAATGATGATGTCAACCGCAGCCAAAGCTCAAACGACACATTCCCAACTGCTATGCACGTGGCAGCTGTTTTAGCTGTGTATAAAAAATTATTGCCGGCGATTGATCAATTAAGAGCCACTCTTGATGAGAAAGCAAAAGCGTATCAAGAGATTGTTAAAATCGGTCGTACGCACTTGCAAGACGCAACACCACTGACAGTAGGTCAAGAGATTAGCGGCTGGGTGTACATGCTGGATCGTTCAAAAGAAATGATCCTAGAATCAACTGAAAAAATGAGAGAGCTTGCGATTGGCGGAACAGCTGTTGGTACAGGGATTAACGCACATCCTGAGTTCGGACAATATGTCGCTGAGGAAATCAGCCAACTGACAGGTCAAACATTCAATTCTTCACCAAACAAATTCCATGCGCTGACAAGCCATGATGAAATTACGTATGCACACGGTGCCCTAAAAGCACTTGCAGCTGATTTAATGAAAATTGCCAATGATGTGAGATGGCTGGCAAGTGGTCCGCGCTGCGGAATTGGTGAATTGATCATTCCTGAAAATGAACCAGGAAGCTCAATTATGCCAGGTAAAGTCAACCCAACTCAAAGTGAAGCTTTAACAATGATTGCAGCACAAATCATGGGGAATGATGCAACAATCGGTTTTGCCGCTAGCCAAGGAAACTTTGAGCTGAACGTATTTAAGCCGGTCATCATTTATAACTTCTTACAATCAGTTGAATTACTTGCTGACGGCATGAACTCATTCCATGACAAGTGTGCAGTTGGAATTGAACCAAACCTAGAAACAATCGAGAAAAACTTGAACAATTCATTGATGCTTGTGACGGCACTCAACCCGCACATCGGATATGAAAATGCAGCGAAAATTGCAAAGCTTGCTCACAAAGAAGGTTTAACATTAAAAGAAGCAGCACTTCAATTAGAGCTCTTAACAGAAGAGCAGTTTGAAGAGTTTGTGAAACCAGAAGAAATGGTGACACCGAAAGCAAAATAAGAAACCAGGGGCAGCAGCCCCTGGTTTTTATATGGGAAAATATTGAGGAGAATAATTGTGAGAACGTTAAAGACAAGGTTTATTAGATGGTTGCGGACACGTGATGTAGAATTTTTTCAAGTAATGTCGCAGGGGACGGAGGAGTCAGCCTTTTTGTTATATATTGATCAAAGACGACCTGAAGGTGGGAATCATATTGATATATTGTTGATTTCTCATTTTGAGCTATCAGAAGAGTCGTATGAAGATGTTTTAAGTTTCAATGACGATATGCTTGGCTTTAAACCAACCTGTTCGTATTGTATGGTCACACTGTCGGTAGAGGAAGAATTTGAATTTGATTTTCCTTGTGACATGCTTGCTGTTCAAAGATATGTAGATGACTTGCTAAAAAGAGTCCAAGCTAACAAACTTCCTGAACTGACATATAAAGATTTTGATTTTTTATCACAACAATAAACCCAGGGACTGCCTTGGGTTCTACAAATGATCCTCTTTCAAAATACGCAAAAGTGACTCAGATACGGATTGGAGCGGTGCGAACAATTTCAGTTGATGCAGCATACCTTTCACGATGACTTGTCTAGGTTTTTGTTTGTTTAATTCATTTTCTAGAATGCCGAGTGCTTCAAATAAATCAGGCTCGTCTTTCACTTCATAGTGTGCTTCAGCTTGCTCTCTTAATTCTTTTAAAAGAGATTCTGTCAGCGGGTCGAATGACCGTTCATAAATAGGACCAAACCAATCGCTCGCTTGATCTACAGAGATGAGCGGAAGATCATGTCGCGCCATCATACCGCCCATCAAATCATCGATACGGTGAATCATCGTTGCGGCTAGCTCCTCAGCCTCCAGCTGAAAATCATATAAAATCGCAAGCTCGAAATAAACGTGGCTCATGCCCTCAATTGTCAAACAAAGATCAGCCATATAAGGAATCGCTGCATCTCCATATACCTGCTTAATGTTATCAATGTGAAGCTGAATGGTGGCAAGTCTGATTTGTTTTGCGAGCTGCTGCGTTTCTTCATTCATTGGCAGTGCTCGATCGCTCAGCTGCATTTTAATAAAATCCTTTTGCTGCAAAATATTATCGTAGTAGACAGTAAGCTGCTTGCGGTAGGCTTCCTTTGGTGTGCCGCCCTCTGTTTGAACCTCGTGGATCCGGGTAAATACCTTATCGTAATAGTAATGTAAGATTGAAATGAGCAGTGCTTCCTTTGATTTAAAATAAAGATAAAAAGCACCCTTTGACATGTGGCATTCATCCGCAATTTCCTGAACAGACGTTGTATTGTAGCCTTTACTGGCAAACAATTTCATGCCAGCCTCAATGATCATTTTCTCTTTCTTTTTCAATATGAATGTCATCCTTTCTTACCGAGAGACAAATGTCTTAGGAAACGTGCGCAAAGAGATGTGACTTATCGGTCATAAACGACGAAAGTTTTCAAAAATTAATCAGATTGTAACTTGTTTTTTACAGTGTAATTCTTTATATTATAAAGTAAGGTGACCAACTGGTCAAAAAATGTGAAAGGATGATGTTCCATGAGAGAAATCGATGATATGATAAGACGCTTGCGAACAAAAGGAATTCAAGTAGAAAAAGTCAAAATGCCGAAAGAGACAACCATTGAAAAGAAATGGATGTATCAAGCTGGCAAGAAAATCAAAGCCACATACCGTGATTTCAATGGGTATTCATTCATCTAAAAAAGACTGCGGTCAAAAACCTACAGTCTCTTCTTTGGAACCGTGATCGTATAACGTACACCTAGATCATCATTTTCAATTGATATAGACGCTTGATGCATGGAGAGAATTTTTTTGACAATGCTTAATCCAATACCGAATTCGCCCTTTTTTCCCTTACTAAAAGGTTCGTATAGGCTGGATAGCATATGTTCTTCAATTGGAGGACCGTCATTACGAATGACAATGCGTATTTGATCCTCTTCCTGTTTCATTTGAATATCAATTTTCCTTTTTGCGTAGCGAAGTTGATTTTCTAGGACATTTTCAAATAATTTGCTCCATTGTTCTGGATCGCCTTCAAGAGCAGCCTCATCATCTAAGTCCACGTTCCACTGTAATTCATTTTTCGACCAGCGTATTCGGTCGACCACTTCCAGCATCGTATTACTGAGTAGGAAGGAAGCATGTGCAGGGTGTTGATTTGATAAATAATCAAGCTTTGTTAAGTACAGCAAATCCTTGATTTTCTTCTCAAGCTTTTCCGCTTCACCTTCAATGACTTCCACTGTTTGTTCAAGATCTCCCTTAGGAAAAATACCATCTTTAATCGACTGCGTATAGCCGCGGATGACCATGACAGGTGTCTTTAAGTCATGTGATATATTTTGCAAAAGAGTCCGTTCTGTTTCATCCTTTTGAATGAGTTTTTGTCTCATTTCTTCAATGGTATGACCAAGCTTTCCAATTTCATCTTGCCGGTCAACGATGACAGGATCGTCCCAGTCCTCTTGTGCAATCCGCTTCACGTGTTTTTCAAACGCAACGATTGGACGGGATAAGTAGCGGGCAAGCCAAATCGATGGAATCCAGCTTAATAAAATAACGGTGCCCAAGATAAAGATCAGCTGTTTAAACAGCGTAAAGGACAGGTCATCTCGATAAGAGTCTGGCGCATAAGACAAAAGAATATATTGTGTATTGCCTGTTGATACTTTTTTGATGACAAAAAAGATGTGCTGGCCATTCACCTCTTCAGAATAGCGTTTCGTTGCGCTTTTTTGTTTTTTCACAAAGGCTTGGATTTTCTCAATAAAGGCGTGTGGGAAAAACTGCCCCATTTGGTTTAATTCATCTGACGGAATCAGAATGTGCTGCACCGAGCGGTTTTCCGGTGTCGACTTTGGCGAGCCGTCTCGGTTCAACGGATATTCTGTGAGCACCTGCTGTTCATTTTCGATATTTTTATAAATCTCATTCGTGAAAAAATTTCGTAATGTATTGGAAAATAGGATGATCAGAACAATCGAGATGGTGAGTAAAATACCAGAGATGACGATCCAAATTTGAAAAGCGAGTGGTTTGTTCTTCATCCTTTTAGCATCCTATAGCCAAATCCATAGATGGTCTCGACCTTTAAGTCGGGCATTTTTTTGCGCAATCGTCTGACAAGGTCATCCACCACACGATCTGTCCCAAAGTAATCGTGTCCCCAAATTTTGACGAGAATATCTTCACGAGAAAAAGCATGTCCTTGATGATGTGTAAATAAAAGCAGCAAGTCAAATTCCTTAGAAGTTAAGTTAATCAGCTGATCTCCTTCATACACCTCTCTTACATCCTCATGAATGACATAGGAGGAGACGGGTGTAACACTTTGCTGCTGCGGAGTATCGCTGTTTTTATACACAAGCTCAAGCAGCTTTTGCACCCGAATGATCAGCTCGCGCGGAAGAAATGGTTTCGCAATATAATCACTGCTTCCCAGCTCTAAACCGAGGACACGATCAATATCAGCGTCGCGTGCTGAAATGAAAATGACCGGTACGTCAGGTGATGCGGCTTTGATTTCTTTAATCAGTGTGTAGCCATCTGTATCAGGCAGCATGATATCTAAAATCCATAGATGCGGCGGTTTATTCATTGCTTCGCGTGCCGCTTCTCCGGTTAAAAAAGAGGAGACATTCCAATTTTCACTTTCTAAATATTTGGTTAAAAGTTCGTTTAAGTTTTGTTCATCTTCCACTAAATAAATGGTGTACGACAAAGTCTTCCACATCCTCTCAACGTCATTATAACGGGATACAAAGGCGGCATGTCAACAATCACATGCTTTTTTCACAATTTCACATATTCTTCTCATTATTATCCCATAATGTTTGTTTATGATAAGCTCAAGGGAAAAAAGGGCATAGACAAAAGGCAGATCAATAGGTGCTTTTCACGAATGTGCGCACCTTGCTTTTTTTCTATGAATAAGTATTATATAATTTGACATATTGTCATGTAGTATTTTCAATGATGTTGCCATTAAGAGGACATGAGTCCGATCTACACATATGAATCAAGCAAGTCATGAACATGATGTAAAGGAGTGTAAGCGATGGATTTCCGAAGAGAAGATGAAGAGAAGAAGTTGAATCAACAAGAAGATGTACATCAAGAGAATGAGAAACAAATAGACGAACCTGAAAAAGAAAAGGAACTCGTTTTTCAACCTCATGAAAACGAAGCTTCTGCCACTCAGGAGAGTGTGACAAACCATTCTCCTCAAATGGAGGATGACCGTGTGTCGAAAAAGGAGAAAAAGCGGAAAGCAGCATGGCTCAGTCCGATCCTTGGAGGAATTATTGGCGGAGGCCTTGTGCTTGGCATTACACCGCTTTTGCCGCAGTCACAGAACACAGCAGCAAACACTCAAACGCAAACAGCGTCAAGTGAACCGGCAGCCTCTGAAAATTTCTCAACAAAACAAATCACCAATGCCACGAATGTCTCTGATATGGTAGAAGATTTAGAGCCAACCATTGTGGGAGTCTCAAACTATCAATCTACCCAAAATTCGTTTGGCCTTAGCGGTGATTCAACAGAAGCTGAAGCTGGCACGGGTTCTGGTGTCATCTTTAAAAAAGATGGCAAAAAAGCGTACATTATTACAAATAACCACGTAGTCGAGGGTGCCAATAAATTGAAGGTCACACTTTATGACGGAAAAACAAAAGACGCGAAGCTTGTCGGCAGTGACGTGATGACAGATTTAGCTGTTGTCGAAATCAATGCAGACGGCATTGATAAAGTGGCGAGCTTTGGTGATTCTTCTAAGCTCCGTGCTGGAGACAAAGTGATCGCAATTGGGAACCCGCTCGGTGCACAGTTCTCTGGTACTGTGACAGAAGGGATTATTAGTGGTCTTGATCGTACAGTTGAAGCGAACACATCATCTGGTACGGTGGAAATGAATGTACTGCAAACAGATGCAGCGATTAACCCCGGGAACAGCGGGGGACCGCTTATCAATACAGATGGTCAAGTGATTGGCATCAACAGTTTAAAAATTAGCGAAAGCGGTGTGGAATCACTTGGCTTTGCGATTCCAAGTAACGATGTCAAACCGATTGTAGATGAGCTGTTGAAAAATGGAAAGGTTGAACGTCCTTACCTTGGCGTACAAATGATTGACCTTGAGCAAGTGCCTGAAACGTATCAAGAAAATACGCTCGGCTTATTTGATAAACAAATCGGCAAAGGGATTTATGTAAAAGATGTATCAAAAGGATCACCTGCACAAAAAGCAGGCTTGAAATCTGGAGATGTCATCATCAAATTCAAAGGGAAAAACGTGGCAAACAGCTCTCAGCTGAAAGAAATTTTGTACAAAGAAACAAAAGTCGGCGATAAAACGACAATGACTGTCATTCGTGAAGGGAAAAATAAAAATCTAGACATTACCCTTGGACAGTCTGAAACCGAATAAATGAAAAAACAGGTGGACGTTAAAGGTCTACCTGTTTTTTTATGCTTATTTTTTTGAAGAGAGTGTACGTAATATGATCTTTTCCCACATGCTCCAAGGCAAGAGCTGCTTTGCTGTGAATGAAAGTCGCACCCCTTTCCCAATCGGATATCTCAGCTTTTTCAGCCGTTTCTTCTCGGCTAATCGAATCACAAGCTCTGCGACTTCACGCGGGTCACCGTAGTTGGTTTTCTGGGCATTGATATAAACCATCATCTTTTGATAGATGCTTGTGTATTTCGATCCTTCCCCTGGCTGCAACATGTGCTCGTTCATAGACGTGTTCCAAATATTTGTTTGGAAAGAGCCTGGCTCGATCAAGGCTGCCTGTATACCGAACGAGGCCAGTTCAATGCGCAAGCTCTCTGTATAGCCCTCCAAAGCAAACTTGGAGGATACATATGGAGAAAGCGCGGGCATTCCCATTAATCCGCTGATGCTGCTCATATTGAATATCTTTGCACCATTTGTCATAAACGGAAGGACGGCTTGTGTCACTTCCATGACTCCGAAGACGTTTACATCAAATTGCTGGCGGTACGTGTCAACAGGAACTTCTTCAGCAAAACCCGCATAGGCTGTTCCCGCATTGTTGACAAGCAAGGTTATGGGGGCGTAAGCATGTAGCTTTTTCTGAAATGCTTGAATCGACTGCGTATCTGTCACATCTAATGCTTCAATATGTATCGCTTCGGATAAAGAGGCTTGCTTGATCTCTTCGGCAAGCTTTTTTGCATTGGCTTCCTGCCTGACCCCTGCAATCACTGTATAGCCTTGCTTGGCGAGACCTATCGTGATGAGCTTGCCGAAGCCGCTATTGGCACCAGTTACAATGGCTGTTCTTTTCATCATCTCGTTCTCCTTTTTGTTTCAATCTACCATAGTCCGCTGTTTTATTGAATAACGAAAAGCAGGATGGAGAAGAATAAAAAGCGATGATAAGAAATAGGAGGAAGCACATGATGTGTTGGAAGAAGGCGGGACAAATAGGAGTGCTGCTTTTTATGCTGTCTGGCTGCCAATCAATCGAACCGCTGCAACAAACAAAGGAAGCAGAAGCAGAGAGTCTCTCAGCGGTTCAAATGAAGGAACTTCCATTTGAGCATCTCCACCTGCATGTTCAATACGGGCAGAAAAGCGAATTATACGAAGCCACCTATCGTCAGGCGAAAGGCAAAGAAGAAGCACTGATTCGTGATCATATGAACGGTGTCCGCTATGAAGGTGAAGAAGCTTTACGCGAGATGAAGATGAAGCTAAATGATATGTCGATTCCTAGTGCGAAGATCAATGAAACGTATGTCAATGAGCTATTAGCTGCTTTTAATTTAGACGATGATTATCAGCGAATTCAGGTCGATATGAAGCTTGAAGATGGGACCAAACGTACATTCCAAAAGAAGAAGTAAAACGGAACTTTCTCATTTTTTAATTGAAAATGATTTTCAAAATCACTTAAATCTGATACACTAAATTGAGATAAGTGATCTTTTGCGTCTATATATAGACGATATTCAATATAAAAATTTGGATGAGAAAAGGAGCGTTTGAGCGGAATGAGTGCCATTTCTACTGAAGGTTTAAGCTTAGGCTACGGAGAAACAATGATCATAGATGAACTAAATGTATCAATCCCTAAGGGTGAAATCACAGTATTTATTGGCAGCAATGGATGCGGTAAATCCACGCTACTTCGCTCTTTGGCCCGTCTTATGAAGCCAATGGGTGGTTCTGTCCTGCTTGAAGGTCATTCCATTGCCAAATTACCAACAAAGGAAGTAGCGAAACAGCTCGCCATTCTTCCACAAGGACCAGAAGCGCCAGAAGGATTAACCGTGCATCAGCTAGTGAAGCAAGGTAGATATCCTTATCAAAATTGGCTGAAGCAGTGGTCGAAGCAAGACGAAGAAGCAGTGAATCGTGCACTGAAGTCAACAAAGATGGAAGACCTCGCTGATCGAACGGTCGATTCATTATCAGGTGGACAAAGGCAGCGTGCATGGATTGCGATGACGTTAGCGCAGGAGACGGATATCATTTTGTTAGATGAGCCGACGACGTATTTAGACATGACGCATCAAATTGAAATTCTCGACCTTCTGTTTGACTTAAATGAAAAAGAGCAGCGCACGATTGTCATGGTTCTTCATGACCTGAATCTCGCATGCAGATATGCGCATCACCTTGTTGCCATTAAAGACAAGTCGATTTATGCAGAAGGAAGACCGGAAACCGTCATTAACTGTGATCTCGTGAAAAATGTCTTTGATATGAACTGCCAAGTGACAACAGATCCTTTATTCGGAACACCATTATGTATTCCGCACGGCAGAGGACGTTGTATTGTACAGCAGGCACAAGCCGAGACATTTCTTGCTGCAAGATAATCGTATGTCAAAAGCCTGACATCTGTTACGTACAGAGTCAGGCTTTTTTCTGAAAAAGGAGCGGAAGATCAATGGGAAATGAACTAGATGAAAAGCTGGAAGGCTTGCTTGAGAAATATACTGAGCTACTCCTTGGCGAATCAACAGACGCACTGAAACAAGATGTGAAACAATGGGTGATCTACTCTCATATCGCAAAAAGCATGCCGCCTCTAGCAAAGCACTTTAATGAAACGTATCCAGAAGCAAAAGAAGAAATCAAACACACGATTCAACGAATCAAACAGTTGAACGAAGCTCACCGCGCCAATAAAGGTAAATTTTAAGATAAATAAAAAACTACCCCACACGAAGAGGTAGTTTGGTGAAATTACTTTTTTTTAATGCCAAAAAACAAAAGGAGAAGAGATAATATAATTATAATGTAAATAGGTGTAATCCAAATTTCATAAACTGAGTTTGGATTATCTTTTACAAACCCAGTGTCTATGAGGATGTAATTCCATTTGATGCTAATCGGATTATCTACTTCGTATGAAAAATCATTTAAGTATAATTTGGGTTTTGTTATTCTAAATATTAAATAAATTAAACTACCTAGTAATAAAGTGATAGCTATAAGGATTTTCTTCATATAGGTCACATCTTTTCACTATCTTTTTCTTCCACCTGAAGTTGTTTCAACAAATTTATTTACATACTTTGTTTTAACACCATCTAAAATTCTATCTGCTTTACCTGAAGTGTAAGTTCGTATGCGAACTTTTTTTCCTTTAGATACTGTATCAGCAACAATTTGAGTTAACTGAACATCATTATAGTCTTTATATGTAGTTCCATCAAGTCTACCTCTATAATTGTTCGTGATATCCATTTTTGTATCCAAATCAGGAGCCTTTTCACCGGGTTTTAAATTTTCGTGTGCATAACCTACTTGGTAAGCCCAATTCCTACTGATATTTTTAGTCATTATGGCATTCCATAAAGCGTGTCTATAAGCGTCCCCATTCCCTTGCCATAGCGTATACTTAGAATATCGTTTTGCAGCTTCTCTTGAAGCGACATCTGCAATGTTTTTAGTTTTGGCAGCATTATGAGGGTGTTTTGCAAAAAGATTAATTTCTTTAGCATTAGCACCTAATTTACCTAATGAATATTCAACATAGGAGCTTTTTATAGATATTGTATTTATTTTTGATTTTTCTTCACTTAATTCAAGAGCAACTTGATCGTCAGAATTTTTTAAGGCTGGGGAAATGTTTTCTTTAATTAATTTTTCTAATTCTTTTTCGTTGATCTCTCTGTTTTCGAACATATCAAAATATGTCATTATGTTATTTCTAATACTTTCATAGAAAAATTTTGTAGATGCCCTTGATTGTGCAGTTTTGTTTAGTGAAGAAATTACTTTTTTATTATCTAAAGAATTTACTTCTGCAACTGCAATATTTTCCTTAATAAATAATGTTGATAAAACCAAAGAAAAAAATATTATTAACAAGCTTTTTTTGTACATTTATTCCTAAACTCCTTTTTTCTATAATATGTTCTATATTATAGAATATATTAGGTGGAATAGATAGTTTAATTTCTAGTATTATATAAAAATTCAGGAATATTTAATCTTATTATGTATAAATTGTCATTTCAAAATAATGGATCCGGATAAAATCGGATCCATTATTTTATGAATATCCATCTTCATTTACTGGAAGTTTTTTCTTATGACATTGGTGATGAACCGTATGGAGATTGATCTGTCAGTGTTTGCTGGAATTTCTGGTGTGCCTGCTGGAGTTTTTGCTGGTCAGCCGCTTCAACAGAATACCAGCCATATCTGAACATGACATCATATAAATGTCTTTGTGTTTTCTGTGTTTCAAGCGCAATTCGCTGAATATCTTGGTAAAGAGATTCATGACTGAATTCATTGAGCGCTGTGTTATATCCACTTGTCATATATTTCTCAGTCGACAGCAGATCTGTGATAAAATCACGATCATTCATGTTTGTTGTCGTGGGAACCGGAGTTTGAGGATTCCCGATTTTTTGTTGGTTTTGTTGTTCCATGTTTTTTTCCTCCTATTGCATAAAGCCAGTAGACTGGCCTTGCCCTGAGCTGCCTAAATGCTGAAGAATTTGTGTGTAATGCTGATGGTGCATTTGGCCCACTTGGTTTAATTCTTGTTTCAATGTTTGGTCCTGGCAATGCTCGGCCATAAAGTGAGCCTTTTTCATAGCGATCAAGTTCCAATTCAGCATATCCTCTAAGTACAAGGAATCCTTTACTGAAATGACTTGCGGGGGCATATTCATTTGCTGATTGTTCAAGGTGTGTTCCTCCTTACAATTTTGTTTCCTTACTGATTCTTTTTATATTGCTGATTTTGACTGGTCTTTTTTCCGCCTAGGTCTGCTTCCTGTGATGGACCTGCGTTTCCTTTTACACTTGCAGCACTTACGCCTGCTTTCGATGGATTTTTCTTCAAACGAGACATGTGGACATCACCTCCATTCTTACAATGCCCTCTCCTCTTTAATTCATACGCCGTAAAATAAGGCACATGAGAATGTGTAAAATTTTGAAATCCGCTCTTGAACTGTTTCGGAAAATCTTTTAAGATAAAGAAAGAGGCATTGCTTTTTTTTGCACAAAAAATGAATGACTGTTCATTCAAAATGTTTAGGGGGATATTTATGGGCAAACATATTCGCAAGGCAGCTGTCATTGGTTCAGGTGTCATGGGCTCAGGCATTGCTGCGCATCTAGCCAATATCGGGATACCAGTCACATTGCTAGATATTGTGCCAAACGAACTGACAAAGGAAGAAACGGCAAAAAAGCGAACGCTTGATCACCCTAGTGTTCGGAATAGATTAAGTCAAGAAGCGATGAAAAAATTATTAAAGCAAAAGCCAGCACCTCTTACTTCAGCAAAAAACCTATCATACATCACACCGGGAAATCTCACAGACCACCTTTCCTTATTACATGACGCTGACTGGATTATTGAAGTCGTTACTGAAAAGCTCAGCATCAAAAAGCACGTATTCTCTCTCATCGACGAACACCGCAAAGAAGGCAGTATCGTATCAAGTAATACATCCGGAATTTCGGTTGAAAAAATGGCAGAAGGCCGATCAGAGGATTTTAAACGCCACTTCTTAGGCACACATTTTTTTAACCCAGCTCGTTATTTAAAGCTTTTAGAAATTATTCCTATTCAAGAAACAGATCCAGAAGTACTTCAATTTATGAAAACGTTTGGCGAGGATGTACTTGGGAAAGGCGTCGTTGAAGCGAAAGATACGCCGAACTTTATTGCCAATCGTATTGGTACTTATGGACTCCTTGTGACAGTGCGTGAAATGCTTGAAAACAAATACACCATTGGAGAGGTGGATTCGGTCACAGGACCTCTCATTGGAAGACCGAAAAGTGCGACGTTCCGTACACTTGATGTCGTAGGACTCGACACGTTTTTCCATGTAGCCCGCAACGTATATGACCAAGTCGAAGGTAAGGAAAAAGATATTTTCCAGCTGCCTGAGTTTATTGAAAGAATGCTTGAAAAAGGATGGATTGGAAGCAAGGCAGGGCAAGGGTTTTATCAAAAAAATGGAAAGGCCATTTTAGAAATTGATCCTTTGACGCTCACATACGGAGAACGAACGAAGCTGAAAGATCCAGGCATTGAGATGGCGAAGCAGCAAAAGGGAACGAAAGCGAAATTGAAAGCGCTTATTTATCAAGATGGTCGTGCAGGACAATTGCTCTGGAACATGACGGCACCTGTGCTCTTTTATTCAGCTCAGTTAAAAGGCGAAATTGCGGATGATATTCAGTCGATCGATAACGCAATGAAATGGGGATTTGGCTGGCAGCACGGTCCATTTGAGCTGTGGGATGCAATCGGTGTGAAAAAAGCAGCCGAGCGCATGGAAGCAGAAGGTCACACCATCCCGCAGTGGGTGCAAGACATGCTGTCAGAAGGACACGACACATTCTATCAAGAAAATGCTGATGGAGAGCGTGCGTTTTATCACAATGGGGCTTACGAACAGGAAAAAGGAAACGACAAGAATATTTCCTTAGCGAAATTGAAAAAGAAGAACGGCGTGATTTTCAAAAATGCTGGTGCGAGCTTAATTGATATCGGTGATGATGTCGCCTTGCTCGAATTTCACTCCAAAAGCAATGCCATTGGACTAGATGTCATTGACATGATCAATCGCGCTGTCGATGAGGTGGAACAGAATTATAGAGGGCTTGTCATCGGAAACCAAGGGAAGAACTTCTGTGTTGGTGCCAATCTTGCTCTGATTTTAATGGAAGCTCAGGACGATAATTTCTTTGAAATTGACTTTGTGATCCGCCGCTTCCAGCAGGCAATGATGAAGGTGAAATATAGCGACCGTCCAGTCGTTGCTGCACCGTTTGGCATGACACTCGGAGGCGGAACAGAGGTTTGTCTGCCGGCAGCAGCTATTCAAGCGTCTAGCGAATCATACATGGGTCTTGTCGAGGCTGGAGTTGGACTGATTCCGGGCGGTGGTGGAAACAAAGAATTATACCTTCGCCATCTGCAAGGGTCAGCTAAGCCGACACAGACCGCTATACAAGATGCCACGCTGAAAACATTTGAAACGATAGCAATGGCTAAAGTATCTACTTCGGCTGAGGAAGCGCGGGATATGAACATGCTCCGCGTGAGTGACCGAATCAGTATGAACGGGGACCACCTGATCTATGATGCGAAACAACTGGTGCTCTCTCTTGATGAAGCGGGTTATCGTGCACCGCTCAAGCAGAAGGTGCCCGTCATGGGAGAAACAGGCTATGCAGCAATGATATTGGCTGCTGAAAATATGAGACTGTCTGGATACATTTCAGAGCATGACATGACCATTGTCAAAAAATTAGCTCATGTCATTTCCGGCGGAAAACTGCCATTTGGAACAGAGGTAGAGGAGCAATACTTATTAGAGCTTGAAAGGGAAGCGTTTTTAAGTCTTGTAGGAGAAGTGAAATCACAAGCACGCATGCAGCACATGCTCGTCAAAGGAAAACCTTTACGTAACTAAGGGGGAGTCAAAATGAGAGAAGCAGTCATTGTCGCTGGCGCGAGAACACCAGTAGGGAAGGCGAAAAAAGGATCGTTAAAACATGTTCGGCCTGATGATATGGGCGCATTGTGTGTAAAAGAAACATTAAAGCGTGCCGGTAATTACGACGGACAGATAGATGATTTGATCATCGGGTGTGCAACACCAGAAGCAGAGCAGGGGTTAAATGTGGCTCGGAATATTGGGGCGTTAGCAGGGCTTCCGTATACAGTACCTGCCATCACCATCAACCGCTACTGCTCATCTGGTCTTCAGTCAATCGCTTATGCGGGTGAACGGATTATGCTCGGCCAGGCAGAAACGATCTTAGCTGGAGGAGTCGAATCGATGTCACAGGTGCCGATGATGGGTCATTCCATTCGTCCGAATGCTCAATTGGCAGAACAAGCGCCTGAATACTATATGAGCATGGGGCACACGGCAGAGCAGGTGGCGCAAAAGTATCAGGTCACACGTCAAGATCAGGACGCCTTTGCGGTAAGAAGTCATCAAAAGGCAGCCAAAGCATTGCAGGAAGGGAAATTTTCAGATGAAATTGTCTCCGTTGATGTAACAGAGCGGCGGGTAGGGGAGCAATATCAATTAGAAGAACATCAATTTAAGTTTTCACAGGATGAAGGCGTGAGAGCAGGGACAACGGAAGAGATTCTTTCTACTTTGCGTCCGGCTTTCTCGACAAAAGGCACGGTGACCGCAGGAAACTCTTCACAAACAAGTGACGGTGCTGCGTGTGTGATGATGATGGATCGTGAGAAAGCATCCTCACTTTCCCTTCAGCCGCTCGCCAAGTTTCGGGCGTTTGCTGTTGGCGGTGTACCGCCTGAGGTGATGGGAATCGGTCCAATTGAAGCCATTCCGCGTGCGCTGAAAATCGCTGGACTTGAGCTGAAGGATATCGGGCTGTTTGAATTAAACGAAGCGTTTGCCTCTCAGGCCATTCAAGTTATTCGTCATTTAGGGATTGATGAAGAGAAAGTGAATGTCAATGGCGGGGCAATCGCGCTAGGGCATCCGCTCGGCTGTACAGGAACAAAACTGACACTGTCACTCATTCATGAAATGAAGCGGCGAAACGAGCAATTTGGCATCGTCACAATGTGTATCGGCGGGGGCATGGGAGCAGCAGGAATTTTTGAATTGATCTAAAGGGGGAAAACAGAATGAAAGCAATGGAAGAGGTAAAAAAGGGTGGAAGCTTCTTAATTGATGAGACGAATTATGAGCATATCTTTACACCAGAGGATTTCTCTGATGAGCATCAAATGATTGGAAAGACAACAGAGGATTATATTTTACAAGACGTTGTTCCATATATAGATCAAATTGAAAACCATGAATTTGAGCATTCTGTCAGGCTTCTCAAAAAGGCTGGAGAGCTTGGGCTGCTAGGAGCTGACGTGCCTGAAGAATTCGGCGGGCTCGGATTAGATAAAATCAGTTCAGCCATTATTACCGAGAAATTTTCCAGAGCAGGGAGCTTCTCGCTTTCCTATGGCGCCCATGTCGGCATTGGGTCTCTGCCAATCGTGCTGTTTGGAAATCAAGCGCAAAAGGAAACATATCTTCCTGGACTCGCTTCTGGAGAAACAATTGCAGCGTACGCCCTCACTGAGCCAGGATCAGGCTCTGACGCCCTTGGAGCAAAGACAACTGCGGTCTTAAATGAAGCCGGAACTCATTATGTGCTGAATGGGGAAAAACAGTGGATCACAAACTCCGCATTTGCCGACGTCTTTGTCGTATATGCGAAAATTGATGGTGAACACTTCTCTGCTTTTATCGTAGAAAAGGATTTTCCAGGTGTCAAAACGGGACCTGAAGAGAAAAAGATGGGCATTAAAGGTTCATCGACAAGAACGTTAATTCTCGAAGATGCTCAAGTGCCGAAGGAGAATTTACTAGGTGAGGCTGGCAGAGGTCATGTCATTGCCTTTAACATTTTGAATATCGGACGCTACAAGCTGGCTGTCGGAACAGTTGGTGCGTCAAAACGTGTCATTCAATTATCGGCAGAATATGCAAACCAACGTAAGCAATTCCAAACGCCAATTTCTCGATTTAGCTTAATTGGTGAAAAAGTAGCCAACATGTCGGCAAAGCTCTATGCGATGGAAAGTGCTGTTTACCGCACAGTCGGATTATTTGAACAGCGCATGGGTCTATTAAGTGAAGAAGAGCAAAAGGATGGCAAACAAATTGCCCAGTCCATTGCAGAATATGCGATTGAATGCTCTCTTTGTAAAGTACTTGGCTCTGAAACTTTAGACTATATAGCGGATGAGGGCGTGCAGATTCACGGCGGATATGGATTCATGCAAGAATACGAGGTCGAAAGAGCCTATCGTGACTCGCGGATTAACCGTATTTTTGAAGGGACTAACGAAATCAACCGTCTGCTTGTACCAGGCACATTCTTGAAGAAAGCGATGAAGGGAGAGCTTCCGCTGCTTCAAAAGGCGCAAACCTTACAGGAAGAGCTCATGATGATGATGCCGGAAGAGCCAGGTGATCAGCCGCTCGATCAAGAAAAATACTTGCTCGCCCATGCGAAAAAGATCGCCTTAATGGTATCTGGAATGGCGGCGATGAAGTATGGAAAAGCATTAGACAAAGAGCAAGAGATTCTTGTGAACATAGCGGATATCGTCAATGAAATTTTTGCTGCTGAATCGGCGATTCTGCGTACTGAAAAGGCAATCGCTGCATCAGGGCTAGATAAGAATACTCAAAAGCTTGCTTACACACAAATTTTCACGCAGGAAGCCTTCTTAAAAATTGAAGCTCATGCAAAAGAATCCTTGATCGCGATGGAAGAAGGAGATGCACTCCGCATGAGTCTGTCAGCTCTTCGCAAACTGACAAGATTCACCCCGATCAATGTCATCGCCAAAAAGCGCGAAGTGGCGAAACGAATCTTTGAAGCAGAGAAATATATCGTATAAGACGGCTGAAAAGGTGCGGGTATCACTCCGCACCTTTTTGTAAGCATACATTTAGGTTTTTAAAATATTTTGTGATAAAATGTTCTCACTACTTGCAGGAGGTGAAAATAGTGGCTTTAGATTTTTATGAATACCCATCTTGCGGTACATGCCGAAAAGCAAAAAAATGGCTGGAAGAACACAATAAAGATATCAACAGCATACATATCGTCGAAGAGACGCCTGATAAAGAAACATTAAAAGCGCTTTACGAAAAAAGTGGCTTAGAGCTGAAGAAGTTCTTTAATACAAGCGGACAGAAATACCGAGAGCTACAGCTGAAAGATCAACTTCCTGCAATGTCAGAAGGCGAGCAGCTAGAATTACTCGCATCTAACGGAATGCTGATCAAGCGCCCGATTACAACAGACGGTAAACGAGTCACAGTTGGATTTAATGAAGATACATTTAAAAGCGTCTGGAAATGATGTAACTTTCATTCAGATTGTGGTATCTTCAATATAGATTGAAAGAAAAGACTGGAGGGGTATTGAATGAGCACACCAAAAGATTTACGTTATTCAGAAGAACATGAATGGGTCAAAGTAGAAGGAGATAAGGTGCGTATCGGTATTACGCATTTTGCTCAATCTGAGCTAGGCGATATCGTGTTCGTTGAGCTTCCTGAAGTAGGAGACAAAATTACAGCGGACGAGCCTTTCGGAAGTGTAGAATCAGTGAAAACAGTTTCTGAGCTTTACGCACCGATCAACGGTACAATCGTCGAAGTGAACGATGAGCTGGATGACAGCCCTGAATTCGTCAACGACTCTCCATACGAAAAAGCATGGATGATCGTGGTAGAGCCAGCTGATACATCTGAAATTGAGAACTTGATGACTGCTGAGCAATATGAAGAAATGACAAAAGAAGACTAATTCACGTGAAATTGGACACTCTACCTTTATGGGGGGGTGTCCAATTTGTCTTTTCAAAAAGAACATGTGGATATAACAGATCATGTCACTGGACGATTCAAAGAAAGCGGCATGGTGCTGTATCATCAAAATGAAGAGATTGGCACGATGATTAGTGAAAACCAATATGAGTTAAAATCAGGTTATTCCTATGAGCAAAATCGTTTTTATCGTCTGACGGATACATTGACCCACGGAACAGAAAAATATGTAGACTGTGATGATGAAAATGGCTGGTGCTAATCACAGATGAGGCTGCAGTGAGCATAAGCTGCAGTCTTTTTAGTGCAAGCGCCCAATCTTTACAACCTGAATGAAAAATTGTAATCTAAGGGAGAAGTGAACAACGTCAAAAGGGCCGGGTGATCGTGATGAATGTAGAGGTAGAAAAGGTCATCATTGTAGAAGGTAAAACAGACAAACAAAAGCTAAAAGAAGTCATAAGTGAACCTGTTACCATCATTTGCACCAATGGCACGATCAGTACATCGAAGCTGGATCAGCTCGTAGACGAATTATTGGGGAAAGACGTTTACATATTAGCAGACAGTGACGATGCAGGCGACAAACTGCGGAAGCAATTTCGAAAAGAATTCCCTGAAGCATTTCATCTTTTTGTCGACAGAACGTACCGCGAAGTGGCCGCTTCACCGTCAGCCCACATTGCATCTATCCTATTAGCTGCAAACATTGATGTTCATTCGAAATATTTATGAGGGTGGACGTATATGAAAGAGATTGAAGAACACGAATTCAAGGAGATAAAGGACGATTTATTTCTTTTATACTTATATACACCGTTTTGCGGAACATGTCAGCTGGCAAAGAAAATGCTGGCTGTCGTAGACACCATGCAGCCGGATGTACCTTTTTATGAAAATAACTTAAACTACTCACCAGGCTTTGCGAAGGCTTTTGAGATCGAAAGCGTTCCTTGCTTTCTACTGTTTAAAAAAGGTGAGCTGGTGCAAAAAGGCTATGCCTTTCACTCCGTACCATATCTTCATGAAATGATTGAAACCGCTAAATAAAGCGGTTTTTTGTCATATTTCAAGCAATTCATCTGAAAATTTGTCGAGTTATTTATAAAGGACAAGCGAATGTTTGTAGAGAAATGTTATGTATAACCAAATGACAGGGAGGTTATACATGTGGAAAAAGTGAAAACCCATGGAAACACAGGGCAGCGATTATTGCTAAAACCGCTGCTCTCATCATCATCCTTGAAGATTACATTTGAGGCGGAAACTGACTCTTGTACATTGATTGTGGATGAGCGTGGTGAAGTGAAGAAACTACCTGCAATTGAGTTATCGGATCTCATCTTTTATGGTGAGAGAAAAGAAATACTTCAATTATTAGATGGAGATATGTCCTTACAGCAGTTAATTAGCAGGGGACAAGTGAAAGTAAAAGGGTCATTCCGTGCGCTCCTAAGACTAGAGGCGGTACTTTGGCTGACGAACGGTTTTTTTCGAAAAATGATAACTTAGTCGTTTACTTGGAAATTAGCGATTTACAGCGTTGACATATCTCGGGTGGCATGATATTCTACGTTAGTAAAAACATGAACATCACATAAAACAACATATTTTCTCTTATTAAGAGAGGTGGAGGGACGTGCCCTATGAAACCCGGCAACCGTCAGCATAGCTGAAATTGGTGCCAATTCACTCAAAGTCGCAACGCTTTGAAAGATGAGAGAAAGGCGTATTTGAAATAAAAGGCCTTTCTGCTTGCGTTGCAGTTAGGTCTTTTTTACTGATCTGGCAACAGGCTAGAGTCATGACAGCACGAAGAATAAATGAACGTATGTGATGGCAACCTATAGATTCAGCAAGAAAGCAGGTGAGCAGACTGTGATCCATTTACAGAATGTATCAAAAACGTACTACTCAAAAAGTGGAAATGTTGACGCAGTAAAAGACGTCAACTTAGATATTGATAAAGGTGAAATATTCGGAATTATCGGGTATAGCGGTGCCGGAAAAAGCTCGCTTATTCGCCTATTAAACGGTCTGGAGCTGCCAACAGAAGGAATTGTTGAAGTGGCAGGCAACCGGATCAATGAAGTATCGAATGCGAAACTTCGGAAAGCAAGACAAGAAATCAGCATGATTTTCCAGCACTTTAACCTACTTTGGTCAAGAACAGTGAGACAAAATATTATGTTCCCGCTTGAGATCGCAGGTGTACCTACATCGAAACGGAGAGAGCGTGCGAATGAACTGATTAAATTAGTCGGTTTAGAAGGAAAAGAAAATGCGTATCCGTCTCAGCTTAGCGGCGGACAAAAGCAGCGTGTGGGGATTGCGAGAGCATTAGCAAATGATCCAAAGGTTCTTCTTTGTGACGAAGCAACATCAGCGCTTGATCCGCAAACAACGGATTCTATCCTTGATCTTTTAGCGGATATCAATAAACGTTTAGGGCTGACAATTGTGCTCATCACACACGAAATGCACGTCATTCGCAAAATTTGTCATCGCGTCGCGGTCATGGAAAATGGACGCATTGTCGAAGAAGGCGAAGTATTACGCGTCTTCAGACAGCCGAAGGAAGAGATGACGAAGCGATTTGTACAGCAGCTTGCTGAACCAGAGGAAGCGAAAGAAACAATCGAACACGTCTTAGAGCGAGTAAAAGAAGGTCAGGTCGTACGGTTGTCCTTTATTGGCGATTCTGCCGAGCAACCGCTCATCACTGAAATCATTCGATCCTTCAATGTCGATGTAAACATCCTTCAAGGAAAGATTTCTCAAACGCAGGAAGGCGCGTTTGGAACACTCTTTATCCATATTAATGGAGAAGAGACCGAGGTTGAAAAAGCCATCGCCTATATCCAAAGTAAACAGGTTGAAATTGAGGTGATGACACATGTTTGAGAAATGGTTTCCGAACGTTGACCTAGATGTGATTTGGAATGCAACGGGTGAAACGGTGTACATGACACTCATTTCATTGGCATTTGCTTTTGCAATCGGGATTATCCTAGGACTCCTGCTCTTCCTTACAGGAAAAGGCGGTCTTTGGGAAAATAAACCGATCAATGCTGTCATCGGTGCAGTCGTCAACATTTTCAGATCGATTCCTTTTATCATCTTAATTATTCTTTTATTAGGGTTCACGAAATTCTTAATGCATACAATTCTAGGTCCAAATGCAGCACTCCCTGCCCTTGTCATTGGGTCAGCTCCATTCTATGCACGTCTTGTCGAAATTGCACTGCGTGAGGTAGACAAAGGAGTCATTGAAGCAGCACGGTCAATGGGAGCGAAAACGTCGACCATCATTTTCAAAGTATTGCTGCCAGAATCATTGCCAGCCCTCATTTCAGGTATTACCGTAACAGCGATTGCTTTAATTGGCTCAACTGCGATTGCAGGTGCAATTGGAGCAGGCGGACTTGGTGACCTTGCTTATGTGGAAGGATACCAATCTGGTAATACAGATGTCACACTTGTAGCTACTGTGTTTATTCTCATCATCGTCTTTATTATTCAAATAATCGGTGATTTGATTACAAATAAAATTGATAAACGTTAAGGGAGGATTTATTCATGAAGAAATTGATTTTAAGTGCACTATTTCTAGCATTTGCAGGCATCTTAGCTGCATGCGGTTCATCTAATAACGCAAGTGATAGCAAAACCATTACGGTTGCCGCTTCAAAAACACCACATGCCGAAATTCTTGAAGAAGCAAAACCACTTCTAAAAGAAAAAGGCTACGATCTAAAAGTGAAAGTACTTAGTGATTATAAAATGTACAACAAAGCGTTAGCTGAAAAAGAAGTGGATGCAAACTTTTTCCAACATATCCCTTACTTAAATGAAGAAAATAAATCAAACAAAGATTACAACCTAGTTAGTGCTGGTGCGGTTCACCTTGAGCCTTTCGGTATCTACTCTAAGAAATACAAATCAGTAAAAGATATTCCAAACGGCGGAACGATCATCATGACAAACAACGTAGCTGAACAAGGCCGTATGCTTGCACTATTGCAAAATGCTGGTGTCATTAAGATTGATCCTAAAGTTGATACAATCAACGCAACAGTAAAGAACATCAAAGAAAACCCGAAGAACCTAAAGTTCAAAAAAATCGCTCCTGAACTAACAGCGAAAGCTTATGAAAACAGTGAAGGCGATGCTGTGTTTATTAACGTCAACTATGCGATTCAAAATAAATTGAATCCGAAAAAAGATTCAATTGAACTTGAGCAAACAAAGAACAACCCATATGCAAACATCGTGGCGGTTCGCAAAGGTGAAGAAAAATCAGATAAGATCAAGACATTAATGGAAGTTCTTCACTCTGATAAAATCAAAGAATTCATCGACAAAAAATATGACGGTGCTGTACTACCGGTATCTGAATAACAATGTGTTAACCTCGCTTTCATCAAAGCGAGGTTTTTTTGTGTATTTTTTCAAATCTCGCTCATAATAAAAATGTACAAATGACCTGAAGGGATGGAATGAAGATGAATGAACAGCATATGAGCGGATCCATGCAGCAATCACTGACTGATTATAAAACGGCAATGGGTGAATTTCAGAAGAAAATGCCGGTGTTTGGGAAGAAATTCAATGAATTCACGGAGCAGTGCTTTCAGAGCGATTCATTAACGCAAAAGGAAAAACAAATGATTGCCCTTGGCATCAGTATTCATGCACAGGATGAATACTGCATGATTTATCATGCAAAGGGAGCGCTCGACCAAGGCGCGACAGAAGAGAATTTGCTAGAGGTCGTCAGTGTGGCGGCAGCGTTCGGCGGCGGTGCTGCACTAAGTCAAGGCATCACAGTTGTTCAGCAATGTATTGACGAATTTGGAGGACAGACGCATTAAGGGAAGGATAAGATGGCATTTATCCATATCAGGGAGTTGAGTCCTTCTCAGCCGATTGTGTGAGAAAATATGCCAGCATAGCGCGTCATATCCCTTTTGAGTGAAGCCACATGTCTTTGATACAATGAAGCTACACTCAAAGAAGGGAATGGTTTATTATTTGTTCGGACCATAGTACACTGGGATTGGATTATACCGCCGAGATGGAAAAGGCCATGCATAAGGCTCATGGCATGAGCTATGCAGAGTACGAAAGAGACCATGACTTACGGATGAAAGTGGAATATAAACGAGAGCAGTCCTATCGAGATGAGAAAAGACAGCTCGCAAAAATGAATATACGAGGCTATTAAATAGCTAAGGGACGGGGAGAACAGATTCCCGTCCTTTCTTTATGAAAACAGTCTTTTCGACATAAATCCTTTTATCTACCGGCTTTTTTTGTTAGAATTTTGAGAGCATCCTCTCACGCATATCGTGAATGTGTTGTATTCAGTTTTAATTTGTTATAAAATTAGAATGAGAATAAATTGAGAATAATGATTATTTTGGAGGTATCGATATATGACTGCTTCGACATTAACAATTAAGGACTTGCACGTTGAGATTGAAGGGAAAGAAATCTTAAAGGGTGTAAACCTCGAGATAAAAGGTGGAGAATTCCACGCAGTAATGGGACCAAACGGTACAGGTAAATCAACTTTATCTGCTGCCATTATGGGTCACCCTAAATATGAAGTAACAAAAGGTAGCATTTTGCTTGATGGCGAAGATGTACTTGAAATGGAAGTAGATGAGCGCGCTCAAGCAGGTCTTTTCCTTGCGATGCAATACCCATCTGAAATTAGTGGTGTGACAAATGCGGACTTCCTTCGTTCTGCTATTAACGCTCGCAGAGAAGAAGGCGATGAAATCTCTCTAATGAAATTCATCCGCAAAATGGACGAAAACATGGAGTTCCTTGAAATGGACCCAGACATGGCGCAACGCTACCTAAACGAAGGTTTCTCAGGCGGAGAGAAAAAACGCAATGAAATTCTTCAATTAATGATGATTGAACCTAAAATTGCGATCCTTGATGAAATCGATTCTGGTCTTGATATCGATGCGTTGAAAGTGGTTTCTAAAGGAATTAACAGAATGCGCGGCGAAAGCTTCGGTTGCTTAATGATCACTCACTATCAGCGTCTACTGAACTACATCACACCAGATCACGTTCATGTCATGATGCAAGGACGTATCGTGAAATCTGGCGGACCAGAGCTTGCACAACGTCTAGAAGCAGAAGGCTATGACTGGATTAAAAAAGAGTTAGGAATTGAAGACGAAACTGTTGGTCAAGAAGCGTAAGCGTTAGGAGGATTATTGATGACATTAGAAACGAAATTATCAGTAGATCAAGATTATGTCAAAAGCTTCTCCGAGAAGCATCAGGAACCGGCATGGATGAGTTCCCTTCGCTTACAGGCTCTTGAAAAAGCAGAAGACCTTCCAATGCCAAAGCCTGACAAAACGAATATTTCTAAATGGAATTTAACCAATTTCAAACAGCACACAGTCGAAAGTGCGCCATTTGGATCATTAGAAGAGCTTCCTGAAGAAGTGAAATCTCTCATTGATTTAGAGGACACGGATAAGACAGTCTACATTCAGCGTGATCAAACGCCAGCATACTTGTCTCTTTCAACAGAAGCGAAAGACAAAGGCGTGATCTTCACTGATCTTCATACAGCGCTTCGCGAACATGGTGATCTAGTGAAGAAATACTTCATGACGGATGCAGTGAAAGTAGATGAGCATAAACTAACAGCATTACATGCTGCTTTAGTCAATGGCGGAGCTTTCCTCTATGTACCAAAAAATGTAGAACTTGAAGCGCCAATTCAAGCCATCTACCTGCATGAAAATGACGACACGACTTTGTTCAATCATGTCATCGTCGTAGCAGACGATCATAGTGCAGTGACATATGTAGAAAACTACATTAGTACAGCAAAACCTGAAGAAGCAATCTTCAATATCGTGTCCGAAGTGTTCACGGGAGCTAATGCCCGCGTCACATACGGCGCAGTAGATAACCTTTCAGAAGGTGTCACAGTCTATGTGAACAGACGCGGTATGGCAAGTGGCCGTGACAGTAAAATCGAATGGGCGCTTGGCCTGATGAATGATGGAGACGTCGTGTCTGAAAACATCACAAAGCTTATGGGCGACGGGACATTCGGTGATACAAAATCAGTTGTTGTCGGCCGCGGGAATCAAACGGAAAACTTTACAACAAGCATCATCCACTTCGGTAAAAACTCTGAAGGGTATATCTTGAAGCATGGTGTGATGAAGGATCAAGCATCCTCTATCTTTAACGGAATTGGTAAAATCGAGCATGGCGCAACGAAGTCAAATGCCGAGCAGGAATCACGTGTTCTCATGCTGAGTGAGAAAGCACGCGGTGATGCAAACCCAATTCTATTAATTGATGAAGATGATGTCACAGCAGGGCATGCTGCTTCTGTTGGACGTGTCGATCCAATTCAACTCTATTACCTCATGAGCCGCGGGATTTCCAAAGAAGATGCAGAAAGACTTGTAATTTATGGCTTCTTAAATCCAGTCGTCAAAGAACTGCCGATTGAAGGAGTTAAAAAGCAGCTCGTTTCTGTGATTGAAAGGAAAGTAAAATAATGAATATCAAAGACGTTCGTGAGCAATTTCCAATCCTTCATCAGCAAGTGAACGGACATGATTTGGTGTATTTGGACAGTGCAGCGACTTCTCAAAAACCAAGAGTGGTCATTGATGCAATGAATGAGTATTACCGGTCTTACAACTCGAACGTCCACCGGGGTGTTCATACCCTTGGCACAAAAGCAACGGACGCATACGAGGGTGCGAGAGAGAAAGTTCGTGCATTCATCCGTGCTTCATCTGTCCAAGAAATTATTTTTACTAGAGGGACAACAACTGCACTAAACACAGTGGCGATCAGCTATGCTAGAGCAAACCTCAAAGAAGGCGATGAGATTGTCATTACGCACATGGAGCACCATGCAAATATCATCCCTTGGCAGCAAGCAGCAAAAGCAACTGGCGCCACATTGAAATACATTCCGTTACAGGAAGACGGCACGCTATCGCTTGAAGATGTGAAGCAAACGGTCACACATCAAACGAAAATCGTCGCTGTCACACATGTCTCAAACGTATTAGGAACCATCAACCCGATTAAAGAGATCGCTAAAATTGCCCATGATCATGGGGCAATCATTGTCGTCGATGGTGCGCAAAGCACGCCGCACATGCAAATTGATGTTCAGGATCTAGATTGTGACTTTTTCGCATTCTCTGGGCATAAAATGTGTGGACCGACTGGCATCGGTGTACTTTACGGGAAGAAGGACCTTTTGAATAATATGGAGCCTGCTGAGTTTGGCGGTGAAATGATCGACTTTGTGGATCTGTATGATTCTACTTGGAAAGAGCTGCCGTGGAAATTTGAAGCGGGAACACCGATTATTGCCGGAGCAGTTGGACTAGGAAAAGCGATTGATTTCTTAAATGACATTGGTATGGAAGAAGTCAGCCGTTACGAGCATCAGCTTGCCACTTATGCGCTTGAGCGCTTTAAGGAGCTTGACGGTGCGACAGTTTATGGACCGCAGCACCGAGCTGGACTTGTGACGTTTAACTTAGACGACGTCCATCCACATGATGCGTCAACTGTTCTGGATACGGAAGGTGTCGCCATTCGTGCTGGACACCACTGTGCACAGCCGCTCATGAAATGGCTTGGTGTATCAGCGACTGCAAGAGCAAGCTTCTATCTGTACAATACAGAAGAAGAGATTGACGAGCTCATCGCAGCGCTCCGTAAGACAAAGGAGTATTTTACGAATGTCTTTTAATGTAAACTTAGACACACTGTACAGACAAGTGATTATGGATCATTATAAAAATCCGAGAAACAAAGGTGTGTTAAACGACAGCATTGTCGTCGATATGAACAACCCAACGTGTGGTGACCGCATTCGTCTCACGATGAAAATCGAAGACGAAAAAGTCATTGATGCGAAATTTGAAGGAGAAGGATGCTCTATTTCGATGGCATCTGCCTCTATGATGACGCAGGCGATTAAAGGGAAAGATATTGAAACAGCTTTGAAAATGTCTCAGATTTTCTCCGATATGATGCTAGGAAAAGAATACGACGATTCCATTGATCTTGGTGACATTGAGGCGCTGCAAGGAGTGGCAAAATTCCCAGCCCGCATCAAATGTGCAACATTATCCTGGAAGGCGCTTGAAAAAGGCGCATCTGCCGAAGATAACGGCAAATCATAAGATTGGAGTGAAAATGGATGGCTAAAAAAATGCCAGATGTTGGTGAATATAAATACGGCTTTTCTGATAAAGACGTTTCCATTTTCCGTTCAGAGCGCGGACTGACAAAAGAGATCGTTGAAGAAATTTCTCGTATGAAAGAAGAGCCTCAGTGGATGCTCGACTTCCGTTTGAAATCTCTTGAGCACTTTTACAACATGCCGATGCCACAATGGGGCGGAGATTTAAATGCATTAAACTTTGATGAAATTACGTACTACGTAAAGCCATCTGAGCGCTCTGAGCGTTCTTGGGATGAAGTACCAGAAGAAATCAAACAAACCTTTGATAAGCTTGGTATCCCAGAAGCAGAGCAAAAGTATTTAGCAGGTGTATCTGCTCAGTATGAATCTGAAGTTGTGTATCACAATATGAAGCAGGACCTTGAAGATCTAGGCATTGTGTTTAAAGATACAGACAGCGCATTAAAAGAGAACGAAGACATCTTCCGTGAGCACTGGGCAAAAGTCATTCCTCCGACTGACAACAAATTTGCTGCGCTTAACTCGGCTGTATGGTCTGGTGGTTCATTTATCTACGTACCAAAGGGCGTCAAAGTAGATACACCACTTCAAGCATACTTCCGTATCAACTCTGAAAACATGGGTCAGTTCGAGCGTACACTCATCATCGTTGATGAAGGCGCACATGTGCATTACGTAGAAGGCTGTACAGCACCAGTTTACACAACAAACTCACTTCATAGTGCGGTTGTTGAAATCGTCGTCAAAAAAGGCGGCTACTGCCGTTATACAACGATTCAAAACTGGGCAAACAACGTTTTCAACCTTGTGACGAAACGTACAGTATGTGAAGAAAATGCAACTATGGAATGGATTGATGGAAACATCGGTTCTAAGCTGACAATGAAATACCCAGCAGTCATCCTAAAAGGTGAAGGCGCTCGTGGTATGACATTAAGTATTGCCCTAGCAGGTAAAGGTCAGCACCAAGATGCAGGTGCAAAAATGATTCACCTTGCACCAAACACATCTTCAACGATCGTATCGAAATCGATTTCGAAACAAGGCGGTAAAGTCACATACCGCGGAATCGTTCACTTCGGACGCAAAGCAGAGGGTGCACGCTCAAACATCGAGTGTGACACACTCATCATGGATAACAAATCAACATCTGATACAATCCCTTACAATGAAATCTTAAACGACAACATTTCATTAGAGCACGAAGCGAAGGTATCAAAAGTATCAGAAGAACAGCTATTCTACTTGATGAGCCGCGGAATTTCTGAAGAAGAAGCAACGGAAATGATCGTCATGGGCTTCATCGAACCATTCACAAAAGAACTGCCAATGGAATACGCCGTTGAAATGAACCGTTTGATTAAGTTTGAAATGGAAGGTAGTATAGGTTAACCGTTGATATACCGGGGATTAAAGGTGTTTAGGTAATGTATTTATATTAAGCACCCACAAAACACCCACAAAATTTAATTAATGAACATACCGCAGATACATTTCCATTGCTTGGTCTTCAATTTTTTTGGTGACATGGAGATACGTATCTGCGGTTGTTTTTATGCTAGAATGTCCTAACCGTTCCGATACATATTTAATATTCACACCTGCTTCTAAAAGATGTACAGCATGACTATGTCTCAATGTATGTGGAGACAGAACGGGAAGATTTGCTCTTTTACAGACTTCTTTAAAATACTCTCTCACAACATTTGTTTTTAACCACTTACCTTCATGCTGAAAGAAGACAATGTTATTTTCAGGCTGAATATAATTGTTGTACATTAAAACGACTTCGTGTCTGTTAACTCGGTGTTTTTTCAATAACGACACTGTATGATCATCAAGTTTTATTGTTCTGTAACTAGATTGTGTTTTAGGTGTTGAAATGTAAGGTTGAGTGTTCAAGGGATATACAAGGGTTTTATCAATTGTTAACTCTGCGTTTTTTAAATTTATATCATCCCATGTTAATGCGAGAGCTTCGCCGATCCGTAAACCTGTTCTTGCAATTAAAGTGAAAAGGACGTAATACTGAATTGAATGTGAATATTTTGCATTCTTAACAGGTGTTTTTACTTGATTTAAAAATATTTCAGTTTGTGAAAGGGTAAAGTATTTTAATGTTTTTTTCTGCTCCTTCTTTTTAGGTATTTTTATGTTTACCAACGGGTTTTCTCGAAGAATTCTAAAATCATGTACAGCTTCATTTAAAGCTGAATTCATTATACTGTGAATTCTTCTAATAGTTCCTTCGCTATATTTTTCAATCAATTCATTTAACCATTTTTGATATTCATTCCGTTCAATGTCTCTTAAACGATAATGTTCCCATCTAGGTAAAATATTGATTCTAATAGTTCTTTCTTGTAAAGAGTAGGTTGTTTTTTTTACGGATGGTTTTTTATATATTTCTAACCAATCGGGAAAGTACCCCCCGACTGTTTCGTTTGTTGAATCAAAACCAACATATTCAAGATCGTGCGCTGTTTTTTCCGCAGCGATCCTAGCTTCTTTTTTTGTTTTAAAGCCCCTTTTTGATTTCTCTTTATACTTCTCCGTTCTTTTATCTTTATATCTAATTCTAAATTCCCAAGTACCGTTTTCATGTTGTCTGAAACTAGCCAAGATAATTCACTCCCTGCTTTTATTTTCAGATGCATTCAAGAACATTTGTTCGATTTTTTGTTTAAAAAAATACTACGGTAATTTTGTACAAGTTCTTTCGGAATGCCATATTCATTGAATTCACAAAAAGTAATACCCCTTTGAACGGAAGAAAACAATAAATGCATTGCGAAAAAGTTTGCTTCCAGTTCAATTTTTTCTGTTGAAAAGAAAGTGTTTTTTTTCAAGAATGGAGTATTAGAATCACTATGAAGCAAGGCGTGTCCTAGTTCGTGAGCGCAAACAAAGAAACCACTTTTCTCACTTACCTTTTCATTAATGTGAATGAATTTCGTACGAAAATGTTTGCTATAGTAACCCAAGGTATTCCCTAAATCTTCATGAATTACAATAATATCTAGTTTATTAGCAATGAAAAAGGGATCAGATGACTTAAATTTATTTTGTAATGTTGAAACTGTTTCAGTAATTACGCCCATGATTTAAAATATCATTCCTTATCTATATTTTTTAGGAGTGTATTTTTGTTTTGCTATTTTTTTTGCTATTCTCAAAGTGTTCTCAAGACTTGCGATTAAAAGCTCTTTATCTTCTTCTTCCATGTCATCAATGGTTTGACCGTCAAAGGCAGCATAACTATTTCCTTCAAGTCCGTTTATAATGTTTTGCAATTCCTTTTGTATGTCCTTCTCATCTTTTTCCGTTAAATCAACATTTCTTTTAACTTCGGTTCGTCCCAAAAGGTAATCCGTTGACACGTCAAAATAATCAGCAATTTTTTGGAGTTTATCAGCTCCGGGGGTTTGAGTTTTTAACCTGTATAAAGTGTTTTTTGAATAACCAAGCGATTTTTCTAAATCATTAATAGAAATTTTTCTTTCGTTGCACAACTCTTTTACTATGTCAAAAACCGTCATATCAACCATCCTTATGAGCTAGTCAAACAAAATTAAATTTTAAGCATAAAAAACTCTTGATTAATTTATGCTTATAGTTTAATATTGGTGACATAAGCTAATTAGTTAGCTAAAAGGCAATAAAAAATACGACCTACGGAAAATACATTTTAGACGCTGGGGAGCAATGAAATGTACAATTACAGGCTTTTTAAAGTCTTATTTAGCTATGGGTATATATTAAACTATACGCATAAAAAGGTCAATAAGATTTAGCTAATTAATTAGCTTTTTATATTTTTTGGAAGGAGGTAAGACTTTAATGCAATTTCTCACTGCCGCTAGAGTTAAGTCAGAAATGTATGTGCAAGGTATGACGCAAAAGCAGTTAGCAGAAATGTTGGGTGTGTCTGCCCCTTATATCAGCGACATCATCAACGGTAAAAAAACGGGAAGAAAAGCACAAGAACACGCTAAACACATTTGCAAAATATTAGGGATATCCGAGAGGGGTGGATGGGATTAATGATCACTTTTGAAATTGATCAAAACCTTTTAGAAGAACAGGTGTCAAAAGAGCTTTCAAAAAGACTTGAAGCGATTGAACACAGGGTTACATTTTGGGACACAAAAGAACTGTGTAAGCAAACAAACATGAGTCTCAACTTCATAAAAGAAACCTTTTTTTACGATTCGAGGTTTCCAAAATATCGAGTCGGCACAAAATGGCTTTTTCCTGCAAAAGAATGCGAACAGTTTTTAATAACTTGGCTCAAAGAACAATCCAGGGGATAAAGTTTCGATTGTTCCCCGAAAGTGGGGAAAGGCGCAAATTGAAGAATTTTCAAATTCGCTGCAACTCGTTTTGTTGAATGGCCACTCTTTCTTATGTACGGGTAAGTTTTGAATCAAATGAATTAAGACATTATTTCGATAGGAGGAACAACATGAATAACAATTTACAAGTAATTGAGCAGAATGGACAATATCTAGTCGATAGTCGGGAAGTAGCTGAAATGACTGGAAAGCGTCACTCGGATTTAATTAGAACAATTAAAGGTTATATTGACACGATTTTAACCGACGCAAAATTGCGTTCGTTAGATTTCTTCGTTTCTTCAACTTATGAGGATAACAAAGGCGAAGTAAGACCTCATTACCTTTTAACTAAAAAAGGTTGTGAAATGGTCGCCAACAAAATGACAGGCGAGAAAGGTGTATTGTTCACCGCTGCTTACGTGACCCAATTTAATCAGATGGAACAAAACTTACAAAACTTTTCTAATCTTAGCCCGCAGCTTCAACAGATGATTCGACTTGAGCAAAGACAGAACGAAACAGATGAGCGGATTGGCAAACTAGAAAACAATTTATCTATAAATGCGTATCAGCAAACCGTGATTCAAAAGCGAATCAACAAACGTGTATATGAGCTTATCGAGCGATATGGAGAAGAAGAAGAAGTAAAACGCCGTATGTTCTCAAGCATTCACCGCAATTTTAGGGACGCTTTCGCAGTACCCACATACAAGGATTTAAGAAAACTAGACTTTGAGGAAGCTATTTCATGGATCAGCGTTTGGAGACCGCTGATATAATCTCACAGCGCAAAAATGCGCCGTAAAATTCTTTCAGAAAGAAGGTAAAGCAAATGGAATTGTTGATAGAAAACATTTGTCCCGAGCCAGTAGATCGTGAGAGCTTTATCCGAAACATTCGATCTGTTATTAGACTTAAAGGTTTCGTCCTATTCTATAAATCGGAAAGCAACAACAACGGTACTATCTTTGAAGTTGTGGAACAGGTTCATCATGAGCGCGGCGCTGCTATTAGTAGATTCGATGTGAACGGTGTTCCCTGCGTCTTGCGGTTGAGAGAAGCGTCAGTAGAAGAAATACTAGACGTCAAGGCAAAATTGAAAGCACAGGGCGAAGGGGCATATATTCCGATAGAACATGCAATTTCATTGGATAATATCGAAACACAGGAGGTAACAGCATGAGCGACAAGCAAAATAAAACAACCCCTGCGGCAACAGAGGTTGAAATTTCAAAAGAAAAATTAAAATGGATGAAGGAAGCTGGCATTAGAGAATTCGATGAACCAATGAAATACCATTCTAAATGTGGTAAGCATCTTTTTTCAGAAAAGTATATTAGGGAAACTTCACTGGAAAAATTAAAATCGAAATTCTCTAATTGACATTTTAAATAAATGGTACGAGACCTTTTAATTTACCAATGTGATCTATAACTCCATCTATTCCATTTTTGAATCTGTTTTCCATGTAGATAATGCCTTTGTCTGTAAGTTCAACACGATATGCAACATCATCGGCATACCAACAGGAAACAAGTTCTGCACGGTGAAGAGATGAACAAGTATCATCTACATCATCGTAGGACCACTTGGGAGTTAGGTTCTCATAAATCTCTTTTGAGCTACCGAAAACCCTTGCATCTGCTTTGGGCGATCCGTTTTTAATGTCTTGTTTGTACTTTTTATAAAGTATGCAAATTAACGCATCTGAATCTTTGGTTAATTGAATATCGTTCATAGTTTCACCCCCTATCTAAACAGATAGGAACATTATACCAGTGTAAGAGTTTAGCAAAAAGATAGAATTGAAATATTTTCTATTCACAGGTGATACCCGCTGCCGCTCCGGGCAGAAATACATTTTAGGAGGACAAAACAAATGACAACAATCACGACTTGGAATAAGAGACTAAAGAAGGTTTACACAGAGGTGAAAGAGATTGAACCGCTCTTAACCGCTGCTATTAAAAAGTATGAAAGCATGTATTCACACGGTGTTAAAAAGGTCATGCAGGCCAATTTGAAAGAGATTATGGCAGGAGTGCCAAAAGAAGAAGCCATTGAATTATTGGGGCCCAAGTTACTAGATGTGTTTGAGTGGGACGATATTCTTCCAGTGGTGGAATACAGCAAATTCAATGCTTTGGTTTGGGCTAAACATATTCAAAGAGAATTAAATGAACAGGAAGAAGTCATTTTATATTATCGAAATCGTCTATGGAAAATTTATTATTTGCTTGAAAAATTAGAAAAGGTTTATGAAAAGAATTACGAAAAGAAAAAAGTTAGAAAAGTCGATGAGTTGATGTACAAAGTGACACACCTAATTCTCTTACGTCCCGAACATTTTGTAGACATTGCTCAACTTATCAAATTCTCATTTTTCCCTATGACTAAAAATGAATTCTTGTCATTGCTATCGATTGACCACAGCAAAGAAAGAGCGGAGGAAATAAAGAGCTACATGGACTCTATTCCTGCAGAAGTTGATTTTAATACATTTTGTTATTTTGTTCATGAATGGGTGTTAGAAGATGAAAAAAGCGACGAATTCTTTTCGATTTTATCACACGACAATATAGAAACAGCCATAAAACGTTTGGACAAGTTTCGTTTAGACATAGCCGTCCAAAAAAGCTGACCCACTCGGGATCAGCCTAAATTCTTACTTGTCATCATTATAGGGTTATGCAAGTAAGGAAGGGTATCGGGAAGCTCCTACACTTCCCGATATTGAATAGACTTTAACATGATTAACAAAAAAATACAATAATCAAATTTTAGATAAAAAGGGGATTTTTAAAATGAAATTAATGGGGACACCTTCAAAGGTATTCAAAGCGAGAGCGAAGTTAGAGCATATCGGACGTCAAGATGAAAAAGAAGCTCATATGTATGATGCGGGCATGGTGGCCGTTCTAAAGTTTGTTGCGGCTAAAACCCTTTACGATTCACAAGGGCCGCTTAATACTGACATTGAGTGGTCTGAATCCACAGTACACGCACAAGAAAACGTAGATGATTTGTATGAGAACCTAGAAGGATTGTTGTCTAACTCAAAAAAACTATTGAAAGACTTTGATTCAGTGCACGCAGCAAAAGCAGGTCTTGAGGTTGAAGATGCTTTTGTAACTGGATTCGTTGCGGGTTTCCGCTACTTGATGGACGAAGCAGCATACAGCAAGAACGTAAATTTTCTAAAGTAAGGTGATTGATATGGTCGGTTGGATCAAGTTGCATAGGAAGATTAGAAGTAACCCAATTTTCAATGATCCGCAGTTATTAAGGTTATGGCTAATATGTCTAACAGAGGCTTCGCATACAGAACATGATCAGATAGTGGGTAGACAAACAGTGAAGCTAAAGCCAGGTGATTTTGTGACAGGTCGTTTTGCTTTGATGGACATGTACAATACCGGTCTTAAATCTAAGGACAGGGTAAAGGGAGAAAAGACAATTTTTCGTTGGTTGGAACAGCTTCAAGAAATGGGATATTTAACAATAAAAAAGACCAACAAGTTCAGCATTGTAAGCATTGATAATTGGGCTATTTATCAAGATGGGGCTTCCGAAAACGACAACAGTCTGACCATCAAAAGACCATCAAATGACCATCAAATGACCACAAACAAGAATGTAAAGAATGATAAGAATGAAAAGAAGATAAATAATTCTCGTCACAAGTACGAACCTTGTGACCTTGAGAATGCCAACTTGCTTTATCAAAAAATACTTGAAAATAATCCGCAAGCTAAGAAACCAAACCTTGAAAAATGGGCGAGTGATTTTAGGTTGATTAGACAGATCGACCAGCGGACGGATGCACAGGTGAAGTATTTGATTAACTGGACGCAAAAAGATAGTTTTTGGAAATCGAATATATTAAGTCCTGCAAGTCTAAGAAAGCAATTCGATAAATTGACCGTAAAAATTAAAAGCGATAGAGAAGCAGCAAAGAGAAAAGTGGCTGTGAATGAAAAGGAGTTTGATTTGACAGATGACTAAAGCAGAGACACTTGAATTGTTAAAACTAATCAAGACATATTACGACCATTTCGAGTTTGATCAAACAAAGCTAGACGCATGGGCAAGAATCTTAAAGCCCGAGAATTACGAGAAGATCGAGGCGAATTTGATCGTTTATGTGAAATACAATCAGTTTCCGCCTAAAGTTGCTGATCTAATCAAAGCGAAAGAGGCGAGAAAAGACCGATCTGCTGCCATACCGAACGCCGAGGAAACTCAAAACTATCTTGCTGAAATGGACAAGGCTGAACCAACCGAGGAAGAACAAGAGCAGATCGAGCGGCATAAAGCAGAGATACGAAAGGTACTTGGGATAGGTGATCTATCATGACAGGAGCGGTATTTTATTACAACGATGAAGCGGAACAGCAATATCTAGGCGCAATCTTACAAGAGCCGGATTTGATTAAATATTCGCAGCTCAAGCCGCTGCATTTCTACAGACAACAAAATCAATCCATTTTCAAAGCCTTTCAAGAGCTTGATAAAAAGGGCGAACCTATTGACCTAGTCGCAATTATTGAACATGTTGGGCGTGAAAATATAAAAAGTATAGGCGGTAGAGAATACTTATCCGGGTTGATGAACACGGCAGCCACCACCGCAAGACAGTCCTACTTTGAAAATGTGATCATTGAATACTGGCAAAAGCGAGAGATTGCAAAAATAGCCGCTGATCTTAAAGAATCATCCAAAAGTGAGGACACAAGTCAAGTCATTCAAGAAGGTATTAGCTCTCTCATGAGTTTAGAGGATGCGGCTGGCACGGATGATGATGGGTCTATCAATAATGATCTTGTTGAAATCTATCAGGAGTTAGAAACCCCTAAAGGTGATGTAACTGGTATGCCTAGCGGTTTTATTGAATTGGATCGAATGACGTCGGGTTTTCAGAAGCAAGAATTTATCATCGTCGCCGCTCGTCCATCCGTAGGAAAAACCGCCTTTTGTTTGAATGTCGCAAGTAACTTCATGGAAAACCCGCTCAACTTAAATAAAGGCGGAGCGGTTGGCATCTTTTCGCTTGAAATGTCACGTAAGCAATTAATAAAACGGATGCAATCAAGCATAGGAAATATTAATGCTCAATCTATTCGCACGAGTAATTTAAACGCTGATGAGTGGGGCAGATTAAGTAAGGTGAACGGGGTTTTAGATAGTGCCGCTCTTAGAATATTTGATCAACCGGGCATGACGATTAATGACATTTGGGCAAAGGCTCGCAAGATGAGAAGGGAATTTGAAGGCAAGGACATGATGATCATTATTGACTATCTGCAATTGATCGTCGGAAACCCAGTCCACAGAGGAAATAGAACAGCAGAAATCGGAGAAATTAGCCGTATGCTCAAGCAGATGGCAAGGGAATTGGACATTGCTGTTATAGCATTGAGTCAGCTTTCACGTGGGGTTGAACAACGCCAGGATAAGCGCCCTATGATGTCAGATATTCGAGAATCAGGGCAGATCGAGCAAGACGCTGATGTGATCGCCTTCCTTTATCGTGATGATTATTACGACAAAGAGTCAGAGAATAAAAACATAATTGAAGTTATCATAGCAAAACAGCGGAATGGTCCCGTTGGTACTGTGTCACTAGCGTTCGTCAAAGAATATAACCAATTCGTCAATTTGGAATATAGGCAATCGTCATGACGGTCAAAGATTGGTATAACGAGGCGATGACATTCAATTATTACGCCTTGATATTGCTAATCGAATTTCTTGTTTACGAAAAGGCAGTAATAAAGTGGACGGACCAAGATGAAAAACTTTTCTTTTACTTACAACCGAAATTTCATTCGAGAATGAATGAGCATTTGAAGAACTATCATACAAAAATTCAATTGGAGGAATCGGGCATATGAACAATGAGAAAGAGCGGCTAACCGAAGAACAAAGACAATTTTATATTGGATGGCTAACCGTTGCTGGGCGAGGATATTCACGGGAGTTTTACGAGGAAATGAGTGACCAGGAACTAGAAAAACAATATTTGCTTAACGTGCCCCAAGAAATTTGACTAAACGATTTACGTTCAGTAACAAGGTGAGGCGGGAAAATGAAAAAACGGCTACTACTCTTTTATATCGTTTTCGGATCAATTTCTGTTTTAGCGGTCATGAATATAAATTAAGGAGGCAATGAAAGACTTGAGATTACAAGACATTCCAAGTAAAATTATAGATATTGAGACTTTAGGCACAGGAAAAGAGTCCATTGTGTTGGTTTTCTCTGATGGAAGAGCGAGATATGCGCCGCTGCCGTCTCATGGCGAAACAAAAATAGTTACACATGATGATAAAGTAACTCGTGTTAACTTTAACGAAGGCGAGTTATTCAAATAAACCGTTCTACCGGAAAGCCGGGGGACACTGATCATTACAGCAAAACGCTGTGTGATTGGTGTCCCTTTTTTTATTTTCAGAAAAGGAGAGATTTGTATGCAAAAACTAACAGCGGAAGAATTACAGGCTCTTAGGAAATTGGAAAGATGGTGCTACGACACAATGAATAAGGCTAGTATTCCGCCCGTTTTATTGACTAAGTTACTAAACGGTTATAACCCGAAACAGGATAACTAGAAATTAAGGAGAGGAATGGAATGAAAACGTTGAGAGCTGCTTTTATAAAAGCGGGTTATAAATCTATGCCAATAAAAAGAACTGACGTTCCTGCGAACAAATGTACTCGAAATCGCACGCAGGAGCTTTCAGAAGAAGATATAAAGTCGCTCATGGGTATTTATCGTCCAACATATAAAAGAGGGCGTGGCGGGGCATTTAAAAGCAAATAAAAGGGGGTGGTATTTTGAAAGATTTAATCAAGGAATATAAAGCAGCGTTAAAGGAAACTAAAAGAAGTATGGCAGCATCTACAGACGAAGGAGAAATGAAAACGTACCGTTCAATGATTTCTGACCTAGAGTATGCGATTGAGTGGATGGAAACAGAAAGGCAACCCAATGCAAGACGTGGCATGGATCGCCGTTCCTATTATGAACGCACAATATTCACAACAATAGAAGTCCTTGACTTCCTTTATTCAACATACCACGTTCCCGAATCTGACCCACATGCAGTAAGCGAAAATGAAATAGATTTACTCGATTATGCCATGTCGACACTGACGCAGAAGGAAAAAGAGATATTCATAACCGTTGTTGGTCATAACCTATCTTTCAGTAAATGCGCCGCACTTCATGGCATAGCAAAAGGTTCAGTCCAAAAACATATAGAGAGGGCACGGAAAAAGATCGCTCAAAAGGTAGCAGAATTAAGAGCGGGAGAAAGGGGATATGCTGATGTTGGGTGAACCGCCTGCAATTGATAAAAAGGAAACGAGAAAAAGAGTTGAAAGGATTCTCGACAACTATCGTTTGTATCTTCTCCAGGTCCCGGACGATATGCTGCCGAAGATAACAGGAGGATTCAGCATAGTGCCGCCTGCCACAACCAACGCTTTCCGTTCGTCCACTGAAAGCACAGCCATTAAACGTATTGAATGGGAGCAGAAACGAAATGCCTTTCTTGAGAAGGTGCAAAGAGCGGTCAATCGTCTTCCATATAACGAGAGGCAGATCATTATAAAACGTTACATGCAACAAGAACCCGTTTTTGATTACCAGGTTTACAATGAAATCGGCATGAGTGCAAGGTCGTATACAAGGTTAAAAGCAAAGACTTTCCTAGACCTGGCTTTCGCTCTCAATGAAGTTGTATTTAAAGCACCTGTTTAGAGGTGTTTTTATTTTTGCTTTTTATTGGCCTATAACTGGTGAATTTTTGGCCTTATGTTTGCGCTGCATGACAGAAAAAAAGTTGTAATATTGTATTATGCGATAGATTGAGAACGGCTTCCGATGGAGGTCGTTTTTTTTCATTCACTAAACTTAAAAAGGAGTTGATAGATTATGGCGTCAGGATTTGGAGTGTCGGCGAACCCGACAAAAGCCAATCACAAAATTGGAGAGGATAAGGTCGTGCGAATTGCGGTACAAAACCACAATGACTTTATTGCTGGTCCGAACCTTATTCCGCAAAGAAAGGTTAATGGAAAGTGGGAGACAATTAAAACAAATTCCCCGAACGAACTCAACCCAAGTGAAAAACGGTACGATGAGTTCAGTATCAAGGAATCGCTTGATAACAAGAAAGGTACGTATCGATTCAAGGTTGATGTAGAGCGTTACGACAAACATGGTAATCATGTTGAAACAATCGGTACATTCTTCACATCTGAATTTTATATTAAGTAATTGATTGAAGCACCGTCTTTCATGGCGGTGTTTTTCTGTTTTATCTAAAGCGTCCCTGTCTGTTTACAAAATCAATGGCGGCTAACAAACGGGGGCGGCTTAGATCAAATAAAAAAGGAGAGATTTGCGATGTCATTTACAAAACCAACAAGTTTGAGTTTTGCAAAGTCAACGGATGATGAGGGAAATCAAGAAGAGCATGACTTTCAAAGAAATCTTCGTTTAGGGATATTAACACTCAATGAAGTGCGGGCGCATTATGGACTAAAGCCCATTGGAGAGATTGGCAATGTCATTTATAAAAGGGGGCAGAAACAATGAATCCTATTAAAGAAACGTCAGAAGGTCAGATCATGTGGGATGAAAAGAATCATAAGGTTGTGTTTGTCCCGAGACATCAAATGAATGGATCAATACAAGAAGATGAAGCACCTGTGATTGAAGAAACAGAACAGCAACATGAAGACGATCCGACGCTTGATGATCTTACGAAAGAGGAACTTATGAAACTTGCTGCGGATCGAGGCATTGAAGTAAAGCCAGCAATGAACAAACCAACGATCATTGAATTATTAAGCGCAGCTGATGAAGTGTGAGATATTGCATTCATGATGGATGCCGAAATCTCTTAGAGCCTGGAAGATATTATTGTGACCAGCACCGGAGAAAGAGGAAGCCGAAAGGAAAGAAACGTAATGCCTTTCAATCAGTCAACAAGTCCTTTTATAGATCGGATGCTTGGCAGTCTATGAGGCAATTCATTTACGAGAGATATAAAGGCAAATGCACAAAGTGTAATAAATTTGTGTTTGGAAAGTCTGCTCACGTTCACCATATCGAACCAATTTCAAAAAGTCCTGAATTGAAACTTGAGGAAACAAACCTCACTCTTCTTTGCAACAAGTGCCACGCAGAGGAAGAGAACAAAATGAGCAAAGCCCCCCCTTCAATCTTCGAAAAATACTTTGGCTAGGGGACAGGATAGGGGGAGGCTTGCGTGTAAAAAGACAAAATTTTCGAGGGGGGGTAAGGGCTAAAAAATGGAAATGGATGATAAAAAAGCACGGGCAGCACAAACAAGAAAATTGAACAAAATTCGTAAAGATGAACATGAGAAAATCGTGGGTCTTTTAAAAGCAATTGGAACTTATTCGACATCCCTTACGCCTCTTATCGAAACTTATTTAGATGCTTATGTTGTTTATACAGTGATGTATGAAGAATGGCGTAATGACGGGTTTCAGGCAACAATCATGTATATAAATAAAGCTGGCCACGAAAACGAAATGAAGCATCCTTTAGCTCAACAGGTTGCCGACTGGAATAGTAAGATAAGTAAGCTCTTAGAGTTGCTAGGATTAACACCGAAGTTACAAAAAATGGTCAACGGTTCTACACCAAAAAGCACTGATAAAATACAAGCATTTGCGCAGAAATGGGCTAAAAAATAGTGATTGAACCAGGCGTAAACTACGCTGATATATATGCAAAACAGGTGTTAAGCAACAAAAAAGAACATTGTAAGGCGGTCATCAAAGCCGTTGAGCGTTATTTGAGGTGGAAAAAGCGGAAAGATATTTGGTTAGATGTGGACGCTGCTAATAGAGCAATGGATTTTATTGAAACCTTCTGTAAACATTCCAAAGGTGAACTAGCTGGGAAGCCGTTAACATTGGAACTGTGGCAAAAATTTATATATACGAACATCTATGGATTTTATACGAGAGATGAAAAAGGCCGTGAAGTCAGAGCGGTTAGAACTGCATATGTCCAAGTGCCGAGGAAAAACGGTAAAACGGTTTTAGCGAGTGGGTCAGGCACTTATGCATTATATGGTGATGGTGAACTAGGGGCGGAATGTTATACAGCTGCAACGGATTCAGACCAAGCCAATATTGCTGCACAGCAAATAGCATCCACAATCATAAATAGCCCAGACCTAGATGCTGTCACTCAAATTTATAAAGGGCAAAAAGGAAAGATAAATGCGATTTGGTACCGTTTTTCAATTGATGGTGTGGAATATGCGAACTGCCTTGTTCCCTTATCCAAAAATACTAAAGGTCTTGATGGAAAGGGCCCTCATTTTGTTCTTTTAGACGAAGTACATGCCCAGGACAATGCGGACATGTATGACATTCTTAAATCAGGAATGGGATCACGCTTGCAACCACTTATGTTCATTATTTCTACAGCTGGAAAAGGGACAACGTCTGTTGGTTTGCAAATTTATGAGTACGCAAAAGGGTTGTTAAATTCAACAAAAGAGGATGACGAAGACACTTCTTATTTCACTTTCATAACGGAACCTGACAAGGGAGATAAATGGGATGACCGCAACGTTTGGAAGAAAGTAAATCCGAACTGGGGAGTGAGCGTCCAGCCCTCTTTCTTGGAAAGTGAATTTAAGAACGCTCAACAAAGCGCCGAGCGTAAAGATGAATTTTTAGCTAAATACTTAAACATTTTTGTGAGAAGCACAGGCGCTTATTTTGATAAAGATATTGTCGGAAAAATGATACTTGATGATAACGGGGAAATCATACGTGACATAGGGGATTATTCCGGCGCCGAGGTTGTCTTGGGGCTTGACTTGTCAAAAACAACTGATTTGACTTGTGTGTCAATTAATATACCAACGCACGATGATTCCGGCCGTTCAAAACTTGTGGTCAAACAAATGTATTTTATTCCTGACCATAACATTGAAGGGCGTGAAAAGACTGAAAACATACCTTATCGGCAAATGGCCGAAAAAGGCTTTTTGACGTTTTGTCCTGGTAGGTCCATTGATTATGACATGGTCATTCGTTACATGATTGAATGTGCGCAAATGTATGATGTCATTCAAGTAAACTATGATCCGGCGCTATCTGAAAAAATCATTGAGTCGTTAGAGGCAGAGGGTTTTACATGTGTAGAAGTTAAACAATATGGAGCCGTTTTAAATAGCCCGTGGGACGACGCCGAAGTTCTTATGTACGAAGGAAGAATTAAAACAGACAATCCACTATTTATCTATTGTATTGAGAACGTGGTGGCCGAAAAGAATTACCAGGGCTTAAAACGGCCATCGAAGAAACAGAGCAAAAATAAGATCGACGGCTTTTCGGCTTTCCTCACAGCGCACAAAGAAACAATGATGATGATGGAAGATTATAACAGTGAGGATTACGAATCGATGCTAGATGAATTATACCGTTAGGGGGTGAATGCGTGGGAATTGTTCAAAGAATTAAACAGCTTTTTTCATCAAAAAGGAGTGTTGATCTATTCAACAATTCTTTTTTTAATTTTGGGACATACGTGAATGATGACAACATCCTAAGTTCGAGTGACACTTATTATCTTTTGAAATTAATAAGTGATCAAGTTGCACTTGCAAATTTCATTGTAGAAGATGAGACAGGCAAAGACATATACACGGGCCAGGCTGCAAAAGTTTTGAAACAGCTAAACAACCCGAATGACTATTTAACTTCTTATGAATTTAAAAAACTGCTAGTCAATGTATATCTTCTCAGAGGTGAAGTGTTCCTTTTTCATGAAGGTGCGCAGCTGCACATCTTAGACAATGTTTATGCTGAAATGACGAATTACGGATATGAAAAATATTCGCTAGGCGGTCAAAGTATTCCGAGGTACATGATTAGACATATAAAAAACATCGGTGTGAATCATTTGAAAGGTGTCGGTTTGCTTGATTTAGCCCGAGAAACGCTAGAAGGTGTCATGAATGCTGAAAAGGCATTGACCGACAAATATAAAAAAGGTGGATTAATGGCGTTTTTACTCAAACTTGAGGCGCACTTATCACCAACGAATGCAAACCAAAATAAAACAGTCAAAAAGATTCTTGATCAACTTGAAGACATTAAGGATTCAGGAAAAACAAAGCTCATTCCATTGGGTAAAGGTTATGAAATAGAGGCTCTTGAGTCCCCTGTGGATGATGAAAAAACCCTGCAATATCTTAGTATCTACAAAAAAGATTTGGGGAAATACTTTGGCCTTGATAAAGAGCTGCTAGATAAATTAGAAGAAAAAGATATGGAACAAGCCATGATGAAATTATTCACCAGCTGCTTGAAGCCAATTTTTAAAAACATTGAAGAGCATTTGACGGCTTTACTACTTGGAGAAGATAGCGGCCTAAAAATTAAATTCCGTCACGATTTACTAGATTTTGTAGGCATTAAAACAAAAACAGAGATCGCATACAACTTAGTCAGAACGATGATCGCCACGCCGGACGATGCCCGCAAAATGCTTGGATGGGACCCACTCAATACAGAGGAGTCCTCAAAACTCTATGTAAGTAAAGATTTGGTCGGCATTGATCGTCTTCATGAGGAAGCGGCAAACGCTTTGAAAGGTGGTGAGGATGATGGGTAAAGAAAAACGCACATTTTCAATAAAAGGGCTTGAGGTTCGAGAGTCCGGCGAAGAAGCAGCACCGTCCCAAATTGTTGGATATGGTGCTGTTTTTGATAGTCCGGCAGATATTGCAGGATGCTTCACGGAAATTATTTCACCAGGAGCATTCAAAAAGGCGCTTGATTCAAATTCAGATGTGCGGGCCTTATTTAATCATAATTGGGATTGTGTTCTAGGCCGAGTGAAGAGCGGCACCCTGATGCTTGAGGAAGATGAGAGGGGCCTTAGATTTGAAGTGACACCACCTGAAACAACTTGGGTGGAAGACCTTAAAAAAAGCATGAGGCGTGGCGACATTGATCAATGCAGTTTTGGTTTTATAGTCACAAAAGACGAGTGGGATTACGAAGCGGAGCCAGCAGTGAGAACAATCAAAGAAGTCGAGCTTTACGAAATTAGTGTCGTGTCTCTTCCTGCTTATGAAGATACAGAAGCCGCAGTAAGATCGGGAGACATTCTAAAGAAAGCAAAAGAAGAGCGAGAACAATCAAAAAAGAAACAAGCAATTATAAATAAAATACAGGAGGTTTTACAATAATGAACATCAAAAAAATCCTTGGAAATCGCAGAAAGCAAATTGAAAACAGAATGACGGAAATTCGTGAAACAATCGAAGGGGAAGGGGCTGCGGCTGCGGATACTTCAATTGAAGAATTACAAAAAGAAGTTGATGAACTGGCTGCGGAGCTTGCTGAAATCAAAAAAGAGCTTGATAAGTCAGATGACAATAAAGATGGCGGGACAGGCGACACCACCCAAACAAATGAAGAAGACCGCAGCGCAACACCTAAAGACAAAGAGCAGGAAAAACGTTCTGCCCTTGCTGATTCTATTATGACTTCTCTTTCTTCAAGATCCCGAGAAGAAGCAAAGGAAAGAGAAGTAAGAAAGGGTTTTGCACAATTTGTAGCGGGTCAAATTTCTACTTCTGAAGCTAGAGCGATGGGTCTGAAAACAAATGGTAATGATATTTTTGTACCTGATGTCCTGGCATCTGAAATCTTAACGTATGCACAAGAAGAAAACCCATTGAGAAAATACGGTACATTGTATAAAACAACTGGCACGCAAGGTTTCCCAATCTTAGTTAAAAAGTCGAAAGCCAATCGACACAAGGATGAACGAGGAAGAAATGAGCCTATCCCTGAAACAGACATTTCTTTTGAAGAGTATGCACTTAATCCATCTGAAACGGATGCGCTGGTTCTAGTTACGAAAAAATTACTTGCACGCACTGACCTTCCAATTGAACAAGTTATCATTGACGATCTCAAAAAAGCCTATGTGGAGGAAGAGGCAAGTTTCTTCTTCAATGGTGCTGATAATCCAGGTTCATTGTTCAAGAAAGCGGTGAAGTTCACAACAACAGAAACCGATCCTTATAATCGTTTTGTCAGATTAAAGAATACATTGCCGACGGCTATTTTAAAGCAAGCTAGATGGTTAACAAATAGAGCGGGCTTAACCCATATCGAAACATTAAAAGACAAAGAGGGCCGCCCGTTACTTCGTGAATCAAGCATTGAAGGAAAATTTGGTGAAATGATTCTGAAATTCCCTGTGGAGGTTTCTGATTATGTTGATGGTGACAATCCTGAAATCCCACGTTTCTTCTTCGGTGACTTCTCAAAATTCCGTGTGCAAGATGTCATCGGCTCAATGGAAGTGACAAAGTTGACTGAAAGATATTCAGATACAAACCATATCGGGCTTAAAATTTGGAATCTGAATGACGGCCAATTAGTTCAGTCACCTCTTGAGCCTGCTATTTTCCACATGGAGTTGAACCCGGATGGCTCAACACCGACTGAATGATCAATTAAAAGAGCATTTACGGCTTGATGACGGGGAAGAAGATACTTCCCTGTCTTTCTATTTAACAGCTGCGACAAATTACGTCAGGAACGCCACAGGTGGCGAAGATGACTATTTGATTGTTCTTCTTGCCGGCATACTGTTTGAGTATCGTGTCGAAAAGAACATTGATCAAGCATTGAACGCATTATCACCATTTATTATCCAAGCGGATATGACAAGGGGTGAAGAAGATGGCACATAATCCAGGAAGAAGGCGCCATAAAATTCATATTCAACACAGCGTGCCTGGTCGGAATCCTGAAACAATGAAACCTGTTCAAGAATGGGTGACGCACCGGATGGCTTGGGCTGAAATTCTACAGCCGAAAGGAAATTGGGTCATCCAAGCAGCAGCACAAGGCCAACAAAACACGGTATTTTTCCGTATAAGACACAAAGAAACAACGGATAAAACGGGAACTATGCGTGTTCTTTTTGCGGGGAAAACGTACAGAATTAAATCAATCATGCCTGATCTCCAATATAAGGAGTTAATGGTGATTGAATGTGTGGGGTGGGATCATGAGGATCGCAGCACAAGCGGAGGGAATTGATGAGGCCATCCAACGGCTTCAAGAAGTTGGGGCGAACTTAAAAAAAGCACAACCGAAAGCCTTGAGAGCTGGCGCCAAAATTCTTGCGGAACAAATGAAAAAAGAAGTAAACGTTTCTGATATTGACCATGTTCATATTAGGGACGACATCAAGGTAAGACAAACACCCAAAAAAGAGCGTGTTTATGCTGATGCGGTTTCATATGATGTGGGACCTGGTAAGGAAACCGCCTGGCGTGCAAGATTCCATCATGAAGGCTATGTCGCAAAGAACGGCCATTTTGTGAAGGGGAATCCCTTTGGAACACGGGCCTATAGAGTTAAAAAAGATGCGATCAATCAAGCCGTATTAAAGGAATTGCAAAAAGGAGCAACATAATCATGATTGATTTTGAACCAATTGTGACGAAACATTTGCTAGATGATCCGGCCATTCAATCAATGACGAATGGAAGAGTTTTCGCAGGAGACTTCCCTCTCGAATTTAAAGCGGAATTCCCGCATATCCTGGTTGCTGAAATGGACAATGTAGATGTCGAATACTCGGACAACAAGGCAACTCATTCAGAGATCGACATACAAGTGAATATTTGGATTCAAGCGAACGAAAGCATATCGGCTATTCAACAAGCCGTAGATCAAAAAATGAAAGCCCTGGGATGTAAAAGAATCACGGTTTCTTCTTTCAACGAGATAGAAAGAAATGCTTTCAGAAGAGCTTTTTTATATAGAACAATTGTGAAACATTAAAGGAGGAAAAAGCATGTCAGTCATTGTAGGTTTAGAAAACCTTGTTTATGCCGATTTAACCGAAAACGGAAAGTCTTTTGAATATGGAGAGGTAAAACCCTTTGCGCCACTATGCGCAGCAAAAGTAGACACTAGCACCGATTCATCAACGGTTTATGCTGATAATGGCCCTATCATTGTACTTTCATCTACAGGTGAAACAAAAGTGACAATTGAAACAACTGAAATCCCGCAGGATGTATTGGCCCACATTACCGGCCAAAAGATTGTAGATGGTGTTATTGCATGGAAACAAGACGCTATCCCGCCATATATTGCATTGGGCTTCACGGGAACGAAGGAAGACGGCAATGTTCGTCATGTGTGGTTAGTAAAAGGCCGTTTCTCGATCCCATCCACTGATTGGAAAACCAAAGAGGACAAGCCGGAAGCGCAAAAAGAAAGTATCGAAGGAACCTTTGTTCAGCGGAGTGATAAAGTCTTCAAAATCACAGGAGACAGCAGCGTAAAAGGTTATGAAAAATATCGTGAAAAATTCTTTGATGAGGTATTTGATATTACGCAGCTGGAAGAAACGAGCGGTGCTACTTCTTCTAAAGTAGATACAACTAAATCTAGTGGGGGTGCTGCTTAATGTCGAAGCCATTAGAAATCACGCTGCGTATTGATCAAAATGATCAAACATTTTATCAAGAATTTGTGTCTTTAAAATATAAACGCAAGGCCCTTGAAATCGAACTGGATGCCAAAAAAGATGATATTGATCCAGGGGATATCGAAGCACGACAACTCAATTTAATTTGGGAAGTGTTTGGAAAACAGTTCACGAAAAAGCAACTTGATGAAGGTTTAAACGCCATTGGGTTCCGTGATGTTTTATACGATATTATCGGGGTTGGGCTTTTAGGCTATCCATCCAGGGAAGAAATTGAGGCGAGAGAGTCCGAAAACGACCTGGGAAAGCTAGTGGAAAAGCTGATGAAAGAGCAAATGGAACAAAACTGATCACGCTTGAAAAAGCGTACGAGAATATTAAAACGCAATATTTGCAGCTAATGCGTCAAGGGTGGTCCGTCCCTCAAATTGATGAGATGGATTACCCTTTTTATATTGAGCTTCTTGAGCACTTGCCAAAAATGGAAAGTGAAATCAAGGAAGAAGAAAGCAAACCGAAAGTCGTGCCTATAGATAAAGTGTTTTAAGGAGGGAGAGCATGGCAGCCAGTGAAGTGACAAATATGATTATGCGTTTAGGCTTTGACGATGGCGGGACATCTGCGGGCATTGAAAATATAGCAGAAAAAATGGCCCTTGTTAGAAGTAGCATGAAGGCTACTGCTTCCCAATTTGGACACTTTGGGGACGAGTCGGAAAAACTTAGACGCAAACAAGAAGACCTTTCACAGCTTTATGAATTACAAGGAAGCAAGATCGAGCAGTTAAAGAAAAAGTATGAAGTGTTAGCCAGGGAAAAAGGTGAAAATTCAAAAGAAGCCTTGCAGCTGGCGACAGTAATTAATAGAGAAGTAACCAACCATAATCAGCTTGAGCGTGCTCTTCGATCTACTACCTTACAAATAAATACACAAAATTCAGCTTGGACAAGAGCCGGAAACAGCTTGCAAGAATATGGTGAACGTCTTCAATCAACTGGAAACAAGATGTCAACAATCGGAAAAGTAGGTTTTGCCGCAATTACGGCACCTGTTAGCGCACTTGGCGTGATGGCTGTTAAATCTGCGGCCGATGTTGAAAAGGCACAAGGGAAGATTGCTGCTTCCCTCAACTTAACCAAGAAAGAAGCAGCCGAGGTGAACAAAGTCACAAGAGAAATGTGGCTATCTGGCTTCGGTGAGTCGATGGAGGAAGTAAATCAAGGTGTCATTGATACACGTAAAAACCTTCAAAACCTCAAAGGGGATCAACTTGAATTAGCAACTAAAAGAGCTAATATTTTAAAAGATGTGTTTGAGTACGAGATCCCGGAAAGCACGAGAGCGGCCAAAGCACTCATGGATAATTACGGTGTGGACGTGGCGAAATCATTTGATTTTATCACAGTAGCCGCACAAAAAGGCGGGGACTATTCCAACGAGCTTCTTGATACTGTGAGCGAGTATTCATCCCAATTTAGTTCAGCGGGTATTTCCATTGAAGGCATGTTTAACATCATGTTGCAAGGTGCTAAAAATGGTGCTTGGAACATGGATAAAGTGGGTGACGCAGTAAAAGAGTTTAATATTCGTGCGCAGGACGGTTCCAAAAGTACCGTTAACGCCTTTAAAGATATTGGCCTTGATGCTGAAAAGATGGGTACGGCCATTGCAGAAGGTGGAGAAAAAGGACAAAAAGCATTCATGGCAACTGTTTCAGCGATTGCGGCCGTAAAAGACCCACTCGACAGGGATGCGGCGGGTGTCGCTCTTTTCGGTACCATGTGGGAGGATTTACGGGGGAAAGTCGTGACATCCTTAGACCCGACAAAAGACATGCTCGGGGAAGTGGAAGGCGCAACAGAAAAAGCAGGAAAAGCGATAAAGGATAATTTCAATGATCGTGCTGTTATGGCCTTCCGCAAATTGATGTCAAACCTTTTGCCGATTGGTGAAATTTTGCTAGAAAAAATCGAGCCGGCACTGGATAAGGCTGGCGATGCGGTTGATCGTTTCACAAAATGGTTTCAAGGCTTAACACCTTCAATGCAAAATACCATCGTCATTGCTGGTTTATTGGCTGCTGCTTTTCCTCCTGTTATCATTGCCCTGGGTTTGGTTGTTTCCAGCATAGGGACCGTTACGGGAGCATTAGGCAGGGGGGCGGTTGCGTTTGGTCGATACAGGGCAGAGGCAGCACTTGCAAGAACATCTACGTCACAACTTGCCGCGGCAAATACTGCCGCAGCTGCACAAATGAATATCAGTAATGCAGCCGTGACGAGGAACACAAGGGGGCTTCGTGGTTTACGTGGAGCGTCAGGCCTTGCCGGTACTGCAATGATGTCCTTTGGTGGTAAGTGGGGCTCATTGTTAGGCGTTGCAACGATGTTCGCACCGGAGATCGCAAAAGGCGCACAATCTTTATTTAATTTTAGGGGAGGCGCCCGAGTTGCCACGACTGCTGCATCTAGCCTTGGAACCGGGACAGCTCAAACAGCTGGTAGATTTGCCGGATTTGGCGTAAAGGCGCTAGGTGTGGTTAAAAGCCTTGGTAATGTCGCCCGAGTCGCAAGCGTTGCAAGGGTGGGTATGTCTGCATTTGGCGGCCCGGTCGGTTTAGCTGTGACGGGTGTGTCTTTATTAGCCGAAGGCGGTTATAAACTATATAAGCATTTAAAAGAAGAGCAAATACCCGCCCTTGAGGACTTCGGGGAAAAGGTATCTGAAAGTACCACGAAATCGGTTCTCGGTTATAAAAAATTAAATGATCAAGCAACCGCACAATTAAACCAATTGAACTGGTCAGGCCAAAAGGTTTCAAAAGAAACAGCTGATAACATCGTGAAAAATTTCAATACGATGGGTGATCAGATAAAACAAAGCATTGAAACGAAAGGGAATCAAAGTTTTGAATCACTTAGAAAATTTATGGCTGGCAGCAAAAGCCTTTCTCAAAAAGAACAGGAAGCCATTTTAAACAATGTTAAAAAGAAACAGAATGAGCAAGTAAAATCCGTGAGTGATGGCGAAGCGAAAATAAAAGCGATCTTAACCCAAGCGAGTTCAGAGAAAAGAAACCTTACTCAAAAAGAAAAAACAACGATTAATAACATTCAAAAAAGCATGATGACAACAGCCGTTAAAACAATGAGTAAAAGCGAAGTCGAACAAAAGGCCATTATGAGTAAATTACAAACCGAATCTAAAAGTATCACGGCGAGACAAGCAGCGGACACCATTAAAAACAGCATCAAAGCAAAAGAAGGCGCAGTGAAAGAGGCTGATGATAAATATAATAAAACGGTTGCTGCCGTTGTCCGTGAACGTGATGAAACGGGATCAATTTCTACGAAACAGGCGAACAAACTTATTAAAGAGGCGAAAAGACAGCGTGACGATTCTGTTTCAACAGCGAAGGACATGCATAAAAAAGTGGTCAAAGAAGCGAAAAAACAAGCAGGCGACCACGCTGATGAAATCAATACCGAAACCGGAGAAGTAAAAACCGGTTGGGAAAAAATGATGGATATTGTTAATAGTGCTTGGAACTGGATTCAAGGTCTCTTCGGTGGAGGAGATAAGAAAAAGAAAAAATCTAACCCACCAAAGTTAGGCACAGACGGCAAGGGTAAGTATTTAGAAAACCGAGCTTATGCAAAAGGCACGCCAGCAACAGGGCACCCGGGCGGGCTTGCTGTTACGAGTGAAAAGGGTCGTGAATTAATTCATGAGCCAGGAGTCGGAACCTATGTGTCAGGAAATTCCGGTCCAGAGCTGCGCTATTTAAGAAAAGGGTCATCCGTTCTTCCAAACAGAGAAACGGAACGTGTGTTAAAACGTCATGGGATGCCTGGTTATGAAAATGGTGTAGGAGACTATTTTGATTGGATTATGAAAGGACCGAAATTCCTTTGGAATAAGGCTACTGAAAAATTCGGTTTGAATGATGGTTTACTCCCTTCGTGGTTCACGAATGTGAGCGGCAGCCCGGTAGAAGCCATTGCAAAACTTGCATTCAGTGGTGTTGATTCTCTCATAGGTTCCATTGGTTCTTTCTTTGGTGGCGGTAACGCTACTGAAAACGTGAAAAGATGGGTGGCTCAAGCCATTTCAATTGCGGGTATTTCTCCTTCTTTCGCAGGAGCTTTACAGACAATTGCGATGAAGGAATCAGGAGGAAACCCGACCGTCGTTAACAATTGGGATAGCAACGCAAAGGCGGGTCATCCGTCACAAGGGCTTATGCAGTTTATCCCTTCTACATTTGCAGCGCACGCAAAAAAAGGGTTCACAGATATAAGAAATCCTGTTCATCAAATACTAGCTGCGATAAATTATCTCAATAGTCGATACGGAGGGATCAACAGACACCCTGGTCTTGTGAATATGAGTAAAGGCGGGAAATATATTGGCTACGCAGCGGGCGGCGTTTCCCCAGGAGCAGGAGGCACCAAACTAGCTGCACTGAACGAAAGAGGATATGACGAACATATCATTACAACAGACCCGTCATATCGTGAAAGAAGCCTAGCAATTTGGGCCCGTGCTGGCGCTGAATTAGGTGTCAATCCACAGTCTGCACCAAGCGGGATGAATTTGGAGCCGATGACATCAAGACAAGATACAACAAACGCATTATTACAAGAACAAAACGAGCTTTTACGTGAAATTGTCAGCACTGGCGGTGTCATCAAGGTTGGCGAAAAAACATTTGCGAAAGTCATGAATAAAATCGGCATGAAGCAGCTTCAAGATAAAGCGGTATTGATGGGGGGATGGTGATGATTGAATTTGATCTTATTATTGACGGGGAGCGTTTAAATGATGTCTTCCCCAATGTCTTTCTAACATCCTTTGAACCCGAAGCACCATCATTCGATAGAAAAAACTTTACAAATTCGAGCCGCCACGGTATTCAGACACAAAGAAAGAGTCGTTTTACACGTTTGAAAGAAAGAAAAATACTTGTTGATCTTACAATAGACGCAGCAAACGCAGAACATTTTTATCTAGTAAGATCGGAAGTATATGAATATCTTGGCCGGCCTGATCCATACGAAATCATATGCACGTTTCGGCCCGAAAGGAAATGGCTTGTTGTGTGTGATGACGCATATACCATTGGTCAGGAGCAGGGAAAAACGGGTGGAACTTTTACAATCACGCTTACGGCCATTGAAGGGTGTTCCCAGTCAGTACACGACAGCCGATCACCACAAGAATTGCAAAGTGAGAGATTCATGGGAAGAAATTTTGAACGTTATAGAGAGCAGCCTTTTCGATTTAAAGAAAGGGCTTTTTCTGTTTATAACTATGGTGATGTGAGATTGTCACCTATTGATCATGAGTATACAGTCAATATGTTTTTGGCTGGTTCAGACATAAAAATTGAGAACAAAACAACAGGCGAATTTATTACATTAGTAGGCACTCAATCAAAAAACAACTTGTTGAACGTGATAAAGCAGTATGTTTTTAAAGGCTCGCAAGCTGTGGAAAGAAGAGGTCGCTTTCCTGAACTCATGCCAGGTAAGAATGACTTTGTGATTACGGGTGCAACGTATATCGACATTGAATTTATTACTCATTTTTACTACAAAGGAGGGTAAGCATGAACCAACTATTTGTCCAAGATAAAGGAACAAAACAAGAATATGAAATAGTCAGCAGCAGCCCCCGCATAACGGATGGAACTGACGGCAAAAAAACAATGGAATTACAGATTGAAGCGGGCTTTATTGATCCTATATCTTTTGAGGCATTGGTCGGGAGAAACCTTCTAATTGTGGATGAAAAGGTACACAAGCGGCAAAAATACGTTATCCGAAATTTTTCAAAAACTCAAGATGGTGATGTACTGTCTAAAAGTGTTTCAGCTACTCATATTTATGCTTTTTTGCTATCAAAAAACAGAGTAGATGAGGTTATTCAAGGCGAATTAACACTTGAAAAGGCGTTTGCTCATGCCTTGAAAGGGAGTAAATTCACGTTCAAAATTATGGATGATGCGAAAGACATCAAACCTGTCAAAAATGAAGGGTTTGGCGATGCATTTTCTATTGAACTGATAGACACGATTATTTCAAATTACAAAATCGAGCTTGATGTGAATAATTACGAGATTTATATATACAAGAAAATAGGAAAGAAAATCAATAAAACGCTTGATACTAGAGCGAATATAAACGGTCTAACGGTTACTATTTCAGAAGACAACACGGCCACACGGGGCAGAGGCTTCGGCAAGCAAAAAGAAGAAAAAGACACGATAAGTGAAAGCGCTATGGGTTATGAGAGCAAAACCGGTACGTGGTCTTATGACGATGCTTTGAAAGCTGATTTTACGAATAAGCCTGGTGCCACTTTTACTTTTTCTTTCACTGGGACCGGATTCCGATTTGTTACCTTAACTTCAAAATTAGGTGGTAAATGGGAATTTAAGATTGATGACGATAAGACGAAAACGATCAGCGTTTATAAAGATCAATCACCTAAAAAAGAAACGATAGAAATCATTAGAGGTCTTGAACATAAAAAACATAAAGTCATTGCTACATTCAAAGGAAAAGACAGCAAAAATCCCAATACAAAAGGGAAGAAGACAGCGGCCCCAATCATGTATCTATTGAGAGACAACGTCATTGAAACATATCGGGAATATAAAAATGAAAATGAAAAATATGTATTCGAGCCGGTCCTTTTCGTTCATCCAAACGAACAGGATTTTTTAATTGACGGGCAGCCTACATGGGCCGAACCAATTAAAGATGATGCAGTTACAAAGGCAGAAGATATGAACACTCTTTTAGAAGAAAAAGTCAATCCATTCCCGGAAGTGACCGTGGCAATTGATTTTGAGGAATTTGAAGTTGAAGAGCTAAAAGGGTTAGAGGATGAACTCAACAAGGGTGACACGCTGCATGTTATAGCCGATACACCTGAACATGGTATCACGTTTGAAGATGATGTAAGAGCCGTCAGCATGACTTATAACCCGTTAGACTTGACAGAAAAACCTGATGTGACTTTTACCAATGTACAGAAGGATATGTTTGATTTGCAGCTTGAAGACAGGCGAAGGATCAGAAACCAAGAGCGCTATATCAAGGAACAAAAAAATAGTTTATTGGCTCAAATTCAAGCAGCAAAAAACGAATTGTCCGATCTAATTGAAAAAGGAAAAACAGGCAGCCCGCAAAATGCGGGTTTTAGTTTGGTCTTTAAAGGCGGATCGTGGGGTTCTTCTGCTGGTGATGTGTATATAGACGGAAGCGATTTGATATTTGAAACACCTGAAAATTATGAAATGGTTTATGCGACTGTAGACGGTTCGGCATTGCTTAAACAAAACGGGATCACGCCTTCAATCGACTATGAAGACAATCAAACTGATACATTCATCATTTCCTTTTTTCAGAGTGGAAAAAAAATAAAGCCGGATCAAGTGCCCGATACTTCAAAAATATCGGTTGGTATTGTCGGCTATTCATAAGAAGGTGATCACATGTTTAATTTGAAGAAACAGCACACGCCTAGCCCACATTCAAAATTAATACAAGAGCTGAATGACAATGCCCGCACCACTGAAAATGCTTTGAATGAATTGAATAGAGCAGATGAGAGGCACCAACAAAGCGAGACGGCACACAAAGCCGAGCATATTACCCATCGTGGGAAAAGCGTTGGTCACTGGCTTAATAGTTTATGGGCTAGATTGATTAACTTAATTGTAAATCACGACGGTAATGACGTGAAAGAGGTCGTGGATGGTCGGGTTGCAATAGATGCCACCATTCATCCAACCTTAAACGACCGACTTGAATATGACTTTGATAGGTTGGAGCAGAAAGTGAATGACATGCTTTCAATTGTGTCTTTGCAGCCGTTTCTGAACAAATACGGCAACTTTACGAAAGCTCTTCAAACTGCACTTGATTTGTCAAAAGATCGTCCCATTTGGCTTTATATTCCCCCAGGAGGCTACACGCTGCGTGAACGAGTGAGGATTTATAAAAACACTCATATCACTTTACAAGCAGGGGCAACGATCAAGCGTGGATTTGTTGGCAGCATGTTTGTAAATGGTGATTCCACAGAGAGTTTCACCGGATATAACGGCCACGGAAACTTGATCATTGACGGTCAAGGCGCTATCGACAGCATGGGGCATGAAATCAAAGAGCAGTGTTCTATTTTCGGCTTTGCTCATGCATCCGGCATTATCATGCGAGATATTACCTTGAGAAATGTATGTGGTGGTCATGCGTTTGATTGTGCGGGCAATGAAAATGTCTTGATTGATAACGTGACATTTGAAGGTTTTGCGGACTATGTAGGAGACAGATGGTTTTCCGCAGCGGTTCAAGTTGATTTGATGCGTTCCTCTAGTAACTTCGGTGCGTTTGGAGCTTATGATCACACACCGACAAGGAACCTCACAATGCAAAATTGTACTATCCGAAAATCAGCAGAGCTTGGGGGTTATCCTAGAGCCATTGATTCACATACAAGCACTGATGGTGTTCTCTATTCGGGTATTAGATTCCTCAATAACAAGGTTTACGATTGCACAGAATGGGCGGTGTCAGGCAACAAATGGCAAGATGTGTTTGTTGATGGAAACACATTCGAAAACTGTTCCGGCGGCGTTAGAACGTTATTACCAAGCGTCAGCACTGTTTATACGCAAGACAAAAACGGAAATCCGACTGGCAGAGTAAACAAGACAAAGCGTCACACAATAAAAAACAACAAATTTATAAATATGACGGTTGATCATGCAATCCAGGTGTACGGTCGTAAAGGCTATCAAACGATTGATCATGTGGTCATTAAGGGCAATCAAATTGACGGCACGACAAGGCACGGTATTCATGTTTCTGACGTCAAACATTTTGTTATTGATGATAACAACATGGAGAACATTGGACACCACGGCGTACTGATTACCCGCAGCACTCGGGGAAAAGTTCACCACAACACAGGACGTGACATCCAGGGGAACGGTGTGCGAGTAGAGGAAGGGAATTGCGATTATGTTTCAGTGGATGACAACACGCTAGAAGAGATCGGTTTCTCGGGTATATCAGTTTCGGGAGAATCGGAATATGTACAGGTGGATAAAAACACAATTATGAATGCGGGCAAGCGAGGGGATGAATACGACTTTATTTTGTTCATGGATGGGGTGAAAAACAGCGCCGTCCGTAACAACACCGCAAACGGAAAGACTGGAAGACACGGTATGTATTTAACAAGCAAATGTTCATCCATCCAACACTATGGAAATCGTTTAAAAGGTGCAGGGAAAGTATCAGCATTAAACGATAATAGCGTTGATCCAATACGTACAGTCGAAAATATTACTTGAGGGGGGAAATCATGACGAATCAAATTTTTAAAAATGGCGTGCTGCCTTTCGTGGTTGATGCCTATGATCAAAGCGTGTACGATTCAAAAATTGTTTTTTCGACCCAGGACATTGGCACAGCAAAGCTAGTCTTTCAAGTGCGTAAAGATGGTGTGCCACTTCCGTTGTCAGCGGTTGACGGAAAACTCGTACTAAAGTTTGCAAATGGATCGAAAAACATTCGGAATATCACGCTTGTTGATAAAGTCGAAGGGATCGCCGAATACATCTTAGACAGTAATGAGATAAAGATTTTCGGAAAGGTCCAAGCGTCATTAAATTTGTATTACCGAAATGGACAATCCTTATCGGTACATGAATTTACATTCGAGATTGATCGAAATTTAATTGACCGGGACATTGCCCCGGCAGCGGAATTTTATATTGATGATTTTCAATCGTTGAAAAAACAAATAGAACGCATGGCGGCAGAACTTGAAACCGACATTCAAAACCGAACTGAAGATATGCAAGGAAACATTGATAAGATCACGAAAGAGCTTCAAGAGCAGCTTGACAGGATGAAAGAGAAACTTGACGATCTCGAAGCGCTTGAAACCAAACAAGGCGCACAAGATAAAGTAAACGCACATGCTAACAATAGCGAAATCCATGTTTCAGAAGCAGAAAAAAACAAATGGAATAATGGTCAATTATATAGATTGACTCAAAACAATGGTAAGCCTATTTATAAAGGGACAAGCGAAACCACAGATTACAACGAGATAACCGATACCGGTTTTTATCTTATCTATAACAAGGGTTTAAATGGACCTCCAACGGTCAATAAATCATTCATGATAGTGTTAAGTTATGGTAGCACTCTTTTACAGACTGCATATGACACGAATGGAAAAAAATCGTTCTATAGAGTACGCAATCAAGATTCAACTTGGACAGTTTGGATGTCCTCATTGACCGAAGAAGATAAAATATCCCAGAGTGAAAAAGATAAATGGAATAATGGTCAATTGTCTAAGATCACCGCAGACAACGGTATGCCATTGATCTCAATTAAGGATACTTCTTTAAGCATCTTAGACGAAGTTATCAATAATGGATTGGGTCAAGGGACGTTCTATGCTATCGCAGGATCAAAAGACCTGCCGAATCACCGTTCTTTTAGAGGTTTCTTCCACATGACAGACACAACAAATGGTAAAGCAAGTTTCGGTTGGGTATATGCTACGGATTACGCCAATAACATCTACACCAACTACTTAAATAATAATGTATGGAGTGGTTGGTCAAGGTTATCTAACCCGTCTATGTTGTCTGAAACCGGACAAAGTCAATTGTTGCCGAATGGTACGGACATTTTAACGCTGCCGTCCGGCTACTACTATGCAGTAGGCACAAACGTAGTCAACATGCCAAGCAAAACAGATTCGTCTTGGTTTAATATCTACGTCATTGACAATGGCAACAATCGTAAAACGTACCACATCATTAGAAGTGGAGATAACCTTCATTGGTGGGGAACGGTTCATACGGACGGGAAACTTAAAAGTTGGGATCGAATGTTAACCGAAAAAGATTTAAGTAGCACGTGGAATCAAGTCACATTTGTTACAGGTACAACAAAACATTTTGCTAGTAACCCACTTCAATTCTCAATACGTCTAAACTCTTTACATCTTCGGGGGTCTTTTGAGGGAGTCCCGGCGAACGATACTATCATTGCGCGTTTTACTCAAAAACCGTCAGCGACAACCGTTTTTGTGGGTGCTACGGTTGGATCATATGGTTCAGCCCGTTTGACGCTTGCGGAAGACGGATCGTTGAAATTTGACGGTTTAAACGCAAATGACAATTCGAAGGTGACACGAATTGAAATAAACGAAGAAATTCCATTGTGGTAAAGGAGTGATTGACAATGCAAATTTTCTACTACGACGAAAATTTCATGTATATAGGCGAAGATGTCATAAGTGATTATGACGAGCTGCCTAAGAACGCTACAGATGTACGTCCAGAGGGGTTATATCTTCCCCTGTATGATGAGAAAAAGAAAACATGGAGTGAATCAGCATCCAAAGAGTATATAGAGAGCTTGCAGCCAAAGCCGCAGCCGTCAGAAATGGAGATCATGCAGAAGGAAATAGCTGAACTTTATTATTTGCTTGCGGTAGGTGAAGCATCATGAATATTTGGTTTGAAAGAATTAAAGGTTTTTATGATAGAGAATTATGGACAAAAGAAATGGTATATAACACAGTAGCAGCGGGGAGAATCACCCCCGAACAATATGAGCAGATCACAGGTGAGCCATACAAGGTATAGGCTTATTTTTTATGGCGGGAGAAGGTGAGAGTTATGGAAATGGATTTGGCGCAGTATTTAATGACACAGGGACCGTTTGCGGTTCTTTTTTGTTGGGTGCTGTTTTATGTCCTCAATACAACTAAAGAACGTGAGAACAAGCTAAACGAACAAATTGACGCACAAAATGACGTACTAGCAAAATTCAGTGAAAAATATGACGTTGTAATCGAAAAATTAGATCGAATCGAAAGAAACCAAAAATAACTGAAATGGGGAATTGAATATGACAAATTTCGACAAAGGCACTGTGATCCGTACGGTGCTTCTTTTTATGGCATTAATCAACCAATTTTTAATCATGGTCGGTAAACCTGTTTTGCCGATCAGTGAGGACCAAGTCACATCATTGGCTGACACATTGTACCTTGCCTTCTCAATGGTCTTTACATTAGTGACAACGCTTATGGCATGGTTCAAAAATAACTATGTGACATCTAAAGGTCAGCTTCAAAAAGAAGCGCTTCAACAAAAAGGATTAACAAAATAAGAGCTGCCCCAGGCGGCTTTTTTAAATACTAAAAAACAATTTTAAGGAGTAGATGAACAATGGTAAAAATCATTCAAGATTATATTTCAAAGAGTAACCGCAACAGACCAGGCAACTATATGAAACCTTTATATATTACGGTTCATAACACGTCTAACACGTCAAAGGGCGCAGACGCAGCAAGTCACGCAGCTTTTGTTAAACGATCTAGTACAGCCGTTAGCTGGCACTACACTGTGGACGAAAATGTCATCTATCAGCATTTACCGTTAAACGAAAACGGATGGCACGCAGGAGACGGCAGAGGAACGGGCAACATGAAGTCAATTGGGATTGAAATTTGTGAAAATGCAGACGAAAATTTTGAGAAGGCAGTAGAAAACGCTCAATGGCTCATTCGCCAGTTAATGCAGGATCAAGGGATTCCATTGGCAAACGTTGTACCGCATAAGCATTGGAGCGGGAAAGAATGTCCCCGCAGGTTACTTAATCGCTGGTACAGCTTCAAAGCCGGGATCGCAGTTGCAAACACAAATAAAAAGCCGTCTGCTAAACCAACAAAAGCAACACCATCCAAAACAGCAGCTTCCAAGCCTGCTAAAAAGTCATACAACCTGCCTAATGGCATTTTAAAAGTTACAAAGCCTCTTACAAAGGGGGCAGGCGTAAAAGCTGTACAACAAGCCCTAGCGGCGGTTTACTACTACCCGGATAAAAAGGCAAAAAACAACGGGATTGATGGCTATTACGGACCGAAAACAGCGGATGCAGTCAAGCGGTTCCAGCTCATGCACGGTCTTGCTGCCGATGGCATCTATGGTCCTAAAACGAAAGCGGCTCTTAAAAAGGTATTGAAATAAGTAACAAAATGAAAAAAAGACCTCACATGATGCGAGGTCTTTTTTTATCCACAAGCATTAGAGGAGGTTCCCCTGTCATATTCAATCCAAATCGTCTATTGATTATAACTCCAATTTATAAATAATCACGTTTCCAATACCACTTACATATAGTATATACCGCATGTCTTTAATCATTTCTCATGGTTTTTTTCACACTAGAAAAAATCTCCCTCGGGTGAGGTCTTTTCTATTTGTGTTTTGTATCTTTATTTCTTTTCTTGTGGAGGGGGAATAATTTATTTTAATTTCGTACGAATGTTTTTTGGGGAATAATACAAAAAATAAAAATGATTTATTAATCTAGATTTTTGATTCATTTGTATTAAGGGGATAGTACAAATATCATATCCTTTTCATAGAATGATTTAGAGGTGATCTTATGAAAAGATGTAGACATTGTGGAAAAACCTATACATCTCATTCGGAACATAATAAAAGAGGAAGTTGGTATGGTTCGTATGAAGATTATGAGTGTGACAGTTGTAAGAAAGGGAGGTCAGGAAAACCAGTAAAACCAGTAAAACCAGTAAAAAATCCATGCTGCGGAAAAGATCCTTGTGTTTGTGTCATTCAAGGACCGCCAGGGGGAAGAGGAAGAAGAGGCCCAGCAGGCCCTGCTGGAGCCACAGGAGCGACTGGTGTAGGTTTAACCGGAATCGTGGCATTTGATCCAGCGTTAGAATCAACCTATAGAGTAGGTCAGGTAGTGACATATGATGGAAGCACGTATTTGGTCACTTCAGAACCTCCAGCAGGTGCGCCGGATACGTCGCCAAATTATATATTGTTAGCTGCTGCAGGTGAAACGGGAGCGACCGGTGCTACTGGAGATACGGGAGCCACTGGTGTAACTGGAGATATCGGTCCAACAGGAGTAACCGGCACCACTGGAGATATCGGAGCAACAGGAGCCACTGGTGTAACTGGAGATATCGGTCCAACAGGAGTAACCGGCACCACTGGAGATACAGGACCAACAGGAGCCACTGGTGTAACTGGAGATATCGGAGCAACAGGAGCCACTGGTGTAACTGGAGATACAGGTCCAACAGGAGCCACTGGTGTAACTGGAGATATCGGCCCAACAGGAGCCACTGGTGTAACTGGAGATATCGGTCCAACAGGAGTAACCGGCACCACTGGAGATACAGGTCCAACAGGAGCCACTGGTGTAACTGGAGATATCGGCCCAACAGGAGCCACTGGTGTAACTGGAGATATCGGCCCAACAGGAGCCACTGGTGTAACTGGAGATATCGGACCAACAGGACCTTTTTTATCTAGTTCTGTTGATGCAAGAAGTAATCTTGTTCAAACTATTGCACCCGGTGGTTTAGTTTCTTTTAATGCATTAGCGTTAATAGGAAATGGAATTACGTTTAATGGAACAAATGCATTTACTCTCAATCAACCTGGTCTTTATCTTGTGATTTACACTGTGAATACAGCTGAAAATACTGGTGCCAGTGCATTTAGTGTGGCTGTGAATGGTACCAATGCAGCATCTATAGGTAATTCAGCAACTAGTGGAGGGAACATGGGAAGTGGTACAGTTATTCGAGTGCAAGGATCACCAGTTACTATCTCATTGGTAAGTGCCTCAGCTACCGCTAGGGACTTAGTATTAACTAATGGTGGTAGCTGTGCTAGTTTTCAAATATGTAGATTTGCAGATGGTCCATCAGTTTAAAACACTATTAAAAATTAAATGTAAAACAATTATTTTAGAGTTAATTCATTTAGAATTGTATAAATAAAACTAATATCTGTTTTGAAAAACCCATTAGAAAAAGCCCTTTTCGGGGGCTTCTTTTTTATTTGAAACGCCATTCCTGCTTTTCCTTATCCCACGCCAGTTCATTTCTTGACATAAGATATCTAACGGCTTTTCTAATGGACTGTTCGTCTTACCTGTTTTTATTTTTAAGTCCTCTATTTTGGGATTCTTGCGAAACCTGCTCATATTATTATAGATGATCCTGTATAGCTTCCTCTTTGAACGGCGTTGACGTCACCCAGGTATTTTGATGTTTTATAAAGGATCGATCTTATTTTATTTATGTTCATGTATTTCACTTCCTTCATTAGTTTATATTTATGTGGGCGCGCCCACAAAACACCCACAAACATATGACGGCTTATTATTTTATATGACGTAAAACAAATATAAACCGCAGAAATCACGCCAAAAAGGGAACGTATGTATGTTTGTGATTCCCAAAAATAATTAAGTTTGAGATGGAAGGTTCTATCGGTTAATAAAAAAAGGACCAAAAACGTGATATCAAACGTTTTTGGTCTTTTTGTTTTTGAAAAAATACAACTTACATCCCGCTAGGTGAGTAAAACTCATCAAAGGCTTTAGACAAATCGTCAGCTGCAGATGTCAAGATCGTTTCTTCTTCTAAAATCGCTGTTCCTTGTGCCCGGACAATATGAAATTGATGAAACCCCATCAAGTTTTGAAATATTTCTTTTAGGTAATGATGTGAAAATTCCAGAGGTGTATATCGATCGTTATTTGTGAAAATTGAGCCGCTTGCTTGAAGCAAAAGTACACGATAATCGTCAGTCATCAGACCAACTGAACCAGCTTCTGTATATTTGAACGTTTCTCTAGCAATCAAGATATTATCTATATAATCTTTCATACGTGAAGTCACATTGAAATTATGAACAGGTGACACAATCACAATTCGATGATGTGCTTTGAATTGAGCCAATAAAGCAGATGAAGCAGCAGCGATTTTTTCTTCGGTAGCTGTTAATGTTTGTTCGGATGCTTGCTTATCCCAAATACGTAGCAGCTGGTCTTTTTCGATACGAGGAATTTCAGTTTCATGTAAATGTAAAATTGTAGGTTCATCATGAGGGAATCTTTCTTTAAACTGTTCTAAAAATAGTGTTTGCAGTTTGTTTGAATAACTTTCTCGATGAGTGAAATCAGGGTGCGCGTTAATGATTAATGTTTGCATATACATGCTCCTTTTCTTTTGATAAACTGAGTATAAAATATAAAGGTGACAAAACATGTCACCTTTTTCAGAAGGAAAATCAAATGAAAAAATCAGAACGATTAAATCAGGAACTTATTTTTTTAAGTGATAAGTACTCTTTTCAATTAAAAGATTTAGAAACCGAATTTGGCATATCGAAACGTACGGCGTTGAGAGATATGGAAGAGTTGGAGTCCATGGGTTTAGCTTTTTACGTTGAAAACGGCAGACATGGAGGGTATCGACTGGTGAAACAATCTCCATTGGTTCCTATTTATTTCAATATCGATGAAGTTCAAGCTATTTTTTTCGCGCTTAAAGCTTTAGACTTGGTGTCAGCAACACCATTTAAAAAATCCTACTCACAAATTCGGCAAAAGCTGTTTGCCACAATGTCTGATGAGAGAAAACAAATGATCACGGAGACTTTGGATGTGATTCATTACTATAATGTCGCACCAGTCAGTGAACAAAATCAATTGGAATTGATTTTACAGGCGATGATGGAAGATCAAATCGTGAAGATGACTTATACTCAAAATGAAAATAAAAGGATCAGGCTGCAATTTCTTGAGTTGTTTTATCGAAATGGGATTTGGTTCACCAAAGCATATGATGTTCAAAATAAAAAGTGGGACATCTATAGATGTGACTTTATGAAGGACTTGATCATTGAAGAAGGCAGAGACACCTTTACGAAGGAAGAATTAAAAGCACTGCAGATCGAGTACGAAAAAACTTATCATGATATCTCATTTAAATGTCGTTTAACGGAGCAAGGAAAAGAAAAGTTTTTGAAGAATCATTATCCGAATATGAGATTGGAGATCGTTGATGATACTCCTTATATTATGGGTGGATACAACCAAGAAGAATTATCGTATATGACTCACTATTTGATCTCATTTGGGAAACATGTGAAAATTGAATACCCTGATGAATTAAAAGAAAGTTATCTGAATCAATTGCAAGAAATGGTCGACCAGTATTGAACCATAAAAGACTTCAGAAAAGGCGAACCACTACAGTTCGCCTTTTTCTTATCTGTTTTTATCACGGTGAGTTACTTCGCCGCAGTGAATGTATTGGTTTTCGGTTGATCATGTACCTTTCCATACGTCAGCTGACGCCAAATAAATTCCATCGGTCCGTACTTAAACCGTTTTAACCATAACGTACTGAAAAGCACAAGGAAGACATACACGCCAATAGCCATGAAGAACGTACCAGCAGGCTGAAGATGATCGACAAGCCCCGCTCCATACTTTAGAAATAGCATGGTTCCAATGATCGAGTGAAGCAAATAACAGGTCAGGGACATCCGTCCGACTTTGGTAAAGACCATTAAAGCACCTCGCAGCTGAGGAACGTGCAGAAATAGCATCGCAAGTGTACTCATATAAAACATACTGCCAGTTAATCCGCCGTTTTGTTCAAGGGCAGAGGCCATGTCCATCCACAGTGTATTTTCAACAGGATTGACCGCCGTAATGATCGTACTGCTCTGTGTAATCATAAACGCGATTGTGAAAATGACCCAAATGCGATTCCAAATCGCTTTTTTCGCCTCCATGTTTTTGAAAAACTCCATTTTCACAAAATACACACCAAGTAAAAACATGAAGAACATGGAATAGACGGTAGAAAAAGAACTGGAAGCCATCGTCACCATATCTGTCCACCGGTCACCAATAGACGCTAAATAAGTCAGACTGTTGTGGCTGGTCAAATCAAAATCTGCAAAGTCCGGCTTGCCCGATGAGCCTGCACTGATGGTATGAAGCAGCATCGTGAAAAAAGGCGTGAGCAATTGAATCACAAAGAGTGTGATCAGCCAGTATAGGATGGTTTTAGCTGTTCGTTTGTAAAAGAAAAGTAACAAAAAGCCAGCGGCAGCATAATAGGTCAAAATATCACCAATCCAAACAAAGGTGACATGCAGAAGGCCAATTCCTAAGAGAATGGTTAACCTGCGTGCAAACAGCTTGTTTGGGCTGTCCACCTTCTGAGCAGCTCGATCCATAAAAATCATAAAACCAACTCCGAATAGGAAAGAAAACAACGTAATGAATTTCCCTGAGGCGAACCAATTCACCAAGTTGTGAAAAACATCATTTGCTTCCATATCGAACCCCTTCGCCGAATCCACGATCAAAAAGTAATTGACCAGAATAATCCCCATTAAGGCAAATCCCCGTACAATGTCTAAGAAATGAACCCGATCCCGCAGACTCATCGGTTGTCCGTGTGCTACTTTGTTTGCATTCATATCCATGCTCCTTTTCTTGTTATGATAAATGTCATTCGGATCAACACATCGATCCTTACAATGAATCAATATACGACCCAATTCTTAACAATTTATGAAGATCCAATTTTTTGAAAATGAATGTGACAAATTGATGGCAGATGGTCATATTCATAAACTGTTAAGATTTATGCTGTATCTTTTCACATAGCTAGATGATATATAGTAAAGACATAAAAGAAAGTACATCACGTATCATGAGGTGAGAGAGACATGACGCATCGAATATTAATCGTAGAAGATGATCAAGATATTGGAGACCTTTTGCAGGAATCCCTTACACGTGCTGGATATGAGGTGCTGAGAGCGATGAATGGCGAGCAAGCATTGAAGCTTGTGAACGATTCGCTCGATTTGGTGATTTTGGATGTGATGATGCCAGGCATTTCAGGCATCGAAACGTGCCAGCAGATGAGAGCCTCCTCTAACGTTCCGATTCTATTTCTGACAGCCAAATCAAGTACATTCGATAAAACCGAAGGCTTACTCGCCGGCGGGGATGATTATATGACAAAACCTTTTTCACAAGAGGAGCTTCATGCTAGAGTGATTGCACAATTACGCAGGTACACCGTCTATCAGGAAAAGAAGGAGCAGGAAGAAACTTTTCTTGTTGGGGGCAAGCTGAGGGTGAGCGAAGAATTTAATGAAGTGTGGAAAGAAAGTCAGCAAATCAAGCTGTCTGATTTAGAATATCGTGTGCTCAAGCTGCTGATGAGCAGGCGAAACAAAATATTTTCAGCCCAAAATATTTATGAGAGCGTGTGGGGACAGCCTTATTTCTATTGTTCCAACAATACGGTGATGGTGCATATTCGAAAGCTGCGTGCCAAAATTGAAGATGATCCAGCTCGCCCTGTATATATTAAAACGGAATGGGGAAGAGGATACCGATTTGGCACATCGTAAATATACACTAGCCAAAAAGCTGGCATTGCTGATTTTGGCGGCTGCCATTGTGAGCGGTCTTGTTTTTATGACGCTGCAAAAGATCACCAATGAGCTCATTGACGGATACTTGAGTTCGGACGAGTATTACGAGGAGGAGTCAGCTAAATATATTCAAAAATTCAGTCGTTATGTTTCTGAGAATAAGCTGTCTTCAACAGATCGACAAGCGTTTGGTGAGTGGGTGAAAAAAGAGAATTACATTAATTTGACCATCTTCAAGGATGAAGTGCTACAATATGACTCCATCTATTCGGCTGCGGATGAATCGGCGTATGGAAAAGAAAAGGTGACCCAGTACGCCGAGCATCATTCGTTTCCGGTTCAGTTTAGCGACGGTGAAGGCCGCGTCATGGTGGATGGTTTCTATTCATCTCGTTACCACGATCTTGCCTTTACACTTGAGCTGCTCGGAGCGACACTTATTTTTCTCCTTATTGTTCTTCTCGGTATTCGCAAAAGTTTACGCTACCTGCAAACGATTCACCAAGACATTCATATTCTTGAAGGCGGCGAGCTGGACTATGAGATGACGGTGAAAGGTCATGACGAATTAGCGATGATTGCCAAAAGTATTGAGGATCTTCGTAAAGCTTTTCTGGACAAGCTTCAAGCCATCGACGAGCTACAAGAAGAGAGCCGCAGCTTGGTTACTGAAATGTCACACGATATGAGAACACCGCTGACGTCGCTGATGATGAATTTAGAGTTTGCGAAAAAAGAGGAGGCTGGAGCGGATACCCGTAAAGATCAATATATAGCAAGTGCTTATGAAAAAGCACTGCAATTGAAAAATCTGTCTGATAATCTGTTTGCCTATTGTCTACTTGATAAAGAACATGAACCTGAGCTTGAGACCGTTGCAGTCAAAGAGGTCATTTACGATCTCTTATCAGATCAGGTGGCGATCTTGCATCAAGAGAAATTCAAAGTACACCTGTTAGGAGAGCTGCCCGACAGCTATATCAACGTGAATGTCGAGGAGCTTGGCCGAGTGTTTGATAATTTGATGTCCAACTTACTTAAATACGCCGATCCCAAAAAAGACATCAATCTCACGTTTTTATCCGATCAAGAAATCTTTGAGATTCACGTCAGCAATGCGATAAAAGAGACAGATGACACGCAGGAAAGCACTGGACTTGGTGAACGAAGCATAAAACGAATGATGTCCCGCATGCACGGGCAGTTTGAAAGGATGGAAAAGAACGATATTTACTACATCGTGCTGCGATTCTGGCACATCAAAATATAGACCACAAATGAATAATATGGAATGGAGAGACTACCCAATGAAACGATTCAACAACTTCCAAAAGGTACCCGATCTCTTGCAAGGCCTTCTGAATATCTGTCTGTTCTTTCTAGCCATTGCTTTAAGCGTCCTCTTAATTAGTGAAACTTGGTATATTGTCCAATTCGTCTACAAGACTTTGTTTAACAAAGGAGAAAGCTATTATGGGATGCTTGGAGAACTGCTGATCTTCTTTATGTATTTTGAGTTTATAGCCTTAATTATTAAATACTTTAAATCAAACTTTCATTTTCCGCTTCGCTATTTTATTTATATTGGTATCACAGCTGTCATCCGATTGATTATCATCGATCATGAAGAGGCTGTATCGACGTTCTGGTGGGCGCTGGCCATTCTTGCGATGACTTGTGCACTCTTTATCGCCAATAAACGACATACCGCGCAGGAGCATGAAGAAGTGAAGTGAGGGAAGAAGACGAACGATGACCGTTCGTCTTTTTTTCATGTATTGGTATTGAGGAGGTGAACATTCCATCTTTAAAGTAGTACATTAAGATGTTGTAGTGATGAGTGATCGCAAGAAGAAACAGGGATATTCAAAAGTGGTTTACCTGATGGACGGATTCTTATGGTATGCTTTAGAAGCCTTTTCTTTCCATTCATATTCATCATTCTATGAACATGGTTCGATCAGGTTGTTTTTTTACGAAATATTCTAGTTGAACAACTGCTCGTTCTGACGAGAATTGTGCCCATTTCCAAAGCACCGAACCGTCAGTATATGAGTACGATTCTTATTTTCACTGAAAGTAAATTATTCTTATTTCGAAATATCACTCATTAGGATATAGGAATGAAGATGACTAGCGCGGCTGGCCATTCTCGTTTCTGTTTGAAGGAGCGGAGAAATTGACAGACATCAAGAACGAACCATTCTCATTGACAAGTATGCAGCAGGCAGCCCCTGTCCATATTCCAGAAAGACAATTCATTTCATCACACGACGGCACAAGCCTTGCGTATTATCCATTTTTATCAGAAGAGAAGACGCAGGCCAATGTGATCTTGATTCATGGCGGTGGTGCTCATAGTTTGGCTGGTTACGAGCATATCGCCTATACGCTTCAGCATAATTTTCAAGTGAATACGTTTTTAATCGATTTAAGAGGTCACGGCCATTCTGATGGAAAAAAGGGTGATACACCTAGTATCACAGATGTGTGGCAAGATATTTCGCAGTTTGTGGATGCGGTCAAACAGCAGCATAAGGGAGCTGTTTATCTTTGCGGGCATTCATCTGGAGCAGGATTACTGCTAAACTACATATCTTGGCCGAAAAAAAGAGAAGTTGATGGCTACTTTTTTATTGCACCTGAATTTGGCTATCAATCAGACACTGCAAGACCTGATCAAATTCCTTTTGCGACCGTTCAAGTATGGAAATTCGTTTTGTCTGCCATGACAAAAGGGTTGCTGATGAGTCATTCTGAAGCCGTGCGTTTTCATTATCCAGCATGGGCAGTCGAGCAGGATCCGCTTCTATTGACAGCCATCACCGTCAATCTATCACTTGCTTTAACCCCGTCTGCACCTAAAAAACAATTTGCGATGATGGATCGGCCCTATGCGATGTTAGTAGGCAGCGAGGATGAGCTGTATGATATAGAAAAATTTCCTGCCTATCATGAGCTACCACATGAAGAGATCAAACAACAATCAGTCTATGAAGTGCTGGATGGACATACCCATTTGTCGGTGTTACTAGAAGCAGGAAAACATATTGGAAAGACCATCCAAATGTGGAATCGTTCTATTTAGTATGAACAACTAGTCAACACTCTCCCTTTTTCTTAAAAATTTACATTGACACCATCCTTTTCTATGATAAAATCATAGTGTGATAATGAGAATCGTTATCAAACGATATGACTACATATAGAATGGATAGGTGAGGTACATGTTCAAAAAATCTTTTTGGTCGCTAATAGTTGTGCTCTCCATCGTTTTACTTGCAGCTTGCGGCAGCAATAACAGTGAAGGCAAGTCAGCTAGTAAAGAAAAAACAAGAACCGTTGAAAGCGCTATCGGTTCAACTGAAATAAAAGGATCGCCTAAACGTGTGGTGACGCTGTACCAAGGAGCAACAGATGCAGCAGTCGCTATGGGCATTAAACCAGTGGGTGTTGTTGAATCATGGCTTGAAGCACCTACGTATAAATATTTAAGAGATGACTTAAAAGATGTCAAAATTGTTGGGCAGGAAACTCAGCCAAACTTAGAGGAAATTGAAAAGCTTAACCCAGATTTAATCATTGCATCAAAAATCCGCCACGAGCAAATTTTTGATCAGCTGAAAGAAATCGCTCCAACTGTAGCAACAGAAACAGTATTCACTTTTAAAGATACAGTGAAATTAATGGGTGAAGCGTTAAATCAGCAAGACAAATCAAAAGAATTGCTAACGAAGTGGGATGATCGTGTCGCTGATTTCAAAGAAAAAGCGAAAAAAGACATCAAAAACTGGCCAATGAGTGTGTCTGTGGTGAACTTCCGGGCAGATCATGCTAGAATCTATCAAACTGGATTCGCAGGGTCCATTTTAACAGAGCTAGGCTTTGAAGGACCTAAGAATGTCAAAGATAAAAAGCAAGACATCATTACACTGACAGACAAAGAGAGCATTCCGCAAATGGATGCAGATGTGATCTATTACTTCATGGATGATCAGGATAAAGCGGTTGAAAAAGCATATAAAGAGTGGACGAGTCATCCTTTATGGAAGCAGCTTGACGCAGTGAAAGCGAAACAAGTGCATAAAGTCGATGAAATCACTTGGAACATGGCAGGCGGTATCACTGCTGCAAACATGATGCTTGATGATATTTATGATCGTCTCGGAATTGATAAATAAGGATAGCAGAGGAGAAAATGTGAAAAACCATTTTCTCCTTTTTCCATAACAGATTGAAAGCGGGAATCAGATGAGAAGTTTATTAAAAAAGGATTCGAGCAAGGCGCTGCTTTTTGCTGGATTCGTTGTATTGATGTTGGTCTTTTTTATGCTGAGCATATCTCTTGGGCAAACCTCGATTTCCCTCAAAGCCACCATCCATGCGTTTCTTCATTTTGATGAATCGGATCCAAACAGTGTCATTGTCATGACATCCAGATTATCAAGAGCTTTAATTGCAGCGGTTGTTGGATCAAGTCTAGCCATTTCAGGTGCACTGATGCAGGCATTAACGAGAAATCCGCTTGCGGCGCCAGATTTGTTAGGCATTAATGCAGGTGGACTATTTTTTATCGTCATTTCGATTGTTTTCTTTTCAACAGAGTCATTAACAGGCTATATGTGGACAGCCTTTTTAGGTGCTGCGATTGCAGGGATGCTCGTTTTTCTCTTGGGCTCCATTGGAAGAGATGGATTGACACCGGTCAAAATTGTCCTTGCAGGTGCGGCGATATCTGCACTGTTTGCGTCCTTTACACAAGGTCTTTTAATCGTGAATGAACAGTCGATTCAAAGCATCCTGTTCTGGATGGCGGGTTCAGTGTCTGGAAGAAGCATTGATATGCTGCTGCCTGTTTTGCCTTATATTTTAGGTGCAACAGTTGTGGCGCTGCTTCTTGGACGCTCCATCAATGTCCTTTTGTCAGGAGATGATATTGCAAAGGGACTTGGCCAGCGTACGCTGGTGCTGAAAATCACGATGGGAGTTCTCGTCGTCTTTTTAGCGGGTGGTTCCGTTGCTGTCGCAGGATCGATTGGGTTTGTTGGTTTTCTAGTGCCGCATATTGTGAAAAAGCTTGTCGGACCTGACCACCGCTGGGTACTTCCGTATTGTGCAGTAGTGGGGGCGTCTCTTTTACTTGTCGCAGACCTTGCGGCTCGTTTTCTGATCATGCCGCAGGAAGTACCGATTGGTGTCATGACGGCGGTAGCAGGAGCGCCTCTATTTGTTTATCTCGTGCGCAAGGGGTTGAAGACAGGTGGCTAAAACATATACAGTGCGTTCAAAGGGCGGGCGCATTTCATTTCAATTTTCAAAGCGGACGTTTTTGATTTTACTTTTATTGACGGCCGTTGCTTTTGGATTATTTATTCTCAGTCTCTGTATGGGCAGCCGGTTTATTCAGCCGATGGATGTGCTGCTTCATTTAATCGGTCAGGGAGAGGGAAACACCTTTGTGCTCAATACACTGAGAATTCCAAGAACATTGCTGGCTGTCTTAGTGGGGGCCGCGCTTGCGGTATCAGGACTTATTTTGCAAGGGTTAATCCGCAATCCGCTTGCATCGCCTGACATCATTGGGATTACGAGTGGTGCTTCGTTCGGTGCGATTATGTTTATTGTCTTTTGGATGGGCACTGTGCCTATTGCGTATCAATCCTTATGGGCGATTGCAGGGGCTTTTGCTGTTTCGTGTCTGATTTATTTGCTTTCATGGAAAAAAGGGGTGAAGCCGATCACACTTGTCCTAATGGGCATCGGGATTTCTGCCATTATGAAGGCGTGTGTGACGTTTACTCTTGTTCTTAGTGATACGATGACGACGACAAAGTCATATATTTGGCTGACGGGCAGTTTATATGGTTCTACGATGAAGGACGTCATGTCGATGCTTCCTTGGGTCATGATCATTTTACCAATTGTCATGGTGTTAGCAAGAACGATGAATGTGAAGGAGCTTGGAGATGATCTCGCAACAGGTCTCGGGGTAAAAGTGCAGGCAAAACGGTTATTCTTTCTGCTGATGAGTGTGACATTGGCGGGGATTGCTGTTGCCTTTGCAGGCGGCATTGAATTTGTTGGACTGATGGCGCCGCATGTCGCACGGATGATCATCGGCCGCTCCTTCATTGCGCTGGTGCCGGCATCTGCGCTTGTTGGGAGTATTCTCGTGATGCTGGCAGATTTAGTAGCTAGAACGGCTTTTCTACCGTTAGATGTACCAGCAGGTGTATTCACGGCTGCAATTGGTGCACCGTTCTTTATTTATTTGTTATACCAGCAGCGAAATCGATAAACGAAAGATGGAGGTTTTGATATGAGGCCAGAGTGGGTTGAGAGAGAATTACTTGATTTCGGGGTACACATCACAAATGGACCAATGACATCTGACCGCACACTTGCTGCGCTTTTTTCAGAAGCATCTGTCCTGCGTTTATTAGAGGCTGAAAAGGAAGCCATGCATGCACCGAATGTGGCGGTAGCAGCGTCGATGTTTTCAAAGCGTTATGCCTACTTAGCCGTCAGTTCCTCTTTGTACATGATGACGCTGTATGACGGTGTCTATCAGTTTTCACCGGAGGCATGTGCCTTTAGAGAGGATCGGAAAATTGAAATTGATGAGTCTTTGTGTTCGTTTGTTCCACTAGAAGGAGATCGGCATGAATGGAGAGAGCAGGCTGTGCATGCGCTGTTTACGGAGTGTGTTACCCCTCTTTTAGACGTGCTGAAGCGCACTTCAAGACTTCCGTATACCATTTTGTGGGAGAATATAGCGGTTCGTATCAATTCTCTTTATCGCAGCATGATGCGGGAAGCCGAAGAGCCTGCGGTGAAGCAGCGCGTGCGGGAGGATTATCTGTATCTGAAGCAAGCGGCTGGTGATGTATTCGGAGCAAAACAAAATCCATTTCATCACAGCTTAAACTTAGATGACAGTTTACTAGAAACATCCGACCGAAAGACCTGCTGTATGTATTATAAGCTCGAGAAAAAATCGGAGAGTCTCGATTATTGTCTTGTCTGTCCGCTTGAAAAAAAGAAAGGCACTGCTTGCTCATAGCAGTGCCCTTCTTTTTTATTCCCAAATCGCGCCTGCCCATTCTGGGTGATCGATAAAGGGATTGCGGTTGTTCTGATACGTTTCATAAATGATCTCGTTGCGGTTCCGTTCGATTTGATCGACTGGATCTTGTTTGTGCCACTTGAGAAGTACGGACATTTTGCCATGGAGAGGGGCGCTTCCATTATTCACTTTGTCGTTTAATTCTAAATCTGGAAAGCGGTCATCGCCCTCGTACCGCACTGCCATATAAAAGAGCATTCTTGCCACATCCCCTTTCACCCGGCTATGAGGTTCGAATGAGTCGCTGTCGTAGAAATTACCCGGTGCCCCCTTGTATTCATTTCCGCCCAGATCAAAATCTAAATTTCCACGTGTGCTATTCGTTTGCACGTCTGTTGCCCGCAGATGATGGAGATCTGTACCGGGGCCCTGGCTTGTCCCAAAGTTGCCGTGTGACTTAGCCCAGACATGCTCCCGGTTCCACTGGCCAACATTTCCGCCATTCGCTTGCTTTGAGCGAGAGACACCGCTATAGAGCAAGAGCACATTGCTTGGATTCTTTGGATCTTCATCTGTTTTCTTTAAGGCATCCCAAACTTGGCTGTAGGATAGCTGCTTATGATCATCAATAATATCGTGTAAAGCTTTCTTTAGAGCGGGTCCTGATTTGCCATTAGCAGAATGATAATAGAAATCGATTTGACTTGTAGCGGCTGTTTTCGCTTGTTGTGCAGATGTTTCGTTTTGAAGCTGTAACGGGGAAAATGTGATGGTTTGGCTCGGTTTATTCAGAGTAAAGCTTTGAGCTTTCGCAGCTGGAGGCAGCGGGGCGGCTAACGTGCCGAATATCATGATTCCGGCAGCCACAGTTCCAAATAAGGTTCTCTTCATTCGATTTCCTCCTTAATAGGGAATGTATTCTCTTTATTTCTATCATATTGTCAGAAAGAAATAAATGGATTTATCGTAAATGTTATGTAATGAATTCGTAGGAAATGAGATTGCTATTTTAACAGCATTGCTGTATAAGTGGGCATATAGGACGACAGCGAGGGAGAGGATGGATAACGTGAAAGAACTGCAAATACCTTCAAGAACGATTATGACACCAGGACCTGTTGAAGTAGACCCGAGAGTGCTCCGTGTGATGAGTACCCCAATTCTCGGTCAATTTGATCCAGCATTTACACATATCATGAATGAAACGATGACCTTATTGCGGTCGCTTTTCCAAACAGAAAATGAATGGGCTTTTCCGATTGACGGCACGTCTCGTTCAGGGCTTGAAGCTGTGCTTGCCAGTGTCATTGAGCCGGGTGATTCAATGCTTGTGCCTGTCTTTGGCCGCTTCGGTCATCTGCTCATTGAAATAGGACAGCGCTATGGTGCTGAGGTACATACAATGGAATGTGGATGGGGAACGGTTTTTGATCCTAGCGATATCATTCAGGAAATGAAGCAGGTCAAGCCTAGAATCGTTGCGATGGTCCATGGTGAAACATCCACGGGGCGGTTGCAGCCGCTTGAGCAAATTGGTGAAGCGTGCCGAGAACTCGATGCACTGTTCATTGTAGACGCTGTAGCAACCATTGGCGGGGCCCAGGTGAAAGTGGACGAATGGAAGATTGATGCGGCGATTGGCGGTACGCAGAAGTGCTTGTCTGTTCCATCAGGCATGTCACCTATCACGTATAATGACCGGGTGGCAGCTGTCGTTGAATCGAGAAAGAAAGTGGAAAAGGGAATTGCGACACAGGATGAATTGCAGGAGCAAATGGATATTTCTCCAATTAAAAGCAATTACTTTGATCTCAGCCAGCTCCAGGATTATTGGAGCCCTAGACGATTAAATCATCATACAGAAGCGACAACGATGCTCTATGCACTTCGTGAAGGGGTTCGTGTTGTGCTGGAAGAAGGACTGTCTGAGCGTTTTCAAAGGCACGCATATCACGAGAAAGCCTTGATGAAAGGTCTTGAAGCGATGGGACTTGAATTGTTCGGTGATCCACATTGTAAAATGCCAGTTGTGACATGTATTGAGATTCCAAGTGGTATTGATGGAGAAGCGGTACGTGCCGATCTGCTTAAGCATTTTGGCATTGAAATCGCAAGCTCCTTTGGACCGCTAGCCGGACGTATATGGAGAATTGGCACAATGGGCTATAGCTGCAGAAAAGAAAACGTGCTGTTTGTGTTAGCAGGGCTGGAAGCGATTCTAATCAAACACGGTGCATCCATCCATTGCGGAGCAGGGCTTCAGGCGGCTCTTTCTATCTATGAACAAGGTGAATAAAGTCATACGGATACTCGCTATTTGCGGGTATTTTTTAATTGGAAAAGAAAACTAATTTTTGAAAAACTAGACTTATAGACAGTGATATCGCTATACTGAAGAAGTTCTGAGTTTTTGACATCATTTTCATTTATTTTGGAGAAAGAGGTTTTTTGATATGAAGAAAATGGGCAGATTATACATTTTGATGCTCAATATTTTTATTGCCATGCTTGGCTTTGGCCTCATTGTCCCTGTCATGCCAAGTTATATTGAAGCCTTTGGCGCAACAGGAAAAACACTCGGTTTTCTTGTCGCTGCAACAGGTCTTACACAATTTGCTTTATCGCCGGTTGCAGGCGCACTGACCGATCGATTTGGACGTAGAAAATTGATCATTGCCGGGATTGCCGGCTTTACCATTGCCCAGTTTATTTTTGCATTTGCTGATCAGCTGTGGATGCTGTTTGTATCACGTTTTTTAGGCGGTGCGGCCGGAGCTTTACTCATGCCAGCCATGTTTGCATACATTGCTGATATCACAAGTGAGAAGGACCGAGGGAAAGGAATGGGGCTATTTAGTGCAGCAATGACGTTAGGCTTTGTTATTGGACCAGGCGTAGGCGGCTATTTGGTCGAGTATGGGATCGCTTTTCCTTTTCTCATCGCAGGTTCCTTTGCAGCTCTTTCTACCCTATTATCCATCCTGTTTTTACCTGAAACTTTAACAAAGGAAAAGCAGGAAGAAGCGCGGTTAAACAAAGACATTCATTTCAACCCTTTTGTGCAAATGATGCAAGCTTTAAAGACATCCTACGGTTTTTTGTTTATATTGGCGTTTGTCCTCAATTTTGGCATTATTCACTTTGAATCGATTTTCGGCTTATATGTAGACCAAAAACATGGATTTACACCGAAGGATATTGCGTTTGTGATTACGGTTGCGGGTCTTGCTGGCGTGCTTGTCCAAGGTGCGTTGGTGAATGCCTGTGTGAAACGATTTGGTGAAATGCGCGTCGTGCGTTATGCACTGCTAGGAGCGGCTTTGATGCTCATCGTCTGCCGTTTTGCGCCGTCCTTTTGGCTGATCTTTACAGGCTCTATTTTATTTTTGTCGGCTACTTCATTTGTTCGTCCAGCTCTCAATACATTGCTGTCCAAAATGGCAGGTAATCAGCAAGGAGTAGCGGGCGGTCTCAATACATCCTTTATGAGCCTTGCCAATATCGTCGGGCCGAGCCTTGCGGGCATACTATTTGATGTGAATATTGAGTTTCCTTTTATGCTCGGAACACTAGTGCTTTGCATAAGCTTCATTGCATCCATCGTGTGGGGGAAAAAAGTGCAGCATACTTCTGCAATTTCTTAAAATTTGTTTATAAAAAAACCGATCAGCACAGATTGATCGGTTTTATTATAATGGTCATCACCTTTTATATGTAACGACAGGTGATTTTTCTTTATGAAGCGCACGAATCATGGCATCATCTACATGTAAATGCTCTTTCACTAATTGAGGAGGGGTTAAGGCCATCCACTGATTCAACGAAATATCTGCAAAGCGATTTTTGCCTCCTCGTGTATCACTTTTCTCCTCCAAACTATATGAAGCTTCGGCAGAAAACATTCAATCAGGATGGTGTGAGAGAAGCATCTGAATACGTAATGCTAAGCGCAGCCTTAATGTGGCTTCAGGGTCTTTTAAGCTGATCCGAAGCAGCTCCTCACACTTCTCCAATCGATAAATGACCGTGTTGCGATGAATAGACAAACGTTTCGCTGTTTCTGAAATGTGGCAATGCGTTTCTAAATAGACAGATAAGGTGTGGAGGAGGTTTTGACCAGCTTCATATAACGGGTGAAGGTGCATCTGGTGAAACGTGACTAAATCCTTTCTTGGAATAAGCTTCAATAAATCTGGCACATCCTTTGCCTGATAGAACTGAATATATTCCGCCTGCGACGAGAGATGTCCGGCTTGAAGAGCCTCTAATGCTTCACTGTAGCCCTCAGACAGATGGGTGATGCGACAACTAGTCAAGCTCACGCCAAAGGAAATGGTGTGATTCGCTTGTATGCTAACGAGCATCTGCAACTGTTTCAAAAAAGAGAGGAGTCTGCCACTCATCTCTGACCAACTTCCTGTCTCTTCCATTAATACAATGCCCATATCACCTTTGACAAACAGAAAGGAAGGAAAAGGAGAGCTTGGAAGTGCGCTGTCAAGTAGATCAACGACTTGATCTAACATCAGTTGCTGGTTCAAAAAATGAGTGGTTTCATGACAATGATCAAGCTGACAGATCATACATAGATAGCTGTTTTCTACGTTTAATCCAAACGTCTTCGCAATGTATGCAGCGTCTTGCTGAGAATACGATGCACCCTCTATCCATCTGCGAAACCCTTCATTTCTGGCACGCTTGGCCGTTTGCTGGGCAGTATATTGTCTCATTCGCGCAATTGAGATTTCGTTTACTGCTTGTGCAATGAAGACTTGCAGTGTTTCATCCAGCGGAGGAATGAAGGAAGGGATGACCACATACTCACATGTTTGTTCGGTTAGATCAATCGGAAAGACGGAAAAGGTTTGCTTCGCATATATCATCGAAAAATAATGGGGTGTCCTTCTTTGGAAAAAGGGGAGAATGCGAATCCAATCTGGGCTCGTGATCATGGTGTGCGAGTTGCAGAGAATACGTCCATGCTGGTTACACAAATAGACAGGCTTGAGAATCCTTTCGGCGATTTTTTGCAATGCTTCAAACTGGTTATCGTCTATGTTCATATCCACTAAGTCTCCTTTATTGAGAACTAAAGCTCTTGGTGAAGATGAATAAATAAATGGACAATCACTGGTAACTTCTCTGATATGCAATTTATGTTATCAGCTCAAATCATTTTAGATAGAAAGTTGTCAACTAATATCACAAACAAACAGAGCGTCAGGACAAAATCACGTACCGTCAGTCATCTTCATTCAGAATTACGGGCAAATATGATATGTTGTAGACAGAAGAATTTCTTTCAGAAATATGGGTATCACAAGAGAAAAAGGCTTTCATGTGAGGAAGCCGTCTATACATGAGAGTGGCAAGAGGTGAGAAACATGATTTATATCGGATTAACTGGCTGGGGAGACCATGACAGTCTTTATCCGCCGAAAATCGGCAGCGCTCAAAAGCTGTTTCACTATTCATCAACGTTTCCCATTGTGGAGCTGGATGCCAGCTTTTATGCGGTTCAGCCTGAGCGTAATCATGAAAAGTGGATCAAGGATACGCCAGATACCTTTCAATTTGTCGTGAAAGCATATCAAGGAATGACCGGGCATCAGAGGGGCGAAATTCCGTTTGCTTCGAAGGAAGAGATGTTTGACGCATTTATTCTTTCATTGACTCCGCTCATTCGTGAAGGGAAACTAGCCATGGTTCTGTTTCAATTTCCACCATGGTTTGATTGCAAAAAAGAGCACGTCCACTATTTAAGATGGTGTAAAGAGAAGATGGGTGACATTCCATGTGCCCTCGAATTCCGTAACCGCACATGGTTCTCAGATGAATTTTATGAGCAGACCTTGTCCTTTATGGAAAAAGAAGGATGGATTCATTCTGTTTGTGATGAGCCGCAAGTTGGAGAAGGCTCCATTCCGCCAGTCATACAAGCTACGCACCGTGATAAAACATTGGTCCGTTTTCACGGAAGAAATAAACAGGGCTGGCTTCACCCAGCAGACCATGAGAATTGGCGTGAAGTGCGATACTTATATTTATATAATGAAGCTGAATTAAAAGAGTGGAAAAAGAATCTCGACATTCTGCATCAGCAATCAAAAGATGTCTATGTCGTGTTTAATAATAACTCCGGCGGAGATGCAGCGGCGAATGGCCAGCAGATGATTGATTTGCTGGATATTACGTATTCAAGCCTTTCTCCGAAGCAGTTAGATTTATTTAGTTAATTGAGAGCTGCGGCTTTCAACCTGAATGACGGTTCAGTGACAACTTGAGGGAGAGATCAACATGCTGCAGAAGCTATGGTTATATCATACAAACGACTTGCACAGCCACTTTGAGAACTGGCCAAAAATCGCAGCTTATATTGAAGAAAAGCGTCAAGTTCACGATCAGATGCTCTTGTTTGATATTGGCGACCATATGGACCGAGTGAACCTTGTGTCAGAAGCTGATTATGGAAAGGTAAACGTCAAGCTCCTCAATCAGCTTGGCTATAACGGGGTCACGATTGGGAATAATGAAGGCATTACGCTGCCTCATGATCAGCTGGATCAATTGTACGAGCATGCACAATTTCCAGTGGTCCTGTCTAATTTATTTGAGAAAGGCAAAAGGCCATCGTGGGCAAAGCCCTATCATATGATCCAAATGGAAAACGGACTGAAAATATGTCTCTTAGGCGTGACCATTGCGTATACACCCGTCTATGAAAAGCTGGGCTGGGACATTACAGATCCGTTTGACAGCATACGGGTCATGCTGCAGGAAGTGAAGGGACAGGCGGATGTCATTGTGCTCTTATCCCATCTTGGTATCATCCATGATCGGGAGGTCGCCCGTGATTTCCCTGACATCGACATCATCCTAGGCTCGCACACGCATCATTTGTTAGAACAGGGTGAAATGAACAATGGGGTGCTGCTTGCATGCGCTGAAAAGTATGGGCATTATATTGGCTGTGTCGAGCTGACAATTGACATAGCGCGCAAAGAGCTGATCGAGAAAAAAGCAACGGTGCAGTCAGTGGATCAGCTGATCAGTGAATCAGATGAAGCCATCACTACCTTACAGCAAGCAGAAAGAAGAGCCAAAGCCCTCATGCAGGAAAAAGTAACAGCGATTGAGTCAAGGTTAGAAACGAAGTGGTTTGATGAATCCCCGCTTCCGCAGCTCTTAACAGATGCCATTAAAGATTGGTGCGGGGCAGATATCGGCATGATGAATGCAGGTATGGTGCTTGATTCATTAGAGGCAGGAATCGTGACAAGAGAAGAAGTCCACCGAATCTGCCCGCATCCCATTAATCCCATTCGGGTGACGCTTACCGGTCAACAGCTCATCGAAACCGTTCGGCGTGCCTGTGAAGAAAAAATGGAACAGCTGCGCATCAAGGGCTTCGGCTTTAGAGGTGAGCTGATGGGGAAAATGCTGTATAGCGGCCTCACCTTTACAGTAGAAGAAGGCGAAACCAAACGGGTAAAGGATGTCTTTGTACATGATCAATTGATCAAAAAGGACGCTTCCTATACGGTTGGCACAGTCGATATGTATACATTAGGCTCTCTATTTCCTCATATCCGTGACCATGAACACATTGAATATTTCATGCCGGAATTTTTACGTGATGTGCTTACTTGGCGCCTGAAGGAAACCACATGAAATCCGCTTTAGCCTAACAACACTCGCCCTCTTGTCACATAGATTGTGATGAGAGGAGTGAAGGGATTTGGTGAATTTAACACCTATTAAAATTGATGGACATTCCTTTACAGCCGTCACCGTCAAACTGCCGAAGACGAATTTTATGGCGGTGACAAATGAACATGGGTATATTATGTGCGGTGCACTGGATGTCGGGCTCTTAAATGAAAAGCTTGCAGATAGAGGAATTATCGCAGGGAGAGCAGTTGGTGTGAGGACCATTGAGCAATTGCTTGATGCCCCTTTAGAATCTGTGACATACGCCGCAGAAGCGCTAGGCATTACAGTTGGAACCAATGGAAGAGACGCATTATTAAAAATGGTGAAATAAAAATGGATAGATGATTCCTATCCCCCCGCCTGTCTGCATACACTTGTAGTGGAGAAGGGGGGATTTTTTATTGAGAATGAACCGCCGTTATCGCCCCTATAAAAAGGGCCCTTTGCCATTTCGATACGTCATGCTGCTTGCAATCTTATTCTTTGTACTCTCAACCGTCATTAGTCTATTTTTTATTAACCGTTCAATTAAACCAACCCTTATTCACATTGCTGAACTAGAAACAGAGCGTATCGCCAATCATCTGATTCAATATTCTGTTCAAGACTTTGCAGACGATCAGGAGAATATGAAGGATATGGTGGTCATGAATACAAGTGAGAACGGAAAAGTAACGACCATCGATTTTAATGCGCAGGCAACATCGAAAGCAATGGCTGATCTGTCACGTCATCTTCAAAAAAATTTAGAGGACATTGAAAAGGGGAACTTTCAAAAAGAGGCAAAAGAAGCGTTAAAGGATCAAACAGATGGACATGACGGCATTATATATAACATTCCGCTTGGGCAAGCGTCCGGAAATGCACTCATCGCCAATCTAGGGCCAAAAGTGCCTGTACGCTTTAGTGTCATTGGTGACCCGCATACGGACGTTGAAAAAAATATTAAGCCCTATGGCATCAACAATGCCTTGATTGATATTAGTGTTCTGATCGAGGTCAAGGTGAGAGTCATCATCCCGTTTGCATCTGAAACAATCGTGGTCAAGAACTCAGTTCCCGTCTCCATACAAGCCGTTCAAGGGGACGTACCAGATTATTATAACGGCAGTGGAACAAACTCAGGCGCTCCATCGATTGTTCTCCCAGAGAAAAAGGAGAAGAAAGAATAATGAAAAACAGCCCAAGGAATGATTGGGCTGTTTTTTTATTTGCGTTTCCGCTCAGCTCTTTCCCACGCCCTTAAATGAGGGTATGGATCAAATGACCATTCAGTTCTGCCGTTGTCTTTATACATGCCATAGTGAAGATGCGGCGGAAATTTTCCTGCTGTGCCTGGGGGGCCATAACCGGAGCTTCCGACAGATCCAATGACCTGTCCGGGTTCAACAATTTGACCTGTTTTGAGTCCTTTTGCAAAGCCATTTAAATGAGCGAAGTAATGATAATGATTATGAATATCTCGAATACCAATCCGCCAGCCGCCAAAGCGGTTCCAGCCTTTCATTTCAATCACGCCATACGATGTCGCACGAACGGGAAGTCCATAATGGGCAAATAAATCCGTGCCCTCGTGAATTCTTCTGCCTCCAAATCCTCTTGCATCTCCCCATGTGCTCCGGTAGCTGTAGTCAGCTCCAACCGGAAGAGGGAAAGCATGCTTTCCGAGGTCAAGATGGCCATAGTGCTGATATAGCTTCATAAAAGATGAAATGATTCCAACGGTTTGATCTCGGCCATAATAGTCCCATAAAGCAATTTTTAATTGATCAATGCTGCTGCCGTAATGAAGCAAGTATTGAGCAAACGTGAATAATACATCCTCATCGTCATCGCTGTTCGCTTTTCCATCCCCGTTTCCATCAAGTCCAATTCCATCAAACACTTTAATGCTTAAAGGAGAGGTATCCTGCTTATTCGGGTTTTCAGGGCCGATCCACATTTCCCGGGGAATGTAGATACCAATGATGCCTTTTTGTTTCGGTAAATCTCTTCTGCTTTTTCGAATATTGTGCTCATACTGATCAACCGCAGCAAGTACATACCATGGAACTTGTGTCGTGATGGCGACTTTTTCGTATAGTGCCATTCGCTGCTTCAGTACATCTGGCTGCTTGCCTTCCCCTTGTGCATGAACAGGTAAAGGAAGCATTGAAAGAGCGATCATGATGGCTAAAACCACTTTCACAAACGTCCATCTCCTTTCATCAAGCATCGTCTTCTACCGTTTAGTGTGGTTAGATCATCCTATTTCATAAGAAGAAAATGTTAGTAATTTTCTTCTGATTTTTTTAGGAGGCTTTTGGGTATTTTTGCAGCTCATTCCCTTGTTGTTCAATCTGTACTATGTTAAAGTGTCTAAAGAAAAGGCTTTAGGCCGAAGATTCAATTTTTTGCAGCTTCTTAGCTGCATCCATCGTATATAGCAGGAAGATTTTTGTAGATGCACCTTTAACGAATTCATATGGAGATGATGGAATTGGCAAAGAAGGAAGAGCACGTAAGAAAACCGGACTGGCTTAAAATTAAGCTGAATACGAATGAAAACTATACCGGTTTGAAAAAAATGATGCGGGAAAACAACCTGAATACCGTTTGTGAGGAAGCAAAATGTCCGAATATCCATGAATGCTGGGCGGTGAGAAGAACCGCTACATTTATGATCCTTGGATCTGTTTGTACGCGCGCATGCCGTTTCTGTGCGGTGAAAACAGGACTTCCAACTGAGCTTGACCTGCAAGAGCCAGAACGCGTGGCAGATTCAGTAGCCTTAATGAACTTAAAGCACGCTGTCATAACAGCGGTTGCAAGGGATGATCAAAAGGATGGCGGAGCAGGTGTGTTTGCTGAAACCGTTCGTGCCATTAGAAGAAAAAGTCCATTCACGACAATTGAAGTTCTCCCTTCAGACATGGGCGGCAATTACGATAATTTGAAGACGTTAATGGACACACGTCCTGATATTTTAAATCACAATATTGAAACAGTTCGCAGATTAACGCCAAGGGTTCGTGCACGTGCTACATATGATCGTTCATTAGAATTCTTGCGCCGCGCAAAAGAAATGCAGCCCGACATTCCAACGAAATCAAGCATTATGATTGGACTAGGTGAAACGAAGGAAGAAATCATTGAAGTCATGGATGATCTTCTTGCGAGCAACGTGGATATTATGGCGATTGGTCAGTATTTACAACCTTCGAAAAAGCATTTGAAAGTTCAAAAATACTACCATCCGGATGAGTTTGCAGAGCTGAAAGAAATTGCGATGTCAAAAGGCTTTAGCCATTGTGAAGCTGGACCGCTTGTGCGCTCTTCCTACCATGCAGATGAACAAGTAAACGAAGCGTCTAAAAAGCGTCAGGCGCAAGCATAACAAAGAAAACGCCAGAGATCTCTGGCGTTTTTTCTCATATTAATTTTGGCCGTAAGGGGCGTTTCTTCTCATGGTACGGTCAGAATTCGTCATACCATTTGCATCTTCTTTCGTAGAAATATCTCCACCTTGAGGGGAATATTTCATTTGTTGAATCGTTTTGGTTAAAATTTGATCAAAATCACGTGAATTGGTTTGAAGACGTGAAAAATTGGCAATGGATTGAAAGTGCTCTGGATTATCAGAGACGTATACATGATAATAACGAGGGAGAACAGAAACCGCCGTTTTCTTTACTTGATCGGCAGATTCATCCCGGTTTTTGTTTCCTGTTCGATATACAATCAGTGCATCCTCATCTGTCACAAGTGTGGCTGCATCTTTGATGTTTGGGAGCTGCACAGTTAAACTTGTAATGACGTGGGCAAGATGCTCGCGATTTAAAGCAGGTGTTCTTTCTTTCTGATCCGTTACTTGCTGGCGCTGATAACGAACATATCCTGCTCTGTTTGTGTCTGCTTCTGGCATGTTGGAATTATTTCCTTCATGACGATCCGATAGACGGATGGTTTTACTTGAAGAATCTTCATCCACTTGCCGGTTCATACCTGATTGAAAGCCGCACCCGCCTAAAAGCATGCTGAGGAGAATCGCGGCTGTCAGTTGTTTCTTCATAAATGTGACCTCCTTTTTTCTTTAGCTTCGGCTAAATCGGAAAAAACATGCTTTAGCAATTGATGGAGTTCTTCCAATGAATTATCATTAAAGATGGATCGTTTAAAAAGAGGTGAGAAGATGATCGTCATTCAGAATGCTACTTTTGATCTTGTAAGAGAGATTAAAGACGGTTTTGATGAAGAAGCGTTTAAAGCAAGGTACTCAGATATTTTAAATAAGTACGATTATATTGTGGGGGACTGGGGCTACAATCAGCTGAGACTGAAGGGGTTCTTTGATGACCAAAACCAAAAGGCCACATTTGATACAAAAATCAGCACACTTGATGAATACATTTATGAATACTGTAATTTTGGCTGTGCCTATTTTGTCTTAAAACGAATCAGAAAATAACGCAAAGGGGAGCGTCATGATGTATTTCGTAGACAGAAAAAAAATTGAAGAGACATTACGTTTTTTCGAGGAGCAATATGAGTTGATGCGCAGTCATCAAACATGGACAAGTCCACTAGAGAAAAAAGCGCTGGAACGAATTGTTCATTTGCTCGTCGAATGTATTCTTGATACGGGAAATGATATGATTGATGGCTTTATTATGCGTGATCCAGGAAGCTATGATGACATCATGGATATTCTTGTTGATGAAAAGGTTGTACCCGAAGAGGAAGGCAGTCAGCTGAAAAAGCTTGTCTCGTGCCGTAAAACACTTGTGCAGCAATACCAGGAAGTGGTTCATCACGACTTGCTGCAGGTGATCAGCGAGGTTGAGCATGCGCTAGAGGTTTTCCCAAGCCGCATCCGTACCTACTTGGAGCAGGAGCTTGGCCCAGTATCAGCGTTTAAATAATCCATTGGAGTTGTGAGCATCATGAAATACAAAGGCTACTTAATTGATTTAGACGGAACAATGTATAAAGGAACAGAAAAGATCGAAGAAGCAGGTCAATTTGTTCAAAAGTTAAATGAGCTAAACATTCCTTACTTGTTTGTCACGAATAACTCGTCACGCACGCCGAAGCAGGTAGCAGACAAGCTTGTTTCATTCGATATTCCAGCAACTGAAGAACAAGTCTTTACAACAAGTATGGCGACAGCCAATTATATTGCCGAGCAAAAGAAAGACGCGTCTGTTTACGTTATCGGTGAAGAAGGAATCAAGCAGGCCATTGAAGAAAAAGGGCTAATGTTCGGTCAGGAAGACGCTGATTTCGTTGTTGTTGGAATTGACCGAGACATTACATATGAAAAATTCGCAGTAGGTGCGATTGCCATTCGTCAAGGCGCACAATTTGTCTCAACAAATGGTGATATTGCCATTCCAACAGAAAGAGGACTTCTGCCAGGCAACGGCTCTTTAACATCTGTATTGACTGTCACTACTACGGTCAAGCCAACATTTATCGGGAAGCCAGAATCCATCATCATGGAACAAGCGATGAGGGTGCTCGGGACCGATCTGTCTGAGACGCTTATGGTGGGTGATAACTATGATACGGATATTATGGCAGGGATGAATGCAGGAATGGACACATTACTCGTTCATACAGGCGTGACAACAAAAGAGCTGCTTCAGAAGTATGACAAACAGCCAACCTATGTCATTGATTCATTATCCGAGTGGATTGAGCGATTATCATAAAAAAAAGAGGACAAGCGTTACGCGCGCGTCCTCTTTTTTGCTTTATTCCGCATTTCTCGTACTATGTGCAAGCCTGCTTGATGCTGCAGCAGCAATGGCGCCGACAATGTCATCTAAAAAGGTGTGGCACTCGCCTGTGGATTTATCATTGAGTTTCCCGAGAATCCCTGGTTTTTCTTTATCGATATATCCGTAATTCGTAAAGCCGATCGAACCATAAATATTGACGATAGCAAAGGATAGAATTTCATCAACACCATACAGGCTTTCGTCTGTTTCTAAAATGGACTGAAGCGGCTCGGTTAGCTTTTTTTGCTCGGCTAGTACGTCTAGTTCGACGCCTGTTAATATCGCATTTTGGACTTCTCGTTTTGCGATGACACGCTCCACATTGTGGATGCATTCTGTCATGTCTAAGCCAGGATGATATTTTTCCTGTAAAAAGTAGACAAGGTCTGCTATATCTTGAATGGATACGCCTCGTTCTTGTAGACGGCGTCTTGCTGTTTTTTCTACTTCGTTCATCTCATGATGATGCGGCATATATTCCTCACCCAATCCTCGTAATTTGGTCCACAACGTGTAAAAAGCTTCGGATAGTAAATAGTATTCATAAATCCCTCAACCTGCGACTACGATATGATAAGAGATCGATCATATGAACGCAGGTGAAAACATGAAAGAAACCATTTATCACACATTTGGTATTGATGTGCGTCAATTTATGCCATATGGCAGTTATCAGAGCTTTCAAACGTCAGAGACTCTCTTCATCATTGTCCCTGTGTCTCATTTGCGAGAAGAAGAACTCACAGAGCTGTATCATATCAGTCAGTATTTACTGAATGCCGGAGACCCATACGTCGCTGTGTTTGAATTAACAAATGAAGAGAAGCCCACCTTTACTCATGGAAAGGAACTGTATGCTTTATTAAAGGCAGCACCGCCGATCTCAAGCCGCTCGTTCCAGCAGGCGTCAGAGCTGGCGGCCTTTCATGTCAGGGGAAGAGGGTTTCCATATGAGGTATCTGAAACAAAACGTGTGGGAGCCTGGAAGGAATTGTGGGCAAAACGGTTAGATCAGCTTGAAGGCTTTTGGATGCAGCAAATGCACCAAAAACCACTGGAACAGTTTGAAAAAAAATTCATCGAATCCTTTCCGTATTATCTTGGATTAACGGAAAATGCCATTCAATATTTAGTGGATACTGAGCTTGATGATGAACCGAAGGAATGTGACTCAGGCACTGTCTGCCACCAGCGTTTTTCGCGGAGGACTTGGCCGCATGAGCAGCCGCTTCGTTTACCTGTAGATTGGGTCTTTGATCATCCAACCCGGGATATTGCCGAATACTTAAGAGAAACCTTTGTCCAGCATAAGGAAGATTTAATTGAAGAAGGCTTCTCCTTTCTTCAGCAATATGAGCAGGTGACACCTCTTTCTTCCTTTTCTAAGCGTTTGTTATACAGCCGCTTGTTGTTCCCGCTTCATTATTTTGAAATTGTGGAAGGCTACTACATGTCAGGAGAAAATGAAAAATCATATTATGAAGAGCGGTTAGATTACGTCCTAAATGATGCCAATCGCTATGAATACTTTCTGAAGGTCTTTCAAGAAATGAGTGCCATGCGAAGCGGCGAGAGCCCGATACCGTCAGTTGGCTGGATCACAGGTCCAGGGATTTGAAGTTTCAGTGAACAGATGAAACGTCTCTTTTCTCTTGAGGCGTTTTTCGTTATGCTTAAAGAAATCAATCAAAGGAGTGTTCTTCTTGCCGAAACCTTATGTCTATATCACAAGAAAGCTGGATGAAGCATCACTTACACCATTAAAAGAAGTCGCTCATATTGAGATGTGGCCGAGCGAGGATGAGCCATGTCCAAGAGAAGAATTAGAAAAACAAGCAGCTCAAGCGAATGCGCTTCTCACCATGCTGTCAGATCAAGTAGATGAAGCCCTTTTATCAAAAACTCCAAATGTTAAGGTGATCGCAAACCTTGCTGTTGGCTATGACAATATTGATCTTGAGGCCGCTGAAAAGCGCAATATCACTATTTGTCATACACCGGATGTATTAACAGAATCCACGGCTGATTTAGCCTTTGCCCTTCTGATGGCGTCAGCCAGACGGATTGTCGAGGCGAGTGATTGGATTAAGGAAGGAAATTGGACAGGCTGGGGGCCTCTTCTTCTTGCCGGCGCTGATATTCATCACAAAACCCTTGGAATTGTTGGCATGGGCAGCATCGGAACAGCGCTTGCTAAGCGGGCAGCAGGCTTTGACATGAAGGTGCTGTACCATAACCGGTCAAGAAAGCCAGAGGCAGAAGCGCAGCTCGGCGTGACTTATGCGCCATTTGAGGAACTGCTTACGCAGTCTGATTTCATCGTCTGTCTTACCCCTTTAACCCCGGAAACAAAAGACATGTTTAATGAAAAAGCATTTGATCTGATGAAGAACTCAGCCTATTTTATTAATGTATCAAGAGGACAGACTGTGGATGAGGATGCTTTATATGAGGCGGTCACGACAGGAAAAATTGCCGGAGCCGGTCTGGATGTATTTAGACAGGAACCTGTCAGCCCGTCTCATCCGTTAACAACATTACCTAACGTCACGGTTCTCCCTCATATTGGAAGTGCAAGTGTCGAAACGAGAAAAACAATGATGCGTTTGTGTGCTGAAAATATTGCGCTTGTCTTACAAGGTCAGCAAGCCAAAACGCCGGTTCGTTCATCATATAAGGCTCCCTGAGTTTCGGGAGCTTTTCTGACAAAAATATTTTGAAAATATAGAATCTTGATATAAATAGCTGTTAAGCGGTTTCATTCTGACAATCTCTTATTTTATTACCTTGTCAAAATGAGGATACCCCTTTATAATGTGTGTACATTGAATGTCTGTGTTAGGTTAACAAATGTCTTTTTAGAGAGGACATTGACGGAGAAAGGTGGAATTTCAGGTGAAGGCAATTCGAGTTGGACTATTAGGATTAGGAACAGTGGGGAGCGGTGTCGTCAAGATTATCCAAGATCACCAGGATAAATTAATGCACCAGATCGGCTGTCCGGTATTAATACAAAAAGTGCTTGTGAGCAATCCCGATAAAAAGAGAGATGTGGATGTGGCAAGAGAGGTCTTCACAACTGAAGTATACGATGTGATTAGAGATCCAGAGGTCGACGTCATTATTGAAGTGATGGGCGGCATTGAAGAGACAAAACAATATTTAATAGATGCGTTAAATGAGAAGAAGCATGTCATTACAGCCAATAAAGATTTAATGGCGCTTTACGGAACAGAGCTTTTACATGTTGCGAAAGAAAATGGCTGTGATCTTTATTATGAAGCAAGTGTAGCCGGAGGAATTCCGATTCTGCGTACGCTGGAGGAAGGATTGGCCTCTGACCGAATTACGAAGATGATGGGGATTGTGAACGGTACAACGAATTTTATTTTAACGAAAATGAACGTCGATAAAAGCGCATATGAAGATGTCTTAAAAGAAGCGCAGGATCTTGGCTTTGCAGAAGCAGACCCGACAGCTGATGTAGAAGGACTTGATGCAGCAAGGAAAATGGCGATTCTTGCAAGACTCGGCTTTTCCATGAATGTGGAATTAGAGGATGTAAAGGTCAGAGGCATCTCTGACGTGTCTGATGAAGACATTAATTTCAGTAAACGATTTGGCTACACAATGAAGCTGATCGGAATTGCCCAGCGGGACGGAGAAAAGGTAGAAGTCAGTGTCCAGCCAACTTTACTCCCTGATCACCATCCGTTATCATCGGTCAACAATGAATTCAATGCGGTGTATGTCTATGGGAGTGCTGTAGGGGAAACGATGTTTTACGGACCTGGAGCTGGAAGCCTGCCAACGGCAACCGCTGTTGTATCAGACTTAGTCGCAGTGATGAAAAACATGCGCCTTGGCGTGAACGGAAGCGGATTTATCGCACCGCAGTTTGAGAAAAAGATCAAATCGCCATCGGAAGTATTTGCTCAGCAATTCTTAAGAATTCATGTCAGAGATCAAGTCGGGGCATTCTCCCGCATTACATCTATTTTTTCTGAAAGAGGCATCAGCTTTGAAAAGATCCTTCAGCTTCCTGTGAAAGGGCATGATGAGCTGGCTGAAATTGTGATTATTACACACCGGACCTCAGAAGAAGATTTCTCAAATATCCTGCAAAAATTAAACGATCTCGACGTGGTGGTTCAAGTGAAGAGCACGTACCGAGTAGAAGGGAACGGTTTAAGCTGATGAAGTGGAATGGACTTATTGAGGAATTCCAAGAATTCTTACCAGTAAACGAATCAACACCAAAACTAACATTAAATGAAGGGAATACACCGCTGATCCACCTTGCCAAACTTTCGGAAAAGCTGGGGGTTGAGCTTCATGTGAAAACAGAAGGCGTCAATCCAACAGGCTCTTTCAAGGATCGTGGAATGGTCATGGCTGTTGCAAAGGCAAAAGAAGAAGGCAATGATACGATCATGTGTGCTTCGACAGGGAATACCTCTGCGGCGGCAGCGGCTTATGCAGCCCGTGCTGATATGAAATGTATCGTCATCATTCCAGACGGGAAAATTGCCTTCGGGAAGCTTGCACAGGCTGTGATGTACGGAGCAGAGATCATTGCGATTGACGGCAACTTTGATGATGCGCTGAAAATCGTCCGCAGCATCTGTGAAAAAGCGCCGATTGCTCTTGTTAACTCTGTCAATCCGTACCGAATTGAAGGACAAAAAACTGCGGCATTTGAAATCTGTGAGCAGCTAGGCTCGGCCCCGGACGTACTGGCGATTCCTGTTGGAAATGCAGGGAACATCACCGCCTACTGGAAAGGCTTCAAGGAATACCATGAGAAAAAAGGAACTGGACTGCCAGTCATGCGCGGCTTTGAAGCAGAAGGTGCAGCAGCAATCGTACGAAATGAAGTGATTGAACAGCCAGAAACAGTGGCAACTGCCATCCGTATCGGAAATCCAGCGAGCTGGAAGCAAGCTGTGGCAGCCGCAGATGAATCAAACGGAAAGATTGATGAAGTGACTGACGAGGAAATTCTTCATGCATATCAATTGATTGCACGTGAAGAAGGCGTGTTTGCAGAACCGGGCTCTTGTGCGTCTATCGCAGGTGTGCTAAAGCAGGTGAAATCCGGAGAAATCAAGCCAGGCAGTAAAGTTGTTGCGGTATTAACAGGCAACGGATTGAAAGATCCGAATACGGCAATTGATATTTCACAAATCAAGCCGGTCACACTCGATGCAGATGAAGATCAAATTCTTGAACACTTAGAAAAGGCCGCGCGCGTATGAGTAAAGCCTCCATGCTTTTTACAATCACAGTACCGGGAAGCACTGCCAATTTAGGACCAGGCTTTGATTCAGTTGGAATGGCGCTCAGCCGCTATTTAAAGCTATCGGTCTATGACCATGATAGCTGGCTGTTTGAAGCAGAAACAGATGTCGTGTCCGGGATTCCATCAGGCACCGACAACCTAATTTATCAAACAGCCAAAAAGGTCGCAGATCACTTTGGAAAAACACTCCCGCCTGTTTATGTCAAAGTGTGGAGTGATATTCCATTGGCACGGGGGCTGGGAAGCAGTGCTGCTGCAATTGTGGCAGCCATTGAGCTGGCCAATCAGCTTCTCGAATTAAATATGACAGATGATCAAAAGCTCTTTTTTGCAAGTGAGGTAGAAGGTCATCCAGATAATGCGGGTGCTTCTTTATTCGGCGGTTTACTGATTGGTCTTCATGAAGAAGACCAGACACATGCCGTCAAAGTGCAGCATGTGGATATAGATGTTGTCGTCGTGATTCCTTTTTATGAAGTGCTGACAAAGGATGCCCGTGATGTCCTGCCAGAGGATCTTTCCTATAAACATGCTGTCAGTGCGAGTGCTGTGAGCAACGTGCTTGTAGCGGCATTAATGACGCAAAACTGGCCGCTTGTTGGAGAAATGATGAATAAGGATTTATTTCATCAGCCTTACCGCACAATGCTCGTCCCAGAGCTGTCGAAGGTAGAGCATGTCGCTTCGCTAAAAGGAGCGTATGGAACGGCATTAAGCGGTGCTGGACCGACGATCTTAACCTTAGTTGAAAAAGGGAAGGGAGAAGCGCTGTTAGAACAGCTTGCCCAAAACTTCCCGCATTGCGAAGTAGATTTGCTGACGGTACCGGTAGAAGGTGTTGTCGTGGAGCATGATCCTGTCAATCAAGTAAAGAACGTGCTGTAAAAATGCACGTTACCAGCGTGTAGACAAACCCTCGCATTCGGTGTCAGTCCTGCGTGCTGGTGCTCACGAATGTCAAATTCGCTCCGTGCCAGTACTCGTCCTTCCTAGACTGCAAAGGTTTTCTATCACGCTGAAAAGAAGAAAAAGAGCTAAAATAAAGATCATTTTAGCCCTTTTTCAATAATCTGAGAACGTGCTGTAAATCTGCACGTTCTTTTTTTATCCTTGTTTTATAGGAAGAAGCAGGGATTATTATTTAGAGGATCGAACTATTTTTTATGCGTAAAAGGGGGAGATACATTCATGAAGAAATTGATGACGGCAGAAGATTTAACGAAGATTGTTTCTGTTTCTCATCCGGTTTATTCACCAGATGGAAAAAAGGCGGTTTTTACAAAAGTCACGGTGAATGAGAAAAAAGATGATTACAACATCCATTTATGGGTTCGAGATGAAGAGACAGAGGAGCTGTCACAATGGACATTTGAGGATGGAAAGCATCATCAGCCAGTGTGGTCAAAAGACAGCAGGCAGCTTGCTTTTATTTTGCAAAAGCCAAAGGAAGTTCCTCAGCTGGCACTGATTCAGAGTCAGGGAGGCGGTGTGCGCACCTTAACGGCGATTCCATACGGGGTATCTCATCCTGTCTTTTCACCAGATGGAGCTTTCATTTATGCGGCTGTGTCACTGAAACAATCAGAATCTGTTCATGATGAAAAAAAGGAAGAGCGAGATGATTTCGCTCCTGCGGTATATGATGATTTGACCTATAAAGCAGATGGCAGAGGTTATTTAGATGGGCGTTTCACGCAGATCATTCAAGTGGATACCCACTCAGGAGAGGTAGAGGCTGTCACGAGCGGGCAGCATCATCATGTGAGTCACACGGTCTCTCCGTGCGGGAAATGGCTTGCCTATATTCAATCAAATCCTCAGATACCTTACATAAGTGACGTGTGCCTCCTGTCATTAGAGGACAGTACGACAAAGAAAATCACACAATCAGCTGGCGCTTATTCCACCGTGTCTTTTTCTCCAAATGGAGAGAGCCTCGTGTATATCGGACATGAGCGCGAATTTCAAAATGCTACCTTCCCAGCATTATGGCTGTATGATCTGAAGGAAGAAAAAGTAGTTCAGCTGTCAGAAATGCTCGATATGTATGTGGGCAACTGTATGGCAGGAGATAGCGTCATGGGCGAAGCCAATCAGCTTCCGCAGTGGACAAAGGATAGCCAGGGGTTTTATGCGCTTGTTTCTGATCAAGGCAGTACAGGGATTTATTATTTCTCCGTTGAAGGCTTAGCCTATCCAGTTCGATTAGAGGCAGAACATATTACAAACTTCAGCCTTCATCCAGATGAATCCAAATTGCTGCTCAGCCGGCTTACGCACGTTTCACCAAGTGAGCTGTATGAGCTGACATTAGGGGAGGCGGATCTAAAGCAAATCACGTTCGAGCATGACACCTTTCTTAAGGAGCATGTCCTATCGGTACCAGAGCCATTTTCGTTTCAGTCAAAAGAAGGTGATGAGGTGCATGGCTGGTTTATGAAGCCTTCCCAAATGGAAGACGGGAAGAAATATCCTCTCATTTTAGAGATTCATGGTGGACCGCATGCGATGTATGGTTATACGTATTTTCATGAATTTCAAATGCTCGCTGCTGAAGGCTATGCCATCGTATATATCAATCCTCATGGCAGTCATGGATACGGACAGATGTTTAGCGACCGTGTGAGAGGAAGCTATGGTGGCGTTGATTATAAGGATGTCATGCAGGCTGTTGATCATGTGCTCAAAGCCTATGATTTACTTGATGAAACGAGGCTCGGAGTAACAGGCGGTAGCTATGGAGGTTTTATGACAAACTGGATTGTCGGGCAAACCGACCGCTTTCGCGCAGCCGTCACACAGCGGTCCATTTCAAACTGGATTAGCTTTTATGGCATTAGTGACATCGGTTATTACTTCACAAGATGGCAGATTGATGGGGATATTTATGATTCGGCCGATAAGCTATGGGATCGTTCGCCGCTAAAGTATGTGAAGCAGGTGAAGACGCCGCTTCTCATCTTGCACAGCGATGAAGACTATCGCTGCCCAGTTGATCAAGCAGAACAACTTTTTGTAGCACTGAAGGAGCTTGGGAAAGACACAAGGCTCGTCAAATTCCCGAAGGCATCTCATGATTTATCCAGAAGTGGCCATCCGGGGCAGCGTATTCAAAGACTGACCTTTATGAAGGACTGGTTTAGAGAGAAGTTAAGTTAATAATGAAAAAAACGACCCGAATTCGGGTCGTTTTCATGTCATATATGAATTAGAAAACCTGTTCAACTTCTACAACGCCAGGCACTTCTTCTAATAATGCGCGCTCAATACCGGCTTTCAATGTAATGGTTGAACTTGGGCAGCTGCCGCATGCACCAAGAAGACGTAATTTCACAATGCCATCTTCAATGTCTACAAGCTCACAGTCTCCACCATCACGTAATAGAAATGGACGAAGTTTGTCCAGTACTTCCTGTACTTGGTCTTTCATTTCGACTTCAGTCATTAGATATAATCGCTCCTTTCACAACATATCACCATTATATTCATCTGGACGATAAAAATCTATTGATTGGTTTCAAAGTTTCCTTCTCATTATAGCACAATCTCATCTTGAAACAAAAAGTGATTTTGACTTTTTTCATACAGAAAATTCAGCTAAAATAAAGAAAGAATAGGGGGCTTGCCAAATGAATCAAACCGTTGATCTTTATGTATATGGAAGAGATGTACTGTGCGCTAGCTGCGTGAATCTGCCTTCTTCAAAAGACACATTTGAGTGGTTAGATGCAGCGTTAAAACGAAAATATCCGAATCAGCCGTTTCGTATCACATATATTGATATTGAGCACCCGCCAGAAAACGAACACCAAAAAGAATTGTCTGAACGAATTCTTGATGATGAATTCTTTTATCCGCTTGTCTTAGTGGAGGATCAAATTGTTGGAGAGGGCAATCCAAAATTAAAAGACATTTATCAAGAAATGGAGAAATACGGTTACACGGAGAGCAGTGAATAAACTGTTCTTTTTTTGAGAAAACAAACAGAACAAACGTTCCTTTTGGGTTGAAAAAGAACGTTTGTTCGATTATAATCAAATGAAAGGAGCGTGAGCATCATGAATTATTTACTGAAACAATCTCTTCATCAGCAAATACCAATTGAGATGATTTATATGAAGAAAAACGGAGAGTGCACGAAGCGTAAAATCATTGTCCACCGTCAAACAGACCAGCTCATCCAAGCGTATTGTTTATCGAAGAAAACGATGAGAACCTTTCGTAAAGACTGCATCCTTGCCCTTGCTCCGATTAAATTGACCCGTTCATCGGCACATGCCGTTTCATAGAAAAAAAGCTCCCTCGTCATGAAGGAGCTTTGAGAAAAAATTCACATGATGTTAGCCATTGTGATGCTTGTACATCCAAAGGAGTCCGGATTTTAGAAGTCTTGGTACACGGCCAATAAGTGGACGATCTGCTACTAAGCCAAAGCCGGCTTTTTTCCCTAAAGATCCTAAGACACCTTTTAGCTTAAACTGAGGATAAGCCTCAGGAAGCGGCTCGTTTTTCCAGCGTTTTTGCAGAGATTGGACAATTTGTTCTGCCTGCGCCTCGGCAAGCTGTGCACTTGGGGCATGCGGCAAGCTTGCGCAATCACCCACGACATAGACATGCTCATTTCCAGGGAGATTGTGATGAGGTGTTAATACGACGCGGCCTTGTGCGTCTTTTTCAACATCCATCTCCCGTACCACTTTGCTTGGCTGAATGCCTGCTGTCCATACGATGACCTCTGCTTCAATGGCGTCATCATGGTTGTAAACAACACCTTCTTCAACCTTCGTAATATTGGCACAGTTAATGATCTTTACGTCATTTTCTTCAAACCACTTTTGCACATATAAACTTAATCTTTTTGGGAAGCTTGATAGAATCAGCTCTCCGCGGTCAAAAAGAATAATGTTTAAATCAGCACGGCTTTCTCTTAATTCACTGGCTAGCTCTACCCCGCTAAGTCCAGCACCGACGATACCAACCGTTGCACCTGCACCCAAATTGTTTAATTTGTTATACGTATGTCTTGACTGATCAATGGTTTGAATACTGTATGTATGTTCTTTCGCACCAGGGACATTATGATACTTGTCCTCACAGCCGAGTCCAATCACCGTGTCGTCATAAGGAATGGGTTCACGGTCGCTGAATAAGATCTGTTTGTTTTCAATATCAATTTTTTCTACTTCCCCATATTGAATATCCAGCTTCGGATGCTCTGGAAAAGATACTCGGATGTGATGATCAGAGATTGTTCCAGCAGCGAGTGCATAATATTCTGTTTTTAAACAGTGGTAAGGATTTCGATCAACTAATGTGATAGTAACATCATCAGGTAATTGATTTGGCAATAAGCGGTGGAGAACCCGCATATTCCCGTAACCTCCGCCGATCAAGACTAAATTTTTCATGACGATTCTCCTTTTCCCCGTAGACATTGAAAAACACTTATACTAAAAAACTTTAAGTTAAAATACCAAATAAAATTATATCGAATTTACTGTGAAACCACAATAATTGTTTCAAAATAACCTACATATTCATTAGTTAGTCCTAAATAGTAAAACATTTTACGAGGAATAGGCGTAACGATACAGATGAAGCTCATGTTTTGACTAATAGAAGGAATTTCGGTAGGATGGTAAAGCAATGTGAGGTGAAGCAAAGTGTTCCCACTGATCGAATTTTGTGTAAGTAATCTTGCACAAGGGTCTCAAGAAGCAAAAGAGAAGCTTGATAAAGACCCAAACCTAGACGTTATGGAATACGGCTGTTTAAGCTATTGCGGCAAATGTATGGACTCCCCATTTGCACTTGTGAATGGAGAATTTGTTTCAGGAGAAAATGCAGAGCAGCTAGTCGAGCGTATTTATGCTTTTATAGAGGAAAATGAGATGTTTTAAATGCACCACATGGGTCATGAGGTGCATTTTTTTCTTACTTCAATCTTCCATTTTTAAGGAGAATGCATAGAAAGCGCATCCAATATGTTATGCTAATAAAATATCATCAAAATGAAGCATCACACGAGAAAAAAAGAGGCATATGCATAATAAAAGCCCTTTGCCATGGCAGCAAAGAGCTTCTATGTATGAAAAACGGGGGATGATAAGATTGTCTCCTGAATCGACTCCTTTTATACTATAAAGAAACAACATTTTTGGAGGAAGCTCATGACATCATTTCAATTCACGAAAATGCACGGATTAGGAAATAATTATATATACGTCAATCAGATGAAGGAACAGCTTCCAGAAGAGCAGCTATCAGAGATAGCGATCCGCGTTTCTTCTGTTTATACAGGAATCGGTTCAGACGGAATGATCCTTATTTGCCCATCAGATGTTGCTCCTGTGAAAATGCGCATTTTCAACAATGATGGATCAGAGGGTAAAAACTGCGGCAACGGTCTGCGCTGCGTCGCAAAATATGTGTATGAGCATCAAATCGTAACAGACACAACGTTCCAGATTGAGACATTGTCAGGACTCGTTGAAGCTACCGTTCACGTGCAGGATGGTCACGTTCATTTAGTGACAGTAGATATGGGGAAACCTCGTTTTGAAAAAAAAGCGATGCCGATGCTTGGTGAACCGGCCAGCACAACGATTCATGAAGCACTTGATTTTGGCACTGTGACTTTAAATGGAACGGCTGTTTCAATGGGAAATCCGCACATCGTTTTTTATTTAGAGGACATTGAAAAGGCACCGCTTGATACAATTGGGCCAATCATCGAAAAACACGACATGTTCCCAGAAGGCGTCAATGTAGAATTTGTAGAAGTGGTCAGTGAAACAGAACTGCATTTTCGTGTGTGGGAAAGAGGGTCTGGCATTACTCAAGCCTGCGGAACGGGAGCTTGCGCTGCGGCTGTATCCACGATTGTGAATGGACAGGCGAAAAAAGAAACGGACATGACGGTTCACTTAGCAGGCGGAGATCTCATCATTCGCTGGAAAGACAACGACCATGTGCTCATGACAGGGCCTGCTGAAACGATTTGTGACGGCACATTTTATCTGTAAACCATTTATTTGAGAAAAGGCACCATCACGTTTATAATTGAAAAGAAACATCCAGTCAAAAGGAGGGATGATCATGAGTACACCAGTAACCATTACAGAAGCTGCTGCACTGCAGATTAAAGATATGATGAAAGAACATGAAGAAGAAAATGCGTTCCTACGAGTGGGCGTAAAAGGCGGCGGATGCAGTGGTCTTTCATACGGCATGGGCTTTGACCATGAAGTTTCAGAGAAAGACACGCAGTTCGAACAGCAAGGCATCCAGGTCCTTGTCGACTCCGAAAGCCTTGATATCATGAACGGCACCATCATTGATTTCAAACAATCACTAATGGGCGGCGGTTTCACCATCGACAATCCGAATGCGATTGCTTCATGCGGATGCGGTTCTTCTTTCCGAACAGCGACGAATACCGGTACGCCGGAAGAGTGTTAAGGTTAGTATCAATTAATTTTGTAAATCCATATTGGATATTTAAAACCTCCTCAAATTGATTATGATTCGAGGAGGTTTTTTTGTGTTGTTTAAAGATGTGAAAAGAGAAGATAACTTAAATCACTCAGCACCGTCCTTCTTTGTAAGGGTATTTAAGTATAAAAAAGTTCGCAATTTCTTAATATTTCATCTGTACCAAGTAAGGTCGCTTCTTCAATTCCTACATTATTAATTCTCATGAAAGATTGTACAGCTTGATAACCTACTGCATAACCAGCAAAGGGTGATAATCCTACTGGTTGAAAGTCTTGTTCTTTGGCAATGATATCACCAAACATATAACTGCTGACCTCAGCAAATCCTTTTGTATGTAAAGCCTCTTTTATCACTTCTTTTGAATAGTTTAATTCCTCTTTATCAAAAGAAGTGACCCAAGGTCCTAACACATGTTCACCATAAAGCTCTTTTGCAAATGATTCAGCTAAACCCTCTATAATTAAATAATCTCCAACTGTCACGTTTCCATAATCCCATTCAAAATATGAAAAACGGATATTATGGTGGAATTCATGTGCAATGAGAGCAGGAATTCTTGGGATATTATATGCAGTTGGATATAGTGATATTTGAATAAATCCAGGAATTCCTCCAAAACCGCAATATCCTTTTTGCAGTTCAAGCTTTTTCGGATCACCTAGATATAGACCGAATCTCAACTCATCAGCATTTATTTGAAGGATGTGCTTTTCTATGAAATCCATACAATGGTTTAAGGTGATATCTGCTGTTTGAAGAGCCTGAATTTCTTGTAGTCTCTTTAATGCCTGTTGTCCAGTTTGTGTATCTGTTACATCAAGATAGCCAAGCATCTTGGTTGCCATTATTACATCATATCCATTTTGCTGTTTAGCTTTTAGCGGAACGTTTATCATATTCCACATCTTTTCAAAAGGTTTCATCATGGTGTGTCGGAAAAAATGTTCTTTGTTGTGTTGAGTTGAAAATAACCTTTCGTATTGATCAATTGTATCCTCAATTATCATCCTCATTGTTATGCTCCCTTTTATAAAGAGTGGTAAAAACTTTCATTGCTTCGCTCACAAATGATGCCAAGCCTTCACCATATCGATCTATATTCTTTGTGAAACGTCCATCTTGAATATAGAGTTGACCTAAACCGTAAAAAGCATCAAGAGAGTAATAACTAAAGTTTTCGTTTAAAAAGTTGTACCATTGTTTGATTACGATTTGTACCTCTTTGGATTTAGGGGAATGATTGCGAAGAGAGGCTAGTTTATTAAATATGCTATTCCATCTATTAGATAATTCAATTTGTTCATCTTTAGACAAATTATTTAATTTTGAGCTGACTTCATCAACAGTTTGATTTCCCCAACGGTGACGAGCTTCTTCTCCATATTGACTAAATTTCATATTCATATTCTCGAACCTTTCTTTATAGGTGTAGTGAGTTTCCCCCAACAAATGCTGTAGCGTCTTATCAATATTTTCGATCATTTTATCGAATTTATTTCGTTTCTCTAGTAACATGTTTCTTTGTAAAATAAATGCTTCTTTCTTGTCAAATGAAGGATTGTGCATCATCTTTTTTATTTCCTTCAATGGAAATCCAAGTTCTCTAAAAAATAATATCTGCTGTAATGTTTCAAGGTTTTCTTCTGAATAGAGTCGATAATGATTATCTGTGACTTTTTTCGGAATCAATAAACCAATCTGATCGTAATGATGAAGTGTACGAATGCTAATACCAAACAATTCAGCGACTTCCTTTACTTTCATTTCAATTCACCTCTCTTGATATCTACTATAAAATATGACGTTACGTTAGGGTCAATCATCATTTAAAAATTTTAAATCAAGGATTGTTCATTTGTGCTTCAACTTGATGATGGTTTTCTCTCGGAATAGTTGAGTATTGAGTTCATGAGATATGTACGCGTAAATCGCTCAATTTTGTTACAGCTTGCCCTCACAACTGGCTATTTCCACCCAAAAAGAGTATCATGATAACCAAACATAAACTGTAGGTAGAGAAAAGAGGTTGCTGAGGTTTGAGTGAACAAATCAATTGCAGGAACTGTCATGAACTGATTCCGTATCGTTCCAAAACGTGTCCAGCTTGCGGGATTGAGAAGCCGCTTCCGAAAAAGGAACGTGTGAAGGATCGGGTGATTTTGGTTGTGGCAGGGATTGTTGTGGTGCTGCTTGCTGCAATGGTACTTGGAATGGCGAATGCCTATATTGGGGTTTTTAAATAAACGAAAAAGGAGTTCCGCTAGTGGGAACTCCTTTTTTGATCCGCTTTTATTTGTTTTCAAATAAGCTTGTGGAATGAAGAGGCTGTACACGGGCTTTCGGGTCCATGTAGGCTTTCGCATTGTTGACAGCCGTTGGTGCTTCACCAAATCCGCTGGCAATCAATTTGACCTTTCCTTCATACGTGCAGATGTCTCCTGCCGCATAGAAGCCTTCAATGTTTGTTTCCATTGTGGATTTCACGACGATCGAGTTCTTTTCGATTTCAAGACCCCATTGCTTAATTGGACCAAGGGAGGAAACAAAACCAAAGTTGACGATCACGTCGTCCACATCAAGCACTTGTTTTTTGTCGCCTTTGACTTCTTCGAGCACAATCTGTTCAATGCGGTCTTCACCAATGAGCTCAGTTGGGACAAATGGCGTCACTACATTGACTTTCGAATTGTGCAGGTTTTCTACACTGTGCTCATGGGCGCGGAATTTATCACGGCGGTGAATAATGGATACTTCTTTTGCGATAGGTTCAAGCATCAGAGCCCAGTCCACTGCAGAGTCTCCGCCGCCAAGAACGGCCACACGTCTGCCGGCAAATTGGTTCAAATCATTAATGAAGTAATGCAGGTTGCTTCCTTCAAATGATTCTGCTGCACCTAGCTCAAGCTTTCTCGGTTGGAATGCACCGTTACCAGCTGTGATGATGATCGTTTTAGAATAATGAATCTCTTGATTTGTCACAAGTTTAAAAATGCCATCTGCCTGCTTTTCAACCGTTTCAACTGCTTGCTCTAAGCAAATGGTTTGATCAAATTTATCCATTTGTTCCTTTAAGTTATCAACTAATTCTTGTGCGCGGATTTTTGGAAAACCAGCCACATCATAAATGTATTTTTCAGGGTAAAGAGCGGATAATTGACCGCCGAGCTGAGGAAGGCTTTCAATGATTTTCACACTTGCCTGTCTCATGCCACCGTAAAACGCAGTAAACAATCCTACTGGGCCGCCCCCGATAACGGTAATGTCATATACCTTAGAATCTTCTTGCATTCCTTTAATCCTCCCAAATGAAAATTGTTATCACTATATCATATCATACCACATATCGTCGTTTGACTTGTTTTGAAAAACTTGTCGTTTTTTGATGCCGAAGCTTTGAAAAAGAGGAAAAAGCGAGAAAGACCGTTTATCATAAGGATTTTCAGTTTAAAGCCTTGAAAAAAGGAGCAGAACTCGCTATTATTGTTAAGGGAACTAAATATTAATTTTTTATGAATTTTTGTCGGATACGGTCAAATGCTTTCGTTTTATGTAGGTGAAAGTTCAGATTTTCACATACTTATTTTTTTGTTTAAATTTCATAAAATGCCGGAAAGCGGTTGAGAATAGCAATATGTAATTCTTTATCCGTTTTACAGCAAATTTAAAAAAGGTGGATGTGATTCCAGTGAATAAACCGAAAATCGTTGTATTAGGTGCAGGTTATGGCGGATTAATGACTGTAACAAGATTAACAAAACAGCTTGGCACAAATGATGCGGACATTACTCTTGTGAACAAGCATAATTATCATTACGAAACAACATGGTTACATGAAGCAAGTGCAGGTACACTTCATCATGACCGCTGTCGTTATCAAATCAAAGATGTGATTAACAGTTCCCGTGTCAACTTTGTACAAGCAACAGTTGAAAGCATTAATAAGGAAGCAAAGAAAGTTGTGACATCAGATGGCGAACTTTCTTACGACTACCTTGTTGTTGCACTTGGTGCTGTTCCTGAAACATTTGGTATTGCAGGACTGAAAGAATATGCATTCTCAATCTCTAATATCAACTCTGCTCGTCAGCTTCGTGAGCACATTGAGCTTCAATTTGCGACGTATAATACGGAAGCTGAAAAACGTCCAGAGCGCTTGACAATCGTTGTCGGCGGTGCAGGCTTCACAGGTATTGAGTTCCTTGGTGAGCTTGGAAACCGTGTGCCTGAGCTTTGCAAGGAGTATGATATTGATCAAAAAGACGTACGTATCATCTGTGTAGAAGCTGCACCAACAGCTCTTCCAGGATTCGATCCTGAATTGATCGACTATGCAATGAACTACCTTCAAGGTAAAGGTGTTGAGTTCAAAATTGGTACAGCGATCAAAGAATGTACGCCTGAAGGCATCATTGTTGGAAAAGACGATGATACAGAAGAAATCAAAGCTGAAACTGTTGTTTGGGCTGCTGGTGTACGCGGTAACCCAATCGTTGAAGAAGCTGGATTTGAAAACATGCGCGGCCGCGTAAAAGTGTCTCCAGATCTTCGTGTACCAGAAAATGATGATGTATTCATCATCGGTGACTGTTCATTGATCATCAATGAAGAAATCAACCGTCCATACCCACCAACTGCACAAATCGCGATGCAGCAAGGTGAAACAGTAGCGAAAAACCTTGCAGCACTAGTTAAAGGTGGTTCTCTTGAAAGCTTTAAGCCAGACATCAAAGGAACAGTTGCTTCTCTTGGTGAACACGACGCTGTAGGTGTTGCGTTTGGTAAAAAACTTCAAGGAACAAAAGCTTCTGCAATGAAGAAAATCATCGACAACCGTTCTTTATTCATGGTTGGCGGCCCAGGACTTGTTCTGAAAAAAGGAAAATTCAAGTTCTTCTAAACCGATATAGACAAAAACGTGTATCCTCGTGATACACGTTTTTTTATGGCATATTTTCTTACTTGGTCATCGGAAGCAAAGTATGGTATGATAAATTATCAGAAAATTTAGATTAAGGGAGTGAGCAATATGAATGCACATACAAAAGAGAAGAAGACCACCTGTCTATATTGTTCGGGGAAAGGATATTTTCAGCTATTGCTCGGCGGATCTGAAACATGTGAGGAATGTAAAGGGACAGGAAAGAAGCTTTAATCCAACTGCTTTTTCCATTGATTGACTTCATCTCTATTTCCAAGTTAAACTAATGATGGGATATTTGGGGGTGGAGATGAAGTGATCAGTTTACCAGTCGTTATCATTTCAGTTATTTTATTTTTCGTGTTATTCTTCGGTATTGGCTTTTTGCTCAATATGCTGCTGAGAATGTCATGGATTATGGCTATTTTATATCCAATTGTATGCCTTTTCATTATCAATAATCAAAAGATGATCGCTTATGTCAGAGAACCGGGCATTGCTTTTTCAGGGATAGGAGAACGCATTGTCTCTCTCGCTGCGGCAGATATCATTATCTTGTTAAGCGGTCTGATTGGTGCAATTGCATCAGGTTTTGTCATCAATGCACTTCGAAAAAGAGGGTATCAAATGTTTTAACTCACTTGTAGACATGCAAGTGGGTTTTTTTGTTTCTCCTTTGCATAGTTTCCATTTTGTTTGGAAACAAATAGATGGGTAGAGGAGTGACAAATAAAGATGAAAACATGGATGAAACGATTGTTCATGACAGCCCTTTTCATGCTTGCTCTCTTGACAAGCTTTACGGGCATATCTGGAGTTGAACCAAGTGATTTAGCTGTCTGGGTGAAAGAGACTGACCCTGGCAAGCAAGTATCTTCTTTTTTCCAACAGCAAAAAAGGGAAACGATGGCACTCAAAAGTGATGACTTGCGGGCTGTTTCTCTCGAAGAAGCGTTTAATTGGAACGATTACCCGAAGCAAAAGGTTGTCGCCACAGGTTATACAGCAGGTGTGGAATCAACAGGTAAAACGAAGGAACACCATGCATATGGCATTACATATTCAGGCGTCAAAGTGAAACGTGACTTATATTCAACTGTGGCAGCAGACCCATCAGTCTTTCCGATTGGAACCGTGCTGTTTATCCCAAACTATGGCTACGGAGTGGTCGCAGATACGGGAAAAGCCATTAAAGGTCATAAGCTTGATTTATACTATGAAACCGTAGATGATGTGTATAGAGAATGGGGTAAAAAAGTGCTTGATGTGTATATCATCAAAAAGGGCGAAGGGACGTTAACGGAAAAAGACTTAAACCAGCTCAATGAAGCAGAATCAATGCAAGTGTTCCGTCAGCAGTTTCAAGCCAATAAAGAATAAAAAAGCTTTGGACAAGTTTTAGGTCCAAAGCTTTTTTCGCTTCTACATGAAGTAATAATCTAAGATGAGTGTCAGTAAGATCCCTGTTAAGCCGCCAAAGAAGACTTCAATCGGCTTATGACCAAGAAGCTCTTTTAATTTCTTTTGCTTTTCTTTTTCTTCTGCACTCGGGAAATTCTTTGCTTCAGAAACAAATCGGTTAAAATCTGTTACCAGCTTGTTAAGTACAGTCGCCTGTTCTCCTGCCTGTCTGCGCACACCTGTCGCATCGAACATGGTAATAATGGCAAAGATGGCGGAAATGGCAAAGATAGATGTATCTAGCCCGTGCTCTAAAGCCACTGCTGTTGAGAGTGCTGTTACGGCTGCGGAGTGTGAACTTGGCATTCCGCCTGTGCTTGTAATGAGCGACCAATCTAGTCGTCTAGAAATGATAAATTGAATCGGTACTTTTACAAATTGAGCAAAAAAGATGGCTGCAAGGCTGGCAAGCAGCGGAAAATTCATCAGTACGCTCATGAACAAGAAACATCCTCTCTGTAAGAAAAAATATGGTGCGAAATGATGGACTGTATACCCTAGTAAGATGAAAAAATGATAGCAGTATCAAATGCTGCCAAGTCCATGTTCAATTATAACATTAAAGAAAGTAGATGTGGAACGAGGAGAATGCAGGCGGGCTGCTCAAGTTTTCATCGCTTTTTTCATGATGCCCTTCCGCGTGTGAAAATATAAATGTTCATCAAGTAAAGACAGACTGGCAATGATCGTATAGGCACGTAAATTTTGATATAATAGAAGTTCCAATGTGAAAAATGGAGTTCATTGAAGGAGCGTGTGATAAATATGTTTTTCTCGACAAATGAATTGCAACATAAAGATACACTGGTGATCGGACTTTTTCAAAAGAGCCAATTATCAGGAAAAGCAAAAGAAATGGATGAATTACTTGAAGGAAGAATCACTGAATTATTAAAAGAAGGCGATATTTCATCTAAACGAAATCAGCTTTCGAAGTTTTTCCCATCCCCTGAGACAGGCATCAAACGCATTTATTTTGTCGGACTTGGGAAGGAATCAGATTACACGTTTGAAGAGGCAAAAGAAGGGTTTGCCCATTTATTTAAAAAGCTCCATCAAGATAAAAAGCAAGCGGTTTCGGTCTTGCTGGATACGTTTATTGGAAAGGATCTGCCTGCCCAAGATGCAGCCCATGCCCTTTCTGAAAGCTGCCTTTTAGCTACATATGAATTACAAGATTTTAAACATAAAACAAATGAACCGGATCGCTTCATCGAGTTTGTTTATGCAACGACGGATCATGATACAGCTGAAATTCAGGCAAGTCTGAAAGTGGGCGAGGTCTACGGACAGTCCGTCAATTCGGCCCGTACCCTTGTGAATATGCCGCCGAACATGCTCACATCCTCTGATCTGGCTTCGTACGCGGCAGAGCTTGCGTATAAATACGAATTTGAGATTGAAATTTTAGATAAAGAACAGATGGAAGAGCTCGGGATGGGCGGAATTCTAGCTGTCAATAGAGGCTCAACAGAACCACCAAAGCTGATCGTTCTGAAATATCAAGGCAAGGAAGAATGGACAGACGTCATCGGGCTTGTCGGTAAAGGTATCACGTATGATACTGGTGGCTATTCTTTAAAGCCAAGAGCCAGTATGGTTGGAATGAAAACGGATATGGGCGGCTCAGCCTCTGTTTTAGGTGCCATGGAAATCATCGGTGAACTGCGCCCAGAGCAAAATGTCATTGCTGTCATTGCCTCAACCGATAATATGATCTCGGCTGATGCCATGAAACCAGATGACGTCATTGTGTCGCTTAGCGGTAAAACAATCGAAGTACTGAATACGGATGCAGAGGGTCGTCTTGTTTTAGCAGATGGGGTGACATATGCGAAGCAGCACGGTGCCTCGGTTCTTATAGACGTGGCGACATTAACAGGCGGAGTCATTGTGGCACTTGGAAATGAGACAACAGGCGTCATGACGAATAACGATGAACTATATGCTCAGTTTAAAGAGGCATCAGAAGAATGCGGTGAAATGATTTGGCAGCTGCCAATCACTGAAAAAGATAAAAAGCGCGTACGAAACAGCAAAATGGCGGATCTCAATAACTCACCAGGCCGCGATGGTCATGCGATCATGGCAGGAGCATTCATTGGTGAATTCGCTGAGGATACGCCTTGGGTTCACTTAGATATTGCAGGAACAGCAACAACAGAAAAGCCTTCATGCTTTGGGCCAACAGGGGCGACAGGTGTGATGGTACGGTCATTGGCCACATTTGTGGAACGATTTGAAGGAAAGAAATAAAGGATCAGGCTCTGCCAAATGGCGGAGCTTTTTTTATGTAGGACATACGCCATTTGACGAAGAAAATTTTCTATGGTAACATACGTTGGTACTTTAATTATCTACTACATTAGTAAACTAAAGGATTTCGGGGGTTTCACCATGAATGCAGTTGTTTTAGCGGTTGTTTTAATGTTGATATTAAGCTTGCTGCGGGTCAATGTCGTGATTGCGCTGGCACTCGGTGCTTTAGCTGGCGGACTTGTAGGTGGATTAGGCCTGGGAGGAACAGTGGAAGCCTTTACTGACGGGCTCGGAGGAAATGCGACAGTTGCCATTAGCTATGCACTTTTAGGGGCATTTGCTGCGGCGCTGACAAAAACGGGTCTTCCAGATGCCATGGTTGAAGGAGCAGTGAAGCTTCTAGGAAAAGAAGGCGACTCAAGAAGAAAAACATTATCAAAAGTACTGATCATTCTTGTGATTTTGATCGTATCTTGTTTTTCACAAAACGTCGTTCCTGTTCACATTGCCTTTATTCCGGTCTTAATTCCGCCATTATTAAAAGTGTTTAACGAGCTTCAAATTGACCGCAGACTGCTAGCGTGTGTCATGACCTTCGGACTCACTGCACCATATATTTTACTTCCAGTCGGTTTTGGACAGATTTTCCACGGAATGCTCCGTGATAACATGAAAGAAGCAGGATTGACTGTTCAATTAACAGATGTTCCATTGGCCATGCTTATCCCTGTAGGGGGCATGATGCTCGGGTTGCTTGTTTCCCTTTTTGTGTATCGGAAGCCAAGAGTATATGAGGATCGAGATATCACGGACGTAGAAAAATCAGCTTATACAAAAAAGAGCTTATTGTTCGCAGTGCTGGCTATCTTAGTATCACTCATTGTCCAGCTTTATTTATCTCAAAGCCTTGGCGTGGAAGGAATGATCTTCGGTGCACTGGCAGGCCTTCTTGTTCTGTTTGCCACAGGCATGATGAAACGAGATGAAGCGGATGCGCTGATTACTTCCGGTATGAATATGATGGCATTTATCGGCTTTGTCATGCTTGTAGCGGCTGGATTTGCCAACGTATTAACGAAAACAGGAGATATTGAACAACTAGTGAAAGCATCTTCTCAGTTCATTGGAAACAATCAAAGCGTAGCGGCCATTTTAATGCTATTAGTTGGTTTACTTGTGACAATGGGGATCGGTTCATCCTTTGCGACGATTCCAATCATTACAACCATTTTTGTTCCGTTATGTATGCACTTAGGATTTAGCCCACTAGCCACCATTGCCATTATTGGTTCAGCTGCGGCTGTTGGGGATGCAGGTTCACCTGCAAGTGACAGTACGCTTGGACCGACATCTGGGTTGAATATGGATGGACAGCATCACCACATTTGGGGTACTTGTGTTCCAACCTTCGTATTTTATAATGTTCCGCTTGTCCTGTTCGGCTGGCTTGCGGCAATTATTCTTTAACATGAAAGCTTGTAGAGAAAACGTTGTTTTTTCTATAAGCTTTTTTTGTGATGTTTTATCCATTTGTTCACTTTCTGAAGGTGAAAAATAATTAGGTCTAAAGTATGAATTAAATGAATCTTTCTTTCTCTTTCTTACGTATATATGCTGATAAAAATGAAAAGGGGAAGATGAGAGATGTCTTTTTTTAAAAAGCTAGCGGCAAGTGCTGGGATTGGTGCAGCGAAAGTAGATACTATTTTGGAGAAAAACGCCTATTATCCAGGACAAGAGGTAAGGGGAACCGTCCATGTAAAGGGAGGGAAAATCTCTCAGGACATCCGCTATATCAATGTCAAGATTCAAACACAGTATGTGATTGTGAAAGATGATGAAGAGCATAGAAAATATGTGAATATCTTTACTTTACGGGTGACGGATTCTTTTACCATCCAGCCTGGAGAAAAGCATGAATTTCCGTTTTCATTTATTCTTCCTATCGATACCCCGATGACGATCGGAAAAGTAGAAATTGCAGTAATGACAGACCTTGATATCCAAGGAGGAATCGATAAATCTGACTATGACCGCATTTTCGTTGAAGCACATCCTTGGGTGAGAAATGTACTGGAGGCCACTAGAAATCTTGGCTTCCACCTGAACGAAGCAGACTGTGAACAAGCGCCTTACTTCCAGCGCCGACTGCCATTTGTTCAAGAATTTGAGTTTATTCCGACATCAGACTACTATCGCTATATGCTTGATGAGCTAGAGCTGATTTTTCTGATAGATGAAGGCGGCTTAGACATTGTGTTTGAAGTCGACCGCAGAGCAAGAGGCCTCAGAGGGTGGCTTGAGGAGATGTATAACGATGGAGAACAGCTGGTACGCTACCGCTTCAGTCCAGCAGATCTTGAAGATGTAGAAGTGCTTGAGGGAATGCTAGAAGGAATCATCGATCAATACGCTGAATAAATGATGGAAAAAGAGCCTGAATGGAGACAGGCTCTTTTCTATGCGACTTGTAGATGATGTCTGCCCTTATGATGCGGCTTGTTGTTTTCGAAAGGACGTAGCTTTTGAAACAGAGCGATAAATTTTAGGTGCCAGCATCGCAAGTAATATCGTCAATGCGTAATCTTTCACCATAAACCAGATCATAAAAAACCACGTGGTTTGATAAGAAATTGGGGCATTTAGCCACACATTTAATGCGAGGTACGTATAAGTCGTTCCGATCACATACATGACGGTCGTACCTGCAATAGCTGCAAGCAAAAAGCGGCCAAAGCCAGGGTTTTTTCTTTTTTCTAAAATGAATCCAGCTAGCCAGGCAGCAGGAATATACGATAAGATAAAACCACCGCTTTTGCCTAAAATCACCCCAAAGCCTGCTGAAAACTGTGCGAATACAGGTGCGCCAGCAATTCCAACCAAGGCATACACAATCATCGCTAATGCGCCAAGCCGTCTGCCGAGCAAGAGACCAGCAAGTACACAAAAAAACGGCTGCATTGTAAGTGGAATTCCGCCGACCTGCAAAAACGGCACAATGGATGTGATATTGGCTCCAATAGCCATGAGTGCAGCAAACATTCCGACTAGCACAAAATCAGCGGTTCTTGTTTTCTGTTGCATGATGTTTCCCCCTGTCTTATCTTACAAATAGATTAAGGGGATGAGAAGTATTTGTCAACCTGTTTTTATTATTGGTTAACAAAAAACCCACCCATGAAAAGGGCGGGTCTGTATTAAGCTTCTGTCATAGAAGACGCATCGATCGCTTGATGAACAGGCACATAATCATAGCCGAGATCACGAGCGACGGCTTCATATGTGATATGTCCGTTCATGACATTGACACCTTCTGCGATGGCTTTGTTTTCTTGAATGGCTTTTGCAGCGCTTTTATTAGCAATTTGCAGTGCGTAGGGAACGGTGACATTCGTTAAAGCAACAGTTGATGTCCGTGGAACTGCTCCAGGCATATTGGCAACTGCATAATGTAAAATACCGTGTTTTTCATAAGTAGGCTGATCATGTGTTGTGATATGATCTATTGTTTCGACAATGCCGCCTTGGTCAATCGCTACGTCTACTATGACGGAACCAGGCTTCATTTGCTTCACCATTTCTTCCGTCACAAGCGTTGGTGCTTTGGCACCTGGGATCAGCACCGCACAAATGAGAAGGTCTGCCTCACTGACTGAATCAGCAATGTTTACTGGGTTAGACATTAACGTTTTCATTTGATGACCAAATTGATCGTCCAGCTGACGCAAGCGTTCTGCGTTTACGTCAATAAGAGTGACATCTGCGCCAAGCCCAATCGCCATTTTCGCTGCGTTTGTTCCAACAACACCGCCGCCTATAATTGTGACTTTCCCTCTTGATACCCCTGGTACGCCTGCGAGCAAGATGCCTTTACCGCCTTTTGGCTTTTCTAAAAATTGTGCACCGATTTGAGCGGACATTCTGCCCGCCACTTCAGACATAGGTGTTAAGAGAGGGAGTGATGTTCCGTCCGTTACTGTTTCATAAGCAATAGCTGTGACGCCTTTTTGTTTTAAAGCTTCAGCCAAGGAGGGCTCTGCGGCAAGATGCAGGTACGTAAATAAGATGAGTCCTTCTCTGAAATATGAATATTCCTCAGGTAATGGTTCTTTTACCTTCATGATCATATCAGAAGATGCCCACACATCTTTCGCTTGATCAAGAATTTCTGCACCAACAGATACATAATCGTCATCAGTGAATCCGCTTCCAAAACCAGCGTTTGTTTCAATTAAAATCTGATGTCCAGCTGAAAGTAATTGAGAAGCTGCTCCTGGTGTTAATGCCACTCGGTTTTCATTGTTCTTAATCTCTTTCGGAATGCCGATGATCATGTTTATTCCTCCCATGCTTATCTATTCATATTGTATGTCTAGTGTATCCTGAATGTTTAAAAAATGCTTCGGTTGAAATAAAAAATAAAAAAACGCCTCTTTGTGAAATTTCACAAATGGACGTTTTTTAGCTTCATATCAAGGTATATGGTCATTTTCTCATTCATGTTTTTTAAATCTATTTCTGCAATGTCTGTAATACGTTTTAATCTGTAATTCAATGTATTGATGTGGATGTTTAATTGCTTTGCGGCAATATTGGCATTGCTGTCACAGTCAATAAATCGTTCAAGGGTTTCGACTAGGTTGGAATGATGCCTCAGGTCGTAATCTTCCAGCTTTGATAAAGAATAACTGGAGTAAGATGAGCCCCTTCGTTTTTCAGCGAGGACATCTAAATATTGATAAATACCAAGTTCAGAAAAACTGTGTAAACGTTCGGTTTCAACAGGAAAGCGCTCTTTTGTTTTTAATACAGCCAGTGCTTCTTTATAGGAAGGCTGAATATAAGAGATGTTATCGTAAATTCCACCAATCGCTGCTTGAACGTGATGGATATGATACCGGTCAGACAGCTGCTGCAGCATGCCGCTCGTGAATTGTTTAATATCGTGCAGCGGGTGTTCCGTTTTGGGTGAGACAAGAATAATGAATTCGTGAAAATCAACAGTTGTTAACAGCACTTGGACTTGCTGCGTTGTTTCAAGCAGGTAAGATAGCTTTTTTTCTGTGTCTTCTGTGAGTTCGTCACGAAGGCGGAAGATGATGATGGCATACGTGTCTGGACATCTGATGCCAAGTCTTAAAAATAGGTCTAGCATCTCATCCTTTTCATGAATATGACCTGTGAGCATCTTCCAGAAAAGCTCCTGATTGCGTTCTTCTGTTTTCGTTTTGCGAATTTGTAAGTTAAGTAATTTGTTTTTAACAGCATGTGCTGCCATTTTCAGAAGGTCCATTTCTTCTTCTGAAAAAGGCTGTGTGGACTCAATCGCCCAGATAAAACCGAGTACTTCTTTGTCCTTCCAGATTGAAATGGCAACCCTGCTAGATAAACCCACCTCTGCAATTTGAGGGACACGAAGCGGTTCGTCTGTTTTAAGGAGTGTAGGAATGATACCGTCCTTCCAAAGCCGATTAATGACTTTTTCCGGTACACGGCGGGAGATAATGGTTGAAGTTCTGGCGGGATCAGTAAAATCATTATGAGTGCTATAGGCCAACAATCGATGATGCGTATCTTCTATAGTAATAGGGCAATTGAGCACATCACTAATTTGGTCTGCCACATCCTCTAAACGATCAAGACTATACTTGAATGGATCTGTCTTTTTTGTCATAAAAACCCCTGCTTTTTCGAATATTTCACGTACTTACATTATGAAGAGAAAGAGGTACGTAAATCAATAACAAAATGCCATAAATTTAAAAAAAGAGAAAGCCCAGAGAAGCAAGCACATCGATGCTGAATGAAGGCGAAAAAGAAATAGTACAATAATAACGTAGTAAAAAATCAATAGGCGGAAAGATTCAGTGAAGTGTGTCTACACTTATTAAGAATATATGACCAAAAAAATGTTAAATACTAGATAAAAAGCGAAAAAACAGTAATTCTATAGACTCATTTTGTAAAATAAAAACAGATTTGTTTGACTGTGTATCATTTCTGTTTTTATAATAATAACGTCAAAAAATAAGTGGATTAGCCCATTATATGGCGGCTATGCACGGGAGGTAATGAGGAATATGTCAGGAATTATTCGCGTAACCCCAGAAGAACTAAGAGCGACCGCTAAGCAATATGGTGTTGAAAGTCAAGAAGTGTTAAACCAAGTTGATCGTCTAAATAGAATGATCTCTGATTTAAAAGGAATGTGGGAAGGTGCTTCTAGTGAAGCATTTGCTGATCAATACGAGCAGTTAAAGCCTTCATTCATCAAAATGTCTGATCTACTAACAGATGTCAGCAATCAGCTTGATCAAACGGCAAATACACTTGAAAGCACTGACCAAGACATCGCAAGCCAAATCCGCGGCTAATCAAAGGGATTTCCTTTCTAAGTGTGAAAAGCAGAAAAAGCGCCGAGTGTGTCAATGGATGCCGGCGCTCTTTCTATTTTGTGAGGTGGAAATTTGTGTATATCGATATTACCATCGACTTAAAAAATTATGATGGCAGTGTGTTTGATTTGAGACTATCAAATTATTTACATATTAAACAAGTCATCCATATCGCCTGGCAGGCAAAACAAATCTCACTTCCTAAGCGAGAAGGCGGCTGGGTGCGAGTAGTCAATAAGAAAGCTGTGTTTTCAGGCGAATATAAGCTGTCAGACTGTGGAATCACCACAGGAGACAGGCTGGAAATACTATGAAAGGACTTTTGTAAATGGCAGATAAAAAGAGTTCCTATTTAGAAGAACAATTAGAAGCAGTTATGAAAAAAGAGGGTGGCGCCTACAGCTTCATTTTTCAAAGAGAGACAATTAAACTCTTAGACGGTTTAGAAGCGGCACCGATCAAAGACATCAATCCTTCATTCAAAAAAGAGATTCAATTAACTGAAGATGAGGTCATCATTTCTATTCAACCGCCTCCTGCCTATCAGGAATTTCGTTTCATCCATGCAAAGGATGAAAAAAGCAAATGGATTTTTTCATACCAGCTTGTCGATGCAGTTTGCAAACACGACGTGAAGCGGCTGCATCCTATTGTTTCTCCTGAAAACATTGTTTTTCATCAAGGCTTAGCTCCTGCATTTTTGCATTACGGGGTCAAAGAAAGCATCCCGCCATATGAAACGGATGACCATCGTTTATTAAAAGAAGTCAAAGCCGTCATTCTTCGAGTGGTGGACCATGAATATCAGTTTCAGGAATATGTGGCATACAGTGAGACGCTGAAATTATCTGAACTGGCAAAAGAAATCGTTGAAACGCAGTCGCTGGAAGAATTGTCTGCCCTCACTCAGCAAAAAATCGAAGCGATTGAAACGAAAGAGAAAACGCTATTAACCATTCCGAAAAAGAAATGGAAGATCGAACGATATATCGGGCTAGGTCTGCTTGTCCTATTAATCCCTGCTTTGGTGTACACCATATACACCTTCTTTTTTGCGATGCCGAAACACGAAGCGTATGTCGAGGCAAACAAATATTATCTCAACAAACAGTACAGCCAAGTGGTGGATACGTTAGAAAAATATTCAGCCAATCAAATGCCGGTCTCTCTTCAATATGAACTGGCCATTTCGTATGTACAAACGAATCAAGGCAACCTGTTACTCGATCAGCATAAAAAAGAAATCACAGATACATACACATTACAGACTGATCCTCAATATTTCCTTTTCTGGATTCATATTGGACAAGGCAATAGCAAGGAAGCACTTGATATTGCACGTGTACTTGGAGACGACCGGTACATATTCACGGCACTCGTCGCCTACCGCAATGACATTCAAAACGATGACAGTCTTACTGCAGAAGAAAAACAAAAACAGCTAGACCCGATTATTAAGGAAATGGCGAAATATGAAGAAAAAGAAACAACGGAGACAAGCACCAACGACTCCTCGGGCGCAAGCCAAACAGATGAAACAGCTGAACAAAAAGAGCAGTCAAAAGCCGATCAAGAGAAAAAAGAGAAAGAATCTGAAGCGAAAAAGAAAACCTCTCAGACGAAAAAAGATGAGAAAAAATAATTCTTTCGATACAACTGACAGTTGCTGCTGTCCCATGAGGAGGTGGAGCGTTTGAGTCTTCTTTGGGTTTTTTATGAGGAGGATTATCAAACCGTCCGTTTAGACGAGCAGTTCAATCGAGAAGCTGTGATTGGACCTGAAATAGAGCATACGGTGACAATCCCTACACTTTCGTTTGATGAAGGGGTCATCCGTTTATCTCCCGATAAACCGAATGATGGCTTTTCCATTTATCAGGGTGAAGGGAAGAAAGGCACATTACTTCTACATGAACCATATAAACTTGGATCACTTACACTTATGTTAATGGAAGCACATCATGACCAACACATTTATTACCTAGGAAATAGAGTCGAGCTGTCTTTTTCACGTGAGAACAAAGATGAGATCGATGTGTGGAAAGAACAAGCGCATTCCATGTTTCAAGATGCGAGCCAGTTTACTTTGGAGAAGATCGAAGGAACTTGGTATGTCATGCCTCAGGACGAGACGATTTATGTGAACGGGAAAAAAATCCATGGTCCAGAGAAGGTTTATACTGGAGATGAACTGTTCTGGAACTTTCTAACGGTGACATTGAAAGATGATGATTTATTGCAGGTGACTGCATATGAACCATTTCAAACACGTTTGGAAAAAACAAGAGCACCAAGCACAGAAACAAAACAAAAATATCCTTTATATAGACGAACACCTCGTTTAATTTATGACCTGCCAGATGACCGGGTATCCTTTAGCTTTCCTTCGCAGGAGAGTGAAAATAACAGCAGAGGGCTTTGGCTTGTTGTCCTTCCGCCGCTTGTGATGCTTCTTGTGATGGGGATTGTCGCTCTTGTCCAGCCACGCGGGATCTTTATTATCGTGTCGATGGCGATGTTTATCATGACATTAATCACATCGTCCGTTCAATACTTTAAAGAGAAATCACAACGCAAAAGACGGGAAGAGAAACGGCAGCGAGTCTATTCTCTATACTTAGAAAATAAACGAAAAGAGCTGCAAGAGCTCTACGACCGCCAGCAATATATTTTGACGTATCATTATCCGTCATTTGAACAAATGAAGTACTTAACGTCAGAAATTAGCGGCCGAATTTGGGAAAAAACACTTGTGAGTGACGATTTCTTGCAGCTGCGTCTTGGGACGGGTGCAGTCCCATCAAGCTATGAATTATCGATGAGCGGCGGCGATATGGCCAATCGTGACATGGATGACTTAATGGAACAAACGCAGCACATGCAAAAGGTCTATCGTGAAGTGAAGGATGTACCCATTACATTTGGTCTTGCAGATGGCCCAACAGGCTTGATTGGAAAGCCAGCGATTGTGAAAAAGGAGCTTCATCAGCTTGTTGGACAGCTTGCTTTCTCGCACAGCTATCACGATTTGAGATTTGTCTTTATCTTTCATGAGCAGGAGTATGAGAATTGGGAATGGATGAAATGGCTTCCGCATTTCCAGCTGCCTCATACATACGGCAAAGGGTTTATTTACAACGAACAAACACGCGATCAGCTGTTGTCCTCGATTTATGAAATTTTACGTGAACGTGATTTAGAAGAAGAAAAAGAGAAAAAAATCTTTACGCCTCACTTTGTGTTTATCGTGACAAATCACGAGCTTATTGCTGAACATGTGATTTTAGAATATTTAGAAGGCAGCCGGACAGACCTTGGCATCTCAATTATTTTTGCTGCTGAAACAAAGGAAAGCTTAGCTGAAAATATCTCGACGCTTGTCCGTTATATTAACGAAGAAGAAGGAGATATTCTCATTCAGCACAAGAAAGCCGTCCGAATTCCATTTCAGCTTGATACACATGAGCGCGGGGACAATGAGCTGTTTGCCAGAACGCTGAGAACATTAGATCATCAAGTTGGCATGACCAATTCGATTCCTGAAACGGTCTCCTTCCTTGACCTTTTTCATGCCAAACAGGTAGACGAGATTGGTATTCGTGAAAAATGGCTCACATCAGAAACGGCCAAATCACTATCTGTGCCAATCGGTTATAAAGGGAAAAATGACATTGTGGATCTGAATCTGCATGAAAAAGCACACGGTCCGCACGGCCTGTTGGCGGGAACAACAGGATCAGGGAAAAGTGAATTTTTACAGACGTACATTTTATCGCTCGCTGTACACTTTCACCCGCATGAAGTCGCTTTCCTGCTGATTGACTATAAAGGAGGCGGAATGGCGCAGCCGTTCCGAAATATTCCTCATTTACTTGGCACCATCACCAATATTGAAGGCAGCAAAAACTTTAGTGAAAGAGCGCTTGCCTCAATTAAAAGTGAATTGAAGAAAAGACAACGGTTGTTTGATCAATATCATGTGAATCACATCAATGATTATACGAAGCTCTATAAGGAGAAAAAGGCTGAACAGGCAATGCCTCATTTATTCTTAATCTCTGATGAGTTTGCTGAATTAAAAAGTGAAGAGCCGGACTTTATCAGGGAGCTTGTCAGTGCTGCACGTATCGGCCGAAGCCTCGGGGTCCATCTCATTTTGGCTACCCAAAAGCCAGGCGGGGTCATCGATGATCAGATTTGGAGTAACTCCCGCTTTAAGGTCGCACTAAAAGTACAAGATGCGTCAGACAGTAAGGAAATATTGAAAAATAGTGATGCGGCGTCCATTACCGTTACAGGCCGCGGCTACTTACAAGTGGGAAACAATGAAATTTATGAATTGTTCCAATCAGCTTGGAGCGGTGCGCCATATATGGAAGATGGCTACGGATCAGAAGATGACATTGCCATTGTGACAGATACTGGACTCATTCCGTTATCAGGGGTAAGTACAGAGCCGGCAGTGAAGAAAGAGACAGTATCGGAGATTTCTGCTGTTGTGGATGAAATTGAACGTATGCAGCAGGAGCTTGGGATTGAGAAGCTTCCAAGTCCATGGCTTCCACCGCTTGAAGAACGGATTCCAAAAACACGTTATGCGTCGAGTGAAGAGCATGTCTTCCATTTTGCGCTTGTCGATGAGCCAGATCAGCAAAGCCAGCATCCACTTTCTTATCAAATGATGGAAGATGGGAACATTGGCATCTTCGGTTCCTCCGGCTACGGCAAATCACTTGCTGCGACAACACTGCTCATGAGCTTTGCGGAGAGATATTCACCTGAAGAATGGCATGCGTATATTTATGACTTCGGAAACGGGACATTGCTTCCGTTAGCCAAGCTGCCGCACACGGCGGATTATTTCTTAATGGATCAAATGAGAAAGATTCAAAAGTCAATGACGCGTTTGCGGGAAGAGGTTGAATACCGCAAGCGGTTATTCAGGCAGCAAGAAATGAGTCATATCAAAATGTACAACGCCTTAAATGAGAAAAAGCTCCCGTTCATTTTCATCGTGATCGACAACTTTGACATTGTCAAAGACGAAATGCATGAACTTGAATCTGAATTTATCCAGCTGAGCCGTGATGGACAATCATTAGGAATTTACTTCTTGATTACAGCGACTCGGGTAAACGCAGTCCGCCAATCTCTTATGAATAACCTGAAAACAAAGGTTGTTCATTACTTAATGGATCAAGGAGAGGCGTATTCGATTATTGGCAGACCGAAATTCAGCTTAGAACCGATTCCAGGACGAGTCATTATCAATAAAGAAGAGCTTTACTTTGCGCAAATGTTCCTGCCAGTTGAAGGAGAGAACGATCTCGAACTGTTTGAGCATTTGAAAGAAGAGATACAGCTTCTTCATGATCGCTTTGAATCAGCTGAAAAACCAAAGCCTGTGCCAATGCTTCCTGATAAACTGACCATTTGGGAGCTGGAGAGTCGTTTAGAAGAACAAAAACAGCCGTATGACATTCCAGTCGGACTAGATGAGGAATCTGTTGCACCTGTTTACTTTGACTTGAAAAAGAATAAACACTGCCTCATCATCGGTCAAACGCAGCGAGGGAAAACAAATGTGACAAAACTGATGCTTGATCAGCTTTTAGCAGCAAGACCTGAGAAGCTGGCCGTGTTTGATTCGATTGATCGGGGTCTTTCCCATTATGCAAAGGAAGAGAATATCGATTACCTTGAAACAAAAGATGATATCACTGAATGGGCAGAGGAAATAGACCGTTTATTCAAGGTGCGGGAAGAGATGTACGTCGAAGCTGTACGCAGGGGAGAGACCGATCAGTTGTCGTTCCCTCAAATTGTGCTTGTGATTGATGGCATTACGCGTTTTCAGCAGACGATCGATCCGCGTCTTCAAGATCAATTGGCTGATTTCATGAAGTCATATGCACACCTAGGCTTTAGCCTGATCGCATCAGGGAATCATACCGAATTCAGTAAAGGCTATGATGCACTCACAAACGAAATTAAACAAGTTCGTCATGCCATGTTACTCATGAAAAAATCAGAGCAAAACATCATACCGCTTCCATATGCAAGACAAGAACCAGATATTCAGCCAGGGTTCGGGTATTTGGTTGAAAACGGGAAAGAGAAGAAAATCCAGGTTCCTTTATGTGCGGTAGAAAGGAAGAGTGTTCAATGACAGAGCAGCAAAAAAGCTCCATCAAAATCGTATCGACCATGATATTGATTCTTGTTCTGCCGGTTTTATTTTTCCACCTCATTGGAGATGACCCGGCAAAACAGAAAAAGAATGCCACACGTAATATTGCTGTGGTCAATGAAGATATGGGAGCGAGCGAAAGTGAAAACACCGCTCGTTTCGGACAGGATGTCGTGGCAGCATTATCAGAGCGTCCAGATTATACATGGACCGTAGTGAATCGCAGTGCGGCGGAAAATGGACTGAAAAACAGAAAGTATGACGCTGTCCTCTATATTCCGTCTGATTTCTCTAAAAATGTGCTCAGCTATGATAAAGACCACCCTGAAAAGGCATCCATTCAATTTTCTATTCAAGACCAGCTCAATTCAGTCAATAAAGAGAAAGTGCAAAGAGAGCTGGAAAATGCGCAAAAGAAAATGAATGAACAGATGTCAACGTTATACTGGAGTTTTGTATCACAGGAAATCGGCAATGTTAGAGAAGAGTTTGAGCATATTGTCGGCAAAGAAGTCGAATTCCAAAACACAATGTATAATTTCTATAAGCCGAACTCAAACAAACTATCAGATGCCGTTCAGCAGCAGAAGAAACAAATAGAAGAATTAAAAAATGCGATGACCGATTCACAGAAACAGTATAAAGACGGTTTGAGTACAACAGAAGAAGCAAAGAACCAGTTAAAGGACTTTGTGAAAGCAGTCGATCAATACCAGCAGTATCAAGACAAACAAAAGGATCTCTTGATCAAAGCGCAATCGACAAGTCAAAAACAAATCCAGCAAGGGCTCAAACAGCTTGCTGATATTCAAAACCAAAATGCCCGCCGCTTTAGTGATCAAATGGGTGGACTAAAAACAGACATCAACGGGGTACAAAGTCAGCTGAACACAACTGACAGCGCCATTCAATCTGTTCAAAAGTCGAGAGAAGACGCTATTCCTAAGCAATCAACGGGATTAACGGAACTTGTGAAGACGTCTCAGGAAGAACTGATTATTAATTATGAAGCTCAATATCTTGCATACATAGGGAATAAAATTACTCCGTTGCAAGAGCAATTGAAAGCTTCAAGAAATGCACTGCTTAATGCAGAGAAACCTTCAGAGGATCCGAATGAGGATTCGAATAATCAAGATGAAGACCCTCAAGACTCGACAGACGATTTGAAAATAGATCTTGAAGAAGAGACTATGAAATTAACTGAAATCTCAACAGAAATAAATCAAGTGGCAGATGAGTTGTCAGAAAATGAAGAAACGATAACACCTACTCCAGAAAATAGTGAAGAAAATCCAAAACAAACTGGGGAAACCAAATCAACGTCAGTTCAATCAAAAGAGCAACTAAAAGCACTATCCCTAAAATTAGAAGAAGTGAAAAAGAATATTGAGGAGAAAACTACAGCTCATAATGATCAATTACAAGGAAAAGTCGATCTTTTGAGTAAAGAATTAAAATCTTTAACAGGTAAAATAGACAAACTAGAAGAAAAAATAATAAGAATAGAAACTAGCAACAATAAAAACATAAGCGATATAAAGAAAACCATTAACAAACAAGAATCTGCTATTACAAGAAAATTAGAACGAATAGATACAACTAAATCTCCATTAAATCAATATACATCGAAAATGGATAAACTTGAGGATTTTAATACAAATTCAGAAAATGCATCTGAGTTATTAAAGTATTCAAATGAATTAGCGCAGTATGAAGCATTACTTAACAGCTTCTATCCAAAGAAGGAGCCATCATCTTTGGTCGATACCAAATCAGATGAAATCGAATCCATCCTCTCCATCAAAAAAGAGGAAACAGAAAACTGGGATACGCTCAAAAAACAAATGCTGACGTCAAACGATGATGTGTCTACTTTTATTGATGAGATGCAGAAGTTTTCAGATGGCTATGCAGAATACATTTCGACTCAGCAGGCAAGCATGGAACAGGAATTAAATACAATCTCTGAAAGTGCGGACAATGTTGCGGAGCAAATGGCTGATCAAGGAGATGCAGTGTATACGGCAGACCTTGCAGGCAGTTCAATTGTTGTCAGTGCACAGGATTCAATTGGTCAGGAAGTGCTTCGTCTTTCTGAAAATATGAGTTCGTTAACCGACCGCCAAAAAGGGGTGGCGGATTATACGAATAACATTGAAGAGAGTGTGACAACAGTTCAAGAAAAAGCGGATACGCTGAATGAAAACTGGAGCAAGAATGTCAACTCTACGAAGCTTGTTCAGCAAGATTTGAAGGGTATTTTAGGAAACACATTGAGTGATCAAGGCAACAGCAACTATGTGTATAACCACTTAGCCAATCCGCTGAAAATCAGCGGTGATGTGCCGGAAGAAAAAACGCAGACTGTACCGCCAGTGGTCATTTTGGTCATTGTGATGATCAGCAGTTTGTTAATTGGCTTTTTCAGCTCGTATTATGCGGCAGCTCCGATGCTGGTTAAAGGTGCACTGTTTGGCATCTTAAATCTATTAGTCGGACTCATGATCAGCTTGTTTGGACTGAACATTTACAAGCTTGCAGATGATCAAGCGATTCAGTGGTCCATTTTCACGATTTTACTATTAGTGGCTTGTTCCGCCTTTATTCGCACGGCGTTCCTTTTCGGCTCTATTGCCGGATGGATGGCAGCAACGGCGCTTATTTTCTTCTTTGTCGCACCATTAATTGATTTGGTGATGCCGAATTTCCATTTCATAAATCCAGTGACAGACGTGTACCTGTCCATCCAATATGGAAATGGAGATCACTTTGGAATGGGTGTTATAGGATTAGTGATTTTAACTGTCCTCTTCATGGCCATCCCGCTTGTGACAAAGCTATGGAAAGATAAAACGGAGGAACGTGATATGACTCATGAGGCTTAATCTGTTCGTGAAAGGGGTGGCACTTGGTGTCATGTCTCTTTTTCTCCTCATTCCTGCTGCTTTCGCTGCTGGTGAAGATACGGATACAAATGTCAAGCCGAATGAATATCAGGAAAAAGAACTCAATATTAACTCAAGTATATTGAGGGATCAAACGAAATACGAACAAAGCAAAAAGACATCAACAGTCAAAACAGACATTCATTTTGCTGAACCGCCTAAAACTCCGGGAGGGTCTCTTTCTCCGCAGCTTTTCAGTGATCTAAAAGAGAACCCGCCCAAAACATCAGCTCACATGATGGAAGAGATGAATATCTCTTTTCGTGATGCCGCTGTATCAGCACCTTCTGGCGATGATCACAAGAAGCAGACATCAGCACTGCTTCCGATCATCTTTGGTTTCTTAATCGTCTTTGGCATTGTCGTGATGTTCATTCTGATTCCTAAGGTGAATGTGAAGGCTGAAAAGAAATAGCCTGTCTCTTTGAAAAGAGGCAGGCTTTTCTTATGCAGATTGCTTGATGTCATACCGTTCCACTACGTAAAATAGTGTTATCAAGGGAGGAGATTGTCATTCGAATTTCAATCGTTACAGGCGGATCAAAAGGATTTGGTCTAGCACTTGTGAACCGGCTGCTTTCACGCGGGGACCATGTGTATACGGCAGCAAGAAGTGCATCGCCGATTTACCATCCGGAGCTCACACATACACAGGTCGACCTGACAGATGAGAAAGCAGCAGCCAAATGGCTTCAAGATAGTCTCACGCCGCAAACACTGGCAGCTGCTGATGACATCTTATTCGTCAATAATGCAGGCATGGTGACACCTATCAAACGTGTGGGGCAAGGCGGACAGGATACGCTTCATCAGCATTATACGTTGAATCTTGTCATCCCTGTTTTGCTGAGCCATGTTTTTACCAAGCAGACTCAATCATATAGCGGAAAGAAAACGATCGTTCACCTTTCTTCTGGAGCGGCGAAAAACCCTTATAAAGGCTGGAGTGCGTATTGCAGCTCAAAGGCAGGACTTGATATGTTTATGAGGACTTTGCATGAGGAACAGCAGGACGAGGCGTATCCAATCAACACGTTTTCATTTTCCCCCGGCACCATTGATACAGATATGCAGGGGGAGATTCGGAAGTCATCAAAACAGGACTTCGAACAAATTGACCGTTTTCAGCAATTATATGAAACAGGCACGCTGAAGAGTCCAGATGAAGTCGCAGGTATTTTGCTCGATCTTTTAGCGGATGATCCAGCTGGCGGATGCGTATACGATGCACGTGAGTATGTGAAAAAGCAGTCATAACGACTGTAGCAGCGTGAAGACAAACCCTCGCATTCGGTGTCAGTCCTGCATGCCGGTGCTCACGAATCTCAAATTCGCTCCGCGCCAGCTAGACTTCAAGGGTTTTCATATCACACTGTAAAGAAGAAAAAAGCAGTCATCACGACTGCTTTTTTTCGTCTTGTACAAGCAAAACCAGCTGATTTGACATAAGCTAATCTTGAGACTCATAGAAAATATAACAGAACATTTGAGTTTCTTTTCAGAATATGTTAGGATGCTAAAAATATAGATAAGGAGGGGTTTCCATGAGAAAGGTTACATTAATGGATGTTTACACCCATCCAGTTGCTCAAAAGTATTTAAATCGTTCAGGAAAAGCCCATGCGATTGCTTGTGCTTATCACGCATTCAAGCTGGCGATGCAGGCGGGAATTAACCCAGATCTGGCTGTGAAAGCAGCACTCTTGCATGATATCGGCCACTATGAATGGTATACAGCCGGCGGAGAATGGGATTACGAGACATATAGAAGAAATGATATTCATGCCATTAAAGGTGCAGAGCGGGCACACAAACTGCTCATACGGCTCGGGGAGGAACCAAAAGCAGCCAAAGATATTGCACTTGCGATTCTGCTTCATACGGATTCATATTTGCCAGAGGGCGACCTCCATAAGGACACACTCCAGCAAATTGTGAAGAAAGCAGATGAAATGGATGAAGAGCCTGGCGGACACCACCATTACAGACAAATAGACGAATCATTGGCAATGAAAAAGATTGCCGATTTGGATCAGAAAGTGCAGCAGGCACTCCAGCCCATGAAACGCTCTGTTTAGTATGGAATGTCTCCATGAATCGTTCCGTGCTGATCGACATACAACGTGCGAATAACGGTACGGTTAAACGCAGATGTTCCTGACGTAGTGAGTCCGGTGTAATGCACCGTGACGGAATAAGCACCTTCTTTTTTCAATTGAATGGCTGATGAGGTACTTGTTTTCAGTGGATGATCCTTTTGTGCATCTTTAAAGTAATTGGTTTCCACTGATTTGCTTAACCGTTTAATCAGACCGCTTGAATGGGTCGATGCATCCCCTGACTTCGATGCAGCTGCTTTAATTTCTTCATTTAATGGTGAATCAAAGGATACAAGCAGCAGATAAGGAGCCTTTTTTCCTGAATTCGATCGAATCGTCCATTTTCCAGGAACGGGCTTATTGATTTGCACATGGTGTGAATATGCGCCTTCATATGGGAAAGATGCTTCCGATGTCTTAAGGTTTGTTAAGACGTCTCCATTTGGGGCGATGATTTCTGGCCGCGTCTCCTGCCTTTCATTTAACCACTGAATCGATAAGCCATTCGTTCCTTCCTCTACATAGAACGCTTCTGTTTTATCCTTTTCACTTTCTCCACCTTTCACATAAACATCTGTATTCAGCTCAGCAGAAACGGGCTCTTGTTCCTCTTTATTTTCATTTTCAGCGCTTGCGACATTTGCCATAAGCTGATGCTGGAACACAGGAAACATACTTGTGCCGTTTTTGATTGAATGATGATCCCATTTTCCTGTTAAAATATTGTTTGCATACGATAGTCTTGTGCTGTTTACCGTGACGGCGCCATCATTTGCACCAAAGCTCTTTAAATACATGCCGCCTAAATACAGCACACCGCCAAATGTTCCCCATTCCGAGCCAGAGTAGGTGACATATTTATTGGGAAACGCCTCCAGCTGGTCGGTTTCACTTCGAAAAGCCGCCATCAGACCGGTTTGCAAAGAATAAAGCGCGTCGCTTTTTTGTCCAAGAATTTGCGCGAGCCAGCTTCCGCCCTTGCTATACGCTAGATCCGCAAGCGGTGTCCCGTTATGAGGAGAGCCGAGAGTAATGACCTTTTCCACATAGGGATGGGCTTTGAAATACACCAGTGCGGACTGTGTATCGACCCCGCCTTTACTATGACCAATCACAATGAGTTTTCTACCAAACGCATCATAGATTTCTTTGAGCTTTTCTGCTAATAGTTTGCCGTTCTTTTTCATGTCCTGATCTGGATGCAAATCTATGAATGCGCTTTCGTATCCGTTCAGAACAGCCTGCTTTGCCATATCGTTTCGATCGGACCAAGTGGAGGAGGAGCTGTTAATGCCATGAACAAAAACAAGTGGTGGTTTTGATTCGTCTTTTTGAACGGGCTCTTCTCCTTTAAACCACTTCCCCGGCGTCCCAGGTGGATCTCCAATTGTGCCTGCATACGCATAACTTGCAGAGGATAGAAAGAGCATGACAGCAACAATACAGATGAGTTTTTTCAAGACAATTCACCTCTTCGAATGATTTAAATTGTTGGCAGCACCAATCTATTATACTTCTAAAAAATGTAAAAACGCACTATTTGTAAAAATATGGTATTAATGTTGTGGGTTTGCCCTGAGTGACATTCACATGGGTTCATGCATACGCTGTGGGTAAATACACAAGTAAAGGGGCAGGTAGGATGGCACAACAAGGAAGTCCACAGCTTGTTTCATTAGTTGATCCATATGTTTATCAAACATTGCAGAAAGTGGTCGGTATGAGATTAATTGTGCAAACAGTGAAAGATACGGTGCGTGGGAAATTGAAGGAAGTTATGCCGGATCATATTGTGATTGAAGCGGGGGCGAAATCAGTTTTTTATGTGCGGATCCAGCAAATCGTGTCGGTGATGCCTGATCACAGTGAAAGAGTGTAACAAGCAGACGCATAGATGTCTGCTTTTTTTCATGCTTATAGAATGTATATCTGGAAAAAGTGCATGATATACCAATTGTTCTTTTTTTTTCAAAAAATGAGGTTCTAAAACAAGAAGCAGTTGACAGAAGGTGGGTTGAATAGTAGTTTTTTAATAAGATCAATACGTAACAGGAGGAGCATCTTTGTTAAAATCTAAAGTTCATTTTTGGACATTCCAAATATTACTTGTTTTACTCATTGTCTATGTATCAACTAAGGTTTCGTTTTTATTTCAGCCGATTATTTTATTTGCATCAACACTGTTTGTCCCCATCTTACTGGCGGGTATTCTCTTTTTCATCTTTAATCCAATTGTTCGATTTTTGTCCAAGAAAATTCCTAGGACACTCGCTATCCTGATCATTTATCTCCTGTTCATTGGACTCATCACGTTCATCGTCAATGCTGCTGGACCGGTGATTGTCTCGCAGGTCGGTGGACTTGTCAAAAGCTTCCCTGGTTATGTGACGGACATGCAGAAGTTTATCAATGACTTTTCGCATTCTAAAACATTTACTTGGATGATGAACCAAGATTATGTGTCTGTCTCAAAATTTGAACAGACGATCGTTTCGACATTAAAAGATTTGCCGGAAAATATCGCTTCAAGTATGTCTGCTGTGTTTGGCGTGATTGCCAATATCGCTTTAGCCGTCATCACAGTTCCGTTCATTTTGTTTTATATGCTGAAAGACGGGCATAAGTTTCCGGACAAGCTCGTTCAATTTTTGCCAATGCCTTACCGTAAGGAAGGGTTGAAAATTTTTAAAGAATTAAACGACACACTTGCGGCTTACATACAGGGGCAGATTGTTGTCTGTTTATTTGTTGGAGTGGCTTGTTTTATCGGATACTTATTAATTGGTGTGAAATATGCGCTTATTCTCGGTATTATCATTGCGGTCACAAATGTGATCCCGTACCTTGGACCATATCTTGGCGCGGCACCAGCTGTGCTGATTGCCTTTCTTGATTCGCCTGGAAAAGCAGTGGTGACAGTGATTGTGATTCTTGTCGTTCAGCAAATTGACGGAAATGTCATTTCTCCATTGATCATTGGGAAACGCCTTAACACACACCCTTTGACCATTATCCTGCTGTTAATTGGGGCAGGAAGCTTTGGCGGCATCCTTGGCATGATCTTTGCGGTTCCTGTCTATGCACTGCTCAAAGCGATCACCTTGAATATTGTCAGATTGGTTCAGCTGCGTCAGCGGTCTCGTAAAGAACAGCATTTAAACGTATAGGGCAGATGCACAACTTTTCCCTTTTTGCATAAGATGGTTGACATAAGCAGATAGGGGGAGATTCTGATGCCTGCAATCGTTGGACCTATTCATATCGAGTCATTAGGAGGAAACGGTGCAGCTACTTTCGGTGATGTACTGGCCATTGCCCCTTTGGCTGTAAACCACTCCACTGGCGGGGCGGGAGCCTTTAATTCAGGTGATTATATGTCTCTTACAAGTGATCCTAATGCGACGATGCTTTGGGACTTCACATTGTTTGACCAGCCTCAATCATTTAATGCATAGAAAGACAGCTGGTGATCAAATATCAGCTGTCTTTTTTTATTTGTGATACACGTATTGTTGAGCTGGGCAAATGATGTGGATAGAAAAGGTGGTGGACAATGCCAGCGATTGTTGGACCTATTCATATAGATCGTGTGTACGGAAATGGGGCGGCACATTTCGGCGGTGTTTTTCCCATTTCGCCAAAAAGTGTTGATTACTCCGCCGGTGGTTCAGGTACCTATCATGCAGGGGACCTCGTCCAATTTTTTAACAGTCCAAACGTCACATTTGTTTGGGATTTAAATCTTATTAGTCAGCAAAGAGCTTCAATGCGTAGCCAGCTTTGAAAGGGATTTCCTTTTCAGAAGCTGTCTTTTTTTATGGTACAATGGATATGGATGTAAGAAGAAAAAAGAGGTGTGAACAGAGTCAAATGAAAATTAGAAAAGCACACATCACAAGCCGGCAACCAAAGACCTACAATGTATATTTACATGAAAATAAAAAAGAATATAAAACGCTTGTTGCCGTACCTGACATTGAATGGAGTATATCCATTGCGTACGAGGACGAAAAAGAGCAGCTGATCCATACGCTCGAGCAATCCTTAATGGAAAGAGCAGAAACAGACGAAGCCCGTGAGCTTGCACTAAAGATTGTGCACTGGGTCACAGAAATGTAAATTTTAAAACCAGGAGTGAAAACAGCGATGAAAGAAGAATCCGTAGACTTTTATTTGCAGCAAGGAATATTTGGACATGCTGAAACAAAACCCGATGAACGAAGAATGTTTCTCGGTTCATTAAGGGAACGAGCGCTTCTCGCCCTGACAAAGGGACAGGTATTACGAAATAAACCGTATCAAGAGGTAGAACAAGTCTTAAAGTCCAACCGTCAGGCCACTGTTCTTTTAAATGGTGAGTTGTCCTATGCATCTTATTCTCAATATGTGAAAATGGCTAATGCCGCTGGTTGTTCCTTTAAAGTGGTGAATCATTATGAGGCGCATTCTCCTTTTGGTCTTGTGATAGAGCTATCAAATGCGGTCAATCAAGAGCACATCTATATAGAAGATGAGCTGTTTCAGAAGGCTTTTTCTCACGAATCTGTTGAATAGGTTTCCCTAGTGAAATGAATAGGCTATAATGAGTCAAAAGAGCATATGGGAGAGATGCGGATGGGCAAAGCATTGGTTTGTATTGATTATACCGTTGATTTTGTTGCAGACGATGGAAAATTGACATGCGGAAAGCCTGGACAGGCGATTGAGCCTAAGGTCACAGAGATCACTTCTTCGTTTATTGATGAAGGACACTTTGTCGTCTTTGCAGTCGATCATCATGAAGAGCAGGACCCTTATCATCCAGAGACAAAGTTATTTCCGCCCCATAATATTCGCGGGACAAAGGGAATTGAACTTTATGGCAAACTAAGTTCACTATTTCACACGTCAAAACATTTAAAGCATGTCTACTATATGGAAAAAACAAGATACTCTGCTTTTGCAGGCACTCAATTAGAAATGAAACTGCGCGAACGCGGCATCACTGAACTTCATTTAGCCGGCGTATGTACCGATATTTGTGTACTTCATACAGCTGTTGATGCGTACAATAAAGGCTTCGAACTTGTGATTCACCAGAATGCTGTAGCGAGTTTTAATGAAGCGGGGCACGAGTGGGCACTTTCTCACTTTGAGCAGTCGCTTGGTGCGAAAGTGGTTAAGTAAGGGAAGGAGAATGGAAGTTGGAGCATCGGTTTATTGACGACAGTTTATCACTACATACAGATCTTTATCAAATTAACATGGCAGAAACGTATTGGAGAGACGGCATTCATGAGAAGAAGGCAGTTTTTGAACTCTTCTTCAGAAAGCTTCCATTTGACAATGGCTTCGCTGTATTTGCTGGTTTAGAGAAAGCGATTGAATATTTATCGGACTTCTCCTTCACCGAAAGTGATCTAGCGTATTTAAAAGATGAACTCGGTTATAAAAGCGATTTCATTGATTATTTAAGCGGGTTGTCCTTTACAGGAACACTTCATTCAATGCGTGAAGGCGAAATTGTCTTTGCAAATGAACCGATTATGCGCATCGAGGCAACGCTTGTAGAAGCGCAGCTAATCGAAACAGCCTTGCTGAATATCGTGAATTTCCAAACACTGATCGCAACAAAGGCGGCTCGGATTAAAGGAATCATTGAAGATGAGACAGCACTAGAATTCGGAACAAGACGTGCGCATGAAATGGATGCAGCGATGTGGGGAGCAAGAGCGGCACTCATCGGCGGCTTCCAGGCGACAAGTAATGTTCGTGCTGGGAAGCGCTTCAACATTCCAGTGTCAGGAACTCATGCCCATGCGCTTGTACAAGCATACCGCGATGAATATACGGCATTTAAAAAATATGCTGAAACCCATACAGACTGTGTCTTTTTAGTCGATACGTATGATACCGTGAGATCCGGTATTCCGAATGCCATTAAGGTAGCGAAAGAATTCGGAGACAAAATCAACTTTATTGGTGTCAGACTTGATAGCGGTGACCTTGCATACTTGTCTAAAAAAGCTAGAACGATGCTGGATGATGCAGGATTCCATGATGCAAAAGTCATTGCATCGAGCGATCTTGATGAACATACCATCATGAATTTAAAAGCACAGGGTGCCAAAATTGATGTGTGGGGTGTTGGGACAAAGCTGATCACAGCATTTGATCAGCCAGCTCTTGGTGCAGTGTATAAACTCGTATCTATTGAAGAAAATGGAAAAATGAACGATACCATTAAAATTTCGTCTAACCCAGAGAAAGTGACAACACCAGGACGTAAACGTGTGTACCGCATCATCAATCAATTGAATCATCATTCTGAGGGTGACTACATTGCGCTCGAAGAGGAAGATGTTCATAGTGAGGATAAACTGAAAATGTTCCACCCTGTGCATACATTTATCAGCAAATTTGTTACAAACTTTGTGGCTAAGGATCTTCATGTCCCTATTTTCGAACAAGGAAAACTTGTATATGACAATCCGGATATTCAAACGATTCAAGCCTATGTGCAGGATAGCCTCGGACTTTTCTGGGAGGAATATAAACGAATCAGCAAACCAGAAGAATATCCAGTCGATTTGAGTCAAAAATGCTGGGATAACAAGATGCAGTTTATCCATGACGTGAAAAATAAAATTAAAAAAGAGCTTTATGAAAGCTAATTGGAAGAAAAGGAGATCATCAAGCCGGGTGATCTCTTTTTTTATTTTTTGACCGATTCAAAGTGAACCATAAGCACAATCATTTGGTATACTGAAAGCACATCTTGTTTGTCATTGCATAAAGGAGGATTGGAGCAGTTGAGGGTGTTTGTTGCGAGACAGCCTATTTTTAACAGAAAAGAACAAGTCGTATCATATGAGCTGCTTTATAGAGATAGTGAAACCAATACATATAGCGCTGAAGACGGTGACCAAGCGACAACGGACCTCATTATAAATAGCTTTTTAAATATCGGTATCGAAACATTGACAGAGGGCAAACGATGCTACATTAATTTCACCGAAAGCTTACTTTCGTCTGATCTGCTCACCTATTTTGATCCGCATCAGCTTGTGATCGAGATATTAGAAAATGTACCGATTACCCCGGCACTTATTATGAGATGTAAGCAGTTAAAAAAATGGGGATATACGATTGCACTTGATGATTTTTTTCTAAGCGGAACACATTTTAGTGACAAGTTGCTTGACGAACTCCTCTATTGCATTGATATTTTAAAAATTGACTTTCTGAAGACCACATCGGAAGAACGAAGAAATATTCTACATACGTATAAAAAATATCGACTTCGCTTCCTTGCAGAAAAGGTGGAAACGCGAAGAGAGTATGAAGAAGCGCTAGAAGCCGGCTTCCATTTGTTTCAAGGGTATTTCTTTAGCGAGCCTCGTGTCATATCAGGACGAGCATTATCGACCAGCTTCCATGCGTACCACCAGCTCTTAAATGAGCTGAGCAAGGAACAGCCGAATATCCAGGTCGTGACCCATTTTATTGAAAGTGACCTTTCGCTGTCATATCAATTATTAAAAATGCTGAATTCAGGCGGCATGAGACGTCTTTATCAAATCAAAAGTATCCGGCAGGCGATTATCCTGCTTGGGTTTAATGAAATTCGGCGCTGGATCTTTATTCTTTCATTTAAAGAACTGAATGTCCAAGCCAACTCAAGCCAAAAAGAAATTATCAAAATGTCATTCATTCGGGCGAAAACGTGTGAACTGATTGCGAGTCGTACTGAACGAGAGCACCCAGCCTCTTATATGCTGACAGGTATGTTTTCTCTCATTGATACGCTTGTCAGGGCAGATATTACAGAACTTGTGAAAGAGCTGCCGCTTTCTGATGAAGTTGGCGAGGCACTGCTTGGCTATGAAAATGATTATTCATTTGTGCTAGATGTAGCCAAACGGATTGAACGAAATGAATGGGATGATGAGATGTTAAATGGGGAACTCCCGAAGCAAGAAGCCTACGGCTGTTATATAGAAGCCATTGAATGGTGTCATAAAATGTTTGAATCTTAAGAAAAGCCGCTCACGTCAGAGCGGCTTTTTTTGTTATGCCCACTGTAAAAGAAGAAAAAGTCTGCTAGAGGCGAGAGACAAGTAGATACGAATGCCTTCTGGACTAAAGCGGATGTCAATGCCACTTTTCACACCGATTTGCTTCAGCATTCGGATGACACTTGTCGAATCAGAGCGCTCAGCAGCCTCCATGATGCGCTGTGCAAATGAAAGCGAGCTGGAAATCTGCTGTGTAATGAGTGAAGCATCAGCAACAAGTCGGGCTGATTCTTTTGCGGCTCGTTGAAACGAGTGGGCATCTACTGGAGGAAAAGTCATAGGTGTGCGCGGGGATGCATGGCTCATTGCGGGGACCTGCAAAGCAGGATAAGGAACATAGTAAAACATATGGTCACCTCTTCTCTCATTGACGTGAAATTGGACGGATATCTGTTTTAAATGTATGTAGAAAATCAGAATAAAGAATCAAAATGATCTTTCTATCTTTATAAATCCAACATAAAAATAGGTACTTTTGCGGTCAATTTCGGTGAATGTCGCCAAAAAATTGCGGTGTCCACAATAGGGTCTGTCGTCTGACCTATAACACGCAAAACCGAGGATATGGAAGGGATCATACGTTCTGATGTGAGAAAAGTGTGACGAATGATGCCTATTCTTGTCGCAAAAATGACGCAGTTCCTTTGAAATTGAGATAAAAGTATGATTTGAAAAGTCAGAAAATGATGAAAAAAGACCTATTGAATTTTGCGGTATCACGCACACATTTTGTGCATACTTTTCGGTGAAAAAATACTCAATTACATTTACACTGTTAGTAGCAGATCAAATACTTATGACCCAATCACCATACACAAATACATTGATCTTCCAAAAAAGGAGAGTGGAATCGATGGAAAAGTATGAAATCGAAGAACTTAAACAATTATTATGGAAACTTGAAAACGAAATTAGAGAAACAACGGCTTCTCTTCATAACATTAACAAAAGCATTGATCAATACGACAAATATGAATATGTGAAAATTTCTTAAAGACTTGATAATCATCAAGTCTTTTTTTTATCCAAATACATACAAAAAAAGGATATATTATTATATAATTGTTAAATAGTGATGTCAGTGGACATTTGCTCATGTCTTTTTAGTAAAATAAAAGGCGGAAGGGTGAGGTACAAGAGCGAGTATGCTAAACTATCTAGAGAATACAAAAATCAAGCAGAATATGTCTGATTTTATTCAACATGCAGTCAGGCAGAAGGATTTACAACAACTGCTTCTAGAATTTACAGATAGAAAGAATGAATTTCCCTTTGGGCAATTGGCTTACAAGCATTATGAGGCATTTGGCGGACAAGACAAGCAAGCGATTACACAATTGTCAGCAGGGATTGAACTTCTCATCTTATCAGCCGATATATTAGATGATATTGAAGATCAGGACAATGATTCGTATCCTTGGATGAACGTCGACCAAGGAGTGGCCATCAATGCTTCTACGTATTTGTATACGCTGAGTACCCAATTCATCATATCAATAGGTGAAAATGATTCTCAACTAATTGAGAAACTGTTCCAACTCATCAAATGGTCAATGGAAGGACAACATGAGGATTTGCGTCATATGCATGAAACAGAAGAAGAGTGTGTAGAGGTGTTAAGGAAAAAATCAGGATCATTAACAGCTCTTTCTAGTGTACTGGGTGTTTATTTAGCGACGAGAAAAATCAACTCAACTGTGGAATCATATTCAATATGTTATGGTGTTGCTGAACAGATCAGTAACGATTTTTTTGCGTTATTTTCGAAAACAAACGGAGATTTTCTAAAAAAACAAACGCTGGCATTTAGCTATTTACAAAGAGGTTTTAACGATGCCAGTCAAGAGCTTCTTACGTTCTTTTCCGGTCGTTTAGATGAGTCAGAACAAAAGTCATTTCAGCTGAAGCAGAAATTACTTGAAGCTGGTTTGACTCAGTACATGGTATCAATGAGAGAGATTATGCTGTTAAAAATGAGGCAAGGGATTGAACAACTTGATTTACCTAAAACAAATAAGGAACAATTGTATGCATTTATGACAAAGGAGGGCAATGATTGAACATTCAAAATGTTATTGCATATTTAATGAATAATCCTAGTGTTGTGAATGAATTGGACTTAGGGAATGCAAGTTTAATTCACACAGATGAGCAAACCATGAAAGCAATCATTCAGGGCATTAAAAAAGGGCAAATGTCTGCAGATTATATATGGTACTATAAATGATACTATTCATTTAAAAATGATTTAAAAGTTCTCCAGTTAAGGATGTTTTATACATGAAGATAACTTATACGAAACTATCTGCTTTTTTGGTTTTTCTGTCTTTTTTATTTGTGATCTATGTTTCATATATTTATGTATTTGATATTTTTAATGGAGCACATGTAGCGGAGAACAAGAACGGTCAAGCAGAAGTTGTCAAAGTTGAATATCTTTCTTTAGCCTACACATCAGGATTAGAAGAAGGAGATATTATACTTAAAATCAATGGGGAACCTGCTAACAACAAAGATCATTTGATCAATGGTGAGCTTAGGAATGTGCAAAGAATTGATATTCAAAGAGGCAACCAAATGATCACCCTTAAAAATAAGACATTGATTGGTCAAGAAAGTTTATTTGTCTATTTAATTCCTCTCGTCCTGTATTCAATTTGTTTATTTTGTATCTTCTTTATCATTAGAATTAACAAAGAGGTCCAACGAAAATCAGCATTTCTTTTAGTTTTATTTTTATTAACGATTTGTATCGGATATCTTAGTGCAGGTACTTCAGGTATTGGTGATAGATTTAGCCATTATGTGATCACATTTTGTTTATCAAGTGTATTTATCTTTTATATTCATTTCATTTATCAATATTTCAAAGAATTTGACCTGCGTATAACGACTAAAAATATGATACGTATTTTATACAGTCTTCCACTAATTAATCTGGTGATAGAGCTAGCAGTTCCAATAGATTCAGCGATAGCAAGATACATGCCAAGTTTAAATCTTTTATTCTTTTTCGCTTCTATTATCATGTCATTCAAAGTGATTATCAATGGAATGCGGAAATATAAAGAGACAGAGCAGGGATCTGTTTTAAAGTTTTTTGTCATGATTAATATCATAGCCTTTTGTCCATTTATATTTTTATTTGCAATTCCATATGTTTTATTTCGTATTTATGTGGTAGATCCCTTTTTCTTAACTTCTTTTGTCTTGCTCATTCCTTTTTCACTCGTGTATCAATTCATGACAAACAAGCTTTACAATATGGATTTTTTGATTAGTAGACTGAAATACTATGGCTTTCTAGCCATCACACCGACCATTTTTGTTGTTGTCACGTTTTATATTCTGCAAAAACCAGAAGATTTGAAGTACACGCTGAAGCTCGCATTAATCACCTACGCGCTCATGCTGGCTGTTTTCTATTTCAAAGAAATTCTAGATTTCCGTTTTCGTCTGAAGCGTTTTTCAGAGAAGCATAATTACCAGGACAGCGTGTTTAAATTTACGCAGCTTATTCGTGAGGCGTCATCACTTCATCAAGTGCTGTATCATTTGAAATACACCATTTTAGAAGTGCTTGTTGTTAATAAAGCCTTTGTGCTTGAAGTGAAGCCAGATGGACAGATTGAAGAGATTGATGAATCTTCAGGTGATAGCAATCTATGGAAAGAGTATGTGGATCAATTTCAGGATATTTTAGGGGAAGTCGGGAAAATCATTGAGCTTGATAAAGGGTTTATGATGAAAATTGGCGAGCGGGGCGGTCACTCGTTTATGATTTGCTGTTTATCCAATTTACAGACACCGAAATTGACGCGTGATGAGATTTCTTGGCTGAAAACATTGGCTTTTTATACAAGTGTCAGTTTAGAAAATGTCGTCAAGATCGAAGAATTGATGGAGCATCTTGAAGATTTGAAGCAGCGTGAAGCGAATCCTGCTTGGCTGAAAAAAGTCATGTTTGCGATGGAAGAAAAACAGCGCTCCGATTTAGCAAGGGATCTTCATGATTCCGTGCTGCAGGATTTGATATCACTGAAAAGACAGTCAGAGATGTTTTTAACGAATTTCCAAAACGATCAATGCCCAACGTCTATTGAACAATCGCTTATCTCATGGAATGAACAAATGTCTAAGGTGATTCAAACCACGAGAGAAACATGTCATGAACTTCGGCCGCAGCTGCTGTACGATTTAGGTTTAGTCAAGGCGATGTCGAAGCTGACTTCTCAAATTCAGGAGGAAGCACCGTTTCATATCCGGCTGAATACAACACGCTTTGATAAAGAACTGGACATTGATATTGATTCACAGCTGAATATTTACCGAATTGTTCAGGAGCTGTTATCCAATGCCCTGAAGCACTCCCAAGCCACTCAAGTGTTAGTGATGCTGATTTGTATTAAAGATCAGGTTGTTCTTCACTACGAGGATGATGGAGTCGGTTTTGATGCAAGCCATCTTGATCAGCACACCATGAGCATGGGCCTCTCGGGAATCAGAGAACGAGTCAAGGCGTTAAATGGGAAGCTTCACATTCACACAGCCCCAGAAAAAGGACTGAAGGTGAAAATTGAAATGGAATTGTAACGATTTATTAAGGAATAAGACTTGGCATCTGCCAAGTCTTTTATATAAAATGGAAGTGAGTGATTTAAAGGGAGGAAGACATGAAGAAGATATTGGTCATTGATGATCATCCGGCTGTCATGGAAGGGACAAAAAGCATATTAGAATCAGATCAGCAGCTATCAGTCGATTGTTTAAGTCCTGATGCAGAAGCCGCCTTTTTAAAGACGCATGACTTTTCCATCTATGATGTGATTTTGATGGATTTAAATCTCGGGGATATCAATGGAATGGACATTGCGAAACAAATTCTAGAAACCAACCAGCAAGTGAAAATTATCATTTATACAGGGTATGAAGTAGATGATTATTTTGAAGAGGCCATTCGGGCTGGATTGCACGGTGCAATTAGTAAAACAGAGACAAAAGACAAAATTATTGAATACATACACCGCACATTGCAAGGAGAAGTTGTCATTCAGCTATCCTATTTAAAGAAATTAATTTCACAGCAGCAAGAAAAGCCAGAACAGGCGCAGCAGACCGATCATGAGCTGTTAACAGAGCGAGAGTGTTTGATCCTCAGAGAAGTGGAAAAAGGATACACGAACCAAGAGATTGCCGATGTGCTTCATTTGAGCAAACGCTCGATTGAATACAGCTTGACGTCCATCTTTAATAAGCTGAATGTTGGCTCTCGAACCGAAGCGGTGTTAATTGCAAAATCTGAAAGTGTGCTGTAAACGTGTGAAGGGAGAGAACCCTGATGGAAGTGAGTGGATCAAATACACTGCTTGAGGCACTTGGGATTGAGATTGTAGAGTGTAATAAGTCACGATGCGTGGCGACAATGCCAGTCGATCACAGAACAAAACAGCCATTTGGACTGCTGCACGGAGGAGCATCTGCTGCTCTAGCAGAAACAGTGGCAAGCATGGGGGCTGCAGCTCATTTAGACTTAACTCAGCAAGTTTGCTCAGGGATTGAAATCAATGCCAATCATTTAAAATCTGTACGTGATGGAGTAGTGACAGCGACGGCTGTTCCTGTACATGTAGGGCGCCGTACAATGGTATTTCAAATTGATATTAAAGATGATCGGGACCGGCACATCTGTACGTCAAGATGCACACTTGCTGTCATTGATCGCATATAAAAAAGCTCCCGGTGCAGCGGAAGCTTTTTTTAGGTTGGATTGATCCATAAAATGTTTTTTTATAGAAATAAAAGAAGGACCTCACATGTGAGGTCCTTCTTTCGGTTTATAAGTACGAGTCTTCTTTTCGTTTAATCACGAAGTTACGAAAACCACCATAATCATCTTGTACACTTCGTTTGTCCATCTTGACTCCAGTATTGTAGGCGGCTCTTCCGATCAAGTGTGCGCCGACCGGAGCTGTTAAAAAGATAAAGACAATCCCAAGTAGAATCTTCGCAGAAATAATGCCTGCAAGAAACCATTCGTGAAAGAATACCCCAACTAATATGAGGACAACACCAAGTGTCGATGCTTTTGATGCAGCATGCATTCGTGTATAAACATCTGGCAGGCGAAGAACGCCAATGGCTGAAATGAGACAAAGGATGGCGCCAAGCAGGATAAAGAAAATGACAATAGCTTTAGCGATGACGATCATTTTCAATCACTTCCCCTTTCTCAAGGAATTTGGAAAAAGCGACAGTGCCGATAAAGGCAAGGATACCGAGCAGTAAAATAATTTCAAAGAACGTTGTCGTTTTCAGCAAAATGGAAACGATGGCTGTCATCCCAATTAAATTGATTCCTATCGCATCAAGTGCACTTACACGATCAGGAATAGAGGGACCTTTGATAACCCGTATAACAAAAAGAAGGGTGGACAGTGCAAGAATGCCAAGTGACATTTGTAATATGAGCTCCATTACTTACCACTCACCTCCTGAATCGCTTTTTCAAATGAAACCCGGATATCGTGAATGGCTTTTTCTGCATCTTCAATATCCATCGCATGAATGTACAAAATTGAACGATCATCAGAAATATCAATGACGAGTGTACCTGGTGTCAATGTAATCATGTTAGCCAGTATGGTGATTTCCCAATCCGTTTTCAAGTCCGTACGAAAGGCGAAAATACCGGGCTTAATTGTGAGCTTTGGAGATAATACGGTCTTTAATACACTTAAATTGGCAAGAAGCAGCTCCCGAATAAAAATCAATACGAGCTTGAAAATCGCAAAAAGGGCATAGCCGTAAAAACGCTGCGGGAAAAATCGCCGAAACATAAAAATGGCGACCATCCCTAGTACAAAGCCTGATACAAAGTCTGCGGCTCTGTAAGTATCATTCATAAACATCCATGTAAAGGCGAGGAGAGCGTTTAGTAATATTTGAAAGGCCATGTTTATCTACTCCTTCAGCACAGCTTGAATATATTTTTCTGGTGTTGATAGCATTTCCGCTGCTTGATTGATATAAGGGGCAATGAACTCTGTCCCTAACCCAATGGCAAGCGACAAGATCACAAGCAGTACGCCAGGGTACACCATTCCTTTAATCGACGGTTTCCTTCTTCGCATATCTTGTTCCTCGCCCCAAAATGCGAGCATGAAGATTCTCATAATCGAATAAAGGACAAGAAGGCTGGACAGTAAGACAAGGATAGAAAAGGTCATGTGTCCAGCAGAAAAACCACCTTCTACAATCTTTAGCTTTCCAACAAAGCCACTCAGCGGCGGAATTCCTGCCAGTGATAAAGCCGAAATGAAAAACATCCACCCTAGTAAAGGCTGAGATTGAATCAGCCCGCCCATCTTTTTCAAGTGGTTTGTGCCAGCGTACACGAAGAGTGCACCTGCCAGCATAAATAAAGCGCCTTTAATCACCATGTCATGAATGAGATAATAAATGGCCCCTTGGAGTGAGGCAGGTGTATTGGCAGCAATCCCAAACAAAATGACCCCCACGGCTGTGACAATGTTATAGATCACGATCTTTTGCACATCAGAATAAGCAATAGAGCCAATCACACCGAATATCACTGTTAGAGCGGCAAACCAAGCCATGAGTGTATGTGTAAACCCTGTATCATGTATAAAAATTAACGTAAAGACTCTGGCAATCGCATATAAACCAACCTTTGTCAGCAGTGCGCCAAATAGAGCAGAAATAGCCGCTGGCGGTGCATGATATGATCCTGGCAGCCAGAAATAAAGCGGGAAGATCCCAGCTTTTAAGCCAAATACAATGAGGAACAGAATGGAAATGACAGTGATTAATCCTGTTTGCCCTGATTCAGCGATCTTCACACTTAAATCAGCCATATTCAGTGTACCAGTGACTGCATATAAACAAGCGACACCGACGATAAATAAAGCCGATGAGATGATGTTAAACACAATGTATTTGAGTGATTCACGAAGCTGAGGCTTTGAACCGCCTAACACAATGAGCATGTAAGACGCCATTAGCAGTAACTCAAAAAATACAAACAGGTTGAAAATATCGCCTGTTAAAAAGGCCCCACTTACGCCAGCTAACAAAAACTGCACGCCAGAGTAATAGAACAGCCGCTCCTTTTCCTTCCCAATCGTTTGAAAGGAGAAAAGAACTGTCACTAGCCCAACGACGGAAGCGGTCAGCACAAGGAGCGCAGCAAACTGATCGGCCACAAGGGCAATCCCAAATGGTGCTTTCCAGCCTCCTAAATAGAGGGTTTGAATCCCATTTGTAAAAATGGTTTGGACTAAATACACATTACAGACAATGGCTGAGAGCGAAGCAAACACACTAAAGCCTCTTGACAGCATGATGTTCTTATTCATAAAGATCAATAGTGTAGCAGCTAATAATGGAATTAAAATAGGCAGGATCACGAGATTATTCATGCTGATCATTTCCTCTCATTTGATCCATGTCATCTGTTCGCAGCTCTTGGAAGGCACGGAAGGCCATGACAAGTAAAAAGGATGTCACACCAAAAGCAATGACAATGGCTGTTAAAATTAATGCTTGTGGTAATGGATCTACATAGGATGTGAGCCCCTCTTTTAAAATAGGAGGAGCTCCTTTTTTTAAGCCGCCCATTGTTAAAAGAAGCAAATGGACGCCGTGACTCAAAACAGCAGTACCGACGATGACCCGCAGAAGGCTTTTTGAAAGCATTAAATAGGTCGCCGCCATAAAAATTATACCGACGATAATAGACATTAGAAATTCCATTATTCCTTCTCTCCAATCGTTTGAATAATGGTCATGGTGACACCGACAACAACCAAATACACACCGATATCAAACAGTACGGCTGTCGCCAGTTCTGTTTTCCCTAAAAACGGCAGTTGGAAATAATCAAATGCATGGGATAGAAAAGGTGCACCGAATAGAAATGATCCCATACCCGTCAGGATCGCGACGAGCAGCCCGGTCGCTGCAACATAAATAAAGTTAAAGGGCAGAATACGTCTCACTGTTTTCAGATCATAGGCTAAAAGCAGAAGAACGACAGCCCCAGCACTCATCAGGCCGCCAATGAACCCCCCGCCAGGATTGTTATGTCCCGCAAGAAATAAGTGAAGGGAAAAAAGCAGGATGATGAATGCTGTGATTTTTGTTGTGACTTGTAAGAGCATATCATTCGTATCAATCTTCCTCATCGCCGCACGCCTCTCTTCCGTTTTCCTTGTGCCTTTAATAATCCATAAATACCGAGTGCCGCAATGGCAAGTACGGTAATTTCAAAGAGTGTATCAAAGCCCCTAAAATCAACAAGGATGACATTGACAATGTTGTCTCCGCCTGCAAGCTTGTAGCTGTTTTCAATAAAGTAAGACGCAATCGTATCAAGTGACTGATTGCTTGTTGAAGCGAAAGCAAGGCATGTCACAATGACACCAACACCTACTGAAATAATGAGATTGGTCATTTTAAATTTCCTTGTTTTTTGCTTCATGCTCAGCTTTGGCAAGTGATAGAAGCAAAGTAAAAACAGTGCCACAGAAATTGTTTCAATAATTAACTGGGTGAGGGCAAGGTCAGGTGCCCTGAAAATAACAAAAAATAGTGACAGCGTATACCCCATGACACCTAGCCCGATAATGGCTGTTAAGCGAGAACGAGCAAACACAGTCGTGAGGGTTGCTGCTATCATCACTAATGACAGAATGACCTCGTACGTGCCGATTGGAGCAGCATGCTCCATATTAAATGAGAAGGCATTCTGATAAAACATGACACTCCCAAGCACGATAATCATGAACCCAAACACATAGACAAGGTAATCACGAAGGAAACCGGTCATATAACTGTTCGTCAGGCGATAGGAGCCTTTTTCTAAGCCGATCAGTGAACGGTCATATAAGGAGTTAAATGACCATTTCTCCTTAAATATGTTGTACATTGGACGCCATTTCGACAACGTCAAATATCCGATAATCCCTAAAGCTACAACACCTATTGTCATATAAAGCTCTGGCTGAAAGCCGTGCCATGCTTCAATTTTGACAACAAACCGTTTTCCTGGATCAATCGCATCGGGAATAATGGCTGCAATCGCAGGTTCAATGACAGAATAAGCTAGAATATTTGGGAAGAAGAAAAAGGTGACCACAAGTGCAGCAAGGATAATTGGCGGGATGAGCATACCAATCGGTGCTTCATGCGGCTTTTTTTCTAATTGATCTAACTGAAGATTGCCTCTAAATGTTTTAAAGAGAAGCATCATACTGTAAATGAACGTAAAGACACTAGCGAGCCAAGCAATCGCTGGGAAAATAGCGCCCCATGTTGAAATGTCAGTAAAGCTGAACTCAGAAATGCGCAGCATACTTGTGAAAAACAGCTCTTTACTTAAGAAGCCGTTAAATGGCGGGAGTCCAGCCATTGAGAATGTACCGATTAACGTAATCGTAAAGGTAATCGGCATGATGGTCATTAAACCGCCTAATTTCCGAATGTCACGAGTGCCTGTTTCGTGATCAATGATACCAGCCGCCATAAAGAGACTGCCTTTAAACGTGGCATGATTAATTAAATGGAAGATCGCAGCGAGAACGGCCGCGCCGAAAAAGGCGGAGTTGTTTTCATGGATTGCAGCTGCTCCTACACCCAGCATAAGCATAATCATCCCGAGCTGACTAACGGTAGAAAAGGCAAGAATGGCTTTTAAATCGTTTTGACGAACGGCGTGGAATGATCCCCAAAATAATGTCACAAGTCCAACGATGGATATGGTCCAAAACCACACCTCTGAAATAGCAAAGATTGGACTGAAGCGGGCAACAAGATAAATACCAGCTTTCACCATCGTAGCAGAATGCAGATAACTGCTCACAGGGGTAGGTGCTTCCATTGCATCAGGCAGCCAGATATAAAATGGGAACTGCGCTGATTTCGTAAAGGCACCAAGTAAGATCAGAATCATGGCAGGGATAAAGTAAGGTGATGCCATAATGAGCTGAAGCTGATTGACTGCTTCACGAATACTAAATGAATCAGTAATCAAATAGAGGAGGATAAAACCACCGAGCATAGCTAATCCGCCAAAAACGGTAATCAGCAGTGATTTGGTTGCTCCATATCTAGAGCGTTCCCGCTTATACCAATACCCAATTAAGAGGAAGGAAGAAATACTCGTCAGCTCCCAAAACAAGTAAAGAACCACCATGTTGTCAGATAGAACGACACCGAGCATAGCGGTCATAAACATTAACAAATACGTATAGAAAGAGCCAAGCTGTTCTTTTTCTTTTGATAAGTAGAAAATACTGTACAAGACGACAAGTGCGCCAATACCTGTAATCAATAGCGCAAATAACAAACTAAGACCGTCTACATACACAGTGAAATTCATTCCTAGAGAAGGAATCCATTCGACCTGTGAAAATAACGTTCGTCCATTTGATGTCATCGTAATCATCTGGACAAAATAGCTAAATAATAGAATAGGCAAGATAAGAACAAACCACCCTGTATGTATACGCTTTACGTATTTAAAAAGAAAAGGCACAACAAACGCAAGCAAAAAAGGCGATAGGATGGCGAAGTGAATAAGCTGCAAGAAAATAAACCTCCTTCAATCAATATAAATTCACGTTCTAAAGAACTGGTAAATAAAATTATAGCGTAAATACAGACATAGTGCATTGGTTTGAACTGATTTACAGTAAACTGTATTTGTTTTGAGTTCTTTTGACCACAAAAAATATTTTATCAAAAATGAAACTCATTGTATATTGTTTTGTATTTCGTACATGCTTTTCTTAAAGGAGCTGATTACATGAAACTAAAAGCGGGCATCAGCTTAAGCATATTCTGCACGATTTTAGGAGGAGCATTCTTCATAGAACGAAATGATCAAAAAAGGTGGCAGGCGGAAAGTGAATGGCCGTTGTTTTCAGAACATCTTCTCTATATGACCTATCAAGAGGCAAGACAATATCCATTCCAGCCAAGAGAATATATACGCGTGGTCTCTGCCGAAGAATAAAACCCTTATAGGAGAAAAGAAATATAAAAAAAGCATGTGCCCGTAATAGAGCCCATGCTTTTTATTGTTTGATTAAGTAAACATTCTAAGTAAGATTGTTGCGCAGATCACAGTTGCTGCTCCGCCAAGACGTGTAGATACTTGTGCGAAAGGCATCAGACCCATTCTTCCAGAAGCTGAAAGGATCGCAACGTCACCAGTACCGCCAAGTCCGCTGTGACAGCCTGTCACAATCGCAGATTCTACTGGGTACATGTTCATCAATTTCCCAACGAAGTAACCTGAACCAACCATTCCAAGAACGACAGCGATACATACACAAACAAATGGAATAGAAATCACTGTTGCAACATCATCAAGTGGAATGTATAGAATCCCTAGACCGACCATAAGCGGCCATGTAAAGCTTCTTGATACAAACTTGTAGAACTGCTGTGAGCCATCTTGCAGATGCTGAGGCATCACGTTTAAGTATTTGATTAAAGCGGCAAGAACAATCATTAAGATTGGACCTGGAATATGAACAAAGCTTTCTAACAAACCACCAAAAATGAACGTTGTACAAGCAACGAGTACACCAGCACCCATTAACCCGAAATCAACTTTTGGATCCATATCAGGCTGTTCAAAAATTTCATTTGCCTCTTTTGATTTTACAAGACGGCCATTCCCGTTTAGTTCAGGACGTTTTTCACCAAGCTTCTTCATTGCGCCAGCACAGATAATGGCAATGACGTTCCCAATGACGGCAGCAGGAATTAATTGAGAAATTAATGACTCTGCTGATACACCAAGAATTTGTGAATAAGCAATAGATAATGGCAAAATTCCTTCACCAACACCACCGGCAATAATCGGAACAATAATAAAGAAGAACGAATGATGCGGTGTGTAACCAACTAAAAGACCAACAAGAATTCCAGCAGTCACAGCTGCAATTGTACCTGCAACAAGAGGAACAAACATACGAATAAGGCCTTGTACTAAAACAGTTCGCTGCATCCCAAGAATACTACCTACTACAAGAGCAGAAATATAGAAGTAAAGGAAGTTTGACGTTTTCATAAGAGACGTAACCGCTTCCAACGAGTTCGGATTCAGAACATGAAAAAAGACCAGGAACGATGGTACGAATAAAGAAAGAATCGCCGGTCCACCAATATCTTTTAAGATCGGAATACGTTGTCCTATATCTCCAAGGAAAATCCCCAAAATCATAATAACAGCGAAACCACCAAGCATATTTGCTGGAATTTTATTAAAATAAGCGGCAGTTAAAATAATCGCTGCAAGTACTAAATACACAGGTAAGTCAATAACACCAATTTTCCAAGACATGATCTTACGGAAAACGCTTTTATTATTGTCAGAATCGTCTGTAATCGATTTCAATTGTTGTGTATTAGCCACATAAACACCCCCAAATGCTATTTGACTCAATTGTAGAAGATTCTGTGACACTCATCTATTTATTAAACTAAATTAAGTATAATAAAAGTAAAATAAACAGGAGTTTTTATGTTTTTATCATACAAAAATCCCCTGAAGGTAGTTTGTCCTTCAGAGGATTGATCATACATCGTATTTATCGTTTTCCTTTTAAATAAGGGGTCCCAAGTGCTTTCGGTGCATCTGCCCGGCCGATGAAGCCAGTGAGTGCTAGGATGGTAAGCACATATGGTGCAATAAGCATATACACGTTCGGTATATCTTGGAATAGCGGCAGGAGAGAGCCAATGATGCTTAAACTTTGAGCAAATCCAAAGAATAAAGCAGCGCCCATTGCGCCGAATGGGTGCCATTTACCGAAGACAAGCGCAGCTAGTGCGATGAAGCCTTGTCCAGTAATGGTAGCATGTGAGAAATCAAGTGCGATGGTCGACGCATAAACAGCTCCGCCAAGACCACCAAACAGTCCACTAATAAAGACGCCGATATAGCGCATCCGGTACACTTTGATTCCCATTGTATCAGCAGCCATTGGATGTTCTCCGACTGCACGAAGACGAAGACCAAACGGCATTTTAAATAAAACAAACCAAGCAACAACCGCAAGCGCTAATGCCAGTATGGACGTATAATAAACATCTTTAAAGAATATATCGCCAATTATCGGAATGTCACTTAAAAGGGGAATATCACCTTTATAGAAAGGCTCTGTAATTTTATCTGTTTGTGCTTTCCCGTAAATGAGTTTCACGACAAACAGTGTAGCGCCAAGTGCCAGCATGTTAATAGCAACACCACTGACCGTTTGATCAGCCCGGAATGTAATGGTCGCAACTGCATGAATCAAAGAGAACAATCCGCCAATTGCCATACCGACGAGGAGCCCAAGCCACGGGGTCAAGGCCCCAAACGTATCAGCATAAAATAAGTTAAAGATAATACTAGAAAATGCTCCGACGACCATCAAACCTTCAAGACCGATATTCACAACACCTGATCTTTCTGAAAAGACGCCTCCAAGAGCGGTTAAAATAAGTGGTGCAGCATAGACAAGTGTTGCTGGGACGATGATTTCAAGAATTTGCAGAAATCCCACTTATTTTCCCCCCTTTTTCTTCATTTGGTTCATCACAAGACGGATAATATAGCTTGAGGCGACGAAAAGAATAATGATCGCTATGACAATATCAACGACCTCAGTCGGTACGCCAGATTCAAGCGGCATATTTAAAGCACCGACCTTCAATCCACCAAGCAGCAGCGCAGCAAGAACAACACCAACAGCAGTATTTCCACCTAATAAAGCGACGGCGATTCCATCAAAACCTACACCGGTAAAAGAGCCTTTAATTGAAGCATATTCAAATGTACCAAGACCTTCCATTGCGCCTGCAAGACCTGCAAAAGCACCTGAAATGAGCATCGCATAAATGATATTGCGGCGAACGTTCATACCGGCATAATGGGAGGCCTGCTGGTTCATTCCAACAGCCCGCAATTCAAAGCCTTTAGAGGTTTTTTGAATAATGACCCACATCACGACCGCAGCAATAATGGCAACAAAAATACCATTATGCATCCGGGAGAAATCGGTGATTTGTTCAAAAAAACCAGAGCGAAGCGAGGCAGTGGCATCGATTTTTTCTGTTTTATCTTTATTATTTGTTAAGACATTTGAGATCAGATAATTTGTAACATGAAGGGCAATGTAGTTCATCATGATCGTGACAATCACTTCATGAACATAAAAACGAGCCTTTAAAAACCCAGGAATAAAGCCCCATAATGCACCAGCAGCAGCTGCGGTGATGAGGGCAAGCGGCAGATGGATATACATAGGTGCATGGACAGTTGTACCGATCCATACAGCAGCTACCCAGCCAATCAGCATTTGACCTTCTACACCGATATTAAAGAGACCAGTCCGAAATGCAAAAGCAACAGCAAGTCCTGATAAAATGTAAGGTGTAACTTGTCTGATGGTTTCTCCCATATAATAGGTTTCACCGAAGACGCCATTCCAAAGGGCGCCATAGCCTTCGATGACACTATAACCGCTTGCCAGCATAATAATGGCCCCAACAAAAAGACCAAGTACAATGGCTATAAGCGGAATTAGCAGATTTGTTAAGCGATTAGACATTTGCTTCGTTCCCCACTTCCTGTTGCGTACTTCCAGCCATTAATAGACCAAGCTCTTGCTCTGTTGTTTCTTTTGGATCAACGATGGCAATAATGCTGCCTTCGAAAATAACAGCGATCTTATCACTGACATTGATAATTTCATCAAGCTCAAAGGAGATGAGCAGGACGGCTTTCCCTGAGTCCCTTTGCTCAATCAGACGCTTATGAACAAATTCAATTGCACCAACATCAAGTCCTCGTGTCGGCTGAGCGGCAATTAATAAATCAGGATTGCGGTCAACTTCTCGGCCAATAATGGCTTTTTGCTGGTTCCCGCCTGACAGGGCGCGTGCCTCTGTATATTCACTCGGTGTTCTTACGTCATACTCCGCAATGATTCGTTTTGCTTTTTGGTAAATATTTTTCATATTCATCAAGCCAAATTTTGAGTATGGGCGCTGATAATACGTTTGTAAGGAAATATTTTCTCCAATTGAAAAATCAAGCACCAGTCCGTGTTTATGACGGTCTTGAGGAATATGTCCAATTCCAGATTCGGTCACCTTCCGAGGCGGAAGGTTTTGAATGGCTTTCCCGTTTAGCATGATCGTGCCAGACTCTGATTTTTTTAGACCAGTAATGGCTTCAATTAATTCAGATTGACCATTGCCATCTACTCCAGCAATTCCGACAATTTCGCCAGCCTTCACTGAGAGGTTGAGATGTTTGACTGCCTCAATTCCTCGCGCGTCTTTTACCGTAAGGTCTTGAATTTGAAGCACTTCCTCAGCAGGGGAGGCGTCTTTTTTGTCTGTTTTAAATGAAACTTCACGACCGACCATGAGGCTCGCAAGTTCATCTTTATTTGTGCTTTCCACATCAAGTGTACGAATGCCTTGGCCTTTTCGGATAATGGTCACACGGTGACAGGCATCCATAATTTCTTTCAGCTTATGGGTAATTAAAATAATGGATTTGCCTTCATTGATTAAGTTTTTCATAATTTGTATGAGTTCTTTGATTTCTTGAGGTGTTAAGACGGCTGTTGGTTCGTCGAAGATCAAAATGTCAGCGCCGCGGTAAAGTGTTTTTAAGATTTCTGCACGCTGCTGCATGCCGACAGAGATGTCAGATACTTTTGCGGCAGGGTCTATTTTTAAACCATAGCGGTCAGAAAGCTCTTGTACTTGCTGTATGGCTTGTTCTTTGTCGATCTTTCCAAACTTCTTAGGCTCTTTTCCTAAGATGATGTTTTCAGCGACGGTGAATGTATCGACAAGCATAAAGTGTTGATGCACCATACCGATGCCTAAATCACTTGCATCATTTGGGCTAGAAATGGTTACAGGTTTTCCGTGAACCTTGATTTCACCTTTTTCAGGCTGGTAAAGACCGAAAAGCACGTTCATAAGCGTTGATTTTCCAGCGCCGTTTTCACCAAGCAGCGCATGAATTTCGCCCTTTTTCAGCTGCAGCGTAATGTTGTCGTTTGCTACAATGCCAGGGAATTCTTTGCGTATATTCAACATTTCAATGACATAATCCACAGGTTTAACCGCTCCTTTTTTAGGGTGCTGATGAAGATAAAAACTAGCAAAAGAAAAGCTGCAAAACGAGGCTGCAGCTTTTCTTTTACCACCTTTTACGAATAAAGAGGAGGTAAAGGAGAGGCAAGGGGATAAGGCGCGCTTATCCCGATGCTCAAATTAAGCTTTAAAATCTTTTAGTTCATCACGTGTTGCAGGGATTTTGACTTCACCCTTGATGATTTTTTGTTTCCATTCTTCTACTTTCTTCAATACATCTTTGTCAAGGTTGTCCTGAGATGGAGAAATGTCAACAGCGCCTTCTTTCAGACCGTATGTGATCACTTCGCCGCCAGGGAATTTACCTTCTTTTGCTTTCGTCGTTAAGTCTTGTACCGCTGTGTCTACTTTCTTAATCATAGAAGTAAGAGTGACACTTTGTTTTGTTCCAGGTACTTTTCCTTCGTCATACTGGTCTTTATCTACACCAATAACCCAAACTTTACGGTTAGGATCAGCTTTTTTCAGGTTTTTTGCTTCTGTGAAGACACCAGTTCCAGTACCGCCAGCTGCGTGATAAATGATGTCGACGCCAGATTTGTACATGCTTTCAGCTGTTGCTTTACCGATGTCTGCTTTATCGAATGCACCAGCATATTTCACTTCCACTTTTGCTTTCGGGTTAGCTGCTTCAACGCCTGCGCGGAATCCAACTTCGAATTTTCTGATTAATTCAGAGTCAACGCCGCCAACAAAACCGATTTTGTTCGATTTTGTAGAAAGAGCAGCCGCAACACCTACAAGGAATGATCCTTCATTTTCGTTAAACATAATGCTGGCTACGTTGTCTTTTTTCACAACTGCATCAACAATACCAAAGTGATTATTTTTACGTTGATCTGCGATTTCACTAATAGAATCTTGCATTAAGAAACCAATTCCATAAATCAGGTCGAATTTCTCACGAGCAAGTGTGTTTAAGTTCGTTGTATAGTCAGCGTCTGATTTAGATTGTAAGTAATCAAAGCCGTTTTTACCTTTTTTTAAATTGTTGTCTTTCCCAAAAGCTTGTAAACCTTCCCAAGCTGATTGGTTAAACGATTTGTCATCGACACCACCGACATCAGTTACCATTGCAACAGTGAATTGATCTTTATCTTTTTTGCTTTCACCGCTGTTTGAGCCAGAGTTGCCGCATGCTCCAAGGATGGTTCCTGCTGCTACGACTAAGGACAATGCTAGTCCAATTTTGCGCTTCTTCAAAACATAACCCCCTATAAAATTTAAAAGTTTCAGAAAAGTCTCGCGAAAAAAGACCGTTCTACCTCTTCTCACCCTTCTGAATAGGGTATTTTATCCTGCTTTCTCCTGAAACTTATGGAGGGAAGGAGAGAAGATGTAAGACATCAGACTTATATCTCGTTGAACTAATCAATCATAATTTATCATTTCCAATCGAATAAATAAATAGAAATTTGTTTTATTTTTAAAAAAATGTTAAAAGGCTAAATTCGATGTCTTTTTATCTGCTGAAATATGATATAATGCCGCTTTTGTGATGTGCTCTACTACAGTGGAACCGCTGATATCAAGGGGTTTGTGACATCGTGTGCCATAAAAAAACATCTGGCCTCTGTAAAAGGTCAGATGTGTCAAATTATAGATATTGCTGAATCAAATTCATATTTGTTGTACTGAGTTTATATTGGAAAACAGGACGTCCAATTGTCCCGTATGCCATTTCGACATCAACTACTTCGATGTCCTCAAGGAATTTCAAGTATTTTCTAATGGAGACTTGAGAGATTTCTGTATGATTCGCTAGGTCTTCGGTCGTGAAAGCTTGATGACCGAATGATTGAATACTTGTCCAGATGAGTTTGAGTGTGCTTTTGGTCAGGCCTTTTGGCAGAAGGACTTTTTCTGTCTCTGCTTTTTTATGAAAGAGCTTCGCATCTAAATCATTTTGCGAGATGCTGTTCATCGTTTGGTACAAGGCGTGTTTACGTTTATACTCTGAGAGCGCTGATTGGAAACGTTCAAACTCAAATGGCTTGATTAAATAATCAACGGCCCCGTTTCGCATCGTTTGCTGGATCACGTCGACTTCATTGGCAGCTGAAATGACAATGACATCAACAGAATGATTTTGCTTGCGTATTTCTGATAATAGGACCAGTCCATTTTGTCCAGGCATATAAATATCGAGCAGTACAAGGTGAATGGCTTCTGTTTTTAAGATGTCCAGTGCCTGCTGAAAAGAGGTGGCAATCCCTTTTAATTCAAAGCCGTCGATTTGGGTCAGGTAGCGTTTGTTCAGCTCCCCAACCATTGGGTCATCTTCTACTATTAACACATTAATCATGTGAATCCTCCTTTTGTTTATACGGAATGCGGAGACTAAAGGTCGTTCCTTCTCCTTTTTCACTCGTGACAATCAGGTGTCCGTTCAATTTTTTGATGCTTTGGTCAACAAAGTAGAGACCGAATCCTCTGTCTTCTCCTTTAGTTGAAAAGCCTTGATCAAACATGATGTCTTGTTCATCTTTTGTGAGACCAACACCTGTGTCCGTAATCTCAATATGAAGCTGCTCCTGGACGTATCGGAATGAGATTGAGATGTTTTTCGTCTCAGTATGAGAAACAGCATCGAGTGCGTTATTTAACAGGTTGCCAATCACGGTAATGAGATCATGCGTCACTGCTGGGTCCTCTGAATTTGGGACTTGTGTGCTGCATATGACTTCTAAGGTCGCGCCTTGTTCCCTGATGTAGCTTTGTTTTCCTAGTAAAAATCCTGCTAAAACAGAGTTTTTCACATGGTTGATGATTTCATTTGTTTCCGTTTGCTGATATATCGCAATATCTTTGATATAGGTGCCAAGGTCATCGTAGTTTTTGAGCTGAACCAATCCTAAAATGACATGAAGCTTGTTCATAAATTCATGTGACTGGGCACGGAGGGCATTTGCATACATTTTGACCCCGCTCAGCTGCTCAGCCAAGTGTTTGACTTCTGTTTTGTCACGGAAGGTGGCGATTGCCCCGACAATCTCGCCTTTTACCGTAATCGGGACCTCGTTAAAGACAAGCTCCAGTCCGTTCATTCTCACGTCGCGGTCAAGCAGCGGCTTGCGTGTTTCAATGACTTGCTTTAAACCGCTTGAAGGGAGGAGAGCCTGAACATCTTGTTCTCTAGGGTCAACCATAATGCCCATATTATGAAAGAGCCGTTTGGCTTCAGCATTGGCTAGCTTGATTTTACCGTGCTGATCGACGGCAAGAATCCCTTCTTTTGTTGATTCTAGCATGGCGCTTCGTTCTTTTAATAGTGTGGCGATCTCATCTGGCTCTAGTCCAAACATAATCTTCTTCACTTTTCGTGCCACAATGAGTGCTCCGATGATACCAGAAAGAAGACTGAGCGATATGACGAAGTAGAGCGGAAGTAAGCTTTGATGAATAATCAAGTCAATTTCCTTTAACGTAATCCCTACTGCCACAGCCCCGAGCTGCTTTCCATCTTGATCATAAACAGGAACAAAAGCACGCATGGATCTGCCAAGTGTTCCAGAAGCCGTACTAATATGTTCTTTACCCTGTAATGCTGGTTTTTCATCACCGCCAGCAAACCGCTTCCCGATCTTCTGCGGATTTGGATGGGTTTTTCGAATACCGTTCATATCCATCACGACAACGAATTCGGTTTTGGTGATTCGCTGAACACTTGTTGTATATTGACGCAATGCTGAATATGATCGATTTTCTTCTAATGATTTCGCTGTGATCGGAGCCTCTGCGACCATTTTGGCAGTGGAGAGGGCGATGTCACGTTCCTGCTGATGAATGTTCTTAGCTGTTTCCGACCAGATCGTAAAGAATGTGATACAAAGGGAGATCAGGACAACGATACAAACAAAAATCGTCAGCCGTGTTTGCAGTCTTAATGTTTTTTTCACGAGTATACCCCTAACGCACGATTTTTTCGTAATAGTAATACTTTAACGGGAAAATGTAAGTTTGTGAAGGAATGTACGTGCAAAATCACAAATTTGATTTTGCTGCCAGTTTACTTTGAAAGCATCTTGTCAATCCGTTTTAAGTGAGCCATAATAAATGTGAGCTTATGAGAAAGGATCTATTTATGAAAAATACATATTTGACTGGATATTTTCCGCTGATTTCGATTTTACTATTCAGCTCTGCTTTTTCGATTTTCACAGTAGGTATCACGACTGATTTCTTGACTCAAGCAGGTATTTTAAAAGGAATGCTGGAATTTTTCTCGGAACAGGGCATCAGGCTTGCTCTTTTTGCTGCTTTTGCACTTGTTTATTTTATGATTTTATCTGCCTTGAAACTGATTGCAGATACGGTGTTAGAGCTGGCACTACTCTTTTTCGCGAAAGATCCTGAAGGGGAGAACTTAAAGAAAATTCGGATTGCATCCGTTGTTTATTTATTTGCCAGCTTGCTTGCATTTCTGTTGACGCAGCAGCTGATTCTGCTTGTCGGACTGTTTGTTTTAGCAAGTCTTGTCTATTTTATCTGGGTTGTGGTTCGCATTTATCAATCGCTTTCCATGCTGAATTTAATTGGATTTATGATTTTTATTCTTCTGTTTTGGGCAACGTTTTTAATCGGCATTTTGTACTTATTTATTAAGCTTTATAACAGTGTTATGGCGAGTCTGCCTTCTTAAACAGACAAAGAAAGCATCCTCCACCATCGGAGGATGCTCAGCGTGTAGACAAACCCTCGCATTCGGTGTCAGGGCTGCGTTCCGGTGCTCACGAATGTTCAATTCGCTCCGCTCCGGTACTCGTCCTTCCTAGACTGCAAAGGTTTTCAGGTCACGCTGAAAAGAAGACAAAGGGCTAAAATAAAAATCATTTTAGCCCTTTGTCAACAATGTGAGCATCCTCCAACATCGGAGGATGCTTTTTTATGAAAGAAACCGTTTTTGAATATCGGGTGTAGGCATCATACAAGATGTTTTTTGACCAAACCATTTGTAGCGATTTTTCGCCATCCGCTCATAAAACCAATCACGGATAGGGCGGGGAATGGCAATGAGTAAATAACTCCATTTGTAGATCCCTTTTAAATGCCGCGTGGCTTTTAAGATGCCTGTCGACTTCGTATAAAGGGTGCCTTTTTCAATATAAATGAATGAATTGAACTCATCTAAAGGCAAACCGTTTTCTTTTAAAATGCGCTGCCCTGTATCTGATTGTAATGAAGCAAACATCATTCGCTCATCTGGATCACGCTTAATCACAAACTGAACAGCACCGCTGCACACGTTGCAGACACCGTCAAATAAAATTAAATGGGGTGGATGTGTTGAATGCATCGCAATCAAACCTCCTGTTTATCTGGCGTATTGCATCGTATTTTTCCAAATACGTAAGTGCGGGCTGGAGCTGTAAATCGATTCAACCGTTCCTCTATCTCTTCCAACCCATACACCCATTGTATATTGATCTGTCAGTCCAACAAACCAAATGTCTTTGTAGTCATTGGATGTCCCTGTTTTACCACCAATGTAAGGGGAACTGAAATTCGCTTTTTTCCCTGTTCCGCTTTTTACAACGGAGGCAAGCAGTTTACGCATTGTGTCATTTGTACGCTGAGAATACACTTGCTTCGGTGACTCTTTCCACTTGTAAAGGGTCTTACCGTTTAAGTCTGTTACCTTTGTGATCGAATGACTTTGTGTGTAACTGCCTTGATTGCCAAAGACGGTATACGCATCTGTTATTTCTAGCGGCGAGAACCCCTTCGTAAATCCGCCAAGTGCAGAAGGAAGGCGATAATCATCCGCTACGATATGTTCGAATGAGAATTTCTCTAAATAGCTGAAGCCTTTTTTGACACCGACTGTATCCAGCATTCGGATCGCAGGTGTATTGTAAGAGTTCTTAAAGGCTGTTTCAAGTGTGACAGTTCCATACGTTTTATGATTATAGTTCTGCGGACAGTATCCGCTGCTGCAAAACTTGCCGGCACTGATTTTGCTTGAAGCTGTTGCACCGGTTTGGTCGATGTAAGGACCATAGTCTAAAAGCGGCTTAATTGCAGAACCAGGCTGTCTTTGCGCTTGATAGGCGTAGTTGAAATCAAACTTCTTATAGTTTTTTCCGCCAGCAAGTGCGACAATTTGATGCGTTTCATGATTAATGACCGCTGATCCGCCTTCTACACCTTGGTAAGGGAGTTGCGCATTGAGCTGATAGACGGCTCGTTGCTGTAAGGAAGGATCAAGTGCCGTATAAATTTTGATACCATCCTGAAGCAGGGCACTAACTTTTTCAGATAATTCTTTTTGAATGGCTTTTTTTGCTCCATCTGTTTTGGCTTTCTTCAAGCGGTTTGTAAAGCCTTCCTGATCTGACACAAGATCGGTGAATTCCTCATTGGTATATGTCACATAGTCAGGGTAAAGGTTTTTCTTTTCACTTAAGGACAGGCTGATTTTTTCTTTGACGGCTTTTTTGTATTGCTTTTTGGTGATGACACCGTCTTTCTTTAAAATACCAAGCAGTCGTTCCTGGCGTTTCTTCGTGTGCTTGAATTGTTTCAATGGGTCATACAGTGTTGGGTTGTTTGGAATCGCAGAGATAAATGCCATCTGTGCAAGCGTTAAAGAACTAAGCGGCTTATCAAAATAGTAATTAGCCGCAGAACCGACACCGTAAACACCATTACTGAAATAAATCGTATTTAAATAGCTTTCGAGAATTTCATCTTTCGAGAATTTCCGCTCTAATTCATAGGAATAGAGAAGCTCTGTAAACTTTCGGGTGAACGAACGTTCATGGCTTAAATATAAGTTACGGGATAATTGCTGTGTGATCGTACTCGCTCCTTGGCTGATGCCATGGTTTTTGACATTTGAGGCAAGGGCACGAACAACCCCCATAAAGTCAATGCCTTTATGGTCATAAAAGTTCCGGTCCTCTGAGCGGAGGAACAGCTCCTTCACAGAATCAGGAATTTTATCATACGTCACGAACACTCGGTTTTCATCGTTTGATACGATCTCGGAGATGAGAGAACCATCCCGATCATACATATAACTGTTTTGGGAAAAATCTATCTTTTCCAGCTTGATTTTTTGATCAAGCACTTCGTTAACAGGCTTGACACTTGCAGCTTCTTCCTTTGATAGATAAAAAGTCAGAACAAATAATGGAATGAGGGCAGCAAGTAATAACCAACCAATGATTGCACGAAACATGAGGTCACTCACTTTCTTCAATTTTCTAGCCATATCGTACCATTCTTTTGCGAATACGAGAAGGTTATTTTTAGAAAAGAATGGGCTTGAAGTCTAGTGAATAAGGCTTCTACACAAGAAAAAAGAGTACCTGATGCTGGATCAGACACTCCTTTCTTTTGTCTTCGCATGCGAGCGGACCGCCCATAAAAATAACGCGCCAAACAGAAAAATTCCGGCGGTGACATAAAAGACAGCTGGAATCCCGTAATGACTCGCCACAATGCCGCCAATCACCGGACCGACGACATTCCCAAGAAAGCGGAAGCTGACATTGTATCCGAGCACTTCCCCTTGCATAGAGGCAGGTGCTTTGATCCGAATATACGCCGTCGTACACGGAATAATCCCGCCAAGTGCCATCCCATATAGAAAACGGAAAAGTACTAACATCACATAGGAATCCGCCATCGCTTGCGGGATGAATAAAATAGAGGAGAGGATGAGAAGGGCAAGCAGCACCTTGTCGTGACCAATTCGATCTCCGAGATCTCCCCATTTTCGTGTAAAGAGCAGATTGCCAAGTCCAGTTGCAGAGAACGCAAGACCCGCATAAAATGCGAGATTAACAGGACCGTGTAAATCATGAATGTATAAAGCCAAAAGTGGCTGAATGCTAAAGTTCCCTACTTGTGTAATAAACGTTAAAAGCATCGTGACCACAAGCAAAGGCTGTTTGAAAATATGAACGAGCACATCCTTCCGTGAGTAAGAAACGCGCTTTGCTTCTTTTGAACGGATGGGCTGTTCTTTCACTCCGAAAATAATCACAATAGCTGACACATAAATGACAGTCGCTGTGAGGAAAAACGTATAAATAAATCCGACGCTGTCTGCCATGAAGCCGCCCATTAATGGACCAAACAACCCCCCGGCGACATTACTCATCTGCATCGTTCCAAGGGTTTTACCTGCAGTTGCCTTTTCCGTCTGTGCAGAGATCAGTGCCATTGAAGTCGAGATAAAGCCTGTGACAAGCCCCATGAAGAGCCGCAGTGCGAATAGCTGATAAACGGTTTGCACAAGCCCCATTAATAGAATACTTGTTGCAATCCCAATTCCGTTAATGAGCAAAATCTTTTTATAACCATGACGGTCACCAATCCGTCCCCAAATCGGAGAAATCAGAAAGGCCGTTAAAAACGTGACCCCAAAGACATAGCCGCTCCACCTTTGGACAAATTCATTTGAATAGCTGCTATCAAGAGATTCTATGTAAAGTGATAAAAAAGGGACGATCATTGTAATGCTGGCAGATACAAAAAAGTTCACAAACCACATGATGTACAAGTTTTTCTTCCTGTTTGTGATAGAGACCACCTTCTTTATTTATTTCGTGTTCCTTAATAATTATAAAGGAAAATAAACGATCTTTCATCTGATGATAGGTTGGGCATAGTGAATCTGCATTATTTTCAAGAAAATGAAGTGATTTCAAGGTCCGTCTTAATATAATGATATCAGGATGAAAAACTGACGAGAAAGTGAGGTGAGACTGGTGGAACAGAAGGCGGTGCTTGTGGTCGATTTTGAATTTACGATGCCTGATGGAAAGTATCATCCACAAAATTTTTTTCCTGAAATTATTGAAGCTGGGGTAGTGAAAGCGGCAAGTGAAACGATTATAGACACGTTCTCTAGCTACGTCAAACCGAAAAAGTTTCCGAAGCTGACGAAACGCTGTAAATCGTTCCTCGGCATTACGCAGCAGGATGTAGAGAGCGGAATTTCCTTTGAGGCGTTTATCGAGAAGCTCGTGTCGCTTGATGAGGGAGAGGATTGTGAGATTATTACATGGGGCAATATGGACATGAAGGTGCTGAAGCAAAACTGTATGCTCAATCACATCGCCTTTCCTTTTAAGGGAAAGCTGAGGGACCTCGCCTTTGAGTATAAAACCTTTTTTGGTGATCGTACACTGACAGGGCTTCGCAAAGCGGCAAAGGAATACGGCAGTGAAGAAGCTGGTAAGCATCATAAAGCACTTGATGATGCCATGACGACTTATCAGCTGTTAACCCTTTTTGAAAAAGACAGAGCCTATGTGGAAAATCCGCAAACAACCAAAATTGGTGAGCTGATCGATTTCTCACACTTTTTTGATTCGGCTGATTAGCGGGCGTCTTCTGGAAAATAATCTTTTTCGAGAGAAGATAGGCATGCTCTTGATTTTTCAGCCCATTTGGAATCATCCGCATGGAGCGTTTGTTTTAATTTATCTACAGCTTCTTTTAGTGATACTTGATAATCTGGTATACCGCCATCATAAGGCTTCACCATATGATGAGGGATATTCGTCTGTTCACGATAGGCCAAAGCCCGTCTCTCTTGGAAAAAAGGCACGTCTGCTTCTTTTGGGTGATGCAGGTCGCCTTGAGTGGGATGTGTCAGAACGGCTTTTACTTGAACGAGAAAGGTCGATGGTTTCACTGCTGTCACTTCCCCAACGTAAACACCTGTTTTGTAAAATCCTTTCACAACTTGTCCAATTTGAATGTCTGTCATGTGAAATTCCTCCATTTCCTTCTCGCAGGAAGGTATTTCATTTCTTTTAGCCAATATAGTGAAGTAAACGAGCAAAAGGGGGAATGGCGAATGCTGTCGTTCATCGCACTCTTTCTACTGTATTTTCCTGAAGATAAAAGGGAGTACATCCCAGCGGCAATCACCACGGTGATTTTCTTTATTGCTGCATTTATTTGCTTTCGTCTGATCGTTCGTGCGTCTAAGAAGCAGGAGCGGATAGATGAAAAAAGGACAAAAAAAATGGATTGATCATTTTCTTCTTGTATCTTCAGGAAACTTCACGGTGACGGTTGTACCAGACTGCAGCGAGCTTTTGAAACGAATGGTTCCATGGTGATTTTCAATGATAGAAAATGTCACTGTCAGCCCAAGTCCAGTCCCTTTATTTTTCAGGGTGTAATATGGTTCGCCAAGCTTTTTCATTTGGCTTTCTGTCATTCCTACACCGTTATCCACGAAATAAAGGCATATTTTATGATTTTCTTTTGAAGCAAAAAGTTCAATTTCCCCTTCGTGTTCTGGGGCTGCTTCAATCGCATTTTTGATTAAATTAATCATGACTTGCTTGATCTTCGTTTCATCCCCTTGAATGTATAAGTCTGGTTCAATGGATTGATGAATCGTGACCGATTTGAAATTCGCATAGGATGTCATCAGTGATGCACATTCCTCTAGTAATTTAGATAGATTGAGAGATTCAATTTGATAATAATTTTGTTTCGCAATGTCAAGATAACTCGTGATAATATCCTGCGCCCGGTCTAACTCTGACAGAACGAGATTTTTATAATCTTTATTGGTTGACGGCTCTTTTGTATTGTCACTAGAAAAGAGCAATTGGATAAAGCCTCTCACCACTGTCAGCGGATTGCGTACTTCATGGGCAACGCTTGCAGCGAGTTCACTTACAATGGTCAGCTTTTCTGACTGGACGAGCTGTGTTCTCATTTGCGCATTTTCTTTGACGAATTCAATGGAATAGATACTTAGCACAAGAAAGAATATGTAGTAAAGGGTTGAGAAAAATAACTCAAGTAACTTTTGCTGCATAATAAAGGCTGGGCTGTATTCCATTAAGCTGACCGCAAACAGTCCAATGTAAATAAAGAATCCTTTGGATAAACCGATAAGCACTCCATACATCAGCTTTTTCAGCTTCGAATATTGACGCCATTTCCGGTAGAACAGAAATGGGATGAAAAAGTAAATCGGAACAACAATGATTCCAACCCATAAGAAGGAGCCATACATCACGAATTTGACCATGGAACTTATCAAGATGGCGACGATCCCAGCAGTGTACCCTCCGTATAAAATGGCAAGTACAAGAGGGATGGATTGAAGCCCAGTCTGCAAATCTAAAATCGAACCAACTGGATATATAATACATAGTGCTGAAGAGATGGATGCGAATACTGTGATGAGCAGTTTATTCGTTTTTGGGAAATGAGCAGGGGTCCGGCTTAGCCATAGCGCATGATATAAAAAGATTGGAAATAGAATAAAAGATACATGGAGCAGAAAATCCTTGAACATTTCCATTTAAATGCTCTCCTCGTAAATAATTGTAATTCCTCTCATTATATCATCTCATGTACAAAGTAGATATGATAAAAGGAGGGTTTTTTTCTTTAAAAAGAACACCCGTTAGGATGTTCTTTCGATCGTATAGGGCTTATTCAGATGATCGCGTGAACGCTTGATGAAGGCGTTTCAATCCTTCTTTGACTGTTGAAGCAGGACAGCCGAGATTCATCCGAATAAAGCCGTCTCCTTCGTGTCCATACACGTGACCAAGCTCTAGGATCACTTTGCCCTTTTTCAGCAGATTCCGTTTCAATTCCGCTTGACTGAATTGATAATCCCGAATGTCCAGCCACAATAAATAAGAAGCATCTGGTTTCATATAACGCATATTTGGAAGGTGTTCGTCAATATAGTCCATCGCCATTTTCATATTGCTTTCGAGATAAAGAACAAGTGCATCGAGCCACTCATCCCCGTGGCGGTATGCTGCTTCCATCGCAGGAATCGCAAATGCATTCAGTTTGGCTAGTCCGTTTCTTTGCAATTGATTGGTGAAAAGGGTTCTTTTTTCTTCATCGGAAATGATAATGGCAGATGCTTGGAGGCCAGCTAAATTAAATGTTTTACTTGGTGCAATACACGTCACTGTGATATGTGCTATGTCGTCAGAAAGACTAGCAAATGGCACATGCGGCTTTCCGTATAGCATCAAATCAGAATGAATCTCATCTGAAACGACTGTGACACCATGCTTGACACATAAGTCTCCTACTCGCTTTAATTCTTCTTTTGTCCACGCTCTTCCGGACGGATTATGCGGATGACATAGGAACATGAGCTTCGCTTCTGGTCTGCTCAGTTTTTTCTCTAAATCATCAAAATCCATAAGATAGCGGTTGTTTTCTATTTTTAAAGGGTTGGTTGAGACTGTACGTCCATTTCGCTCAATCATTTGATAAAAAGGCGTATACACTGGTGACTGTATGACCACTTCGTCATTCGGTGCTGTAAAGGCTTGGACAGCAAAACTAAGTGCCGTGACGATCCCTGGTGTGAAGGTGACGGCTTCTGTCTGAATCGACCACCCGTGTCTTCTTTTGAGCCATTCGGCTACTGCCTGCTGCGTATCCTGGTCTTGAAAGGCATAGCCAAATACGCCATGATCCAATCGCTCTTTCAATGCATCAAGGACGACCTGCGGCGCTTTAAAATCCATATCTGCCACCCACATCGGCAGCGCATCTGTTGTCAGGAACAAAGACTCTGCTTGGTCCCATTTCACTGATTTTGAACCTTTACGTATGATCTGTTCGTCGAAATTCATGAAACCCACCTCTAGCCGTTTTTCAACCATTGTTGGTTGTGCTAAAATAAACATCACAAAATTTATTATAAGCGGTGATACCGATGAAAGATAGTCAAGCTGTAGAAGAGATGATTCAACTTATTAAGGCATGGGACCCTTTTCAATATGGAGAGGACTTTTATGAAACGGAGCCTGCTGACGTCATCAGTGCATTATACGACGCAGAAGACTCTTTATCTTTAGCAAAAGACATTCAAGCCATTTATCATCACTCATTTGAGCAGCTCCTGCCTTTCGAAAGCTGTCAACATATAGCGAATCAGCTTTTCGTCATACGAGACAGCAGCTCCTGCACACGCTAAGACAGGCTGAAATGTCCGATTTGATCAGACACAAAGACCGGATTTTCCTCAGGAACGAGGTGCCCGGTTTTTTTTAATGCATGCAAGGTCGAGTTTGGCAGATCCTTGTGCAGTCTTTCTCCTATTTGAATGGGAACGATCCGATCTTCCTCACCCCAAATGAGCAGCACTGGTGTCTCCATTTTCTTTAGGACATCCGAGGTCAAATCGCCTTCCCGGTGCCGAATCAAGCGGAAAATTCCTCGGAAAATTTGATCATCAGAAAAAGGCTTTAAATATCCGTCCACCATCTCTTGATCAATGATGGAATGATCATGTACAACAGCGGTTAAATTTTTCATTATGCCTTGCTTCAAGAGCTTTCTTTTAAGATAGAGATAAAAATAAGGAATATATGTGCTGTAAACAAGCGATCTCTTTGATTTATTTAAATACCCTGAGCTGCACAAAAGTACCGCCTTTTCAAATAGGTCTGGCCGTTCAGATGCAGCGTATAAAGCAATTTGGCCGCCCATCGAATGACCCACTAGGATCGCATGCTGAATCTGCAAGTAACCAGCTAGCTCAATAATGATCTTTCCCATGTTGCGATAGCTGTAAATAAACGTATTCGACTTCTCGGACTGTCCAAACGGCGGCAGATCGATTGCAATTAAATTGAAGTCTTGTTTCAGAAGCGGGATGAGCTTTCGATAGCTGAAGGTAGAAGAGAAGAGTCCGTGAATTAAGATCAATGTTTTCTTCCCCTTATTTGGATAGTGCTCATAATAGATATCTAAACCGAATTTACTTTTCATATAAGCTGGCTGAACAAAGTCCACACTCATCACTCCGATACTTGATACTCTCTCTGTTAGGTGACTGTATTGTACCCTAAAAAGTGGATTTTAAGCTATGGTTAGCATCTTTTCCCTGCTTAGCATAATGGGAAAAACGTGCTATAATGTTCAGAAGATTTTTTAAAACTAGCTTTTACAATCTGAGGTGTGAAATCAAATGAAACTAACAGAAAAAGAAACTGAAATATTAGAGATTTTAGATGAAAACAGCCGTGCCGATTTAAATACAATTGCAAAAATGGCAGGCGTGACAACAGAAGAAGCAGAAGCCATTATTCAAAAACTAGAAGATCAAAAAGTCATTATTGATTATTCAACCATGATTGACTGGCGTAAAGTGGATGGTCATGAAGGCGTCACAGCAATGATTGATGTAAAAGTGACACCAAAAAGAGGCGTCGGATTTGATGAAATTGCTGAACGTATTTATCGCTTTCAGGAAGTGGAGTCTGTCTATCTCATGTCAGGTGTTTATGATCTATCTGTTGTGATCCGCGGAAGATCTATGTCTGATATTGCCCGCTTCGTGTCTGAAAAATTATCGACACTTGATTCCGTGGTTTCAACAACTACCCACTTTATTTTGAAGAGATATAAACATGATGGGAAAGTGTTTGAAACAGGAGACGATGACAAAAGAATCGTGGTGTCTCCTTAAATGAAAAAGTCTTATTTATCTGAAACGGTACAAAGCATTCAGCCGTCAGGTATTCGGAAATTCTTTGATTTGGCAGCTACAATGGAAGGGGTCATTTCCCTTGGTGTCGGCGAGCCAGATTTCGTGACAGCTTGGAATGTCAGAGAAGCAAGTATTATGTCATTAGAACAAGGGCTTACCTCTTATACGGCGAACGCAGGGTTGTTATCTTTGCGAAAAGAACTGAGTCACTATTTATATAAGCGGTTTCACATTGACTACAGTCCTGAAGAAGAACTTATTATCACAGTTGGCGGAAGCCAGGCACTTGATTTGGCCTTTCGTGCGATTTTAAACAGCGGGGATGAAGTGATCATTCCAGAGCCTTGTTTCGTAGCATATGGGGCCCTTACGACACTTGCAGGCGGAGTACCTGTTTATTTAAGTACCTCGGCTGAAAAAGATTTCAAAGCAGACTCGGCGGATCTACGCACGAAGCTGACGCCTAAGACAAAAGCGATCCTGCTTTGCTCACCATCAAATCCAACTGGCTCTGTCTATTCAAAGGAAGAGCTTGAAGATATTGCTCAATTTGCAAAAGAGCATGACCTTCTCATTATCACGGATGAGATTTACGCAGAGCTGACGTATGATGAAGCTTTTACAAGCGTAGCGGCAATTCAAGATATGAAGGAAAGAACGATCCTGATTTCAGGCTTTTCAAAAGGGTTTGCAATGACAGGCTGGCGCTTAGGATATGTGGCAGCACCACCTGTACTGCGCGATGCTATGCTGAAAATACACCAATATTCTATGATGTGTGCGCCCGCTATGGCACAATATGCAGCAGAAGAAGCTTTGAAAAATGGGCTTGAAGATGTAGAGAAAATGAAGAAAAGCTACAGAAGGCGCCGTAATTTGTTTGTCGGCTCTTTGAATGAACTGGGGCTGACATGCCACCAGCCAAACGGCGCATTTTACGCTTTCCCGTCCATTAAAACGACGGGCATGACGTCAGAACAATTTGCCGAGGAGCTGCTCCTGAGTGAAAAAGTAGCTGTTGTCCCTGGTAATGTCTTCGGGCCGAGTGGTGAAGGTCATATTCGCTGTTCATATGCTTCGTCTCTTGACCATCTTCAGGAATCACTTTCAAGAATCCAGCGCTTTTTGCAGGAACGACAAGTGAAAGAAGAAGCACCTGTCATCATAAAATAAAAAAAGGCATCAATCCATTAGGACTCATGCCTCTCAAATTAGGGGGGAATACTAGAAAGCATTCTTGTTTTCAGGTATTCCCCCTTTTGAACTGATCTAAACCCAATTAAAAAATATTTTGCGTAACTGACCGTTCTATGATATAGTTTTTAATTGCGTATAAACGAATATTAAAACATTTATTTAGGAGTTGTTATCATGGCGACAAAGTTTGAAGTAGGCAGTGTTTACACTGGTAAAGTAACAGGATTACAAGCGTATGGTGCGTTTGTTGCATTAGATGAAGAAACTCAAGGACTTGTGCATATTTCTGAAGTAACACATGGCTTTGTAAAAGACATCAACGAGCACCTTTCAATTGGTGACGAAGTACAAGTAAAAGTTCTTTCTGTTGATGAAAAAGCAGGTAAAATCAGCCTTTCTATCCGTGCTACACAAGATGCACCTGAAAGAAAAGAAAGCAAACCAAAGAAACAAAGACCACAGCAAGTGAAAGAAGAAGCTGCTGCACCACAAGGTTTCAATACACTTAAAGATAAACTTGAAGAGTGGATTGAGCAATCTAACCGTAAAGATCTTATCAAGAAATAAAAAAAGCACCGCTTCAAACGGTGCCTTAGGCTGCCTCGTATAGGCGGCCTTTTTTATGTCTTTTTGTTTAGCGAACCTCTGGATTCGGCTCGTCACGGCGAACAGCTTCTTCGCTTGGCTTGAACAATAGACCAAGGTTAACAAGACCTGCAATTCCAACAAGACCATAAATAATACGTGATAATGCAGAGCCTTGTCCGCCAAAGATCGCTGCTACTAAGTCAAATTGAAAAAAGCCGATTAGTCCCCAGTTAATAGCACCGATAATCGTGAGCACGAGGGCAATACGCTGAATAGCACTCATCGTGATTCCTCCTTTCGCTACAGCATCAATACATTTATATTTTGCAGATTTTCAGCCAAACTATGCGTAAGAAAATGGATTAAAGCAAATTACTTTACTTTTGGAATGATTGAGGCGCATAATGTAGCGCGAGGAGGAGATCAAATGGATCGATTTACTTATTGGAACCCAACGAAATTAATGTTTGGAAAGGGAGAAGTATCAGCCCTTTCAGATGAACTCAAACACTACGGAAAAAACGTATTACTTGTATATGGTGGAGGCAGTATTAAACGAAACGGCCTTTATGACCAAGTTGTCAGCATCCTAAAAGAATCAGGAGCTGCAATCACTGAACTTGCTGGTGTTGAGCCAAACCCGCGCTTAACAACAGTAAGAAAAGGGGTTGAGCTTTGCAAAGAGAACAACGTTGATTTTATTTTGGCAGTCGGCGGCGGCAGTGTCATTGATGCAACGAAAGCGATCGCAGCTGGAGCGAAGTACGATGGAGATGCTTGGGATATCGTGACGCGTAAGCATGTCCCAATGGAAGCTATTCCGTTCGGTACTGTGTTAACACTTGCTGCAACAGGTTCTGAAATGAACTCTGGATCAGTGATCACAAACTGGGAAACAAATGAGAAATATGGCTGGGGAAGTCCAGCAGTCTTCCCTAAATTCTCTATTCTTGATCCAGTGAACACATTCACTGTGCCAAAAAACCATACGATTTATGGCATGGTTGACATGATGTCACATGTGTTCGAGCAATATTTCCATCACACGGAAAATACACCTTATCAAGACCGTATGTGTGAAGGGCTTCTTCGTACGGTCATTGAAACAGCACCGAAGCTGATCAACGATCTAGAGAACTATGAGCTGCGTGAAACCATCTTATTCACTGGCACCATTGCCCTTAATGGAATGCTGTCAATGGGGGCACGCGGTGATTGGGCTTCTCATAACATTGAGCATGCGGTATCTGCTGTTTATGATATCCCTCATGCCGGCGGACTTGCGATCTTGTTCCCTAACTGGATGAAGCATGTCATTCAGGAAAACCCAGGCCGCTTTAAACAATTAGCGGTACGTGTATTCGATGTGGACCCTGCGGGCAAAACAGACGAAGAAGTGGGCTTAGAAGGAATCGACAAATTGTCAGCTTTCTGGACAAGTCTTGGTGCACCAAGCCGTTTAGCGGACTATGATATCAACGATGAGAAAATTGATTTAATTGCAGACCGTGCAATGGCACGCGGTGAATTTGGTCAATTTAAAAAGCTAAACAAAGAAGATGTTCTAGCCATTTTGAATGCTTCTTTATAATCGACCAACCAAAAGATAGCTGCTTTCGAGCAGTTATCTTTTTTTGAGTTCGACGTGTACATATGTTAAAGTAGTCTTTCATGTTTTTGGATATATACGCTGTAAGGAGATGTATCAACAGATGGAAAATTTTATTTACTATAATCCAACGAAATTAATGTTTGGAAAAGGACAACTAGAAGGACTAAAGAGCGAACTCGCTCGTTATGGAAAACGAGTGTTACTTGTATATGGCGGAGGCAGCATTAAGAAAAATGGTCTTTATGACAATGTGATCAGCGCGTTAAATGAAGCAGAAGCTGAAGTATTTGAGCTGTCAGGTGTTGAACCAAACCCGCGCCTTACCACAGTGGAAAAGGGAATCGACATCTGCCAAAATGAAAAAATTGATTTCTTATTAGCTGTTGGCGGCGGCAGTGTGATTGACTGTACAAAAGCGATTGCAGCCGGAGCAGAGTATGACGGAGATGTGTGGGACATTATCTCTAAGAAAACAACCGCTCAAAAAGCATTGCCATTTGGCACAGTACTGACACTTGCAGCAACCGGTTCAGAAATGAATCCAGACTCTGTCATCACAAACTGGGAAACAAATGAAAAATATGTGTGGGGCAGTTCAGTCACTCATCCTGCTTTTTCCATTCTAGACCCTGAGCATACATATTCTGTGCCAGAAAACCAGACGGTGTACGGCATGGTCGATATGATGAGCCACGTCTTCGAGCAATACTTCCATAATGTAAAAAACACGCCGCTACAGGATCGAATGTGTTTTGCTGTTCTTCAAACAGTCATCGAGACAGCACCAAAACTGCTTGAAGACTTACAAAACTATGAGCACCGTGAAACGATCCTTTATGCAGGAACGATCGCTTTAAATGGCACGCTGCAAATGGGCTACTTTGGAGACTGGGCGTCCCATACGATTGAGCATGCGGTATCGGCTGTCTATGACATTCCGCATGCAGGCGGACTTGCCATCCTCTTCCCAAATTGGATGCGTCATACACTCGATCACAATGTGGAACGCTTTAAAAACCTCATGCTGAACATGTTTGACATCGAGACAGAAGGAAAATCAGATCGTGATATCGCATTAGAAGGCATCGACAAGCTGTCAGCCTTCTGGACAAGCCTCGGTGCACCAAGTCGTTTAGCGGATTATGACATTGGTGAAGATCAGCTGGACAAAATTGCCGACATTGCGGCGAAAGAAATGGAATACGGTGGTTTTGGTAACTTTATGAAACTTGGTCGTGATGACATTCTTTCTATTTTGAAAGCTTCTTTATAATCCTGCTTGCCGTTTCTCATAGAGAGAAACGGCTTTTTGCTATGCCAGTGACGATCACTTGATTTCAATAGCTAGTTCCGCTAAAGTGAAAGGGACAGAACTAACGTAATGGAGGGCTTACAAGCGATGACACATATTCAATTTGACTACTCGAAAGCGTTACCTTTCTTTCAAGAACATGAGCTTACATATTTAAAAGATTTTGTGAAGGTGGCCCATCATAATATTCATGAACAAACGGGTGCAGGCAGTGATTATTTAGGCTGGGTTGACTTACCGAAGCAATATGATCGCGAAGAATTTGCCCGCATTAAAAAAAGTGCAGATAAAATTAAGTCTGACTCTGATGTCTTGCTTGTTGTCGGAATCGGCGGCTCTTATCTCGGCGCACGTGCGGCGATTGAATTTTTGAACCACTCTTTCTATAACACGCTGCCAAAAGGCAAACGCAAGACGCCGCAAATCATCTTTATTGGAAACAACATCAGTTCTTCTTATTTAACAGATGTGATGGATCTATTGGAAGATGCAGATTTCTCTATTAACGTCATTTCAAAATCTGGAACAACAACAGAGCCAGCGATTGCGTTCCGCATCTTTAAAAAGCTCCTCATTGAAAAATACGGTGCTGAAGAAGCGAAAAAACGTATTTATGCGACAACTGACAAGGCACGCGGTGCACTGAAAACATTAGCAACGGAAGAAGGCTACGAATCATTTATCATCCCTGATGATGTAGGTGGACGCTATTCTGTATTAACAGCAGTTGGTCTATTGCCAATCGCTGTGAGCGGTGCAGACATTGATCAGATGATGGAAGGCGCGGCAAAAGCAAGCGAAGACTTCGCTTCATCTGAGCTTTCTGAGAATGCGGCATACCAATATGCTGTCGTCCGTAATGTCCTTTACAATAAAGGCAGAACGATTGAAATGCTGATTAACTATGAGCCAGGCCTGCAATACTTTGCAGAATGGTGGAAGCAATTATTCGGTGAAAGTGAAGGAAAAGATGAAAAAGGAATTTATCCTTCATCTGCGAACTTCTCAACAGATCTTCATTCACTTGGTCAATATGTTCAAGAAGGAAGAAGAGACTTGTTTGAAACAATCGTCAATGTAGACAAACCTCGCCATGAGCTTGTCATTGAAGCAGAAGAACAAGACCTTGATGGCTTGAACTATCTAGCAGGAAAAACGGTTGATTTCGTTAATAAAAAAGCATTTGAAGGAACGATGCTTGCTCATACAGATGGAAAAGTACCGAATCTTATCGTCACAATTCCTGAGATGGATGCTTATACATTCGGATACCTCGTTTACTTCTTTGAGAAAGCATGTGCGATGTCTGGATATCTACTAGGCGTCAATCCATTCGACCAGCCTGGAGTAGAAGCTTATAAAGTGAATATGTTTGCTTTATTAGGAAAACCAGGCTTCGAAGAGAAAAAAGCCGAGCTTGAAAGCCGTCTAAAACAATCGTAAGAATGAAAAAGCACACCTTTTGATAAGGGTGTGCCTTTTTTGTTTTCTCATGGTTCCTGTGCAAGCTTTCTCATGCTCTGTACATAGAATAATGAGTAGAGGAGAGTGAAACATGAGAACGAATCATATTTACATTCACGATATTTCTGGCCAGGCAATCGTCAACTTTGGCAATGTCGGACGTATTTGTTCTATGAGTGCTGTCAAAGATACTGAATGTGCTGGCAGTGTGAACGAGACGAATCAATTATCCAATCAAAGCTTATTTGATGCTGCTTTTACAAACAATGTACAAATCACGAGGGGCAATGTATGAATTCCTCTCTTTAACGAACCCTATTATACAAAAAGGAGGGTTTCGTATGATTCATGTACCATCCAGGCTGCCCGGTGAAAGCTTTTCACTTTACCATTTAGAAGAGACCATGAAGCCGCTCGGTTATGTCATTAATGGCAACTGGGATTATGATCACGGGTACTTTGATTATAAAATTGATAACCGTGATGGCTATACTTTTCTCAGAGTTCCTTTTACAGCCGAAAAAGGCCAGCTGGATCAGCCAGGCGTTGTGGTGAAAATGGGAGATCCATTTCTCTTAAAGCATGTATATCAAGATAAGTTAGATGATCATGCGATGGTTGGAAATGTGGGAGCATCCTTTAATCAATTCCAAGAACCAAAAGAGAAAGATGGAGATGTATCAAAAGCTTATACTGAGATTGGCTTTTCACTCGTCAAGGAATTAGAAGACGCACTGCTTTAAAGGCTGATCAGTTCATCCTCTGGATGAAGCTCATATCCAAAGGGAGGATTCATCATGGGTCCTTCTTTTTTTTGTACACCGACAATGATCACATGATGCTCTAAAAAGTGATGGAGCACTGTTAAGAATGTTTCTCCGGCTAACGAAGCTGGAACCGGTATGATGGTGACGTGTTTATGCAAGGTCATATGGCTTTTTTTCTTTAACACTTTGAACTGTTCCTTTAGAAGAAAATGTTCGACCATTAAATGATTGACTGCGTCAGAGGTATGAATGACTTGATTGGCTCCAGCACGCTCGGCATTTTTTACGTAACGATCTGTTAAGATTTCAATTAAACAGTATAGCGAAGGGTTTAATCCTTTTGCTGCAAGTAATGTTAAAACACTCTGCATATCAGCTGTCACTTCATTTTCGTGCTGATCTGCGGTAATCATCAGTGCATCTGCACCGGTAATATTGGCTTTGCGAAGTGTGACATCTTCGGTGCCATGCCCTTTAATAAAATGAACATTCTCTAAAAGTGGCCCTTCCTTCAAGGAGTCATCAATCAGCACAATCGGCATAGTTGGATCAATTGTTTGAAACGACTGAAGCAGTTTGTTCGTTTTCTCATTCCAGCCGACGATAATGAGATGTCCTTTCCCTTTAAAGGCGACCTTTCCTTCTACATAATGGTGCTGCTTGCTGAACACAGCGGCGGCAAGCGTGGCGAAATAAGCTGTGACAAAGCTTGCGCCGATCAAAATCAGAGCCATACCCGCTACTTGTCCAGGCATGGTTTGCGGCACAAAATCACCATAGCCTACCGTAGAGACTGTAATGAGCGCCCACCAGATCCCATCAAAGATCGTATGATACTGCTTCGGTTCAAGCAAAACGATTAATTGTCCAAAAAAAAGAAGCAAGAAACAGATGATGATGGCAATTCGAAGATAGAGTGGCCACCTTAGCCAAGCGATAAAGATACGATTTGATTTCATCGGACTCTTCCTTTCAGGAGACTGCTAATGTCAGTATGCCCGATTGAGGAACATTTTTTCATCTTCGTCATGTATTGAAACAGATCCCATATCTTAAAATAAGAGAGAAGAAGGAGGGAATGCGAATGTCGTTCGTTCAAAAGACCGTACTTCTTTTTATCGGTGCGCACTTTTTATCATCAGCTGTGATCTTGCTCGTGTTTGACTTAAATGCTGTGAATCATTTTATGAGTGATTTTTCTTGGCTGCACTTTTTTCAAGACCTATACGGAACGGTGACCTTTTATACAGCATGCTTAGGTGTGTTCTTCTTTTTTATTGGCGCAGTTGTTCCCCTTAAAAAGACCTAGTGCTTTTTTCTGTACACGTTACATAAAAGTCATTAAAATTGTAAATAAATATATAAAATAAAAAGGAAGCTGATGAGCATGCTGTTTTTTTATTTTTTAACATTTGCCGCATTGGGATTGTCATTTTGGGCACAATTTAAAGTAAAGAATAATTTTGAAAAGTATTCAAAGGTTGAAGCATCCAGTATGAAAACAGGTGCGGAAACCGCTCGATATATTTTAGATCGCAACGGGTTATACGACGTGCCTGTTGAACCGGTAAGAGGAACTTTGACTGATCATTACGACCCTACGCAGCGTGTGGTTCGCTTATCTGAACCTGTGTACTACGGCCATTCCATATCGGCCATTTCAGTCGCATCACACGAGGTTGGACATGCCTTGCAGCATCAGGAATCCTATGGTGCGCTTGTTTTGAGACATAAGATCTTTCCTGTCGTGAACTTTGCATCTGGTGTTGCCCCGCTTCTTTTCCTTGGAGGAATCTTGCTTGGCAGCCTTAACTTAATCGGGCTTGGGATCATTTTGTTCTCAGCGGCTGTGTTTTTTCAGCTTGTGACATTGCCTGTCGAGTTTAATGCAAGTTCTCGTGCAAAAGATATCATTGTTTCAGAAGGAATCATTAGAAGCAGTGAAGAAAGAGGCGTGAACAAGGTGTTAAATGCTGCAGCTCTTACGTACGTCGCAGCGGCCCTTGTTTCCTTGTTTGAATTGCTCCGTTTTGTAATGATCTTCCTAAATGGCCGTAATGATTAATTGATGCCAGAGGAGGTGAGCCCTTACCATTGTTAGGTAAGGGTTTTTTTGTATATTTTAAACGTATTTTTAGTCATATTACTCATTGCTGCGACAGCATTTTTTGTTGTCACTGAATTTGCGATTGTGAAAATTAGAGGCTCTAAAATCAATCAGCTGATTGAAAGCGGTGATAAGAGAGCCATCCACGTACAAAAGCTCATATCAAATCTCGACGAATATTTATCCGCCTGTCAACTCGGAATTACCATCACCGCTTTAGGCTTAGGGTGGCTGGGCGAGCCGACGGTGGAGCATTTTCTGCATCCGCTGTTTGAGGAATTAGGGCTTCATTCCGCATTAACCGACATCCTATCGTTTATCATCGCATTTGTGATCATTACGTTTTTACATGTCGTTGTGGGAGAACTGGCGCCTAAAACGATTGCCATTCAAAAGGCAGAGGCCGTCAGCCTTGTGACAGCAAAGCCACTCATCTTTTTCTATAAAGTCATGTACCCGTTTATTAAAGCATTAAATGGGGCGGCACGAGGCATTGTGAAATTATTCGGTTTTCATTCTGTCAAAGAACATGAAGTGGCGATCAGTGAGGAAGAATTGCGTCTCATTTTATCTGAAAGCTATGAGAAGGGCGAAATTAACCAATCTGAGTACAAATATGTGAATAAAATTTTTGAATTTGATAACCGGGTGGCGAGAGAGATCATGATCCCTCGTACAGAAATTTCAGCCATAGAGGTTGAACAGACGCTTGAAGACATGACGCATTATATGCTGAACGAAAGATACACACGCTACCCTGTTATTAAAGAAGACAAAGATCATGTGATTGGTGTCATCAATAGCAAAGATGTGTTTAAGGCGAGCTTCCTGAATCAAGATGTGACGATTGAAGACTTAATGCGTCCGGTGATTCGGGTGATTGAAAGTACTCCTGTTCAAGAATTGCTCATTTTGATGCAAAAGGAACGAATTCATATGTCAGTGCTCGTAGACGAATATGGAGGAACAGCCGGACTTGTCACAGTAGAGGACATTTTAGAAGAAATCGTGGGCGAAATTCGGGATGAATATGATCAAGATGAAACACCTCATATCGTCAAAAAAGGTGACTTCCACTATGTAATGGATGGGAAAGCCTTGATTGATGAAGTAAATGATTTATTGGATTTAGCCATTGAGAATGATGATGTTGATACAATTGCTGGCTGGATGATGACACATAAATTTGATTTTGAGATTGGAGATACGATTGAAGCAGAAGGCTGTGAATTTACCATCATAGATGCAGAAGACCATCATATTCGGACCATTGAAATCAAAAAGGTTCACTTTTTCTAAAAACCTCGTAACACTTGACGAGGTTTTTTTAGTTGGTAAACTTTAGGTAAGAGAATGCCTTCTGCCGATAAGCAGTGATTTATTTCACATAAAAAGGGTATGGTTTTATAGAAATGACAAAAAGGAGCCGCTCATATGAAAAAAATCAATGTACAAACAGACAGACGCGATGAGATGATCGACGTGACGAACGAGATCCATCAATATGTCAAGGAAACAGGTATTCAAAACGGAACCGTCATTATCTACTGTCCTCACACGACAGCAGGGATGACCATTAATGAAAATGCGGACCCAGATGTGAAACGAGATATGCTCCGCCGGCTTGACGAAGTCTTTCCGTGGGAACATCCGAAGGACCGCCATATGGAAGGAAATACAGCCGCACATATGAAAGCGAGCTATATGGGTGCTACGCAGCATGTTCTCATCAATCATGGTGATCTTGTACTTGGCACATGGCAGGGAATCTATTTCTGTGAGTTTGACGGGCCGAGACATCGCCATTTTTATATACAGGTGTCTTCAAACGAATAAGAGATGGGGGAAATAAATGGGAGATATCACGAAATTACTGCAAATCAAATATGGAATTATTCAAGCGCCAATGGCAGGAGGAGCCGTGACATCGCAGCTGGCAGCCGCTGTTTCACAGTACGGGGGACTTGGCAGTTTGGCAAGTGGATATGTGCAGCCTGACAATTTGAGGCAGCAGATCAGACAGGTCAAACAGCTGACAACTCGCCTGTTTCAGGTCAATGTATTTGTACCAGAGCCAATTCCTGAAGTCAAAAAAGAGGATGTGGTATTTTGGGAGAAGAGACTGCCTGCACGACCAGCCGCTGATAGGCTGCCGAGCCAAGAGGAATTGTGGGATGATTTTGAACAGAAAATCAACATTATTCAGGAAGAAGACGTACCAGTCGTTTCCTTTACCTTCGCTTGTCCAAATGAACAAACGATTCATCGCTTAAAACAAAAGGGGGTCTTTTTAATTGGAACCGCCACAACAAAAGAGGAAGCACTGCTTTTAGAGGAAAAAGGGATGGATGCCATTGTTCTGCAAGGAAGTGAAGCAGGGGGTCACCGAGGTACCTTTTTACCTGCAAAAGGAGATGCCCTGGTGGGACTCTTTAGTCTGATCTCTGACGTCAAGCCGCTCTGTCATGTGCCATTGATCGCCGCAGGCGGGATCACAGAACGAGCAGGTGTGAAAGCCGCTCTAGCGCTTGGAGCGGATGCGGTTCAAATCGGCACACGATTTTTAGCCAGCCAGGAAAGTGCTGCGGCAGACGTATACAAAAAGGCGATTTTACAGGCAGAAAGCAGTGAAACAAAGATCACGAGGCTTTTTTCTGGGAAAAGAGCAAGAGGTATTGTGAATCAGTGGATGGAGGAAGAAAGACAGAATGAAGATAGGGTTCTTCCTTATCCGGTTCAGCATGTATGGACGACACCGATGCGAAAAGCAGCCGCGGCTGCAGGAAACCCTGATCAAATGGCTCTTTGGGCAGGACAGGGCGTTAGCCGTATTCACTCGATTTTAACCGTTGAGGAGATCATGCATGAACTGACGCACATATAAATTCATGTTGGGTGGTGTGAAAGGATGGACATCTTAAAGCATTCATACCGAAAAAAAGGACAAATTGAATTTTGGTTTGATGAATTTCCGTACTCTTCTGCCGTCCTTACGCCCATTCGTCATTACTATTTTGTTCGTTACGTAAAATGGAGCCGGCACGATCCGCCGGTCACAAGAAAAGACTTAGAAAAAATGGAGATCCTTGCGAACACGATGCTTGGCACGCTGCAAGATTATCGTAAACGCAAGGCATACAAAAGCCTCTTGTCATAACCAATAGACAAGAGGCTTTTTTTAGCTGCCAAACATTTGCCTGAGATAAATCACATCCATCCGGGTGGTCTGCGGCAATAGATAAGCAGATTGAACAGCACCTGGCCGCCTTCTCTTATTCAATTTGTCGATAATTTCTGCCGCTGTTAAAATCCCAAGTCCATGTCCGTAATATTGATCTTCTCCTAAGTAAATCACATTTTCCCCGCGCCACTGTGACTGCTGATAGCTAAACTCTGGATTTTCAAAATATAAGCAATCCCCATAGATAAAGTCATTCCCGCGTTCTGTATAAATCGACAATGTATCATAATGCCAGTCATACAGGGTTAAGCTGCGAAGCCTTCGGTTAAACTTCTCGTCTCCTACCGTTTGCAAGACCCCCATATAAAACACGATGACAATGGCGGTGGCACATTCAAATGCATATTGTGAGCCGTTTTCAAAAATGTCTTTAATTCCTCTAGATGGTTCCACTTGATAGCGCAGCTCTAGTGCTCCTGCTTCCGATACACGCCAAAAGGCATCATTTGCACGAGATTTTTGGAAGATGGCAAATGAGGCACCACTTTTATGCAAATCTCTTGCAGCATTCATAATGTTCGATCTCAATGTGACCTCAAATAACAAATCAGATGCTTGCCTGTAGCGGAACGTATCATTTGAGGCTTGTAACTGCATCAAAATGATCCGCTTTTGTCCCTCTAGCTGAAATGAAGCCAGCTGCTCATTTGTCACTGGCTTTCCTGAAAGGATAATCATATGAAAAGCGCCCCCTTTTGTATTAGCGTATGCAGGGTGCTTGGGCAAGGAATCAATTTGTGAAAATAAACAAAAAGGCATCCTTTTTATTTGAAAAACATGAAAATAATATGAAGATGTCCGATATATAACATATCGTTTAAAAGGAGGAAAAACATGAAAAATGCAATAAAATGGTTGAAAAAACCATCGATTTCTAAGAGACTGATTATTTCATTCACGCTCGTTCTTGTCTTGCCAATTATTACACTCAGTACGATTTCATATCAGATTGCCAAAGAAGAATTAGATCATGAAATCATGTACGGAGCAAACACAAGAGTCAATGAACTGAATGACATGATTCAGCAAAAGCTTATCAATAAGGAAAACGCAGTAAAACTCTTTACTGAAACATCTACTGCTGCAGACTTTAAGAAGAACAACCAGGACGAACTGTATGAGCATTTCGAGATATACAGTAAAATCAATGAAGATGATGTGGTTGGCTTTTATGCAGCAAGTAAAAAGCGTGATTTCATTCAGTTTCCTAAAGTAGACATGCCAAAAGGCTATGATCCAACAACGCGTGATTGGTATCAACTAGCTATGCAGGATGAGAGTGGTAATCCAGTTGTTACCAATCCGTACATCTCGGCCACAACAAACGGCATGGTTGTCACGATTGCCCAGCGTCTGAAGGACGGGTCGGGAGCGATCGGAATTGACATTGATGTGCAAGACATTGTCGATAAAATAAAAGAGATTAAAATTGGACGACAAGGATATCCAATTATTGCGAATAAAAATAAACAAATTGTGGCTCATCCAGAAGAAAAGTCAGGATCTAAGGTCACTGAAAATATTTCATCTATCCTTTACAGCGGAAAAGAAGGAACGTCAACTTATGAGAATAAAGGAGAACAAAAGCGTCTTGTTTTTGTGACAAATGATTTAACAGGTTGGAAAATTGCTGGAACGATGTTTGTATCAGAAACAGAAGAAGCAGCACAGCCAGTTTGGAATTCTGCCATTATTCTTTTAATTTCTTCATTTATCCTTGGCGGCGTTGCGATCTTCTTTATCGTTCGATCCATCACAATTGGACTTCGAAAGCTTGTTGATTTCTCAAACAAAGTGAGTGAAGGGGATTTAACCGAAACCCTTGAAACCAAATCGAAGGATGAAATAGGAGAGCTGACAAGAAGCTTTAGCAAAATGAGTGAATCCCTCCGTGACGTCATTCGAGCGGTACAGCAATCTGTCGACAATGTGGCTTCCGCTTCCGAGGAGCTGACGGCAAGTGCCAGCCAAACAAGTCAAGCAACCGAGCATATCACGATGTCGATTGAACAATTTTCAAATGGAAATGAAGCACAAAACGAGAAAGTCGAATCTAGTACGAACCAGCTTGTGGCAATGAATGAAGGATTACAAGACATGTCACATACGTCATCAGAAGTGGCTGCTGTCTCACTTCAATCGACAGAGGCGGCTGGTCAAGGCGGCCGAATTGTTGAAAGCACAGCGAGCCAAATGAAACATATTGATACATCTGTACAAGAAGCAGAACAAGTCATGAAACAATTAGAATACAAGTCTAAAGATATTACGAGCATTTTAAATGTTATTAACGGCATTGCAGATCAAACGAATTTACTTGCGCTAAATGCAGCCATCGAAGCAGCAAGAGCAGGTGAATCAGGACGCGGCTTCTCCGTCGTTGCAGAAGAAGTGAGAAAACTAGCTGTCCAATCCGCAGATTCAGCGAAAGAAATTGAAAAGCTCATTCAAGAAATTGTGTTAGAAATTGCTAAATCTCAAGATATGTTCAAAACGGTCAATCGAGAAGTACATGCAGGACTCGGTATGACAGAAGAAGCAAAAGAAAGCTTCCAGAACATTTATGAGGCGGCAGAAGGAATGTCGAAAAAACTGACTCAATTAAACGATACAGCGATTGATCTATCGAGCGGTTCAAAGCTTGTCTCACAAGCTATGCAGGAGATGCGCCAAGTCTCTAGAGAAAGTGCGGCAAACATTCAGGACATTGCGGCTTCTGCTGAAGAGCAGCTGGCCTCTATGGAAGAAATCTCATCTTCTTCTGTGACACTTGCTAACATGGCAGAGGAACTAAAAGAGCTCACAAGTCAATTTAAAATTGATTAAAAAATGATGAAAAAATACCCAGAATTGTCTGGGTATTTTTTTATGTTTAAACATCGTTTTCAGCCTGTAAAAATAAACCTTTCATCCGATAATAACTTTAGAGAAGTAAAGGGGGAAAGAGAAAATGGGGAAAATGATCCAATGGTTAAAAAAACCATCCATTTCAAAAAAATTAATTATTGCCTTTTTGGTAGTCCTTATCCTGCCAACCACTGCACTGACAATTAGTGCATTTTTTACATCAAAGACAGAGCTAGACAAACAGATTATGGGCAGTGCGATGAGTCAAGTCAATGCATTTGATACCTTAATCAATGAGAATATAGGAAACAAAGCAGATGCTGTGACCCTGTTTACAGACTCACTCAAAGCGTCTAATCTTCAAGAAAAAAATAGAAATGCGACCATTAAAGAATTGCAGCAATTTGGAAAAATTAATGAAAAAGATGTTTCTGCTATCTATGCAGGTTCCGAAAAGGGATTGTTTATGCAATATCCTGTTCAAAAGATGCCTGATGGCTACGATCCAAGAGAGCGTCCATGGTATCAAGAAGCGCTCAATGCAGAAAACGGCAAACAAGTCATCACAAAACCATATGTAGCAGCCTCCACAGGCAAAATGGTCATCACCATTACTCAAAAAATGAAAGATGGTTCAGGTGTTATTGGACTTGATATGGAAATTGACACCCTGCTGCAAAAGTTAAAAGAAATCAAAATTGGGCAAAAAGGCTATGCCTTCATCATGGAGAGAGATAAAACAGTTTTAGCAGATCCGACCCAAAAGCCAGGAAGTCAGGTCAATGAGAATCTGGCAAATATTATTTTTAAAAACAAAGAAGGAAGCGGCAGCTACACACTCAAAGGGATAGATAAAAAGGTTGCGTATGTGACCAATGAATTAACCGGCTGGAAAATCGGTGGAACGATGCTCGTATCAGAAGTAGAAGATGCAGCAAAGCCCGTTTTCAATACAGCCATTATTGTGTTCAGTGTGACACTTATCGTAGCAGGTACCCTCATCTTCTTTATCGTCCGCTCTATATCTAAAAGATTATCCAACCTTGCCCGTTTCTCGAAAAAAGTAAGCGAAGGTGATTTGCGCGATAAGCTTGAGATCCAATCAGATGACGAAATTGGCCAAGTTGGGAAAGGCTTTAATACAATGATTGACTCATTAAGAACCCTCATTGGTGCCGTCCAAACTTCAGTCGAAAATGTCGCTTCTTCATCAGAAGAACTGACCGCCAGCGCAGGTCAAACAAGTAAAGCAACAGAGCATATTACACTAGCCATTGAACAATTCTCCAATGGAAATGAAAGTCAAAATGACAAAGTCGAATCCAGCTCAGACGAGTTAGAAGAAATGAACCGAGGCCTTCAGCACATGAATGAGTCGGCTGAATCCATTACTGCTTCATCGATCAAATCAACAGATATCGCAGGGGAAGGCGGACAGCTTGTGGAAAAAACCGCTTCTCAAATGAATGTCATTGATCAATCCGTGAAAAAAGCAGAGAATGTCATCAGCGCTCTTGAAAGTAAATCAAAAGACATTACACAAATTCTAGGTGTCATCAATGGAATCGCTGACCAAACGAATTTACTTGCGCTAAATGCAGCAATCGAAGCAGCAAGAGCTGGGGAATCTGGCAGAGGCTTCTCTGTTGTAGCAGAAGAAGTAAGAAAACTGGCTGTTCAATCAGCCAATTCGGCGAAAGAAATCGAGAATTTGATTAAAGAGATCGTTCAAGACATCGATGTATCACAGGAAGTATTCACTGCGGTGAATCGAGAAGTTCAATCAGGCTTAAGCTTCACTGAACAAACAAGAGCCAGCTTCCATAATATTTTCGAAATGACAAAAGAAATTTCTGACCAGCTTCAAACGATGAATCAAACGGTTATCCAGCTTTCAAATGGCTCTGCCCATGTGTCAGAGGCTGTCCGTGAGATTGCAGACGTCTCACGTGAAAGCTCCGCAAACATTCAAGACATAGCGGCTTCAGCGGAAGAACAGCTGGCATCAATGGAAGAAATCAGCTCATCCTCTGCTACGCTCTCATCAATGGCAGAAGAATTGCGTGATTTGATCAGCAAATTTAAAGTCGAATAGACATAATGAAAAGAGTCCTTCAGCTAGAGGGCTCTTTTTTCATTAAGTAAATCAAAAGAAATAGGTTAATTTGATCATTTTGATTAATTTTTGAACATTAAGTCTTGAAAAATAATTCGTATTACCTAAGAATAGAAGGGGAAGACCACAAATCATAATTCAAAAGGAGTAGAGTCATGAAAAAAATCAACTTTTTTAAGCACTTTACAATGTCGAAGAAATTAATTACTGCATTTTTAGCGATTCTCCTAGTGCCAATTCTCGTATTGGCAGCATTTTCTTATGAAGTGGCCTCAAAGTCTCTCAATGATGAGATTATGTCTAGTGCTGCAAATGGTGTTCAGCAATTAAACGAACTCATTAATAAAGATGTACAGCCTAAAATTGATATCGTTTCCTATTTAGCCAAATCGGTGAAAAAGAGTGAATTGGCTTCTAAAAACAAGGATTTACTCAAGGTGAAATTAGAGCAATTATCGGAAACAGATGAAGATGTGGTGGAAGTATTCATTGCAGATCAAAATGGTAAACTAACTGAATATTCCAAGATTCACAAAGGTAGTGCCTCGAGCGCAAAAAACGAATCGTGGTTTCAACAATCGATGGGAGATGAGAAACTCATCATTTCAGATCCTTTTGTCGACAAGTCATCAGATGACCTGCTCATCACAATATCAGAACAATTAGCAGATGGTTCTGGTGTGATTGGGATCAATGTGCGCTTGAACACGATCGTGAAAGATACAAACAGCATCAAAATTGGCAAAAAAGGCTATGCGTTTGTCGCGACTGCAGATCAGCATTATATTGCCCATAAAACAGACAAGCCTGGGGCGAAATTGACAGGTGATTTCATCTCGAAATTGTATGATAAAAAACAAGGCAGCTTTAAATATGAATACAATGGACAGCCGAAGCAAATGTTTTTTGACACAAATGAAGCAACAGGCTGGAAGCTTGCTGGAACAATGTATACGGGCGAAGTCAAAGAAGCTGCACAGCCAGTTCTCGACTTAACAATGATCATACTGGCAGCTGCGATGGCCATAGGCGGAATCGCGATTTATTTTATTATTAAATCGATTCGAAAGCCACTGATAGAGCTCTCTGAATCGGCTGAGAAAATCAGTCAGGGTGATCTGACCCAGCATATTGAAGTTCGTACGCACGATGAAATCGGGAAGCTTGCGCAGAGCTTTAACGAGATGTCAGCAAAGCTGAAACACGTCATTCAAGCTGTTCAGAATTCCATTGAAAATGTGGCCGCCTCTTCTGAAGAATTAACAGCAAGTGCAGGACAGACCACCCAAGCGACTGAGCATATCACATCGTCTATTGAACAGTTCTCAAACAGCACTGAACACCAAAATGATATGATCGAAAAAAGCTCAGTCCAGTTGAACGAAATGGATCGCAGCTTATCCCATATGGTCGATACGACCTCACATATGATGGAATCGTCGATTGATTCGAGCAAAACGGCTCAGGCTGGTGGAGAACTCGTTCAAAAAACAGCAGGTCAAATGCAAACCATCGAGCAGGCAGTGAAAGAAGCAGAGCTTGTTATTCAAGGCTTAGAGCAGAAATCAAAGGATATTACTAACATTCTGGGTGTCATTAACGGCATTGCTGACCAGACCAATCTCCTTGCTTTAAATGCTGCGATAGAAGCCGCTCGGGCAGGAGAAGCAGGCAGAGGTTTCTCTGTTGTTGCAGAAGAAGTTCGTAAGCTGGCAGAGCAATCAGGAAGCTCTTCAAAGGAAATTGAAAGCCTGACGAACGAGATTGTGGAGGAAATTGAAAAGTCACAGAAAATGTTTAAACAAGTAGCAGGTGAAGTACAAGCTGGATTAAACATTACAGATGAAACGAAAGTCAGCTTTGAGAAAATCACCGATAAAACATCAGAAATGACAGAACAAATGAAACAAATGAACGGAACCGCCAAAGAACTCTCGCATGGCTCAAATGATATTTCACATGCGGTGAATCAAATCAAAGAGCTTTCAAGAGAAAGTTCCGCAGGCTTCCAAGATATCGCAGCATCCGCAGAAGAACAGCTGGCATCTATGGAAGAGATCAGCTCATCCTCTGCCACGTTATCTCAGATGGCAGAAGAGCTAAGAGAGCTCATTAAACAATTTAAAATGTAAGAGATATAGGGAAGCACCTGACGTTTTGACGTCAGGTGTTTTTCCATTCGATGCATATAATTTGGGTGTTTTGGACTTATTTAGACTTTAATAAATTAAAAAAGTAAACAACCTAGTAGTACTTCCGATATATATACTATCTTACTAAAAGGAGTTTTCTTTTTTATGAAATTCATACAGTATTTCAGGAAGCCATCTATTTCAAAAAAGCTCGTATTCTCTTTCTTATTTATTCTCTTATGCCCAATCATTGTATTGGCATTCTCTTCATATCATACGGCGAGCACCTCTTTAAATGATCAAATCATGCAAAGCGCCAAGGAGAACGTAGAGCAGCTAGATAAAAATATTACGAAGGTTGTGAAAGTGAAAACAGACGCAGCCGATTTCTTTAGCAAATGGATCACGGAGAAAAAGCTTAAGCAAAAAGGCACGACAGATATTCAAGGGCGCTTTGAGCAGTTCATGAGTATGAATGATGACACAGAAGGCATTTTTGTCGCTTCAAGTGATGGCAAAGTGTTTTCAAGATATCCTAATAAAAAAATGCCTGCTGACTATGTCGCAACGGAGCGGGATTGGTATAAAGACGGCTGGGCGAAAAACGGGGAGCTGTCTGTTTCAGCACCGTATCCAACGGCTTCAACCGGTACGCTTGTGGTCACAATCTCTAAAAAGTTAGAGGACGGATCAGGCGTCATTGCAATGAACCTAGACATTGCGAATCTAGTAAAAGAGTCAAATAGCATAAACATTGGGAAACAAGGCTATGCCTTTATCGGAAGTCCGGATCGTACCTTTGTTGCCCATCCAACGAAAAAAGCTGGATCCAAATTATCTGGGGAATGGCTAGAAAAGCTTTATTCACAAGATGAAGGTTCTATGAGTTATATGTTTGAAGGAAAAGAAAAGCAAATGGAGTTCACCACAAACAAAGCGACTGGCTGGAAAATTGTCGGTACGATGTTTGTGACGGAAGTAGAAGAAGCTGCACAGCCAGTCTTTAACATGGCCGCTATCATTTTAGCAGGCGCGCTCATCATTGGCGGGATTCTGATCTTCTTGATCATCCGTTCCATTACAAAACCACTTTCTATACTTGTCTCTTCCTCAAGGAAGATCAGTGAGGGAGATTTAACAGAAAAAATTGATGTCCGGTCAAAAGATGAAATTGGACAGCTAGGCACAAGCTTTAATGAAATGAGTGAGTCATTAAGAGATGTCATTCAAGCTGTACAAACATCTGTAGAAAACGTGGCTTCTTCATCTGAAGAACTGACGGCAAGTGCAGGTCAAACAACAAAAGCAACCGAACATATTACATCATCTATTGAATCATTCTCAAACGGCAACGAAAATCAAAGCGAAATGGTGGAGCAAAGCGCGTCTCATTTAAAACAAATGAACGAAGGACTGAACGAAGTCGCAGAAACGTCTGATGTCATCACAGCGTCATCTATTCAATCAAAAACAGTCGCGGAATCAGGCGGGCAGCTTGTGGAGCAAACCGTTGGCCAAATGAAGACGATCGACCATTCAGTGAAAGAAGCTGAAGGGGTGATCAACGGGCTGGAGCATAAATCAAAAGATATCACAAACATTCTAGGCGTGATTAATGGCATTGCGGATCAAACGAATTTACTTGCACTCAATGCTGCCATTGAAGCAGCACGTGCAGGTGAGTCAGGCAGAGGCTTCTCTGTTGTCGCAGAAGAAGTGCGTAAACTTGCAGTTCAATCATCGGATTCAGCAAAAGAGATTGAAAAGCTTGTGAAAGAAATCGTATCTGAAATCGAAACATCTCAAAATATGTTCAAATCAGTGAATGAAGAAGTGAAGAATGGTCTTTCCATTACAGATCAAACGAAAGAAAGCTTCTCACAAATTAATCTGCAAACAGCGGAAATCGCAACAAGAATCAATGAAATGAATACAACAGTACGCGAGCTTTCAAAAGGATCAGAGCAAATTTCTAAAGCGGTGAATGAAATTGCAGATGTATCACGAGAGAGTTCAGCAAGCATCCAAGATATCGCCGCATCTGCTGAAGAACAGCTTGCTTCTATGGAAGAGATTAGTTCTTCATCTACGACTCTTTCCCAAATGGCGGAAGAATTACGTGATTTAATTAAAAAATTCAAGATCAGCGAATAAGATCAAGTGGTTCTCCTCAAGGGGAACCGCTTTTCTTTTTAAGAGGTCATCTCGTACAATAGAGGAAATCGAAAGAATAGGAGAGATGTTATGCGTTTATCAGATAAGAAGGTCATTGCGTTTGTCAGTGATGATTTTGAAGATTTAGAGCTATGGTATCCGGTTCTGCGTTTAAGAGAAGAAGGGGCAACTGTGCATCTTGTAGGAGAAAAAGCAAATCATGAGTACATCGGAAAATACGGTGTGCCGGCTGTATCTGATGCAGAATTTTATTCCATTCAAGCGGATGAATATGATGCTGTGCTTGTCCCTGGTGGATGGGCACCAGATAAACTGCGCCGTTATCCAGAAGTGTTAAACATTGTTCGTTCATTTGATGCAAAGGCAAAACCAATCGGGCAAATTTGCCACGCTGGCTGGGTGCTGATTTCAGCAGGAATCCTGCAAGGCAAAAAAGTAACAAGTACACCTGGTATTAAAGATGATATGACAAATGCTGGAGCGGACTGGTTTGATGAAGCAGTCGTCACAGATGGCCACCTCGTCTCGAGCAGACGTCCGCCGGATCTCCCTCCATATGTGAAAGCATTTGCGGATGTGTTAGCGGCAACATAAACAAAGGATCTGAAACAAAAAACAAAGGGCGAACAGACACATCATGTTCGCCCTTTGTTTATCATTTCATGCCCCATTCATTTTGTCTGTCGGCAGGATACATCACACCCATTTGTCTTCTCGCCTCGTCCATGACGGACATGGTTTGAACAGATAAGGCAAATGTATTGACTGGAGACTGACCCATTCCTTGCTGAATACACTCAATAAAATGACAGATTTCATAATACATGGCTGGCTGATCATCTTTGAGAGAGATATCGGTTTGATGTCCTTGACGATCGTGGATCGTGATACGCGAAGGACGGTGGAATTGATCAATCACCATCGTGGCGTCCTCTCCTTGAATTTCCGCAGATAAATGAGACGTTGAAATTTTAGAATGGAAAAGGAGTGCTTGATGCCCGTCATATTGTAAAAGGACAGAGCCGCTCCCATCTACACCAGAAGAAAGCTTATAGCCTCTCGCGGTGATTTGATTCGGCAGACCAAATAAATAGATCGCCGGGTAGACAAGATACACACCGATATCCATTAAAGAACCATTCGATAATTCAGGCTTAAAAGCATTTGGAATCTCGCCATTTCGGTAAGCATCGTATCTTGAGGAATATTTACAGTAATGAGCGACCACTTGCCGAATGGGCCCGAGCTGATCAAGATGCTGTTTGATTTGCAGGAAGTTTGGCAGAAATGTCGTTTTCATCGCTTCCATTAAACACACTTGATGTTTTTTCGCTGCAGCAATCATCTCTTCCACTTCTTTTCGGTGAGAGGCGAATGGTTTTTCGCATAAAACGTGCTTTTGGTGCTCCATCATCAACATGGCCTGCTCCTTATGAAGGGCATTTGGACTTGCAATATACACGGCATCAAACGCATCACTTTCCGCCATTTGATGTAAGTTCGTAAAAACTGTATCAATCCCGTATTTTTCGGCAAATGCCTGGCCTTTTTCAGCGGACCGTGAATAGACGGCTGTACATGTAAAATCAGCTGCTCCTTCACCGGCCTGTAAGAATCGATCTGTAATCCAGTTCGTTCCGATGACAGCAAATCGAATCATGTCATTCCCTCCTTCTGCTTTTCTCTGATTATACATCCTTTGAAAGCGTTTGTATGAAAGAACATTCTTTTTATTGAAGAGCGGATGAAACCTTTATATAGGCTGATGCGTCTTACATAAAGGATATAAATGTACGAAAAGTGGGTAGTTTCTTCCTTCATTCGGGTAATACTCTGATAGAAGGGAGAGGAGGAAACGAACATGAAGCGCACCCTGCATATAGGAAGTACATACGTCTTTGCGCTTTTATTCATAGCAGCCGGTATTTTTCATGTGATAGAGCCGAGCGGCTTTGCCCGTATGATGCCAGGCTGGCCATTTCCATATGTGATAGTCTATGCGACTGCATGCCTTGAATGGCTGCTGGCTGTCTTGCTACTTTTGCCAAATGTCAGGATTGCAGCAGCAAAAATCATGGCTGTCTATCTTGTACTCATTTTCCCTGCAAACTTATTTGCTGCACGAGAGGGAATTCCATTTCCAGGTCAAAAAAGCACAGATCAGGCCTTGCTATGGATAAGGCTTATTGGACAGCCGATTCTCATTATATGGGCGATGTCCATTGCGAAATGGGAAAAAAAGCTGAAACAATGACCACCATATCATGATCAGATAGTGTACAATTTATTAATAAAATAGCCCGAGTTTGGAGGAACGATATGAATTCTATGCAAATGTGGAGCAGTCGATTTAGAAAATTTTTTCTTGATAACAAGTTTGTTCTCTTTTTACTCGTCCTGCTATTAATCGGATTGAATATCCTTGTTTTCATGAAAACATCTTTTATTTTCACACCGCTCATTGTACTCGTCAAAACCATCGCCTTACCGATTATTTTAACGGGGGTCGTGTATTATTTATTAAATCCGATTGTCAACTTGTTAGAGAGGTTTAGAGTCAAACGGATCTTTTCAATTTTGCTTTTATATATTGTCATTATTGGTATCATTACAGTGACCATTGTGTCTATTATTCCTTTTTTACAAGCACAAACGATGAGTCTGTTTCATAACCTTCCGAAATATGTTGATACGGTAGAAGAACAGATTCGCCAACTAACGGGAAGCAACTTTATTAATCAAGCGCAGAAAGCGATGAATTTTAACGTCTCTGAATTGGTGAGTAAAGCGTCAAGTCAAGCGACGAAGATTTTGGAAAGCACCTTTACCGGTGTAGGGACTTTCTTAGGGGCGCTCACCGAAATCATCATTTCGATCGTGACCGTTCCGTTCATTCTGTTTTATTTATTAAAAGACGGTAAAAAATTGCCTGACTATTTCCTGAAATTTATTCCGAATAAGTTTAGAGATCATACACATATCGTGCTTCACGAAATGAACCATCGCCTGAGCTCTTATATTCTCGGACAGATCATTGTCAGCTTCTGTATTGGTGTTCTTCTTTTAATCGGTTATCTGATTATTGGACTTGACTATGCGTTGCTGCTGGCGATCATTGCGGCATGTACAAGTGTGGTGCCTTACCTTGGTCCAACGATTGCGATTACACCAGCGATTGTGATTGCGCTTGTGACATCACCAGTGATGCTTTTAAAACTCATCATTGTCTGGACAGTGGTTCAGCTCATTGAAGGGAAATTTATTTCACCTCAGGTCATGGGGAAAAACCTTCATATCCATCCGATCACGATTATTTTTGTTCTATTAACAGCAGGTAAATTGTTCAGCGTAGTCGGCATCATTGTCGCGATTCCAACATATGCCGTCCTGAAGGTCATCACGACCCACTTGTTTGATTGGTTCAAAATGCGATCCAATTTGTACAAAGAAGAAAAGGTTTAATGTCATAATCTTTTTTTGAAAAAAATATAGTATCATAAAGACGAGCTTTCGATGAAGAAAGCTTGTCTTTATGTGGACATAGATGGTTGGCCTGTTCAAAAGATCAGAATTGAAAGGAAAGAAAATCATGAATCTATGGGATTTATTCGTGGCACTGGTTTTAGGAATTGTCGAAGGATTAACAGAGTATGCACCTGTCTCATCTACAGGTCACATGATCATAGTCGATGATCTATGGTTAAAATCAAAGGAAATCATTACGCCAGAGGCGGCAAACACATTTAAAGTCGTGATTCAGTTAGGTTCTATTTTAGCTGTCATGATTGTGTTCAAGGATCGTATTTTGAACTTGTTAGGCTTAAAGAAAAATATCACCGAAGAACAAAAGCGCAGCGGGCATAAGCTGACTATTGCTCAAATTGCAGTAGGACTCGTCCCAGCCGTCATTTTAGGATTCTTATTTGAAGACTATATTGATAAATACTTGTTTGACGTGAGAACAGTCGCTGTCGGTTTGATTTTAGGCGCAGTGCTGATGCTTGTCGCTGACTGGATCAATAAACGTAAAACAGAAACAAGCTCTGTCGATAACATGACGTACAAACAGGCGCTTTATATCGGACTGTTTCAATGTTTGGCATTATGGCCAGGCTTCTCTCGCTCAGGTTCGACGATTGCAGGCGGGGTTATTCTTGGTTTGAATCACCGTGCTGCAGCTGATTTTACATTTATCATGGCGATGCCGATTATGGCAGGCGCAAGCTTCTTAACACTTGTGAAAAATTCCGAATATTTAACAACAGACATGCTGCCATTCTTTATCGTCGGCTTTGTGAGTGCATTTGTTGTGGCTCTCTTTGTTGTTCGATTCTTCCTAAAACTGATCAATAAAATCAAACTTGTGCCTTTTGCGATATACCGAATTATCCTAGGTGTGATTTTATTTATCCTGTTCATGTAATGCTGTAAACTACTCTTATAAAAGAGTAGTTTCAGCGTGTAGACAAACCTTCGCATTCGTTGTCAGGTCTGCGCGCCGGTGCTCACGAATGTGCTCCGCTCCGGTGCTCGTCCTTCCTAGACTGCAAAGGTTTTCAAACACGCTGAGCTGAAAAGAAGACAAAGGGCTAAAATAAAGATCATTTTAGCCCTTTGTCAACAATCTGAAACTACTCTTATAAAAGAGTAGTTTTTTTGTTGTTTCAGCTCTTTTAAACAGTAAAATCACCCTCTTAATTGGTAGAAAAAGAAGTTTTTTCATAATTTAGTGTTTAAGAGACAGAGGAAGGGGTAGTACATAAACATACCAATTAAAGGAGGAGTTAGAAATAATGAGAAAAACAAGCAAATTTGTTGTTAGTTCTATGATTGCTACGTCAATGGTTGCTGCCCCTCTATCTCTTACGACTTTTGGTCAAACGGCTGAAGCTGCGACGACAACAGGTGTTGATGGAAGTGTCTCTATTGACCCAGTAGCCATTGCCGATAAAATTGAACAAGCAGTAAAATCATCTCAAAATCGTGATGGATTTGTAAAAAATGCGGCGTACAGTGCCTTCTATGAAGCAGGTCAAAACTATAACGTAGTTGTCCAAAACTTAAGCCAAGATCATGACTTTAGCGGACTGAACAATGTTGTCTACTATGATAGTGTTGAATATGATGGTATTACGTTTGGTATTTGGGTATTTGAAGATGGTACGTTCGTCAACAATGGTGACGGCGGCTATATTAACTGGACATTTGTTGGCAGCTTTGACCGTGAGGAAGGAAGCGGCACTGTCGATTTCCATAAAAGATTCTAATCTTATTGCCAAAAGTCTGCCGATTCACCGGCAGACTTTTTTTATAACGCACATTCTTCTATGTCAAAACCTAAATCTTCAATGATGTGATGATCCGTTTGGACTTGCTGGCCTTTTGTTGTTAAATAATCGCCTACGAAAATGGAATTTGCCGCATAAAGGGCAAGCGGCTGAAGCGTCCGTAAATTGAACTCTCTGCCTCCAGATACTCGAATTTCCTTGGTTGGATTGACAAACCTCATGAGCGCCAACACTTTCAATGCTTTGATCGGATGTGTTCGTTCTTGATGCTCAAGCGGTGTTCCCTCGATTGCATGAAGAAAGTTGACTGGAATTGAATCCGCATCAAGGGCTCTGAGCGCAAAAGCCATTTCAACAATTTGCTGGTTGGTTTCACCCATCCCAATAATAACCCCTGAGCAAGGTGACATGCCGGACTGTTTGACCTCCTCAAGGGTCGACAAACGATCATGATATGTATGAGTTGTCGTAATGTGAGCATGATGATCTTGATGTGTATTGATATTGTGATTATACCGATGAACCCCTGCTTCCTTCAGCCGCCTCGCTTTGTCTTCATTTAATAACCCAAGACATGCACACACCTTCAAAGGCATGGTCTCAGTGATCTCTTTTACTGCTGCCGTCACCTCATCTAACTCTCTGTGAGAAGGTGCTCTGCCGCTTGCGACAATACAATAAGTCCCCGCTTTTCTCTTGAGCGCCTCACGCGCGCCAGCCACAATCGTTTTTTGATCAAGCATTGTATATCGTTCAACCGGTGCTTTTGAAATGATCGACTGTGAACAATAACCACAGTTTTCAGGACAATAACCGCTTTTTGCGTTAAAAATCATATTTAATTTCACCTTGTTTTGAAAAAAATGAAATCGTACTTGATAGGCTGCATGCATCATAGATAATAATTCTTTATCGTCAGCTGCAAGAATGTCTAGACCTTCTTGCAGCGTGATCCGTTCATTTTTCAGCGCTTTCTCCGCCATCGCTTCCCAAGACAAAGATATTTGTTTTCCCATCATAAGCTCCTCTCATTATGTTAACTTATTTTTATTAAAAGTTAACATAAGAGATGGTCGTTGGCAAGCATTGGATAAATGAAGTCTATGAATATACATGTAGACACACAAAAAGGCGATGATCATGAAGTCATCGCCTTTTCATATGTAAAGCAATATGGCTTATCGAACAGTAATATAGTTAATCACACGTTCTCCAAGTGAATTATAGTAAGAAACCGTCACTGAACCGCGTTGTACGGCACGAATCCAAGTGAAGTTTGGAGCTGTTTGATCTAATTGAATCGCATAAGTTGCGCCCGTCACAGTAATTTGGCTTGCTGGAAGAGAGACGGCGATCGAAGAACCTACAGGAAGCGTACGGGTCAACGTAATTACTTTATTCATAATAGGAGCTTTTGCTATGACTGGTTCTTTTGGCTGTGCAGCTGCATGAGCACCTTCAGTTTGGAAGAACGTAAGAGCACCTAAAGCAGCTAAAGACAATGTACAAGCTTTCATTAATTTTTTCATCGGTAACACTCCTTTTTTTGGTATATACATATATTAATAATAATAGAATTATATGTCAATAAAATTATGTAGAAAAAAGAGTATTTATGGTGAAAATTGTCATATATTATTCATATGCCTTCTCTTTTTTAGGGGAAAAAGAGGCATAAAAAAAAGCTGGGCTCATCCCAGCAATGTAAAGCTTTATGAAAAGAGATCATCAATCGTCGTCTCGCTGTTTTGGCTGACGGCCTTTTTGCTTCTCTTTTTCTCTAATGTAGTGAATAAAATCGATGGTTTGTCTTCGTGCTTCTTCGGAAAAATCGGAGGCAGCCTTAAACGCAATTTGCAAATCAGGATCGTCTGCAAGGTCGGCATCAGTTCCGCCTTTGTCCTTACCTGTGAGAAGATAATCCGTTGAGACCCCATATAACTCGGCGATTTTCACAATCATCTCACCGTCGGGCTTTCTCAAGCCATATTCCCAATTTGCATAGGTGGACATCGCCTTTAATCCGAGTTTTTTAGCAACCGTTGACTTGCTCCATCCATGCTTCTCTCTTAATTCAGTTAAAATCTTTCCAGTCAAATTATCCATTGGAAACACCTTTTTTCATGTTATGAGTAAATTTTATCATGAATTACACGGAAAAGATAAATAATTACACAAAAAGAATAAAAAATGATTGACTTACTCGTTTCGTGTATATTATCATAATGAATATAACTTACACATATTGAGTAAGAGGTGGAAAGATGAAACTTGAACATTTACGAGAAGAACGCATTTTACAAGGAAAAACACAAACCTATATGGCGAAAAAATTAGGATATAAGTACACGAGCGGCTATGCAAATATAGAAATGGGCAGAACGAAGCCTAGCTTAGAAATCGCAAAGCATATTGCAGATCTGCTGAATAGGGGTGTTCAAGAGCTTTTTTTGACCAAAAGTTACACGAAATGAGTAATTCTCTAAAGGAAGACCATTTCTTAGAAAAGGGGAGACGGAGAGAATGAATATTGAACATCCAATGGTAGCGCAGATGAATGACTTTGGATATCCAAAAAGCTACTGGTCATATGACATGAAACGTTATGGATATCAAACAGAGATTGAGGACAGTCTGGAGGGATTTGAAGAAGATGAAACATCAGATGACGTTTGATGCCAGAAAGGAAGCGCAGCTTTGTTTAGTCCAAGCTGGCGGCTGGATCACCTTTCATCATCAGAAACCGGTGTTTGTTTTTGCCACGGTAGAAGATAAGCAAACATACATGAACCTCTTGGCGGCAAAGATCGCTGAAGCAAAAAAGGAGGAATCAAGGCGACGTGAAACGATGGAAGCAAATTATGACAATCCTCAAATGCTTGCTCAAAGCGAGTAAAAACGAACAAGACATCCGTCAGTTTGAAAAGGATGACGGGAGATTCTAACATGGTCATCCATTTTATCATTGAGGCAGAGTTTTTAACAAAAGATACATTGATAAAAAGAATACGAGCAGCTGCAAAAGCACAATGCCCGCATAAAATAAAAGGCGCACTATCACTCGAGATTCGCTTATTTGACGACATGCCGCTTGACATAGCTGACTGTCAAAACAAGCGTACATACGCAGAAAAAGGTTTGATACGCCCGGTGCACGTCAGCATCTTTCAGCCAAGACTACAACATATTCAAGAAGCACTTCATTCTATTGCGGATAAGGTCCCTCTACAGATTGTCGATTTAAGAGTTTCCCAGTTTTATAGTATGCGTCCAAGAATTGAAATCATTTTAAATGCGATAGGTGATGGCACGAAATCCTCACCAAATAAGGAGACAAGCATATGAACGAGCCAAAACAATTATTCATTCAAGAAAACCAGACATTTGTCGGTGAGATGGAAACAGGAAAAATTCAAGTCATCGTATTAGATGGGAATGTAGGAACGGCTTATAAGTTGGATGTACCTGAACATGGAAAAACCATTATTCAAACGGCAAAAGGTCACTTTGCAAGAGTAGATCACGAGATTGGTTTTAAAATCAGCTAGATCACAACACAACATAATACGTCCAAGACGGAAAGCCTGCGGACACTGATCAAGACCCTATGAAAAGGGGACTGATTGGTGTCCGTTTTTTATTTTCTTAAAAAAGGGAGAGAGCCAATATGCAAGATTTACTCATCGAATACAAACGAGCATTAAAGGATGCTAGAAAAAGATATGAACCATATAGAGAAAAAGAAGAGAAACAGCTGTCAGATCAAGAGAAGCATGATAAAAAAATTATCGCCAGTATGGTCAGCGATCTCGAATACGTCGTGGAATGGCTTCAAATTGGCAGACAGCCAGGCGCACGCAGAGGATTAGATAGACGTTCAGTCTATCAGCGCACCATCCTAGCAAATCCAGAAGTGTTAGAGGCTTTATCACATGAATATACCCTCATCCAAGAGAATGAAAGAGAATTCAGTGAGCGGGACAAGAAACGAATTGACGAAGCCTTGTCCGTTTTAACGGATCGAGAAAAGGACGTATTCTTCATGCACACAACACAAGGATTATCGTTTAGCGAGATTGCGGTTATGCTGGATGTGAAAAAAGGAACTGTCCAAAAACATATGGAGAGAGCTCGGACAAAGATGTCCAAAAAAGTACAAGAACGTCTATTCGAAGCAGCTGAATAGGCGTTTTTTCTTTTACAAAATAAATGGAGCAGCACTTGTCTTACAGTTGCCACCTATAGTTAGAAAGACCAAACGGATGTTTGCTAGCCCTACACAAATGATTCCTTCACAGGAAATCGTTCGAATTAAAAGGAGGCGGCAGGTGAATGTAAATGAAAGATAAACGGATAGGAGCCAAGCAAGATTATATGAAAGGGATGACGTACCAGCAAATTGCTGATCATTACAATGTCTCGATCCATACCGTGAAATCATGGAAAAGACGATACGGATGGCAAAGGCAAAAAGGTTCGTCAAAGCAGGCACACTCGATCTTCAATCAGTTTCTTTCAGATGAAACAATTGAAATCATGGAGAAAATGGGCGGGCGTACATCGCTTGATTTAATCTGGGATCAAATTCAAATTCAATATGCTGCCATTATTCGGGCGCAGCGCATCATGTATGTGTCAGATCAAGATGACATGATCAAAGAGCTGAAAAAGGCGGCATACATGCCTTCTTCATTAGAAGAAACAGTAGAAGGCATTCAGCCAGAACAAGAAATCAGCACAGAAGAATATTCGTTTCAATTTTCATGGGATCGGCATGCCACTTTTTTAAATGCCCAATCCCGTGCAATGGGAGAGCTCAGGCGTCTCATTAAACAGTTTGAAGAGCTCGCACATGCGAAGGATGAACGAAGATTAAGGCTAAAGCAAATTGAACTGACCATCGAAAAAACAAAAAAAGCAGTGCGCGAAGAAAAAGAGGAAGATCTTCACATCATGATCAAGCGAAAAGAGGATAACTCATGACTTCATTGATTGAAAAAGAAGTCAATCCTCACTTTGAACATTTTCTATTCGATTGGAATCAGAAGTTTCAATTTTTAGTAGGCGGCTACGGCTCCTCCAAAAGCTATCACATTGCGTTAAAACTCATTTTAAAGCTGCTGGAAGAAAAACGGACAGCACTTGTCATTCGAGAAGTATATGATACGCACCGTGAATCAACATTTTCTCTATTACAAGAGATCGTCAGCGATCTTGACATCGATCATGTGGTGAAGTGCCGAAGTTCGCCGCTTGCCTTGACGTTTCGAAATGGCAGCAGCATCTTATTCAAAGGACTGGACAAGCCTGAGAAATTGAAATCGATCAACAACATCTCGATCATTTGGATTGAAGAGTGTTCAGAGGTTTCTTATGAAGGCTTTAAAGAGCTGCTTGGAAGGCTGAGGCATCCGTCCTTACCGCTTTATATGATGTTATCGACCAATCCTGTTGGTCAAGATAATTGGACGTACAGACATTTCTTTCGAGATGAACAGCTGAAGCGATTTGTCCTAGATGACGAAACCTTATACAAAAAGCGCACCGTTGTCATCAAGGATACGTACTACCATCACTCCACAGCGGAAGATAATCTATTTCTCCCTAAAAGCTATGTGAAGCAGCTGGATGAGCTGAAAGAATACGACCCAGACCTCTATCGAATTGCGAGGAAGGGCTATTTTGGCATCAATGGAACAAAGGTTTTTCCTCAATTTGAGGTGAGAAATCATTCTGATGTATTAGAAGCGATTCAGCAGATTGACAGGCCGCTGAAACGAGCAGGCATGGATTTTGGATTTGTTGAATCGTACAATGCGCTCATTCGATTAGCCGTCGATCATGAAAAAAAGTACTTATATATTTACTGGGAATATTACGACCGCGGAAAAACAGATGATGAAACAGCCGTTGATCTAAAAGAGTTCATTGAATCAAAGGAACTCATCAAAGCTGACGCAGCCGAGCCTAAAACCATTCACTATTTTCGGCAGCGTGGATTTCAAATGGTGGCTGCACATAAATACCAAGGCTCACGTTTGCAGTATACGAAAAAGATCAAACGGTTTAAGAAAATCATTTGCTCTGATGCTTGTCCGTACACAATCTATGAACTTCAATCACTGACCTATAAGGCAGATAAGGATGGCCGTTTAGAGGAAGATGAATTTCAAATCGATCCACACACATTATCAGCCATTTGGTATGCGCTGGATGATTATGAAGTGACGGATTTGAAACAGACCGCCTCGGAGCGTGTCCGCCCAAACAGAGAGAGGAGGTCTATACAATGAAACAATTGAAAGCAACGATTATGAAGGCAAACATGTCTGATCATACAAAACAAATGTATGCAGATGAATTTTCCTACGAAAAAGATGACATTGTTCCCCCGCCTTACAACATCAATGAATTAAAAAGCATGGCAGAATATTCAACCATTCTTCAGCAATGTATTGATGCGTACAAAACCAATATTTTAGGCTTTGGGTTTGGGGTAGAATACGCCTTTGACTTTAATGCAGAAGGTGTAAAACCGGCAAAAAAGAAAGCCGCAGAGAAGGAATGGACAAGACTTGAAGAGTTTACGAAGTACATGAACTATGATGAGTCCGCTGATGTGATTCTTGGCTATGTCCTCGAAGACCGAGAGAAAACGGGCAATGGTTTTTTAGAGGTGCTGAGAGATGGACAAGGAAAGCCGGCAGGAATCGAGTATTTAGATGCGCTTCATATCCGCATTTGCAAGCTTAGTGAGCCAGTCGACGTCGAATTCAGGTACACCGAAAATGGCGAAATGAAGACAATGAATCGAAAGAAACGATTCCGTAAATATGTACAGGTAATCAACGAAAAGAAAGTCTTCTTCAAGGAGTATGGTGATCCGCGCATTTTGCACTGTGAAACAGGCAAGTACGATGACACTACACCAGAGCCGCTTCGCGCAACAGAAGTGATTCATTTTAAAATTGGCAGTGGAACGTATGGGATTCCCCGCTGGATTGGCAACATCGTCAATATGTACGGAGCACGCAAGGCAGAGGAGCTGAACTATCTTTATTTTAAACAAGGGCGGCATGTACCAGGTGCCATCATTGTCGAAAATGGCATGCTGTCAGAATCCTCTTATCAGCAGCTTCAAGATTATATGGACGATATTGAAGGATCTGATCATGCACATAAGTTTCTATTGCTTGAAGTTGAAGGTCTACCGACAGAAAAAGGGTTAACGGGAGAAGAAGATGTCTCAAATGTCAAAGTGAACTTTAAATCCCTAGCCGAGATCCTGCAAGAAGATGCGCTCTTTTTAGAATACGATGAAAAAACAAGAAACAAAATCCGCTCTGCGTTTCGCCTTCCTCCAATTTACACAGGTGAGTCTCAAGACTATAACAAAGCGACAGCAGATACGGCGCGTAAAACAACAGAAGAGCAGGTATTTCAGCCGGAACGGCATCTCATCACAGGAAAACTCAATACTCTTTTCCTGCCGGATCTTGATATTTGGCATGTCCGTTTTCTATTAAATGGTCCTGATTTTAGAGACCCATTAGAGATTGCCAAGGTACTGACGCCATTTATTCAGGCGGGGGCAGTGTCACCTAACGATTTGCGCGATCTAGCAGGAAGAATTCTCGGAAAAACGCTAGAAGAATGGCCTGAGGAACTATATCACCGACCTTTAGAAAGCCGCATGAAATCAGCTGAAGAAAAGCCTCAACCAGAGCCGGATCAGCTGACGAAATAAACAGAAGCGCGTGCACTTTTTTGAAAGGGGGTGAACATATGCCAAGAGAACTAAAAAACGCTAAAATTACGCATGTTTCCTACGTGGACAAAGCAGCGAACAAGAAGAAATTCTTTTTGATGAAAGCAAAGAAAAAGCGGCCTGACTTTCAAAAGGAGGTCAGTGTCCTGACAAAGGCAGAAGATGCTCATCGCCTCGTGTACGGTGTCGTGTATGAGCCGAATACGCCTGATGCACATCAAGACTTTATGACAGCCAAGGAAATTGAAAGAGCGGCACACGGCTTTATGAAGGATGCCCGTCATATTGACAAGCAGCATGATTTTCAGGATGGTGTTGGCGAAGTGGTTGAATCGTATATTGCTCCGGCTGATGTAGAGGTAGGCGGCGAGCTGATTCGAAAAGGGTCTTGGGTGCTTGTGACAAAAGCTTCCCAAGAGATTTGGGATCAAATTCAGAAGGGCCACATTACAGGCTATTCAATGGCTGGAACGGCGGATATCGTCGCCATAGAAGAACAAGATCAGCTTCTATCTCAAGGCACGAATGAGAGAGGGCTTTTTTCTTTGCTGAAAAATTTCTTTTTAAAAGAGGAAGGTGCAAACATGTCACAATCATTTTGGAACGTTTTAGACCATCTGCTGGAAACTTTACAGTCAAGTGATGGTGATGAGGCGGATGTAAGAGCTGCCTTAGAACAGCTCATTCCAATCATGCAGGATATCCTGAAGACAGAGGATGTACTTCAAACGATTGGTGAAAGGCCAGCCGCCGTACAAAAGGAAGATGCTGCTTTGACGACAGATCAAGTACGAGAGCTCGAAAAAGCAAAAAAGGCCATCGAAAACGTCTTACAGCAGGCTGAACAACAAGAAACAGATCAAACCGGGGAAGAACCTGTCCAAAAAGTGCTCGAGCAAGTCGTTGCACCGATTCGTCAGCAGCTCTCTTCCTTAGAGAAATCAGCCAGCAGAGAAAAAGCAGCGGTGCAGGAAGTGCTTGAGCAGCAGCTTTTGCCTATTTCAGAGCGGATTCACATGCTTGAAAAGGCGCGGGGCATGTCAAAACAAACAATCCACGATACACAAAACGACACAACAACACCCATATGGGATGGCTTACTATAAGCCTAAATAAGGAGGAAATAGTGTGAGAAATCAAGAGTTGATTCGCAAGGCTGAAATGACACTTGCCAGCTTAAAAACCGGCGGTCTCATGAACGCAACCCAATCCAACACATTCATTAGAATGATGCAAAACACACCAACCGTTTTAAATGATGCACGCATCATTCCGATGGAAAGTGATTCACAAAAAATCGAAAAAATCGGCTTTGGCCAGCGTATTTTGCGCCCAGCAGAAGAAGGCCAAGCGCTTGATGCAAAAGACCGTGTTGTCCCAGCGACAAGCACTGTCCAGCTAAATGCGAAAGAGGTCATTGCAGAGATTCACATGACCTACGACAGTATTGAAAACAATATTGAAAAAGACGGAATCCAGCAGACAATTATGCAAATGCTGGCTGAACGAGCGGCGGTCGATATTGAAGAGCTCATCGTCAATGGGGATACGACTTCATCAGATCCATTTTTAGCCCAAATGGATGGCGTGAGAAAACAAGCAGTATCTCATATTGTTGATGCAAATGGAGCGGAAATTAGCCGCCAAATGTTTAAACAAGCCTATAAAGCGATGCCGTCAAAATATTTACGTGTACCTCAGGATTTCCGTTTCTACACATCCCCAAGTTTAGAGGTTGAGTGGAAGGATCAAGTAGCAAACCGTCAGACAAATCTCGGAGATGCGGTCATTCAAGGCGGACTTTCTTCTGCATTCGGTGTGCCAGTCAAAGGTCTTGCCAATATGCAGCCATATGACGAAGCGGGAACAGACGTATCAGATATTTTGCTGACACACCCTAAAAATATTATCGTAGGTTTTTCTCGTAATATTCGAATTGAAGTAGAAAAAGATATTCGCAGCCGTAAATTTATTATTGTCCTGACAGCGAAGCTAGACAGCAAATTTGAGGAAGAGGATGCTGTAGCAAAAGTGATGAAAGTGAAAGAGTAGGTGACGGCAGGCCATGATTATTTCTCCTGAAGAACTGCAAGCCTATTCTGTATTTGAGCGTGTGAAAAATCGATCTGTAGAAAGACTGACAGCAGATATTATCGAAGCCGAAGCTTCGGTATTTCAGATCGTAGGTCATGATTTCTCAAGCGAAAAATATCAGCCCCTTCCTGAAAAAGCAAGAATCGCATTATTAAAAATGGCCCAATATTTTGCCATGCTGAATGATGACGAATCTATGATGAAAGGCTTTACGTCAGAAAAAATGGGTGATTATTCATATGCGAAGGCAGCTGATCAAGTGAAAGGCAAACCTTATGTATATGCCCTGCTTGTCGATTACATTGAACCATCATTAACTGGCGGCAGTACCAAATTAAAGGTGAGATCATTATGAGTTATCACTCTTTATTAACAGACCGCTGTGATCTTTTTCACCTTGAACATCAGGAGGCTTCCCGAGGAAAATTCGGGGTTCCAGCTGATGACTTACAAATGACTCTTTCCTATCCCGATGCTCCTAGCCTGACAGATCTGGCTTGTTATGTCATAGAAAAGAATCAGTCCCTTGTGCAAGAAGAGCCGAATACAGTTATTTATCAGTCCTATCTTGTCCATTTCCCTTTAGCAAGTGATATTCGCCTGCATGACAAAATGGTGTGGAACGGCGTCTCACTTAAGTTGCAGCAGCCCAAAATAGTGAAAAATCATCACATTGAAGTGATGGCAGTCAGGAAGGAAAATCTATGAAAATTGATGGACTTGACCGGCTGCTTTCACAGCTGGAAACAGCGTGTGCCGGCGGCTTAAAAGCAGAATATCAAGATTTGTTGCAAGACATGGGCCTAGAGCTTTTGGACATCATTCAGGATGAGCTAATCAAGGAGAATGCTGTCGATACAGGCCGGCTTCTAAGCTCCTTTACGCAAGGAGACAAGGAGAATCATTTTCTTATGTCAAAAGGTGGTCTCACGCTTGAAGTGGGAACGCAGCTTGAATATGCCTCCTATGTTAATGACGGACATGCTACTTCTTCAAGTGGAGAGCGAAGATGGGTGCCGCCTGGCAGATGGGCTGGCAGCCGCTTTGAATATGATCCGAATGCAAAGACAGGAATGATGCTTGCCTCTCAATGGATAGATGGAAATGGCTACTGGGATCATGCTGTCATGCTCTATGAGCAAATGTTTGAACAGTCGCTGGATCGAAAGCTTCAAAGCTGGTTCGATCGACATTTTGGGAGGTGATGAAATGAATCAAGAAGTCGGGGCAATCATGCATTATATTTACACACACTTTCCTGTGACAATGTATGATCGACTTTTGCCAGAGCGTTTTCAAGTGCCATCCGTTTATGTGCCGCCCGTAACAGTCATCAGCGGTCCAGATACGGTATCTACGTTTATGAAATCTTATTCGCTGCAAGTAAAAGTGTTTCATATGGATACAGGAAAAGCGCATGACGCGGCAGAAACAATTGTTGATGCATTGCTTGCTGATCGTCAAATGATTCAGATGATGAGTGAAGATGGAGAGGTGCTTGATGATTATGTCCGCATAAAAAGAGTGGAAACCAGAATGATAGATCAAGGCGTAGCAGCGATTGTCCTGACGTGGGATAGCAGTTATTGGTACAACCGAGACAAACAAGCAAGCCTTGAAGATATCAACTTTTCAGATGGGGTGATCAAACGTGAGCAAGACTAAAAAAGCAGAGCCCGCTCAAACAGCTGGCGAAGAAAAAGAATTTGGCTTTTCATTTGAAGCCTTAAAAGAGCACAGTAAGGATCTTTTTGGGGTTAAACCAGAAATCCTTGAAGGTGCTCTTTTTTATATCAAACATCAACCAATTACAAAAACAGAAGCGAAAAAGCACATTGATGCTTTTTTGTCCAAGGAGGTTTAAAGGATGAACGGAGGCACATTTACACCAGGTACAGAGAAAAAGCGTCCTGGCATTTACTTTAATTTTAAAACAACAGCAGAGCAGAGAATTACTTTAGGCGATCGAGGTACGGTGGCACTTCCTCTTGTGATGAGCTGGGGAGAACCAAAAACCTTTATTTCCGTTTCCAATATGGAAGACTTAAATAAAAAGGTCGGACTCAACATTGATGACAAGTCACTTCTTCTTTTCCGTGAAGCAAAGAAAAAAGCACAAACGGTCTTGCTTTACCGCCTAAATGAAGGGGAGACGGCCAAAGCTGAAATCGCAGAAAACTTTGTGGTCACAGCCAATTATGGCGGTCTAAAAGGAAATGAGATCACTGTACAAGTGGCAGAAAATGTACTTGATAGCACAAAGCGTGACGTCATCACTTATCTTGGAACAGATATTGTGGATAAGCAGGTTGTCACGGATGTCAAAGATCTTGTGAAAAACAAATATGTTCAATTTTCTGGTGAAGGTGAAGCCGTCATCACGGCTGGTGTGGCACTAAGCGGCGGGAAAAATGGTGTGGCAAGTGTCGCAGATTATACAGCTTTCCTAGAAGCAGCAGAAACAGAATACTTTGATGTTATTGCTCTCCCGATCGATAATAGTGAGCAATTAAAAGCGACCTTCGCTTCATTTATCGAGCGTTTACGTGATAAGCAAGGACGTAAGGTGCAAGGAGTTGTGGCCAACTATGCAGCTGACCAAGAAGGCATCATCAATGTGACAAGCGGTGTTGTGCTGGAAGATGGAACAGAACTAACGCCTGCTCAAGCAACAGCATGGGTCGCAGGTGCAAGTGCAGGTGCAAACTTCAATCAGTCACTGACCTTTGTAGAATACGAAGGAGCAGTGGATACATTAGAACGCCTTGATAATGATCAAGTAGAATACCGATTATCACAAGGGGAGTTCCTGTTCACCTTTGATGCGAGAGATCGTACCGTGAGTGTTGAAAAAGATATTAACTCCTTGACAAGCTTTACAGCTGAAAAGAACCAGCAAATGGCGAAAAACAAAATCATTCGTGTGCTTGATGCGATCAACAATGATTTGACGTTCGAATTAAAAAATCTGATTAAATTACGCAAAGCCAATGGCAATGACATTCCAGCATCAGATGATGGGGTGCAGCTTGTGAAAACACTGATTACTCAGTATCTCACACAGCTTCAAGATGGCAGCGGCATTACAGGCTTTAACTCAGAAACAGATATCGTGATCGGTCTCAATGAAGATCGTGATGGATTTATCATCGATCTAGCGGTTCAACCAGTAGATGCAGCAGAAAAATTCTATTTCAATGTGGAGGTGAAGTAAGATGGCTTTTAAAGCGCAAAATACAATTTCAGGTAAAGAAGGTCGTCTTTTCTTAGAAGGTGAGGAGCTTGCCTTTATCAAAACGTTTGAAGCAAACGTGGAGAAAAACAAATCAGAAGTCAATGTGATGGGCCGCCGAATGACTGGTCATAAAACAACAGGGGCAAACGGAACAGGAACGGCAACATTCTATAAAGTCACGTCACGTTTCGTTCAATTAATGCTCAACTATGTGAAAAAAGGGGAAGACCCATATTTCACTCTTCAGGCTGTAATTGACGATAAGTCATCAGGCCGAGGTACTGAGCGTGTGACATTATTTGATGTCAACTTTGATTCAGCTAAAATTGCTGGACTGGATGTCGATTCAGAAGCGCTTGAAGAAGAAGTTCCGTTTACGTTCGAGGACTTTGATCTTCCTGAAAAGCTGAAGAATTCTTTCTAATTACAATTGAAAAAGGCATTACGAATGACGAAAATATATGTTATTTTTATTTTATTCAACGATATGGTATAATTTTTCATAGTTACAGAGTAGCTACAAAAGAGTTACTGTGTAACCTCAAAAAGTTTCTTAGAAATATGTTTACATGCAAAGAACTTTGCATAAAATAAAAAGAAGCCAGGATGCGTCAACATCCCGGCAATGTACAATGAGGCCCTCAAGGGGCTGGCTAATCAATTAGATAGTTTTAAGGATAGACTTTCCCTTCAACCGTCCAAAGCTCAAGGGGAGTCTATTTTTTGTCTATATACGTCAACAGGGCAACGATAAATGACCCGAATGCAAGCATTAACATAAGCGCTTGAAATGTTGACATGAGCATCACCCCCTTCCTATCGGGGATGAGCCAGACACCCTTGAGCAAGCCATTCAATTGTACAAATTAAATTATACATGAAAAGATTGGAAAGCACATTCAAAAAATGGATGTGCTTTTTTGCATTCAAAAAAACATAACAAAGGGAGTTTTTAAACATGAGCGAAAAACAAACATTTGATCTTTCATTTTTTATGCCAGGACAAACAGTAGAAGCGGAAGAGGTCAAAGTACCTATATCTAAGCGTTTTGTTGATAAAAAAGGGAATGTCATTCCTTTTGTCTTTAAAGCCATTACAACTGAACGCATTGATGAACTGGAAAAAGAAAATACGACCTTCAAAAATGTCAAAGGCAGAGGCCGCGTAAAGGACTTAGACAGTCAGCGCTTCTACGCACGAATTGCGATTGAATCGACCATTTATCCAGATTTCCGCACAAAGGAATTAAGGGAAGCCTACAGCACACAAGATCCAGTTGAAGTAGCAAAACGCGTCCTGTCAGTTGGCGGTGAATATGCGAACTGGTTAAACAAAGCCATCGAAATCAATGGATTCGAAGACGAAATTGAAGATTTAGAAGAAGCAGCAAAAAACTAATAAAAGATGGGGATAAAGAAGCGGTGTTTTTATATTACGCCATGCACGAGCTTCACTACTCCCCATCTGAACTCCTAGATTTATACGAATCACCAAGACCGTTCAAAGCATTCCTATTCGGACTCATCAGCTACAAACTAGACATGCTAGAAAAAGAAGCAAAGAAAGGAGGGAAATAATTGGCGAAACTCACTGCACGATTTGAATTAGAAGACAAAGTATCGAAGAAGCTTATGCGCATTCAAAAACGATTTCAAACGTTTGAGAAGCAGCTAAAACCATTTAGAAAACCAGTGAAAATAAACCTGGAAATAGATGAAAAGAAGTTAAGAAACTTCAGTTTATCGCTTCGGAAAATTTCAGTATTTTCCATGAGACTGGATCAGGGAATCTATCGTGATTTAAAAGCATTAAACAATCAGTTAAATATGCTCCCAAATCATCTGGTCATATCCATTAAAGCGAAAGGACTAGATGTCATTAAATCCAGCATAAACCGTTTAAAACAAGCGGGAACAAGCCCCATTCTGCTGACGTTTAAACTAAACGATCAATTGTCAGGTAAAATGTCATCGATCAAAAAATCTATCTATCAGCTCATGAACAGAACGTATTATATGAGATTAAACATGGTTGACCAAGCCACCGCTGCAATTCAACGAATCAAAAAGACACTCAAAAGCTTGACGATGTCTAAACACGAAATCAGAGTGTCTGTTCAAGACAATGCAAAGAGTAAGTTGAAAAAACGAGATCAGGCTGAGTCGATTGTGAAAGAACAAAACATAAAAAAAGAGCCTGAGGCTGTTAGTCCATCAGTGAAAACAGATGAATCTAAACAGAGTTGGCTTCAAAACCTTGCCAATAAAGGATTAAATGAAATTCAAAAATATGCAGGTGACGTTGCAGACAAAGTGAAGGAAAAATTGAGTCCTAGAAAGTTTTGGGATGAAAAAGCACTTCCTTGGGTTGAAAATAAAATGGAAGATTACAAACAAGATGTGATCGGAAGAATTAAAGAGAAGATTAAATTTAATCCTGAAGAAAAACTAGATCAATTGGTGAAGACTGGATTAGATCGTCTCTTTGGTGCAAGTGATCAATCAAGTGAAAGTGCCACTCCAGCACCAACAACAGCACCAACATCAACACCAACATCAACACCATCAAATCCAGCTCCCAAAACGAAACCTCAGCCGCGAGGTGGAAAAGGCTTGTTTCGCAATAGTTGTTGCCCCTGTTGTGCAAGAGGTTTAAGCAGGGGAGGATCTACTAAAACTAAAAATAGAAATGGTCAATCACCAAGACAATCCACAAACCCAAATGCCACAACAAGAACCGAAATGAATAGAAGACCTCCAAGTAGATTAGGGAAACTGAAAACAAATGCAGGTAAATTATTTGGAAAAATTCCTAGTGGACTAAAGAAAGGTGCGGGTATCGCAGCTTCAGTTGGCGGACTTACGGGTTTAGTGAAAGGTAGCAAGGGGTTAAGTGGATTAGGGAATGCGATGAAGAGTATAGGTAAAGGGAGCGGCAAGTTATTAAAGAAAGTACCTATTCTAGGAAGTGTACTTAGTGCAACAAATCTAATCGGTATGAACAAAGAGAATGCTGGTGAAAAGATTGGTACGACTGGAGGCGGAATCGCTGGCGGGATGGCAGGTGCTGCAGCAGGTGCAGCTATTGGAAGCGTAGTTCCAGGGGTAGGTACAGCCATCGGCGGTCTAGTAGGCGGCATCGCTGGAAGTATGGGTGGAGAATCTATCGGTGAAACAATTGGAAAATGGTTTGATGGCGGCGGATTTGAAAAGATTGGCCAAAAAGCCATTGAAATCAAAAATCAAATTGTCGAAGTTTGGTCAACAGTTGCGGCTTGGTTCACAGAAAATGTATGGACACCATTAAGCAATACGGTTGTCACAGTAGCGTCATCCATTTGGTCAAGTTTAGTCAATGCCTGGACATGGATACAAGAAACCTTCAGTGCAGTTGCAGGCTGGTTTATTGAAAATGTATGGACACCGCTAAGCGATACAGTCGTCACAGTAGCAACGACCATATGGACAAGTCTAGTCAATGCCTGGACATGGATACAAGAAACGTTCAGTGCCGTAGCAGGCTGGTTTATCGAAAACGTTTGGACACCTCTCAGCGACACAGTTGTTACGGTAGCAACGACCATCTGGTCAAGTTTAGTGAATGCCTGGACATGGATTCAAGAAACGTTCAGTGCAGTAGCGGGTTGGTTTATTGAAAACGTTTGGACACCGCTAAGCAGCACAGTCGTTACAGTCGCTACAGGGATTTGGACAGCATTATCAAATGCATGGAAAACGATACAATCAATCTTTGGAGCTGTATCGTCATGGTTTATGGAAAATGTATGGAACCCACTTGTAGATACGGTAGGAACCATTAAAGATAGTTTCGGTAAAAAGTTTGAAGAAGCGTATAAAGTCGTGACAGATATATGGGATGGATTATCCAAATGGTTTGAGGACAACATTCAAAAGCCGATTGTAAAAGTAGCAGAAGCTATTAGTGATGGGTTTTCTGCAGCATTTGGTTGGGTTAAAAAGATTTTTGACAAAGCAGGCGGTATTGTAGATGTAGTCATAAATTGGATTGTTGGGAAGAAAAAACCCGATAACAATGCCACAGGCGGCTATATCACCCAGCCAACCTTATCATGGGTCGGAGAAGCAGGTAACGAATTTGTTATTCCAACTCAAAATAACCGAGGACGCGGGAAGATGCTGCTTGCTCAGGCTGCTTCTCATCTTGGAATGTCTGTTATGCCAAGCGGAGCAGCTGGAAATCAAGTATCAAGCTCTCCAGCTCCTACAGCAGTAGCTTCATCATCTTCTGTCGGTTCAATAGACGGATCTGTCTCGATGACTGGGAACATTCAAGCCTCCAGCATAGGCGAGCAATTTAATAAGGATTTTGAACAAGGATTAAATCAAAAAGTGATTACACTTGATCAATGGAAGCAAAAGAATATTCAGCAACCTTTTGCTCAATTGACCTCAGACTCAGGTAAGTATGGTCAGCAAACAGTTGCTGCTTTTGCGAATGGTCAGCAGGTGACACCCACAGGAACAGACAGCTTTTTGCAAAGTCGTGTAAAAGCACCATACCAACAAGTGATGACAGCATCACCAACTTGGGGTTCTGGAACAGTTAATGGTTTTGCCACAGGTCAAAATGCCACATCAGTTGGTACTAGCCAATACGTAGATCAGCACATCAAACAACCATTCCTACAAGCAAAACAAGAATCACCAGGCTGGGGCTCAGGAATGATGGATGCCTTTAACAACGGCATGCGTTCAAAAGCAAGTGAAGTCACACAAGCTGCCAAAGAAATGGCGAAGAAAGTAGAGCAGGCGTTTAGAGAGGAATTAGACATTCATTCCCCTTCACGCGTCATGATGAGTCTTGGGAAATTTGCATCGATCGGTGTCGTTAAAGGGCTGGACTCAGTGGATGTGAAAAAGTTTGCTGAAAATCAGGCTGGTTCATTAATCGGAGCTTTCAGTGGTATGGGGGCTTCAGGTCTTAGTGTTCAGCAATGGCTCATGGCAGCTCTCATGGCAACTGGCACATCGATGAACTGGCTTCCAGGTCTTATGACCATTGCACAGCATGAATCGAATGGAAATCCGAGAGCAATCAACTTATGGGATTCCAACGCTAAAAAGGGAACGCCTTCTAAAGGCTTAATGCAAACCATTGGACCGACGTTTAACTCCAATAAAGGCAAAGGTATGAATGACATTTGGAACCCAATTCATAATGCCGTAGCAGCCATTAACTACATTAAGGGCAGATATGGAACAGTCTTCAATACACCGGGATTACGAAGTATGAGAAGAGGCGGGCCTTATAAAGGCTACGCAAATGGTGGACTGATTACTCAGGAGCAGGTTGCTAGAGTCGGAGAAGGAAACAAACGCGAATGGATTATTCCTGAAGAAAGAGGGATTCGAGGGAGATATTTATTAACGCAGGCAGCCAAAGCACTTGGGATGCAAGTATATGACCCAGCAAATGCGTCTGCACCTTTACCAGAATCACAAATGCAGCAAGTCACCTCAGCTCAGTCTTCTAGTGGTACAACAGCGTCAGGCAATAAGCAAATTACCATTCAATTCAATGGGGATCAGCATTTCCATAATGGACAAGATCAGCAATCGCTTGTCGAAAAAATTAGACAAATGCTCGTAGATGAACTGGAAGTAGAGCTTCATACAGGAACGAAGGGGGTCGTGATCGATGGGTAAATCAGTGTATCAATTGTGGATTTCCCAAGGAAAGGACAAGTTGCGATTCCCTGTCCTTCCATCCGAACTTGAAATCACAAATAACGTACAAAATGAAACGGTAAAGGTTGCTTCTTTTGGAGAACTGACCTTTATTGATGTCCCATCGGCTAAGCAAGTATCATTCACTTCATTATTTCCTAAGAAATATTCGCCAATTGCTGAATATAAAAGCATTCCATCACCGGAGAATGCGATAGCGAAAATAGAACGAATGATGCGTTCAAAGAAGTCGGTGCGGCTCATTGTAACGGGGACAAAAATTAATATGACGTGTAGCATTGAAAGCTTCACCCATAAAGAAGGGTCATATGATATTGGCGATCGTGAATTTACGATCGAGTTAAAGGAATACAAAACCGCATCGCCTAGGAAAATTAAACGAAAGAAAAAAGCAAAACAAACGAAAAAGAAAAGGCCTTCAAAAACCCCGCCAAAAATGTACACCGTCAAAAAAGGGGATACGCTATGGGCTATTTCAGGCAGATTTTATGGCGACAGTACAAAATGGCGGCGTATTTGGAATGCCAATAAATTAGCGATGATTAAACGTAGCAAACGCAATATTAAGCAGCCGGGGCATTGGATTTTCCCTGGACAAAGGTTAAAAATACCACAATAGGGGGGCTGGCATTGATCGAGCTTTTTGCCATCAGAAGCGGCACCATGTATGAGCTTGTCACAGAGAGTGTGACACTTCAGGGGCAAAGGTATCAAGCCCCTCGCTCTATTCAGGCAAATATTATCACTAAACAAGGCAGTCAAACATATTACCGTGTCTCAGAAGGGGACACGGTTCTTTTTAAATGGAAAGGAAAAGAGCTGTTCAGAGGCATTGTGTTTTCCCGGAGGCCTGTTGAAGGGAAGCTGACCTTTACCGCATACGACATGCTTCAATATTTGGTGAAAAACCAAGATGTCTATGTTTTTTCAAAACAAAGAGCAGATCAAATCTTGAGGCGGATAGGGGCTGACTTTCAAATTCCAATGACCTCCATCGCCAATACAGGACATGTCATAAAATCACTAGTGTTTAAAAACGATACGAGTTTGTATGACATGATTCTGAAAGCGTTAAAAGAAACAAAGCGTCAAACTGGTAGAAACTATCAAATCTATTCTGCTAAAGGAAAGATGGGGCTGAGAGCTTGGCCAGATCCAGAGGACGTATGGGTCATTGAATCAGGCGTCAATCTCATTGGTTATCAGTACAGCACCTCGATTGAAGAGACAGCCACTCGTGTCAAACTGCGCACGTCTGCAGATGAACAGGGAAAGAATAAGAAAAAAGGCAGCAAATCAGAGATTGTGGTGGTCGAACAGGATAAAGCAGGTCAGAGTAAATACGGTATTTTACAGCATGTTGAGACGGTTACAGGGCAAATCAACCAGCCGCAGCTACAAAAAAGAGCCAAAGTACGGCTGGCAGAGAAAAAAGGCGTCAAGCAAGAAATCAAAAGCATACAAGCGCTAGGTATTCCTGAACTGCAAAGCGGTCTTCCAATCTATTTGAAAATCCCTGAAATCAACGTGAAAAAAACCTACTGGATCGATCAAGACAAACATGAATTCAGTGGGGTGAAACACACCATGACAATTGATGTCGTTGAGAAAAATTCCATCCCAAAGGGTGATCAAGCGTGAGATTAAGTGAAGCGATTAAACGATTAGCAGTGAATGCTGTAGATGCCGCCTCTCCAATTGATCTGGTGGTTGGAGAAGTCACGGCAGTTTCTCCTGTAAGCATCCGGTTAAATGAAAACCATAAGCTAGTCATTCCGGAAGAATTACTGATTTGGCCAAAGCGCCTAAATAAGGGTGAGGATGATGAACTGAAAAGGGGAGACAGCATTATGGTGCTGGCAATGGCAGGAGGGCAGTCCTTCTACATCATCGACAAATTGTAAGGGAGGTGATGAATGTGGCACTTTCACCAGAGGAAGAAATCGAGGAAATAGAAGAAGAGGAAGAGGTGGAAACCTCGACGACGTATCGAATAGATGTTGAAACTGGCAGACTGACAGGTGAAACCATTTCAGGCATTGAAGCAATTCGTCAATTCGTTTATATGACACTCAGGACAGAGCGGTATGCATATCCTATCTACAGCCACGACATTGGCACTGAAATTCAGGAGCTCTTGACGGATACAGAAGCCACGGATGAATACAAAGAAATGGAGATTCCGAGGCTGCTAGAGGAAGCATTGATTGTGGACGAACGGATTGATCATATTGAAGAATTAGAGGTCACAAAGCAAAATGACTCGTTTCATGTCAAGCTAGCTATTGTCACAGATGAAGGCACATTAGAAATAGAGGAGGTGATGGAGAGCGATGTTTGAGGAACAAACGTACGAAGCATTAATGGAAAGAATGCTAGACAGACTGCCAGATGACATAGATAAAAGAGAAAACAGCGTCATTTGGAATGTCTTGGCACCTGCTGCCGCTGAATTAGCCCAGTCCTATATTTGGCTTGATCAAGTATTCGAGCTGGTCTTTGCAGATACAGCACAAGGAGAGTTTCTAGATCGGCGGGCTGCTGAAGTAGGAATTGAAAGAAAACCAGCGACTAAAGCGGTATGGTCCGCAGCTATTCAGCCGGAGGATATCAACATCCCAGCTGGTTCACGGTTTTTTATTGAAGATGTCTATTTCCAATATTCGAACGATGGCACGCTAGAATGCGAGACACCTGGCAAGGTCGGCAATGGTCAATTAACAGATCAGCCGCTGCTTTCACTTGATACAATCCCAGGGCTTGAATCGATTATCATGAAAGATTTGGTGATACCGGGACAAGAAGAAGAAGATGACGCTTCGTTATATGATCGCTACTTAATACGTGCTAGGCGAGAGGCTGTCAGTGCCAACAAGGCGCATTATAAAAAATGGGCTGAGGAGGTGACAGGGGTTGGCAGAGCGAAAGTATTCCCGCTTTGGAACGGAGAAGGGACGGTCAAAATTGTCATCACAGACGGCAATCTAGATGTTGCATCAGATCTGCTTGTTAAAAGAGTACAGGAATATATCGACCCAGTATCAGGCGAAGGGGAAGGACAAGCGCCTATTGGTTCAAAAGCAACCGTCGAAAGCGCCAAATGGCTGGATATTGACATAGAAGTAGCCGTCGAACTTCAAATGGACTGGACCCTTGAAGGAGCGCAGAAAGAAATAGAAGAAAAGGTCAAAGCGCTGTTGAAATCAATCGCATTTGAAAAGAGTACCATTCGAATGTCCGCCTTAAATGACATTCTGTACCATTCAGAAAGTGTATCAGATTATGCAAACGTGTTATTGAATGGGGAATCAAAAAACTTAGTGTTACAGGACATTGAGATACCGCGTCTGAGGCAGGTGAAGGTTATTGAGCAAACAGGATGAAATGAAAAACTACTTGCCGCCATATTTTACAGAGATTTATGAAGTAGATCATCTACTCAAAACAGAAGCACCGGAGTTTGAGCAATTGGATGAATCCATTTTCGATTTAACGGATCAGTTCTTCCCTTTAACTGCGACATGGGGATTGAATAGATGGGAAAGAATGCTGAAGGTGCAGCGAGAATCAGGTGACTCCATTGAACTTCGCAGGGCACGCTTACTCAATATGATGTCAAACATTCCACCGATCACGTATCTTTCATTAGAGAAATCGGTGAATCGCTTTCTCAAAAATCCAAGTGCCATCATCCGTCTCACCACCAATCGCTATCATTTCGCCTTACGTGTGAACCTAGATGACCTGCAAAACACTAGATATATTGTAGAAATACTTGAAACGTTAAAGCCGGCTCATTTGGCTTATACGTTCACTGCATTTCATCATACCGATGTACATGAAAAAAATGATCATCACGGGAGGCTCACACTGCGAAGCAGAGTGGGTTTTTTCGATCATATCCCGATTTTACTGAATGGTGAATTTGTATTAAATGGTACGTTTTATCTTAGCGGGACAAGAGGTTCAACCGATGTACCTGCTCGTTTTCGGCATTCGTTGAAGATGAGAATGCCGCTTCAGCATAAGTCAGAAACCACATATCGCATGAATTATGTCATCACTGGAGCTGTACATGAAACAGGGCAAAAAGCGGCACTGACTTTACGCACAAAGAACCAGCTGGCACATCAAACCAAAAAGAAGATGACGTTCCGATTGGCAGTACATGTCCAAACTGAACAGGGCGGCAGCTTACTGATCAAGGATCATTACTGGATTCTCGATGGATCTGTTCCGCTTGACGGATCAAAAATGCTAGCAGCAACTTCTCAAAAAATAGAGCTATAAGGAGGATCACAATGGCTGATCAATTAACCGTAACAACATTATATGCACGTCAACAAATGGCAAAGGCAAGAGCAGAGGGAACAAAACTCACAAAAGTCGTCAAAATGGCATTTGGAAACGGCGGGACGAAGGATGGCAAACCGATCTCACTAGACGGCACTGAACAAAAACTGAAAAAAGAACTCGTCCAAAAAGAGATTGATTCGTTTACCTTCATGGAACCAGCAAAAATCCGCTACACCTGCACGATCGCCGAAGGAGAACTTGCAGGAGAAGTCATCAACGAACTAGCACTTGTCGACGAAGCCGGCAAATTCACCGCCATCCGCACCATGACAGACAAACAAAAAGACGGCGACATCGAATTTGTTTTTGAGATTGATGATATTTATTAATGGAGTGACTTCAGGAAATAACCCAGTGTTTATTTTGCCAGAAGAATACAGCCAAAGCAGGCGATCTACTTTATAGGAGTTGCTTTGAGTATAAAGGCACTAGGAGCACTTCAATCACATCGTTAGATCAATTTAAAGGTATGTGTGCATCTTTCTTCATATAAAGCCAATCCCACTGGGTTTTAAGTTTAGTAAAAGGTGAAGTCATATATCATTACAAGTAAAAATAGATTAAACAAGCGATTATAGATTTTGAAAGGAGAATGATCAAACATGGAGATTAAGACACCACGAACTTTTAAAACAACTGATAAAGCCCATGCCGACCTATTTAATAATATAGTTGAAGACTTTTTTGACAATGATGTAGGACTATTAGAAGCAATCAATCAACATATTGATGATACAAATCCACATACGTCTGAAGCAGAAAAGAAAAAATGGAATGATTCTCAGAGCTATAAGATTACTGCTGATAATGGTAGTCAGTTAATTAATATTCCTGCTGATGAAAGGATTTTTGACGCGATAAAAGGGAAAGGAATGTGTACTTTTTATGCAGCTTCTGGAGTTGAAGATTCCCCAACTCCAGCGAATATTTCATTAAGAGGGTTACAGACAGTAGGTCAAGATAACATTGGAACTGGCTTTGCTGTAGATATTGCTGGTAATGCTTATAGTTTTTATTATAATGCTGCGCATACTTCTATTAACTGGACAAAGCTTCCGACAGATGCGGAGAGAAATAAATGGAATGAAGGCCAATTATCTAAGATCACTGCGGATAGTGGAGGAGTGATTATATCTGTTTCTGATGGTGAAGATTTACTCGAAAAGTTAGTTTCTTTAGGTCCGAGGCATGGTACATTTTATGTCACAGGTAAAGCACTAAACACCCCAACAACAAGATCTTGCCGAGGTATGTATCATTTTACTTCTCAAGATAGCAATGGAAAAGGGACATTTGGATGGGTTATGGCCATAGATTATAACAACTACATGTATACGAACTACCTTGATTTAAATTTGGGGTGGCAAGGCTGGAAACGTGTTTTAACAAATGTAGAGCAAATAGAATGGAAGTTTCCGACAACAATAATAAACGGATGGAAACAATATGGCACTCAAAAAGTGCAATTTTATAAGAATCCATTTGGAGAGGTAGAGTTAATTGGTTCTATTACAGGGGGTACTATCGGTTTTGCAGTACCTGTTTTTACATTGCCTAGTGGTTATCGTCCTATACAGGATATGCATTTTATAGGGGTAGCATCTAGTATCGGCACTGGTTCAACACCACAAACACACAGAACACATATTGATACTAAAGGTAATGTGTATATACAAGGCGTCTCCAATTCAACAAACCCAAATGAATTTATCACGTTCGGCTTTAAATTCATGGCGGCTCAGGAGGGATGAAAATGAAATGGATATATAAATACGATGAAAAATTCAATTACCTTCCAGGAGAAGAAATAGAAATTGAAGAGCACGAAGACCTCCCAAAAGGATATACAGATGTAAGACCTCAAGATGGTTTGTACAAAGGTAAATACAATGAAGCGAAAAAGTCATGGTATGAGTCGGCTACACAAAAATACATTGATAGCTTGCGACCAGACCCGCTACCATTGTCAGAAATGGATCTATTAAAACAGCAAAATGCTGATCTGCTTCAGCAACTGGCAGAGTCAGAAAAGAGAGCAGAAGAACAATCAAGGAATTTATCAGAACTTATCATGCTGCTGAGGGAAAAGGAGGTCATTTAATTGGATTGGTTCCGCAGTATTTCATTGTTCTATCAATGGAAATGTTATGAAAATGAGGACGTAGCAAAATTTGTTCGTTTCGAGAAGATTACGCCGAAACAATACAAAGAAATAACAAACGAAGAATATCCAACTAACGCTGAATAGGCGTTTTTATTTTGCCTTTGGGAGTAGGATGGAAATGGATTTGCCTGAATATTTAATGACACAAGGCCCATTGCCGTTCTCTTTTGCTGGATTCTGTCTTAATCTCATTGAAACAACTTACGTAATGGTAGAAAGGAGAGTACACATTGGATATAAAAACTCCTCGTTCTTTTGAAACGAGTGATAAAGCTCATGCTGATCTATTCAACGAGATGTTGAAAACATTGCTTCATAACGACACTAGGATATCAGAACAATTAACTCTTCATATGGGGGATTCGAGACAACACTCTTCAGAAGTAGAAAAAAAGAAATGGAATGAGTCGCAGCTGTATAAAATTACAGGTGATGATGGAGTACATCTTCTAAATATTCCTGTCGGATCAAAAATCTTTGACTCAATTAAAGACAAAGGGACTTGTACATTTTATGCACCTAGTGGAATAGAGGATAGCCCTTCACAATTTGCCATTAGAGGGATTCAGACAGTGGGACAAAATAATGTTGGAACAGGTTTTGTGATAGATACATCAGGTAATGCATATTACTTCTACTACAATTCTAGCCATATATCTATCAATTGGACTCAGCTTCCGACAACTGCTGAAAAAGATAAATGGAACAATGGACAGCTGTATAAATTGACTCAAAACAATGGTAAGCCTATGTATAAAGGGGTAAGTGAAACCACTGACTATAATGAGATTACAGAAACAGGAATGTATCTCATTTATAATGCTGGTCTAAATGGTCCTAAAGAGATCAAAAAGGCATTTATGATAGTGATAAGTTATGGAAATACCCTATTACAAACTATTTATGATGCAGTCAACGGTCTTAATTCTTTTTATAGAATTAGGAAGATTGACTATACATGGACTGAATGGGAAAGGCAGCTTACATCTACAGATTTAAATGCCTCCTGGTATAATGTAAATCTAAATAGTAATATAAAGCAATATTTAGTCAACCCATTAAAATATTCTGTTAGACAAAATATTTTATATTTGAGAGGATCATTTGAGCAAGTTCCGGCTAATGAAACAGAAATTGCAATTTTAACGCAGAAACCTTCTTCTTTAACCGTTTTCACTTGTGCGACGGTTGGTTCATACGGATCTGCAAGGTTGTCTTTATCTAAAGATGGTATTCTAAAATTTGATGGATTAATTGCAAATGATCCGTTAAATGTAACCCGTATTGAAATTAATGAAGCAATTCCACTATGGTAGCTATAATATGGGCAAGCTACTATGACTTTTTTATGTAGTTAATTTGAATCACCGCAGACGACTACCAAGATATAACTGGAGAAATGTACAAAGCCTAATGGCTTTATTTTTTTGCCGGAAAGAAGGTGATTTCAAATGGAAGTAGATGTCGTCCAAAACTTAATGACACAAGGCCCGTTTGCCGTTCTCTTTTGCTGGATTCTGTTTTATGTTCTCAATACAACAAAAGAAAGAGAAAGTAAACTCAATGAGCAAATCGAGGCGCAAAATGATGTGTTAGCAAAGTTTAGTGAAAAGTATGACGTTGTGATCGACAAACTCGACAAAATTGAGCGGAATTTAAAATAGGAGGTAAAAATCATGAAAACATTCGACAAAGGCACTGTGATTCGCACAGTGCTTCTTTTTATTGCTCTGATCAATCAAACGCTAGTCATGTTTGGACAGACGGTGCTGCCGATTAGTGAGGAGCAAGTACAAACCGCCGGTGAGGCACTATATGTAGCAGGTTCCACCATTTTTACGATGGTTACAGCCGTTATCGCTTGGTTTAAAAACAATTATGTGACCTACAAAGGTCAATTACAAAAAGATACCCTGAAACAAAGAGGGCTAACAAAATAATAGTTGAAGGAGAAACAATATGGTCAATATCATTCAAGCCTACATTCCAAAACACAACCGCAACAGACCAGGAAATAGGATGAAGCCGCTCTATATTACGGTGCATAATACCTCTAACACTGCAAAAGGTGCAAATGCGGGAAGTCACGCTGCGTTTGTTGCACGTTCAAGTACTGGGGTCAGCTGGCATTACACTGTCGACGATCAGGTCATTTATCAGCATTTACCATTAAACGAGAACGGCTGGCACGCAGGGGATGGCAGAGGCGATGGCAATATGAAATCAATCGGAATTGAAATTTGTGAAAATACAGACGGCAACTTTGAACAAGCAGTCGAAAATGCTCAATGGCTCATTCGGAAACTGATGGGCGATTTGGGGATTCCTTTATCAAATGTAGTGCCCCATAAACATTGGAGTGGGAAAGAATGTCCAAGGAAATTGCTCGGACGATGGGATCAATTTAAAGCTGGAATAGCCACAGCTCATACCGACAGCAAAAGCACAAGAAAGCCAGTCCGAACAGAGAGCCTGAGCCACAAAGACAAAGCACCCGTGACCAAACAGAAATCGTCAAATTTGCCATCTGGCATTTTAAAAATAACCAAGCCCTTGACAAAAGGATCTCAAGTGACAGCCGTGCAAAAAGCCTTATCTTCCCTCTATTTTTACCCAGACAAAGGAGCAAAAAACAATGGGATTGATGGCTATTATGGACCGAAAACGGCGAATGCGGTCAAGCGGTTTCAGCTCATGAACGGCTTAGCGGCAGACGGGATTTACGGACCAAAGACGAAGAACAAAATGGAACAATTGCTGAAAAAGTGATCATTCATAAAGTGCTATCAGCAGGTGAAGGGATTTTTCCTTGCTGATAGCTAATAAAAAATGACATCATTTGTGATATAATCGACCGAATCTATCATAAGGTGAGAATAAAATGAAAAAGGAACTGTTCCAAGTCATCATGCTGTCAGTGGTGCTGCTCATCTATTTCATTTATCACGGAATGACGAGCGATTTCCCTGTGTCTTACACAATCATTCTCATCACGGCTTATCTCTCTGTGATCGCGTACCGGATCATAAAGATATTAAGGTTAAGAAAAAACAAAGAACAAACACAACTGTAAGAAATATATACATAAAAAACCATCCTTGATTTCTCAAGAATGGTTTTTCGTATGGAGCGTAGGGGATTCGAACCCCTGACCCTTTCGCTGCCAGCGAAATATTCTCCCACTGAACTAACGCCCCGATGTATGACGACATAATTTATTATAATCAATCCTCCTGTAAAATTCAAGCTGTAAAACGCAAACATATCGCCTATTTATCTTTCTGATCAATCGGAATATAGTCGAAGATCTCCCCTGATTGTACAGAGTCCGCTAAGCGTCTCAGCCAGTCATAATAGGCTTTCGAGCTTTCAAGCTGTTCAAGAAGCTGCTGCGCTTCCTCTCTTACATGTTCCTCCAACTGATCATCACTAGCAACCTCTTGAAGCCGCTCTTGCGCTTCTTCAATCGCCGCTAAATTGACCTCGACCTCCCGTTCCCATTTTTGCGGAAAGAAGTTCGTGAAAAACTTAAAAAAGTCTTTTTCAGCAACAAAGCTGTGTTTTCTTCGGCCCCGGTGAAACGTCTTTTTGACAATATTCATATCTTGCAGTTTTTTCACACCCGTACTCATACTTGGCTTGCTCATTTGCAGCTCTTCACGCATTTCATCGAGCGTCATTTCCTCATTTAAATACATGGCCCCATAGAGAATACCTGCACTTCGTGTAATGCCATAGAGATCCATTGTTTCAGCTATGGAATCAATGACTAGATCTTTAGCAGCTAAAATACGATCTTCTGCTTGTGGCTGTTCCTGCTTTTTCATCTTGTCCCTGCTTTCTATTAAGAGAATTCAATACGTTCAAAAAAATCTTTATGGACTATATGTTAACGAAAGAATACAAAATGTCAAAATAAATGAAGCCTATCTCCCTTTGACAGAAAAATTTGAACATGATAAGTTAATTATGTTCAAAACGTTAAATTTTTATTTAACAAACTTACCAAAGAGAATCAGAGGAGGTTCCTTCTATGAGTCAAACACTATTTATAGATGGACAATGGGTTGGCGCCAAAAGTGGCGACACACGGGATATCATCAATCCATTTAATCAAGAAGTGATCGCGACAGTCAGCGAAGGATCAAGAAATGATGCGCAGCTAGCCATCAAAGCAGCGAGAAAAGCCTTCGATCAAGGGGACTGGGCAAATCAGCCTGGACTTGAAAGAGGAAATATGGTGTTTAAGATTGCTGAGTTGATTAGACGTGATCTTGATGAACTAGCCAAATTGGAATCGCTTGATACTGGTAAAACATTAGAGGAAAGCAAAGCAGATATGGACGATATTGCGAACGTGTTCCAATATTACGCAGGTCTGGCTGACAAAGATGGCGGGGAAATCATTGCGTCACCAATCCCGAACTCAAAAAGTGAATTAGTCAGAGAGCCAGTCGGTGTATGCGGGCAAATCACTCCTTGGAACTATCCATTGCTTCAAGCAAGCTGGAAAATCGCTCCTGCTCTTGCAGCAGGGAACACAATCGTTTTAAAACCAAGTGAAATTACACCACTCACCACGATCAAAATATTCCAACTCATGGAAGAAGCAGGAATTCCAGCAGGAGTTGCAAACCTAGTCCTTGGACCAGGGGCAACGGTTGGCGATGAGCTTGCTGTGAATGAACATGTAGATTTGATTTCATTTACAGGCGGTATTGAAACAGGCAAGAAAATCATGCAGGGAGCCAGTGGGAATGTGAAGAAAATCGCCCTTGAGCTCGGCGGGAAAAATCCGAATATTGTGTTTCAAGATGCTGATTTAGACGTAGCGGTTGACCAGGCAATGAATGCTGTGTTTTTCCATGCAGGGCAAGTATGTTCAGCAGGTTCACGTTTGCTAGTGGAAGAATCCATTCATGATGAATTTTTAGAAGAACTGGTGAAGCGTACGAAAAAAATCAAGCTAGGCAACGGCTTTGATGAAGAAACCCAAAGCGGGCCGCTCATCTCAGCTGAGCATCGAGAAAAAGTAGAGAAATACGTCAGCATTGGGTTAGATGAAGGCGCAAGATTAGAAACAGGCGGAAAAAGGCCTGACGCAGAGGAGCTTTCAAATGGGTTCTTCTACTTGCCAACGATTTTCTCAGGCTGTACGTCAGAGATGCGGATTGTCCAAGAAGAAGTCTTTGGCCCAGTATTGACAGTCGAATCCTTCCGAACAGAGGAAGAAGTGATCGAGCTGGCAAATGATACGATTTATGGATTAGCAGGAGCTGTGTGGTCTTCTGATATTGGAAAAGCCGAAAGAGTGGCTCGTCAATTAAGATTAGGCACAGTTTGGATCAATGATTTCCATCCTTATTTCGCTCAAGCACCTTGGGGTGGATATAAGCAGTCAGGTCTTGGACGTGAATTAGGACGCACCGGACTTGAGGAATATACGGAACTGAAGCATGTATATCGAAATACGAAACCTGAAGCGGTTCATTGGTTTAAATAAATATCACACATTTGGAGGAGATTCTATATGACATTAAATATGAAAATTGAAAGCATGCAGAAATTCCACACATTTGAAATCCCGACTGTCATCAAACATGGCATCGGTGCAGTGAAACATGTTGGGGAAGAAGTGAAAGCATACGGTGTCTCGAAGGTATTGCTTGTAACAGACCCTGGTATTTATCAAGCGGGCGTAGTAGACCCAGTGGTTGCTTCATTAAAAGAAGCACAAATCGATGTGATCCTATTTGATAAAGTAGAGCCAAACCCGCCAGTCCGTTTAGTGAATGAAGGATCTGCGTTATATGAAAAAGAAGGCTGTAATGGATTAGTCGCTGTAGGCGGCGGAAGCTCAATGGATACAGCGAAGGCAATCGGAGTAGAGGCGACTCACGAAGGCTCAGTCCTTGATTACGAAGCGGCAGAGGGAAAAAAACCGCTTGAAAACAGAATCCCACCTTTAACCACCATTCCGACCACGGCTGGTACAGGTTCAGAAGTTACGCAGTGGGCAGTAATTACGGATGAAGAAAGAGAATTTAAATTCAACACAGGTGGACCACTTATTGCAGCTCACCTCACAGTGATTGACCCAGAGCTTCATGTATCCATGCCTCCTCATGTGACAGCAATGACTGGAATTGATGCGCTTGCTCACGCTATCGAATGCTATACGATGAAATTTGCTCAGCCTATTACAGATGCGGTAGCGCTCATGGCCATTGAATATGCTGCTCATTATATCCGCCGTGCTTTTGCTGATGGTGAGGACCTAGAAGCTAGATATGGAATGGCACAAGCTGCAATGCTTGCCGGGCTTTCTTATGGAAGCGAGTCAGCTGGAGCTGCGCATGCGATGAGTCAAACACTCGGAGGTATTATTCCTGTAGCGCATGGCCAGTGTGTAGCAGCAATGATGGGACCGGTGATGGAGTATAACTGGAAAGGGTATCCGGAAAAATTCGCTCGTATTGCGCAAGCGTTCGGCATTGATACAAGCAGAATGTCTACAGAGGAAGCAGCAAAAGCTGCTGTGAACTGGATGTATGATTTAGTGGAAGATCTAGAAGTTCCTTCATTAGAAGAACAAGGTGTATCAAAAGATATGATTGACCGTTTATCTAAAGAAGCCATGAAAGATCCGCAAACAATTGGAAACCCAAGAGATCTAAATGAAAAAGCGTACAACTGGATTTATGCTCGCTGTTTTGATCTAACACCGAAAACAGTGTAACAATGAAAAAAGGCTCCCAAAAGGGAGTCTTCTTTATGTCTTATAGCTGTTCTTTAATTTCTTTGATTTGATGAATATGACGTTTTTCGTGTGCGCCGATAAAATCAAGATATTGCTTAAGGGATAACTCTTCAAACACCGGGTGCGCAATGACACGTTTGAAATCTTCCTCAGTAAACGTTGATAAAATTTGATTGAGCTGTTCACGTGCTGTATCGAGCTCATCCTTTAAATGTGTAGGTGTCACATGCTTGCGTTCAGGCTCAACAATTCTAGGCGCAGTGGCTTTTCTAGAACGGTCCTCTGCCATTTCCACCGGCTTTGGCTCATATTCCTTGATCGGTGCTTTTTTTCCCTCAGCAGCTAGATGTTTTGCTGCCATGAGATCCATCTTCTTTAAGTGATCTGCCACCTCTTGAATACTCCAAGTATCATCAGATAATTTTTGATTCAATTGTTCTTCGTTCAAACCTTGCAGCTTTTGCCACAATTCTTGTCTTGCCTCATGTAATAAACTCATTTTCATCACCTCAAGATCAAATTTTAACATAGTGGTACATGACAATCATTCTTGAGCTATCGGGGAATTCCTGTGAAGAATTGTGAGGAAATTTGAAACCTTTACAAAAGTGGTTCGTATTACCTGTTAGAAGGAATACATTGGAGGTGAGCATGGTCTAAATGAAACAAAGGCTGTTCATTTCATGAAGAAAGGGTGAGGAAGATGGATGTGTTCGGGCTGCCGCTTGAGACGCTGTATTTATACATATTGATGATATCAGGAATCCTGACACTAGTTTTCGTCTTTTTCGGCGATGTATTTGATGGATTGTTTGAAGCGATTCCTGTTTCATTCCTTCAACCAACATTGATCCTCGCATTTCTTACCTTTTTCTCGGCTGGAGGGTTTATCTCTGAAAAAACAGCAATTGTAGGGAGTGGACTTGGCGCAGTATTATCTGCCATCCTCGCAGTGGTCCTTGTGACCTGTTTGAATGTATTTGTCTTAGTCCCTCTTTCCTCTGCTGAAGAATCTCTTTCATATACAGAGGCCGACTTAAAAGGAAGAACTGGGGAGATCATTGTATCTGTTCCAAAAGACGGGTTTGGAGAAGTGCTGTTAATTAGTAATAGCGGGAAAATCTCAAAGCCTGCCGTCAGTTTCGACGAAGAGGAGATTCCATATGGAACCCGGGTGCTGGTCGTCGAAGTGAACAAAGGCGTCTTATCAGTTATACCAAATGAAGAAATCTAGGAGGGAATGCTATGCCAGGAACAACCATTTTGATTATCATTGGAATTGTGCTTGTGATTCTTATTGCACTTATTGGTGTATTTGTTTCGAAATACCGGACAGCAGGTCCAGATGAAGCGTTAATTGTCACAGGAAGTTACCTAGGAAGTAAAAATGTCCACGTGGATGAAGGTGGAAACAAGATTAAGATTGTAAGAGGCGGAGGTACCTTTGTGCTCCCTGTTTTTCAACAAGCAGAGCCGCTCAGCTTACTATCTAGCAAGCTAGATGTTTCAACGCCTGAAGTCTATACCGAACAAGGTGTACCAGTCATGGCGGACGGAACGGCCATCATTAAAATTGGCGGATCGATTGAAGAAATTGCTACTGCTGCAGAGCAATTTTTAGGTAAAACGAAAGAAGACCGCGAAAACGAAGCGAGAGAAGTACTAGAAGGACACCTTCGCTCCATCTTAGGATCAATGACAGTCGAAGAGATTTATAAAAACAGAGAAAAATTTTCTCAAGAAGTACAGCGTGTCGCTTCTCAAGATTTAGCGAAAATGGGCCTCGTCATTGTGTCGTTCACGATCAAAGATGTCCGTGATAAAAATGGCTATTTAGAATCACTAGGTAAACCGAGAATTGCCCAAGTGAAACGCGATGCAGATATTGCAACAGCTGAAGCGGATAAGGAAACACGTATCAAACGTGCCGAAGCAGATAAAGATGCGAAGAAATCTGAGCTTGAGCGTGCTACTGAAATCGCTGAAGCAGAAAAGGTCAATGAGCTGAAAAGAGCAGAATTCAGACGTGAACAGGATACAGCGAAAGCAAGTGCCGACCAAGCGTACGATCTTGAAACAGCTCGTAACCGTCAGCACGTAACTGAACAAGAAATGCAAGTGAAAATCATTGAACGTCAGAAGCAAATTGAATTGGAAGAAAAAGAGATCCAGCGTCGTGAGCGTCAATACGATTCTGAAGTGAAAAAGAAAGCAGATGCGGATCGTTATGCTGTTGAGCAGTCAGCTGCGGCGGAAAAAGCGAAACGCCTCGCTGAAGCAGATGCCAAGAAATACAGCATTGAAGCAATGGCAAAGGCAGAAGCTGAGAAAGTCCGAATTGACGGGCTTGCCAAAGCGGAAGCTGATCGTGCGAAAGGGGAAACCGAAGCAGAAGTCATTAGACTGAAAGGACTTGCGGAAGCCGAAGCCAAAGAGAAAATCGCTGAAGCATTCGAACAGTATGGTCAGGCAGCAATCCTTGATATGATTGTGAAAATGCTTCCTGAATATGCGAAGCAAGTATCTGCACCACTTTCTAACATTGATAAAATTACTGTTGTGGATACGGGAGGTAACGGCGAAGGCAGCGGTGCCAATAAAGTCACTGGCTATGCTACAAACCTCATGTCCAGTCTGCAAGAAAGCCTGAAAGCATCCTCTGGAATTGATGTCAAAGAAATTATTGAGAACTTTTCCGGCAAAGGCAATGTGAAGCAAAGCATTCAGGAACTAACGAATGAAATCAAACAACCAAGAAAAAAAGAGATCGCTGATACTCAAATAGAAGAATAAAATCAATAGACACCTTCCATCAGAAGGTGTCTATTTGGCATTTGCCCAGTATGGATTCCTCTTTACATATGAAGAAAGATTCACGAGAATACCAGCAGATATCATCATGAACACTAGGGAGGAGCCGCCATAACTAATAAAGGGAAGCGGAATGCCTGTGATTGGAAGAAGACCAAAGACAGCGCCTAAATTAAAGACTGCTTGGAGCATGATTTGAAACGTGAGCCCGATCGTTAACAGCTTTCCAAAAGGGTCGTGTAAAGCCTGCACAATTCGCATAGCGCGATACATGATGAGTAGATATGCACCAATCACAAACAAAATCCCCATGATTCCCAGCTCTTCACTGATGATGGCCATGATAAAATCCGTATGGGCTTCAGGAAGAAAGCCTAGCTTTTGAATGCTCCCGCCTAAGCCATTCCCTGTCAGCCCGCCTGAATTCATTGCGAGATACGAATGAATCAGCTGATATCCATCTCCATCTTCATACTGAAAAGGATCACGAAAAGAAGTCAGCCGCTTCAAACGATAAGGAGCTGTCACTGCAAAAAATGTGATACCTGCTGCCGCAGTCGATCCTAGCAAAATGAGATGGTGCGTTTTCAGCCCAGCGCATAATAAAATGATGCCGCAGCTTAATAAAATAGACACAGCTGTGCCTAAATCAGGCTGCTTTAAGATCAACAAAAAAACAAGACCTAAAAGAATGAGTGGCGGCAGTACGCCTTTTTTAAAAGATGTAATGTACGCCTGTTTTTTCGCGTACACATAGGCAAAATAGATCACCATCACTAGTTTCACAGCTTCAGAAGGTTGGAGCATGAGAGAGCCCAACTGAACCCAGCGCTGGGAATTGTTTTTGACAACACCGATTCCAGGAAGCAGGACTAGGATCAGGCATAACAATGACAGCATAACAAGCCACCGAATCCATTTACGATAAATCTGATAAGGGAACAGAGCGGCAATGAAGAAAAAGAATCCCCCAATCAGGAGCCATTGCCATTGTTTGATGAAGAAATAGCTGCCCTTTTCATACTTCACTTCTCCTAAAGGATAACTCGCACTGTAAACCATCAGTAAACCAAATAAACAGAGGAACACAATCGTTCCAACAAGAATGCGGTCGACTCTTTTGAGATGAGATAGAAGAAATGTCATCATCTTCAATTCCAATTGCGCCCAAACATATAGGATGATGACCTAAGATTGACGCTAAACACGAGGCCAATGGCGATCATGTTGGTCAAAAGCGCACTGCCCCCATAGCTGATAAAAGGAAGCGCGAGTCCCGTCACAGGCATTAAACCGACTGTCATCCCTACGTTTTGGAAAACTTGAAACACGATCAGCCCAACGACTCCCGCACATATGTACAATCCATAAAGCGTATTAGCATGCATAGCCACATGAATGATTCGGTAAATCATCATTAAGTACAAACACATCAAAAGGGAGGCGCCGATAAAACCAAACTCCTCACCAATAACGGCAAATATAAAATCCGTATGCGCTTCAGGGATATTACCTCCTTGTACTTGATGCCCCTGTGTAAAACCGCTTCCTGATAATTGACCTGATCCAATGCCGAGCATCGATTGTTTCAGCTGATACCCGTATGTTGAATCAAATTCATCAGGAGAGAGCCAGCCATAAATGCGATCAAGCTGATGAGGCTTAATGATTTTTGTAAAATGCTCAAAGTGCTCATTGTGCAAGTAGACCAAAAATGCAAGAAGTGTAAGAAAAGTAGCCATTAATGCGGCCATCATCTTGCTAGAAATCCCTGACACAAGCATCAGTGTAAAGGCGATGGATAATATCACGAGCGCTGTCCCTAAATCAGGCTGAATTAAGATGAGGAAAAAAGGGACAAAGGTCCAGCAAACGACTTTACTTGTAGGAATGATGCTTTCTTTAAACGAAAATCGCTGATGCTTGTATTGGTTCAAGACAGCCGCTAGCAGCAGGATCACAAAAATTTTCATGAACTCTGATGGCTGAACTTTGATTGAACCGAAGCTGATCCACCTTTGGGATCCGTTTTGACTCGTTCCGAAAAAATGCACGAGAATAATGAGGAAAATACCACCTGCAAATAACCGAAAAGATAAACGCTCAAGCAGTTCATAATCAAAGTATGCAGCAGCTGCCATGAGGCCGAAACCGACGATATACCAGAAAATTTGTCTTTTGACGAAATAAAACATATCTTGCGTTTCATACTGTCCCGATCCGCTATATACAGCTATCAGGCTGATGACAAATAAACAAATCACAGTGAATAAAAGTACGAAGTCAATGCTGTACTGTTTTTTCATAGCTTCTTGTCCTGCTACCTATTTGTCAGCTGGTCTATGACAATTTTCACAGCCGCAGCATCATCAATATAGCCGATCGGAAAAATATAATCTGGTATTAAGTCAACAGGCATAATGAAATAAAGGAGTGCGCCCCCCATCACCATTAATTCTCGAGAAGTCCCCCGTCCGGTCATAAATAAGCTGTACATGTTTTTCAAATGTTGAAGGAATGGTCCGACGCCGCTTAGCGTCTCCATCTTTTTCTCAAAATTTGCCGAGATCGTTTCTTTTCCCTCGTTTGTTTGGCTATAGGCTTCGTATTCGTTTAACTTTTGTTTCAATTTGGTCTGACTAAATGTACCGTCGTAGACGTCCTGATCTTTCAGTATTTTTTCGATCTCTTCTACCGCTTGAATGAACGTATCACCGTGCACCTTTTCGCTTTTGACTGGAAACCCTGCAGCAGTCAATAGTTGATCTAATGATATGTTCAGAGAATCTGAAAGCCGCTGCAGGTGATTCAAAGTTGGTTTTCTTTTTCCATTCATGATTCGAGACAGTGTCGCTTTATCAATTCCTGTGTATGTGCTGAGATCTCTTAAAGATAGAGAACATTGTTGCAATTTTTCCTTTAAGAGCGGCCCAAGCTCAGTTGTCTTAAAATCCATCTTTTACGCCATCCTTTGTATGATGTTTCAACTCTTCTATAGAAGAAGTCGTACCCAATATAAAGGTGTGTTGACAAAATGTCAACGGATATCCTTTATTGATTGAATTTTAGGAAATAGGAATTTATCATAATGAAGATAGGGTGAAAACAGTGAGAAGGAGTGGCGCGGATGAAGGTGAGGCATGCTGTACAAAAAGATATTCCTAAAATTGCCGAAATACATGTGAAGAGCTGGCAGACGACTTATCAAGGCATTATTAATCAGGATTATTTGGATGGTTTAAATATAGAAGATCGAGAAGAGAGCTGGAGAAGAAGGTCACTTGAAGGGACGTTTGTCGCAGAAGATGCCGAGGGGGTATTTGGTTTTGCTTCTTTTGGAAAACAACGTGATGAGCGCTATTCAACATATGATGGAGAACTTTACGCGATCTATTTATTGCAAGAGAAACAGAAATCAGGAGCAGGTATCGCTTTAATTGCAGAAGGAGTGAGTTATTTAATAGAGAAAGGGTATCAGAATATAATGCTGTGGGTATTTGAACAAAATTCGGCAAAGCATTTTTATCAAAAGCTTCAACCTCATTTTGTCGTTACCAGCCAGTTCGAGCTGGCTGGCGAGAAGTATAATGAAATAGGGTATGGGTGGGAGCTGCCTGTATTACATGACCATCTACACCGAATTAAATCGTCAGTTTCCAATAATAATGAGAGAAAAAAGTGAAAAGCACAGCTAGCAGCATATAAGAGATAAGAGGAGAAGCTTCTACTTTTCCTTTTATTCCTGCTATCTTTAAAGCTTCATAGAAACCTGCCAAAAAATAAGCAAGACTGAGAATATAACAGCACAGCATAATGGGGTAAGGGTTCATTGGCGTACCTCCAGCATGAAATCTTCTACTATTAATAGATTCCATAGAGCGGCAATTTATGCATAAAAAAATAACCAGCTGAAATCAGCCAGTTATTTTTTGTGAGGAAAAACCAAACGAGATGCACTTGGTATGAGTATGCAAAGAACGATACTGCAAATAATAAATGAAGGAACCATATATGTGCTGTTATAAATTAAAGAGTAAACCCAACCTGGAGTTCCTTTTGGTGCATAATGAGAAAAGAAAACAACACCAGAGATAAAGAACGTCAACAGTCTAAAGAAACTTGCAACAAATACGGATAAGGTAATATAGAAGAATTGCTGCTTTCGCTTTTGATCCTGAATGGCTTTTTTGATCAATCCAGAAAATAGACCGCTTAGGGAAATGACAACAGATGCGACGAAATAATCGAGAAATCCTTGAACAGGTGTAGCGATAATAGGGCCATTCATCAGCTGAAGGCCTGCAATAAGCACACCAATGATAAACCCGGTTGATATTCCCCATCTAATAGACATAAGAATGACGGGTATCATTATCAGCGCAAGAGATCCGCCATTTGGCATTCTTAAAAAGAGACCTGATAAGTAATCTAATACAAGTGCAAGTGAAGTCATAATTGCGATTTCCATCAGTCGTACCAATTGATTTGATTGCTGCATAAAAAAATCTCCTTTTTCATGAATTGAGCAAGGAGAGACCGTGTAAGGATGAGTATGTTATTCATAGAAAAACATATCGAGTTGAATACACCACATGTATTCAATTGAATCCACATTCCTACTTCAGTATTAACTGACAGGTTCAAAGGGTCAGAACAACGAGTGTTCACTCTCAGCACAAAGCTCCCCCTGCGGTTATTTAGTTTTCTTCTATTATAAATATACTAAAGACCTTCAGGATCAACAATAGAGAATTCCTGTGGCAATCAATTTTTGTATGATTATATAGGAAGAGATAAGGAAAAATAAATTATTTAGAAAAAATACTTGTTTCCTCTCTCGAAAGGTGTTATATTTGTATTCGCCGCTAAAACAGCGCGGTTATTAAATAACATAAAGAAAAAAGTTGTTGACTTTATCTTGATAGAATGTTATATTAATAAAGTCGCCTCTGAGAGACGATGAAGATGATCTTTGAAAACTAAACAAGACAAAACGTACCTGTTAATTCGAGTTTTTATAAAAAAATCCTATGAAACATCATAGGTAGTCAGTCAAACTGGCGAGGCAGGAAATGATCACATGCTAAGTTCGCTACATCGTGTAGCAACGCATGTGTGATATGCATCCTGCATACCTCGGAGAGTTTGATCCTGGCTCAGGACGAACGCTGGCGGCGTGCCTAATACATGCAAGTCGAGCGGACAGAAGGGAGCTTGCTCCCGGATGTTAGCGGCGGACGGGTGAGTAACACGTGGGTAACCT